>NZ_JBXAFD010000001.1:0-669324 GCF_058792695.1 Rhodococcus sp. MT28
CTCGACTTGCATGTGTTAAGCACGCCGCCAGCGTTCGTCCTGAGCCAGGATCAAACTCTCCGTTGAAGACTCTAGATATCACCAACCCGAAGGCCGGCTAATCAGTCATAGACAAAAAGAGTCAAATCACTAGCAAAAAAACTCAACTAGCAAAAAATGTGTCGGCAACCATTCAGACGGAAGAATGAACAATCACCGACGAAAAATACTCACACCACACACAAATCAACCAAACCCCAAGGGGCGGTTGATCATTCGCGGATGTGAAGTACCAAAAAATATTTGGCACTGACATTCATCGACACACTGTTGAGTTCTCAAAGAACACGCACACACCATCACCACGACCCTACGGCCGCCGCTCCGGGGCAACTTTTCCAGCCTATCCCAACCAAGTCACCGGCGCAAACCGGAACCCCGTGAAGAAAAACTGGATTGTGTTCGCCAGGCACTTCGTACAACCTCGTGTCCCTCACCCTCGCAGGTGGGAGTCGGTGTCCGTGTCGCTCTGACCTGGACAAAGTTACGCGAAGATCAACACAACACCAAATCGCCAGGTCAGAGCACTGACGCCGGTTAACAGGCGATACTTTTCTCGAATTTTTACTTCTCGCGATGACTTTCTGCGCCCACTGCGGTCTGTATGAGCAGGAACCAACAGGAACCGAAGCGTTCAGTAATCAGTCAACCGAGTTCAAGGAGCACCCAATGTCTCGTCTTCTCTTCGTCAACATGCCTGTCAAGGACGTCGTCGCTACCCGTGCATTCTTCAGTGGCCTCGGCTTCGAGTTCAACGACATGTTCAGTGACGAGAACACTGTCTCGATGATCGTCAGCGATTCCGCCACCGTCATGTTCCTGAACGAACCGCGTTTCGGGGACTTCATCGCCGACGACATCTGCGACACGTCGAAAGCTCGTGAAGCACTGATGTGTGTGTCGGCCGACAGCAGGGAGGAAGTCGACACCTTCGTCGACGCGGCGATTGCTGCCGGCGGCAGCAAGTGGATGGAGCCCCAGGATCACGGCTTCATGTACGGACGCGCATTCCGCGACCTCGACAATCACGTCTGGGAGGTCATGTGGATGGACCCGGCTGCGACTGTTCCCCAGCAGTAACGCACAGCAACAGCAGTAACGAGCAGTCGCGCGGGTCCCTCCATACCGGAGGGCTCGCGCAACTCCTTGCCCCTACAACTCGGCAGGGCCCCTACAGCTCGGCAGGCAATCCGAACCGTGCGAACAGACTCAGATCGAAGAAACACGTCACGTGCGAGATCCCGGACTCGGTGACATCGAGAACGTGCAACTGGAAAGCGCGGTGAACACCATCGGGCTCGCGCATGTAGAGGCCGAACGCCGGCTGTCCGTTCGCAGCGGTCGGAAGTAGGCGCATCGCTCCTGGTCCGTCGGCCGGGCATTTGGTTCCGATGAGTTGCCCGATTGCCTCGGGGCCCTGGTACCAACCCTCGAACGGAGGCATCTCCCAGATGGCTTCGCGCGTGAACAGTTCGACGATGGCCTCGACGTCGTAGCTCTCGAAGCTGTGCACGTAGTCGCGAAGCAACTTCCGGGCAGCCTCGGTAGTCGGTTCCACGAGATCGTCCTCGGTGGGTCCGATGTGATTGATCTGCGCGCGAGCCCGCTGCAGCAGGCTGTTTACCGCAGTGGTTGTGGTGTCCAGCGCCTCCGCAACTTCCGACGCCTTCCACTGGAGAACGTCACGTAGAACCAGAACCGCACGTTGGCGCGCGGACAAGTGCTGCAAAGCGGCAACAAGGGCGAGCCTGACCGAATCGCGATTGACGACCATGACGGCCGGATCATTGACGTCGCCCAACGCAGAATCGGCAATCGGTTCCAACCAGGCAATCTCGTTGCGCTCGATCAAATCGTCGGCCGGGTCCGAACTAGGTGCGCCGAGGCCGGTCGGGAGGGGACGCCTCGATCTCCCCTCCAGCGCGGTCAGGCAGGTATTCGTCGCGATGCGGTAGAGCCAGGTCCTGAGAGATGACTGGCCCTTGTAACCGTCAAACCCGCGCCAAGCCCGGATGAACGTCTCCTGGACCTGGTCTTCGGCGTCGTGAATCGACCCCATCATGCGATAGCAGTGCGCCAGCAACTCGCGGCGGTACGGATCGGCAAGAGTGAGGAAATCACTGTCCAACGCCTGATCGACTGTCATTTGTTCAGACTAGTGGCCGAGCGCCCGAAACACAGGCGTCGGCGAGAATTCGATCAGGCAGGCGCCTGCACCGCAGTCAACCTGGATCTCTTCCGGAGAACGAACCCCAGTGATTCGTAGAGTCTGATCGCATTCGTATTCGATTGCACTGCATGGAGAAATGGCAGCTCGCCGCGCTCGCGAATCCCGGCAGCGACGGCACGGATCAGCGTCGTACCCAGGCCTCGACCCCGAAAGTCGCTGTCAGTGCACACCGCACTGATTTCCGTCCATCCCGGAGGGTGCAACCGCTCCCCCGCCATGGCAACAAGTCTTCCGTCGACGCGAATGCCGTAGTAACTGCCCATCTCGACGGTACGAGGA
Source organism: Rhodococcus sp. MT28 (assembly GCF_058792695.1). Lineage (NCBI taxonomy): Bacteria > Bacillati > Actinomycetota > Actinomycetes > Mycobacteriales > Nocardiaceae > Rhodococcus > Rhodococcus sp. MT28. The sequence goes on from NZ_JBXAFD010000001.1 coordinate 2,549, forward strand.
AGAAACGGTCCTGGCTTGGTGCGCTCGATCAATGCCAGAATTTCGGGAACGTCGCCCGTTCCGAGAAGTTCGACCGACGGATCAACGGAGACTTCGAGTGCGGATCCGTCCATCTGCACCGAGCCGAACTGATCCACAACGCGCCACCCTTCCGGCGGGCGGTGATCAAATCCTCGTAAACCTACTGTGCCGCCAGGACCTACGAGTGTGAGTAGGTTCTCCCAGTCCTCGGCGTCCAACTCGGGCGGATGACCGACAAACGGCGCGACCGTCGGGTCGTACCGCGCAACTCTCCCTGCCCAGCGAGCGAATTGCGCATGATGTCCGCGAAGTCCTTGTCGCACAGGATCGTCCAGCGGATGGGTGTCGACATCCGTGTCAACTGTCTCGACAAACGACGCCAGGGTCGCCTCCGTGGTCATCGAACCTCTTCCTGCCCTATTTGCCTGTGATGGAGGCGAACGAACCTCCCCGCCCACCTCGATGACAACGCTAGGAACACTTGCTGTCGTAGTCGCCGGATAGAATCAAGATGATTCTGACCTCGACCTGTATTTCCGGCGTCAATCAGGGCTCGATTGCAGATCTGCACCAGGACATTCGTCGCGACGCCTCACCAACCGGAAGGCTATTTGGCATGAGCAACTCCGACCCGATCAGGTCCGCATTCGACCAGTTGCCCCTGAAGGAGATGGACGCTGCAACGCTGGTCTTCGCCATCGAGAGCGCCGTCGACGAGCTGGCGATCTCGGGTGAAACCCTACGGCTCGCCATGGAGGTCGCTACCCTTGCGCACCTCGATCAGTTCAGAAAGAACGGGATCAAGTCCGACGAGGATCCCTACATCGTTCATCCCCTACGAAATGTATTGCGGCTGCTTCGGTACGGGTGCTCCGATGTCGAGATCCTGAGCGCAACCGCGCTTCACGACACGGTCGAAGACCGACCACACGCCGTCATCGCGCTCCTCGGTGGCCAGACTGCAGACGACATGTCCGCATCCGAAGCACAGGAACGTGCGTCAACACTCATCGCCTCGCGCTTCGGCCACAGAATCTCCGAACTTGTTGAGGCAGTGACCAATCCAATCGACTACCCATGCGACAACACCACCGCCGGATATCAGGATCACGTCATCCGCGCGATAGCGGATCCCGCAGTGTTCCTCGTGAAGTTCAGTGACTTCGTCGACAACGCGGGAAGCGTGAAGTACCTGAGCGAGACCGACAGGCTGAGACTGGTCACGAAATACGAACCACTCGTGGAGCACTTCAAGCGGACTTCACTTGCTCTCGGCAACGGATTGCACCTCCCTCCCTCAGGACTCGACGCGATCGCAAAGCACATCGCAACCATCGAAGGCGATTTCTCGAATACGGTCCGACCGGACATAAAAAATACTCGCCAGTAGTACCGATCAGTAATAATCGAGCAACCCAGAGAATTCTCCGAATATGCGATTTTGTTACCAGTGAGTATTCACTTTCTTGCCGATTTCATTACCATCGTGATCCGTGTCACAAGTCCGAATTCGATTGCACCGCAATGATTTAACGCCATATGTGTAACCGTGGTTCACGTTGACTAATATTCTTCAATTCGCCCAGGTGACATGAGCGTCGACATACTGCATTCTTAGATAAACCAGGGATTCCCTGGAAGCAGACACAATATGTTGCTGATTCGTGATTGGAGCGGTTCTGAGTCCACGCCTGCAGGGTGGCGCACAAGGCACACAGTGCCTCAGCGCACACAGCGCTTCGGTGCACACAGTGCTTCAGCGCAGGGGACTCGACGAACCGGAAGGGCAATCACTTGCCGACGCGCAACCGGGGGAAACACAGCGCATCGCGGCGTAGTTCACGAACCGGGGAATCCGGGTACGTGGGACACGGTCGGCTCATATCGCAACGTACGTGACGAAGAATCTCATCAAGGACGGTGGCAGTGACAATGTTCAAACGAATCGCAGTGGTCAATCGAGGTGAGGCCGCGGTCCGGCTGATCAGGGCTGTACGCGAACTGAACGCCGAACACGACTACGGCATTCGCGTCATTGCGCTGCACACCGAGGCCGAGCGCCGCGCCATGTTCGTCCGCCAGGCCGATGAGGGCGTGACCCTGCGCAGCACCGGCACCGGTAGCCCGTACCTCGACTACGCCGAACTCGAGCGAGCACTGCTCGCAGCCAAGGCCGACGCAGTCTGGGTCGGCTGGGGCTTCGTGGCCGAGGATCCCGCCTTCGCGGAGATCGTCGCGAAACTGGGCATCACGTTCATCGGCCCGAGCGCCGACGCGATGCGCCTGCTCGGCGACAAGGTTGCCGCCAAGATCCTGGCCGAGAAGGTCGGCGTACCGGTCGCCCCGTGGAGCGGCGGACCGGTCGAAACGCGCGCCGACGCTCGTCGTCATGCTCAGTCCATCGGATATCCCCTGATCATCAAGGCCCGAAGCGGCGGCGGCGGACGCGGTATCCGCAAGGTCTGGGCCGAAGACGAACTCGAAGTTGCACTCGAGCGCACGCAGGGCGAAGCAGAGCGGTCCTTCGGCGACCCCGTCGTCTTCCTCGAACGCCTTGTCACCGATGCACGCCACGTCGAGGTACAGGTCATCGCCGACAACCACGGCAATGTCTGGGCTCCGGGCGTTCGCGACTGCTCGATTCAGCGTCGCAACCAGAAGGTCATCGAAGAATCCGCCTCCCCCGTCCTGACCGAAGAACAGTCGGACCACCTCAAGAAGGTGTCCGCCGAACTGGTCAAGGCAGCCGGATACCAGGGCGCAGGCACGGTCGAATACCTCTACCAGCCCGGAAACAAGCTCTTCACGTTCCTCGAGGTCAACACCCGCCTGCAGGTCGAGCACCCGATCACCGAGGTCACCACCGGAATCGACCTCGTCAAACTGCAGATCCTGGTCGCCAGTGGTGACGAATTGGTCGGTGACTGCCCGCCCGCATTCGGCCACGCCGTCGAAGCCCGCCTCAACGCCGAAGACGCCGACAACGATTTCGCGCCGGCACCCGGCACCGTTCAGCTCCTCAAGTTCCCGCTCGGCTCCGGCATCCGGGTCGACACCGGCATCGCTGCCGGGGACGTCATTCCGCCCGACTACGACTCGATGGTCGCGAAGGTCATCGCGTGGGGCCGCAACCGCTCCGAGGCACTTGCGCGTCTGCGCACTGCCCTTCGTGAAACCACTGTCGTACTCGACGGCGGCACTACCACCAAGTCGTTCCTCCTCGATCTACTCGATCGCGACGAGGTCATCTCGGCATCCGCGGATACCGGCTGGCTCGACCGCACAGGCGCCCTGACCGGCACCACTCGTCGCGCGGACGTCGCACTGATCGCCACCGCCATCGATGCTTACGACGCCGAGGAGTCCCTCGAGCGTGCGGCCTTCCTCGCCTCGGCACGCGGCGGCCGTCCCCGCGCCAACCACGCGATCGGCCGTACCGTCGAGCTCAACTACCAAGGTCAGGCATACAAACTGACCGTCGGGCGTATCGGCCCGCACCGCTACCGCGTCGACGGAGACGCCGGCGACATCGAGGTCGACGTCGATCGTCTCGGTGACTTCGAGTCACGGCTGGTGATCGGTGATCGCCGCTTCCACGTCGTTTCCGTCGTGAGCCCGGCTCGCTATCTCGTCGAGGTCGACGGCATCAGCCACCAGATCAGCCAGGACGACGCCGGCGTAGTCCGCGCGCCGGCTCCCGCCGTAGTGGTAGCAGTACCGGTCGCGGTCGGCGACGACGTCGAAGCCGGATCCACTCTGGTCGTGCTCGAATCCATGAAGATGGAGACCGCGGTTCGCGCTCCGTATGCGGGCAAAGTGCGTGAGGTTCTCGCTACCGTCAACTCCCAGGTCGATGCCGGCGCACCGCTCCTGCGCGTCGACCAGGTCAGTGAGGAAGCTGTCACGGAGAAGGCTCCGCGAGTCCAATTCGATCTTCCCGCAGCAACTTCCGGGTCCGATACCCGCGCAGATGCATTGGCACAGCTGGAAGCACTGACCGCGATGATCAGTGGCTACGACGTCAGCGGCAAGCACGCAAACGCTGTTCTGGCCGAATACGACGCACTTCGCAGCGCACTCGAATCCGAGGACCGCGAACTGGTCCAGGCAGAACTGGCTGTGCTGACCACCTTCGCCGACATCTGCGAACTCTCGCGCAACAAGCCCACCTCGGGCGAGTCCGCGAAGGACGAGTCCGTCCACAGCCCCCGCGAGCACTTCCACACCTTCCTGCACTCACTCGACTCCGAGCGCGAAGGTTTGCCGGCGTCGTTCCGCACGAGACTCGAACGGGCACTTCGCCACTACGACGTCACCGATCTGGAAGATCGCCAGGCCGTCGAGGAAGCGGTGTACCGACTCTTCCTGGCTCTGCAGCGCATGGAAGCCCAGATCCCGGTCATTGCAGCACTTCTCGAAGGCTGGCTCGTCGGCGACAAGGCTCCCGGTTGCTCGGCGCAGGAGCTCAACGAGGTTCTCGATCGACTCATCGTCGCGACGCAGGTCCGCTACCCCGTCATCGGCGACGTCGCCCGCAACCTTCGCTTCCGGTTCTTCGACGAGCCGCGCATCCGCAAAGTTCGCGAAGACGTCTACGACGGAGTACGCGGCAACCTCGCCTACCTCGAAGAGCAGCCGGACGCTGCAGATTTCGACGAGCGAATCGCCAATCTCGTCGCCACTCCCGAACCGCTACTGGACCTGTTGGGTCGAAAGATCGGCCTCGGCAACCGCGATGGCGGCCCTCTGCTCGAGGTCATCACGCGTCGCTACTACAAGATTCACTCGTTCGAAGACGTCCGCGTTTTCGAGCACGTCGACCGCCGTTTCGTAACCGGTAACTTCGACCTCAAGGGCGACGGGCTGCATCTGGTCTCGACGGTGGCCGAATTCGACGCTCTCGGTACGGCTCTCGACGATGTCGCCACGATCGCGCAGGATGCTCCATCCGGTCGCGGGCTGGTAGTCGACATCTACCTCGACTGGCCTGATCAGCCCGCCGACGGCGACGCGCTCGTCGAGACGCTGCGCACCGAACTCTCGCGCAACGAGACGATCACACGGTCTCGCCGCGCGACGGTGATCATCTGCAACCCGAACGGGGATCCGGTCCGGTGGGTCACCTTCCGCCCCGTCGACGGCGAACTGGTCGAGGACCACATCATCCGCGACATGCATCCGCTCACGGGTCAGCGTCTGGACATGTGGCGCCTGAAGAACTTCAACGGAAAGCGCCTCCCGGCTCCGGAGAACACCTACCTGTTCCACCTCTCGGCCAAGGAGAATCCGAAGGACGAGCGCCTGATCGCTCTGGCCGAAATCCGCGACGTGACACCGCAACTCGACGACGAAGGTCAGATGGTTGCACTCCCGGCCATCGAGCGCACGCTCGCTGCCTGCCTCGACGGTATCCGTCGGGCGCAGTCCCAGCGCGGCGACAAGCGTCGACTCGCAGCCAACCGCGTCGTGCTCTACGTGTGGCCGGTCGCCGACGTTCCCAGCGAGCGCTTCTCGGTGATCGCTCAGAACGCAGCCCGACTGACCGTCGGCGCCGGGCTCGAAGAGATCACGCTCATCACTCGGCTGAAGGACCGAAAGGGCGGCGCGCCCAAGGAAGTTGCGCTGCGATTCTCCTACCGCGCGGGTGCCGGTGTGGTCATCAACAAGACCACACCTCCCACTGAACCGCTGCTCCCCCTCGACGCGTACGCCCAGAAGGTCCAGAGTTCGCGGGCACGCGGAACTGTGTACCCGTACGAGCTGATTCCACTCCTGACCGGCACCAAGGGCACCTTCGTCGAGCACGACTTCGACGAAGCGGGCGTCCTGTCACCTGTCGAGCGTCCGTACGGTCTCAACAAGGCCGGCATCGTCGTCGGCCTCGTGAACACGCCGACGCCGCGCTATCCCGAGGGAATGACCCGTGTCGCGCTATTCGGTGACCCCACCAAGGCGCTCGGTACCGTCGCCGAGGCCGAATGCTCACGCGTCGTCGCTGCCATCGACCTGGCCGAGAAGTTGAACGCTCCGGTCGAGTGGTTCGCACTGTCCTCCGGTGCCACCATCTCGATGGAGAGCGGCACCGAGAACATGGACTGGGTCTCCCGCGGCCTGCGCCGAATCATCACCTTCACCCAGAACGGCGGCGAGATCAACATCGTCGTCACGGGCATCAACGTCGGCGCTCAGCCCTACTGGAACGCCGAAGCCACCATGTTGATGCACACCAAGGGCATTCTGGTGATGACCCCGGACAGCGCGATGGTGCTGACCGGCAAGCAGTCTCTCGACTACTCCGGTGGTGTGTCGGCCGAGGACAACTTCGGTATCGGTGGTTACGACCGCGTCATGGGCCCCAACGGCCAGGCACAGTATTGGGCCCCCGACCTCACTGCGGCGTGCGAGATCCTGTTCCGTCACTACGCACACTCGTACCTCGCTCCCGGCGAACGGTTCCCGCGCCGCGCAGCGACGACGGACCCTGTCGATCGCGACGTGCGTAGCTTCCCGCACACCCACCCGTCGAGCGACTTCGAGACGGTCGGCGACATCTTCTCCTCGGCGAAGAACCCGGATCGCAAGAAGCCCTTCGACATTCGCACCGTAATGCGTTCGGTGGTCGACCAGGACCACTCTGTTCTCGAGCGTTGGGCCGACATGGCCGGCGCCGACACCTCGGTCGTTCTGGACGCGCACCTCGCCGGACATCCGGTCACAGTGGTGGGCATCGAATCCCGCGCGATCCCACGTAAGGGGCACTTCCCCGCCGACGGTCCCGACACCTGGACGTCGGGAACGCTGTTCCCGAACTCGTCGAAGAAGACTGCCCGCGCGATCAATGCTGCGAGCGGCAACCGTCCGATCGTGGTGCTGGCCAACCTGTCCGGCTTCGACGGTTCCCCGGAGTCGCTGCGCAACATCCAGCTCGAGTACGGCGCCGAGATCGGCCGCGCCATCGTCAACTTCGACGGACCGATCGTGTTCTGCGTCGTCTCCCGCTACCACGGCGGCGCGTTCGTCGTGTTCTCCGGTGCGCTCAACGACAACATGGAAGTTCTTGCTGTCGAAGGCTCGTTCGCGTCGGTACTCGGCGGCGCCCCCGCCGCCGCAGTGGTCTTCACCCGTGAGGTGAACACCCGCACCAACAACGACCCGAAGGTGCAGCAACTGGAGGCAGACTTGGCAGCAGCCAAGGATGACACGGAGAAAGCACATCTGCGCGTAGAACTGAACGCTCAGCGCATCGCCGTCCGCTCCGACAAGCTCGGCGAAGTGGCATCCGAATTCGAAGCGATCCACAACATCCAGCGGGCCCGAGAGGTCGGCTCGGTGGATGAGATCGTCCCTGCCGCAGAACTGCGTCCGCAGATCATCGCAGCAGTCGAACGCGGCATGAAGCGCGCACTCGCGCAGTAAGTTTCTCCGCACGTCGAGCGGTCCCGCGAAATGCGGGGCCGCTCGATTTGTGTCCAGGCCTCGATTTGTGTCCAGGCAGCGCCTGCGTCAGACCCCCTCGAGCGCCTCTCCGATCTCTTCGAGGACGTGATTGTGCTGCTCTGTTGCGAGCAGATGCCCCGCTGCAATGGTGACTGCCACGGGCCACTCGATGATCTCGAAGGCGACCATCAGTCCCATCACCGCAAAGTAGGCGATCTGCTCGGGTCTCGGAACAGGGATGGCACCGACGATCGGTAGCTCCAACTCGAAGCTCCGTGCCGAACGGACGGATTCGACTACCGCGCGGTGATCGACGGGGTTCGTGTGGTCGACGGTGTTCTGGGACATGTCACGATTCCTCAGGATTCATCTCGGGTCGCCCGGGAGTTCGGCGACGTGTCACTTCCAGCAGCGACGCTCACAAGCGTGTCCGATTCACCGGTTTCCGCTTCTTTGATTTCCACGTCGCTGATTTCCACGCTGTCGCGGGCGCTGACTCCCCCGGTTCGGGAGGTGTACGCAGTGCTCGTTCGCGTCGGGATCTTGCGAATCGTCGACTGACCGTTCGCGTTCTCCTCAGTTGCGGCAATCCGCTCCAACGCCCGCGGGGCCAGCGCCGCGAGCAGCGTCGCCGCCGACGCGCAGCCCACCGCTTGGCCCCAGGCGATGGGACCAAGCGGCGTGCAACCGAGAAATTGGCTCACCACGGGTGTGCTGACGAGCGTCGCCAGCGCCGCAGCGGATCCGGCAACGGTTGCGACCACCAGCGGACTGCGTGATTCGAGCAGCGTCTGCCCCAGTTGGGTGCCCACCAGGGCAACCAACGCCACCGTCGACGCTCGCCGCCTCCTACCGCTCGCCCGGGCCAGAAGCCACGCTGCCAGCGCACCGATTGCCGTGGCACCGCCGCGGACAGCGATCGTCTGCCACAACGCATGAGCGTCCATCTGTTCGGACTTCTCGGATCCGTTCTCGGACGGGGTGCTCACCGCAAGCGCGGCAGCGGGCAAGGCGTCCGTCATCAGATTGACCAGTAGCAACTGCCTTGCGTTGAGCGGTGATTCGCCGGACAACGCAGAACCGATCAGCGCGAATGCGACTTCACCCGCGTTGCCTCCGAGCAAAACCCCTACCGCTGATCTGACCCGCCGCCACAATTGACTGCCCTCATCCAATGCGTCGGTCAGTCCGCCGACACGGCCGTCGAGGAGCACGATGTCTGCGGCGCCGCGCGCCGGATCACTGTCGGTCGACGCCACCCCGATTCCCACGCTGGAAACTCGGATCGCCGCAGCATCGTTCGCGCCGTCACCGACCATGGCGCACACCCGCCCGTCGGTCTCCAACGCTTGCACGATCTCGACCTTCTGCTCGGGTGTCACGCGCGCAAAGACGCTGCTGCCGCGGACCGCATCCCGTCTTTCGGCGCGAGAGAAGTTCTCCCAGTCAGGACCGGTGACAACATCCTCGCGTGCGACGTCCAACCCCAGTTCGGTGGCGACCGCGGCCGCTGTTGTCGGATGATCCCCGGTCAGCACGCGCACTTGCCGTCCGTCGCCTCGAAGTTCTCGAACAAGTTGCGTTGCTTCGGGTCTGAGCGTGTCCGAGAGTCCGAGAAGGCCGACCGCTTCCAGCCCCTCGGAGCAACACTGTTCGAGAAATTGCGAGTCTTCGCCTGCGCGTCGCGCGTCGTGTTCCGACAACTCGCGCTGGGCGACGGCAACCACCCGCAGTCCGCGTCCGGCCATGCTTTGAACGTGCTTCGCCGACACAGCATTCGGATCTCGTCCTGCTTCGGTCACGAATTCCGGCGAACCTTTGAGTGCGATCCGCCTGCCGAGCAAAGCTGCCGAGTACGGCCGCCCCGACCTGAACGGAACGAGGTTGTTCGCCTCGACGTCACCGAAAACCAAAGCGTCGTCCAGAGCTTGCTGGGCTGCATCGACGACGGCGGCATCCGTCGAATGAAACACGCGATCGTCGCGACTTCCCAGGGCACTGCGCGCCGCAACTTCCAGAATCTCGCTTTCGTCCCAGCCGTCGACGCGTTCGACCGCGGCCACCCGTAGCTTGTTCTCGCTGAGGGTTCCGGTCTTGTCGAAGCAGACCACGTCGACACGACCGAGCGCTTCTATCGATCGTGGCGCACGAACCAACACTCCTGCTGCAGTGAGCCTTCGCGCTGCGGCCTGCTGAGCCAGAGTGGCAACCAGAGGCAGCCCCTCCGGCACGGCAGCCACAGCCACGGCCACACCTCCGGTGACGGCGCGGCGCAGACCGGTACCACGAAGCAGACCCGCGACTGTCACCAACGCCCCACCGCCGATACTGGCCGGCAGGGTCGCCCTCGTGAGTTCGCGAAGTCTGTTGGTCAGGCCCACAGCAGGTCCGGATCGGGACACACCGACATCGGCACGCCTGGTCACCGTTCGGGCTCCGATGGCCGTGACCACGCCACGACCGGATCCGGCAAGCACTGTTGTCCCTGCGTAGGCCATGCACCGTCGCTCGGCCAGTGGCATCCCAGGGGTCGGGTCGGTCTGCTTGTCGACGGGCAGGGACTCTCCCGTCAACGACGACTCGTCGACTTCCAGTGATTCGACGCTCAACAGGCGACAATCTGCGGGCACGATGTCCCCGGACTCGATTGCCACGACGTCACCGAGTTCGAGCGCGTCGGCCGCTGTCTCGACCGTGCCGTCGTTGGTTACTCGCCGAGCTACCGGTTCCTGAGTCCGCAAGAGCCGCTGCACCGCCCGCTCCGAATGAAGCCGTTGAACAGCGGACATCGCGGCATTGCCGACCAAGACCGAGCCGACCAGGACGGCGTCTACCGGTGAACCGAGGACTGCACTGGCAGCGGAGCCGGTCGCCAACACAGGCGTCAGTGGATCCGCCAATTCTGTTCGCAACGCCGACAATCCGTCACGGATCAACCTGAACCGTGCGGGCGCTCGCACACGAGCTTCCGCACGGTGCGGTGTATGTCGGATGGATTCGGATAGTTCGCGAACGACAGCATCACCGTCCATCTCATGCCAGGTATCGCTCGGAGTACCGACAGGGACGGGCGCTTGAATCACAGATCGGGACAGGGTGTATCCGGTCCACAGTCCCGCGGCCGAACCAGCCGTGACCGGCCCCGGCCCTGCCCCTCGAACTCCCGGAAGCATGATCAAGGCACCCAATGCCGAAGAACCTGAGGAGAGTTCGACACCGCGCCTCGTCGCTGTTCGAGCAGCCGGGAGCGCATGGACAACCCGCCACGCCCCGGCCAAGTCGGTGTGGATGTCGGCACTCACGTGCTCGCCACTCGGTGGTGAAATCCCGATGCGTAGCACTGCCTGCCCCGCTATCGCCCTACTCGACACGATCGCAACTGTCCGACCCTCGGCCACCAACGCCGAGAGAGCCTCGCGCAGGCCGGCTTCGGCAGTCGATTGCGCCGGATAGAGCTCGTCGAATCCACTTCGCAGTGATCCGAGCCCGTCGTCGTCGATCGTGACGGCTGCGACCCCGGCCGCACGTATTTCGCCTATCAGTGTTTCCGCCAGACCTTTTCGCACGGGTCGCACGACCACTTCGGCGCCGCCGATGCGGTGCCTTCCCACTCCGACAGTTCCGTCGTTCAGAGCTTTCCTGGCTTGTTCCCACACTGCGACGCGATCCGACTCGGCCACCTCTCGTATGTCGGAAACCCGGAGCGAGTCGTCGAAGAGGACGCTCGGATCGACGAGGACGGTGTCAATACGATCGAGCATGCGTAGAGCCGCAGAGTCCGAAACGGCGGTGTGGTGCGTCCGACACAGACCGTATGACACACCAGCAGCGAATGATTCGCGCGACATCCGAAGCGGCCGCGGCGCCGAAACCTTGATACTCGTCGCGACGGTGTCACCGCCGGCAGAGACGGTAGCCAGTGCAGCCCCGGCCACCAACTGAACCCCTGCGATCCTGTCTGCGTAACGCTCACCTGAGCCACTCGGTTCAGGCCTCACGGAAGAACCGCGACCGCCAGGTTCGAGTGGCCCCACACGCCGAGAGCTTCGCGCCGCCAGAGTTTCGCGCAGCAGCATCGTCCGCAGCCAGAAATCCACGCCCAATGACGCAGGCGCATAGGTCAGAACATCCGCGAACGACGTCGCCGACTCCAATGCGAAGTCGGTGAGCGAACGGCCAAGGCTCTGTTCGATCCGCCGACGCACCCAGGGTTGATAATTGATCGCCGACGCGGCCGCCGAGACATAGGCGGAACCTGGGATTCGCGGGGCACCGAATATCGATCCCGCTGCTGCAGGAATCATCCCCACACCCGCCAACGCGAGGGTGCCGGTCCGCAACGCCACGTCACTGACAGCGGTTCGCGGAATCGTCGAACCACCCACCAACGCGAGTCCCGACAACGCCAGACGCGGCGGCAAAGTTGCCACCGACACCGCACGCCGGGCCATCGCTGAGAACATCAGTGAGTGGATCGAGTGTGCGAAGAACTGTGAGTTCGATCCTGTGACCGGCCGGCCGCCTTGTGGGAGTTTCCGCTCGATTCCTTCTTTACCTGTTCCGGCTTGCTCGTGCGGCCAACCGCCTTGACCTGGCGATCCGGCCGACCGCTCTTGCGATCCCATTCGTGGAGTACCAGGGCCGTGCCGCCGACTGCCAAGAGCACCGGCCATTCCACCAATCCCGCCGCACCCACGGCCGCCATCGTGAGAACCGCCGTCGGCGTCGAGGAACTACCCGCACGAATTCCGTCTCGGACACCCTCCGCCGATCCACGTATCCCGCCCGTCACTCCACCGATCACTCCACCGCCGACGGCTCCGGCCACCGTCGTCGTTGCGTCTGCCACCCCACGAACGACGCGGGTCGCTTCGTCCACAATCATCATCGGACGCTCCTATCAGCAGTCCATCGAAGAATTCAGTATTTGAGGCCATACCCAACGCTGACGGCGGCAATCACGATCCGATACATTTTTCGGCGAACCTGGCGAGGGCGCGCCATCGCCAGCGCCGTGAGAGGGTACGGTGCGGGATGCAGCGACCACCTTCATCGACGGGAGTTCCACACAGTGGCGATCATCGGAAATTCGGATCTCGACATCTTCCGACTCAGCTTGGGCGGCAACCCTTTCGGATGGACCGCGGACGAGAAGACGTCCTTCGAGATCCTCGACTCGTTCGCCGAAGCCGGTGCAAATTTCATCGACACCTCCGACTCGTACACGGCGTCGGCTCCCGGCAATTCCGGTGGGGAATCCGAAACGATCATCGGGAAATGGATCACCGATCGGGGACTGCAGAACGACATCGTCGTCGCCACCAAGGTGGGTAGCCATCCCGATTTCAAGGGCCTGAAGGCCGACAACATCGCGGCCGCAGCTGAGGCGTCGCTGCAGCGCCTGCAGACGGACTGCATCGATCTGTACTACGCGCATTTCGACGACCCGCAGACTCCGCTCGAGGAAACTCTCGAAGCCTTCAATGCGTTGGTCGTCGCGGGCAAGGTTCGCTATCTCGGAATCTCCAACTACAGCCCCGATCGCGTCCGGGAGTGGCTGCGAATCACCGAAGAGAACGGTTACGCCGCGCCGATCGCCCTGCAACCGCACTACAACCTGGTTCACCGCAAGTCGTACGAACCCGAACTTGCCCAGATCGCCACCGACAACAACATCAGCGTCTTCCCGTACTTCGCTCTCGCTTCCGGCTTCCTGACCGGAAAATACAAGACCCGCGCGGATATCGAAGGCAGCTCCCGCGAACGACTGACCGCCGGATACTTCAGCGACGCCGGACTCGACGTCGTCGCGGAACTGGCGACAATCGCGCAGGCACACGACAGCGAGATCTCGACCGTCGCGCTGGCCTGGCTGCTGACTCGACCGGGCATCACCGCACCGATCGCGAGCGTCAGCCGGCCCGAGCAGCTCCCGGCGCTACTGGACGCCCCGAATCTGGTGCTCTCGTCGAACGAACTGGACACTCTCGAACGGGTGTCGGCGGCAGTCGGAGCCTGAGATCAGGCAGTTTTGAGATGAGCGCCGAGGGCCGTGTTGTTGATCGTCCAGAACGACCAACCGTCATGGCTCTCGGTGTCGCCTGAGATGTGACCGGTGACAGCATTTGCGGCCGCGGTCGGATCTGGGAATCGGCGGCCTTCCATCGGTCCACGCATGATCTCGACGACCTCGGTGGTTTCGTCGAAGCGCCCGACCCAGCGATATCCGTGGCAATCGGCTGTCATCTCGAGGCGATTGTCGACGACTTCGATCTCCTCGACACCGCTGGCGCGACGCTTCTTCGCGGCGACCGGCGACGTCTTACGCTTGGTCGCAACCGGGGTCTCGACGTAAATGCTCGGATCCTTGACCGCGGCTAAGCCCAGCGCATCCCAACGATCGTGACCGTGCACGACGCGCCCACGCGGAATCGCGTGATGGCCGGTGCGATTGCGTCCGGGGCTGTCCATGATCCACAGGTCGACCTCGGCGCGGATGTCGTCGGCGACCTCGTTGGAGGGCAACATGTAGAACTCGTGCGGATCTGCTGCCAGGTCGACGAACACCCAGAACTCGGAGCGGGTGTCGTCACTCTCGAGCGACTCGTCCTGACGCCTGGCCTGCCAGTCACCGTCGAGCTTGGACCGCACGCGGACGATTCGGCTGACACCGTCAGCGCCCGTCACCTCGACGGGATTACGACGTGAGTGCGTGAGACGGACAGCCTTGCCCCCACGCTGCGTAGCTTCGGAAATGAACGCATTGATGCCGCGGCTTGCGGTGTCTTCCATGATCGACCTGTCTCGAGCGGGTACGCCCGCATCACCGGATCGGCATCGGGGTCGAGCATTGAGCGAAATCCCGGCCTTTACTTCGATCGTGTGGCCGGTCAGTACCCCCGACCTTACAGCTCCGGCGACGGCCTGACTACGGCGCCCGACGCTCGTTCCCAGAGGTCAGCAGTGCAATGTCCCCGTAAAGCGCCGCCCGGTGAGCGAACATCAGCTCTTCCACACCGTCGAATTGATCCCCGACGTAGTGCGTGTTTGCAGCCGAAAGTTCACGTGAGCCGGAGCGCGCAAGTAGGTCGTCGATCCGGCTGTCGAGGCTCGCTGCATGCGCAACCGCGCGCTGCGAACTCAACTGATCCTCGGCCCGTGCGACCAGGTCACCGATCCGCGCGAGGGCCGCCACGCGCTCGACCAGCTGGTCCCAGACCACGCCGAGCGCTTCCCTGCGCGAAGCGATTCCGGCTCGGGTTCCCTCGTCGCGTGCCAGTGTTTCCGCGTCGTCCAACTCCGCAAGAATCGAACGCAGCGCGACGGTGTCGACCGCGATCTGGGTGATCTCGTCGGCCAGGTCGAGTTGGTTGCGTTGAATGACGAAGTGGTCGGAATGCCACGCGCTGGAGCTTTCGATCCGGTCGAACAGATTCCCGGCGAGGTAAAGCAAGGCGTCGTACTCACCGGCGCGTCCCTCGGGTTCTGAATCGACCAGTCCGTCGAGGACTTCCGCGATGCGCCTTCCGGCATCGGCGATGACACCGGTTCCCTGGACCTTCCCGAACTGGGCGGCAAGTTTGTCGAGTGCTGCGTTTCCACTGCTGGCCACGACACCGAGCCCCACCGGCAGCTTGGCTGGAACCGGTGTACGGGTGAGCCCGGCAAAGAGAGCCTCGCGTTGCTCGACGTCGAGATGCAGGCCGTCGCGCCGGTCCTTGCGGATGGCACGGACACTGCTCGCGAAGTGACGATTGGAATGCACGATCGCCGATCGCATCGACTGAACGCGCTTGTCGAGCGCCTGCACCCGTCGTTCGAGGACAACCTGAACAGGGCCGATGCGAGTCGCGAGCAGTCGACGTCTGGTGCGGGCCAGCTCGTCGGTGAGATACCGCAACTCCGAGAAGCCGCCGATCTCCGGGAACGAACGTCCGACACTGCGCCGGTTCGCCAGGATCGATCGCGTCGACTCGTCCCCATACCCCCCGGCAATCAGCAGCGCGACATCATCGGACAACTCCGGCCGGTTCGACTCGACAGTTCCCGCCGCACACCACTCCCTCACTCGGGTGGAGATGAGCGTTCGCCGTTCGGTCACCGATGCCACGACAAAGACGTCGTCAGTTCCGTCTCTCATCTCACGGCCATCCGTCATCTCACGCCTCCTGCTGGGTGCCGGTTACCACTGTTCCAGAATCTGCCGACACGCGCCCGACCCCTGCGACCCAGCTCGACGCACCCCTGCCATACCGTAGGCGGGTGACCTCCCTGCGATCAGACGCGCACGCAGGTCACTCGCGCGCATCGAAGACTGATCCAGCAGTTCAACCGCTGCTTCCCGACCTCGCGATCGAACAACTTCAGTCCTTGTTGCAAGTACGTTCCTGGACTCTCGCGGAATGGTTCGCGATGGCCGACCAACGCGGATTCCTCGCGCCCGCGGCCAGTGTCCCGCTCTTCATGGAAGCCGCGCTGAAGTATCCCGAGCACCGCGAGGCGCTACTTCGCCTCGCCGGTCGACGCGGGCAGTACCTGGCGGAGCAGAACCCGGATTGGGCCCAGCTGCGACGAATCGGAACACGCCGGGACGAGCTGTGGCTTTCGCCCGATCCGGACGACCGTACGGCCTGGTTCGATTACATACGTACGGTCGACCCGGAACTGGCGAGCGAAGAGCTCGAGATCGCTTGGGACGACGAGGCCACGGCAAGCCGGCTGCACTTCCTCGACCATCTCGACGTCGGGCTGGGTGAACACGACTACGCGCTCCTCGAGCGTGCACTCGACGATCCAGCCGTGCGGGTCCGTGAGCGTGCAATTCAACTACTACGGCAACTCCCCCGATCTCCGTTTGCCTCTCGAATGGTCACTCGGGCTCGGTCCTGGGTGCGGCTCGAGACGAAGCCCTTGCGGCCGCGCCTTGCCGTCCGATTGCCCGGCTCGCTCGACGACCTCGCATTTCGTGACGGCATCGAAGACGTCCACTACAAGAACAAGGGCATCCGGCGCTGGTGGTTACGGCAAGTCGTGACCGCCACTCCGCTGACGCTGTGGGAATCTATGGCCGGTTCGCCACGCGAGGCCCTCACCATCCCCATCGAGAAGCAATGGCGCGCGGTGATGATCGAATCATGGATTGCCGCAACCGTTCTCCAGAAGAACACCGCGTGGGCGTCGGCATTTCTGGAGCGGGACGGGCGCACGACCGACCGGAGAATCGTCGCCATCGCGGACCCACGCGAGCGCGTCGAGTACATCGTTGCCGGCCACGCGGACGAGTACCTTCTGGGCGTCGACGGCAGCGCACTGCTCGACGGCATCGACCGCCCATGGCCCCTGGCCGTCGCCGAAAAGTTGTTGAATGCCTTGGAGAACGAAGCGATGGAGCATGCTGCGACGGGTGAGGACTTGGGCATCCACTCGCGTCACAGTCACTTTTCCACCCTGCGAAGCGTGCAGGCGCGCTTCCCTTTCGACGCCGTACCGCTTCTGCAGGACGCGGCGGCCCGAACGAGTGACCCCGGGTGGCAACAAGCGTTCACCGACAGCGCCGTCAACATCGAGCAGCGCCGACTCCGCTTGGACGTCCTGCGCAATCACCGCTGAACGACGAAGGGGCCGCATCCTTGGAACGGAATGCGGCCCCTTCGTCGTTCGTGAAAGATCAGACCACGCTGACCATCTCGTGATCAGCCACACCGGCGGCCAACACCCGAAGGTGATCTTCGGTGCTGCCGAGGGTGTGCTCGATGGCGACGAGTCGGCTCACGTAGTGCCCCACCGGGTACTCTGCGGTCATACCGATACCACCATGCATCTGGATCGCCTCCTGGCCGATGAGCCGAGCCGAACGCCCGATCTGCAACTTCACCCGCGAAGCGATCACTGGATCGACGACGCCGTCGGCAAGGGACATCGTTGCGTACAGACTCATGCTGCGTGCCAACTCGAGCGAGACGTACAGGTCGGCGGCGCGGTGTGTCAGTGTCTGGAACTTTGCGAGGGGAACCCCGAATTGCTTACGCGTCTTGAGGTATTCGGTGGTCAGGCGTAGCGCCTCTTCCATCGCTCCGACAGCCTCGGCGCACAGCGCGGCCTGCTCACGGATCTGCGCGGCCTGGATCAGAGCAGTAGCGTCACCGCCCTCACCGAGTGCTTCGGCCGGCGTATCGGTGAACTCGATCTGCGCCCCGCGCAACCCGTCGTGAGTGGCGTAGGACTTGCGTACCAAACCGGAGGCATCGCTCTTGACGAGGAACAGTCCGACGCCACCGCCGGGGAGCGCAGCGCTCACGACCAAGATGTCCGCCGTCGCGCCGTGGCCGACGGGATTCTTGATACCGGTGATGGTCCAGCCGCCGTCGACCTGGGCCGCCGCGGTGGCCCGTTCGGTTGCCGGCCAACGGATTCCGGGTTCCTGGTCGGCGAACGCGAGGAACGTGGTGCCCTCGGCCACTCCGGGAAGAATCGACGAGCGCTGCTCTGCGCTGCCACCTTCGGAGATGAGGCCGCCCGGCGTCACGACCGCGTCGAGTAGCGGCTCGGGTGCCAAGCGTCGACCGATCTCGGTCATGACCGCGCCGATTTCCACTGGGCCGGCGTCCATGCCGCCGTCGTCCTCGGAAAATGTCAGGCCGAGCAAGCCGACCTCGGCCAACTGCTTCCAGACCTGCGGGCTCCACCCGGGATCGGAGTCGATGATCGCGTTGCGCTTCTCGGCGTCGTAGCTACGCGCGAGGAGATCCTTGGTGGTGTCGCGGAGAAGTTTTTGTTCGTCGTTGAGTTCGAAGTCCATGCCACGCCTCACAATCCGAGGATCGAGGAGGCGATGATGCTGCGCTGCACTTCGCTCGATCCGCTGTAGATGGATACCTTGCGGTAGTTCAGGTACGTCGGGGCAGTGTGCTGTGCCCAGCTCGCGGAGGCGATGTCGCTGCCCGCGTCGTACGGCAGTGAATCAGGGCCGGCCACGTCCATCAGCAGTTCGACGCTCGCCTGCTGCAATTCGGAGCCACGAAGCTTGAGCAGCGACGACGCCGGGTTCGGCTGGCCGTCAGCGGAACTTGCGACCACCCGGAGCTGAGTGAGCTCGAGGGCAAGCAATTCGTTTTCGAGTTCGGCAAGGCGAGCAGCGAAGAGCGGATCTTCGAGCAGTGTTCCGTTACCGACCTTGACCTCGGCAGCGCGAGCCTTGGCCTGGGCCAGACGAACCTTCGAGAAACCGACGCGGGTGACACCGGTTCGCTCGTTGCCGAGCAGGAACTTGGCGTAGCCCCAGCCCTGGTTCTCTTCACCGACCAGGTTCTCTCCCGGAACGCGGACGTCCTCGAAGAACACTTCGTTGACCTCGTAGCCGCCGTCGATCAGCTTGATCGGGCGGACCGTGACGCCAGGCGTCTTCAGATCGACAAGGATGAACGAGATGCCGGCCTGACGCTTGGGCGCATCGGGATTGGTGCGCACGAGGCAGAAGATCCAGTCGGCGTACTGTCCCAGCGTCGTCCAGGTCTTCTGACCATTGATGACCCAGTCGTCGCCGTCGCGGACCGCACGGGTCTTGAGCGAAGCGAGATCGGAACCGGCCTCGGGCTCAGAGAATCCCTGGCACCACCAGATGTCGAGGTTCGCAGTCGCCGGAAGGAACTTCTCCTTCTGCTCCTGCGAGCCGAAGGCCGCGATGACCGGACCGACCATGTTGGCGTTGAACGCCAAAGGTTCGGGAACCGACGCAAGCTGCAGTTCGTCGAGCCAGATGTTGTGCTGGACCGGGGTCCAGTCCTTGCCGCCCCACTCGACCGGCCAGTGCGGTACCGCCAGACCGTGAGCGTTGAGGATCTGCTGCGCCTCGACCATACGGTCGCGCCCCAACTCCTCGCCGTGGGCGTACGCCTCCCTGATGTCCGCGGGGATTTGCGTACGGAAGAACGTCCGCATCTCGTCGCGGAACGCTAGTTCCTCGTCGGTCAATGCCAGGTTCATCGGGATTCCTTCGCACTCGAAACCGGATTCATGTTCGGTTCGACCGTACCCCGACAGCTATGGAGGCGGAACAGGTACCGCAAAAGACGGCACTCAGGGCCGACCTCCTACACGGTTTTCAGGACCAACAGGTAACCCCCGCCCGCGGCGTCGATACTTGTTTCGACATTCAACGCGGGAGCCAGACGCGACAACCGATCGATCAGCCAATCCGACGCTTCCTGGGCGTCGTCCTTGCCGGGGCAGCGAGCGACGGCGACGCGGCCACCCTTTCGCTCGAGCTGCTCCACGACCCCGATGATCGGGGCGGGATCCACGACGAACAGCCGATCTGGCCATTCCACAACAGGTTTGACCGCACCCTTCTTGGTGTTGCATGCGCGGTGCGCCAAGCGTTCGACGCCACCTTTGGTCTTGCCACCCTTTTTTGCGGTGTTGATGCTGTCGATACTCGGGCCGCGCGGATCATTGACGGACATGTCGGGATCGACCGGTTCGTCACACAGCCAGCAGCGCCAGGATTCACGTTCGCCGACTTCTTGAAGGGTGCTCATGTGGCAACGGTACCGTGCGCACTTTCGGCTGTTACCGCTACCAAAAGTGCGCACGGGGGCCGAAGGCCCTACATGTCTGCAATCGCCTCGAGCGGCTTCGTCTTGGCCGCTCGGTTGGCCGGCCACAGCGCCGCCAAGACACCCACCACACCCGAGCCGATCAGCATTCCGACCACCTGACCCCACGGGATCGTGATCTTGTCGAGGCCCTGATCCGCGAGAGTGCTCACGAAGGCCCAACCGAACGCGATGCCGAGAACAACTCCGACCGCCGCGCCGTACACCGCGATGAGCACCGACTCGAGGTAGATCGTGCGTCGCATCTGTCCGCGCTGCATGCCGACAGCTCGCAGCATTCCGATTTCTCGTCGCCGCTCGACCACCGAGAGTGCCAGGGTGTTGATGATGCCCAGGATTGCGATCACGACCGCGAGTGCAAGCAGTCCGTAGAGGATCGCCAACAACGTGTTGATCTGCTGGCCCTGAGTTCCCTTGAACTCCTCACGATCCTGCACCTGGACGACGACGTACTTCTCCGTGGCCGTTTCGAGCTCGGATCGCAGCGTTGTCAGATCCGCGCCAGGCTTCGCCTTCACCAGCACCACGAAGTCCGGCAGACTCTCGGCCGGCATCAGCTTCCGATACGCCTCGTCCGAGACGATCCACGAGCCGATCAGCTGGTTGTCCTCGAACACTCCCGCGACAACCGTCTGGTACTCGACGCCGCCGGGACCGGTCAACGTCTGGGTCGAACCCACAGTCCAACCCTTGTCGTCCGCAGTCGACTTCGAGACGAGCATGTTGTTGCCGGTCAGATCGACCGTGCCCTCGAGGATCTTGTATTCGAGCACGCCTTCGATCGGGCCGTCGAACGAAGCGCCCTGCTCGTCCTCACCGTCGACCTTCGCACGCACTCCGTGCAACGACGTCGCGCTCTGCACGTCGGGCACTTGTCGGACCGCGTCGGCCGCACCTCGCGGCACGCCGATCGCGTTGGGACCGGTCAGGATGTAGTCGGCCGAAACACCCACGTCGACAAGAGCATTGATGCTCGCCTTGGCCGAGGAACCGAACACTCCGATGACCGTCACCAGCATCAGACCGAGAGTCAAAGCGAATGCCGTTGCGGCCGTGCGACGGGGATTGCGCACCGCATTGGTACGAGCCAATCGCCCGATGGCACCGAACGGCTTGGCGAACACGGCACCGAGCGCGCCGACGATCGGCCGCGACAGCGCGGGAGCCCCGAGAAGCACCGCGATGATCAACGAGAACGCACCGAGGCCTACGATCAGCGCCGCGCCGCCGCCGGTACCGCGAGAGCCGAACACGAGCAGTGCCACACCGATCACGCCGAGAATCGCACCGATCAACGTCCGCACTCGCAGTGAGTCGCCGGTGGAGGCGAACTCCTCACGCATGGCCGCCACCGGCGGGATCTTCGACGCACGACGAGCCGGGGCGTAAGCGCTGAGCGTCGTGACGACGACGCCGACCACCAACGCGACGATGATCGTGCGGGCACCCACCTGGAGCGGGCCTTCCGGCAGACCGACGTCGAATGTGTTGAGGAGACTGCGCAATCCGTAGGCGAGACCGATACCGCCGAGCAGACCGATGATGCTGCCGATGAGTCCGACCACGAGCGCCTCGGTGACCACCGAACGGCCGACCTGCGCTCGGCTCGCACCGATCGCACGCAGCAGCGCCAGCTCACGAAGACGCTGCGCCACGATCATCGAGAAGGTGTTGTAGATGATGAACGTTCCGACGAGCAGAGCAATCGCGCCGAACGCCAACAGGAAATAGTTGATGAAGCTCAGCGCCGAGTCGACCTCGGCCTTGGTCTCCTCACGAACCTGGTCGCCGGTCTGCACCTTGAGATCGGGGAAAACCTGCTCGACGCGTTGCTGCAGTTCCGTCTGCGACACCCCTTCGCCCGCGACGTCGATGTACTCGACGTGTTGGCCGTCGGTGAAGAGTCCACGGGCCTGCTCGTCGGTGAAGAGCGCGCCGATGAACCCGCCGGTGTCACTGCCCGCCCCCTCGTAGATACCGGACAACGTCACGTCCACGATTCCGCGGGCCGGTGCCAGAACCTTGGCGGAGTCCCCCACCTTCAGTCCGGCTCGCTCGGCGGCGCTGGTGTTCAGCGCGACCTGACCGGTCTGCGTCGGAGGCGCGCCCTCGACGAAGGTGTCGGGTTCGGCAATCGCCTGGCCCGGCGGTAGGTAGGACTGACCGATACTCGGCGCGCCGCCGGTCTGAACAGCGCCGCCGTCTGCGTTGATCAGGACGATCTGTCCACTGACGGCCGGGGCTACCGCTCGGACGCCGTCGACTGCGCCAAGTTTGTCGACATCCTCGACCGGAACGCCACTGGTGTTGCGCTCTTCCATCGATACCCGGACGTCGACGCCCTGGGCGGTGTTCTCGAAGATCGAATCGAAAGTCTTCTGGAGGGTGTCGGTGAAAACGAACGACCCCGCGACAAAAGCCGTGCCAAGCACCACGGAGAGAACCGTCAGCGCAAGTCGCACCTTGTGTGCCGCCAAGTTGCGCAGGGAAACCTTGCGCATCGGCGAGTTGCTTACCGAAGCCATGTGCTCAAGCCCCGGCTTCCACGTTCACGACCGCCTGCGGAGCGTCCAGACGCTTCATCCGGTCGAGGACCGAATCCGCCGTAGGCTCGCGCAATTCGTCGACGATCTTGCCGTCCGCGAGGAACACCACCCGGTCGGCATACGCCGCTGCCCGCGGATCGTGCGTCACGATCACCACGGTCTGGTTGAACTCGTCGACGGCCGCCCGCAGGATCGAGAGCACCTCACCGGAGGACTTCGAATCGAGGTTTCCGGTCGGCTCGTCGCCGAAGATGATCTCCGGCTGACCCGCCAGCGCACGCGCACACGCCACACGCTGCTGCTGACCACCCGAGAGCTCTCCCGGCCGATGATCGAGGCGATCCCCGAGACCCAGCTTGGTCAGGACGCTGTTCAACCAGGTCGGGTCCGCTTTGCGTCCCGCGATGTCGAGCGGCAACGTGATGTTCTCGAGCGCGGTCAGGGTCGGCACCAGGTTGAACGCCTGGAAAACGAAACCGATGCGATCGCGTCGCAATTGGGTCATCTGTTTGTCGGAAAGCGTCGTGAGTTCCGTGTCACCGATGAGAACGGAACCCGAACTTGCGGAATCCAGACCGGCGAGGCAATGCATCAGCGTCGACTTACCGGAACCGGACGGCCCCATGATCGCCGTGAACTCACCGCGGGCGAAATCTGCGGACACCGAACTGAGGGCGTGCACCTGGGTATCTCCGGTGCCGTAGGTCTTGGACAGGCCGACTGCGCGGGCCGCGACATCCTGGGCGTGCGAACTCATGATCGCCTTTCCTGTTCACTTCGGTGCTACTTTGCGGGCGTGACGGGCGCCCGTGAAAACACGGACGCCCGCAATGGTTGGTTCCATCCTGTCGGGTGGCGGGCGCGCCCGCCATCGGGGACCACCCTGATATCTGCGGCCGAGCCGGTCAGGGTCGGGGGAATGCGACCCCTCCTGCTTGTGCGCATTGACTGGAAACAGCGATACGAAGACCGGGCGCACATTAACCTTGTGACACCAATCACACGAGAGAGGCGGCCGAATGTCCGACGCCACCGCTGGAATCATTTTCGATCGGCTAGAGCACTGGGCGACGGTCAAGCCTGATCAAGCAGCGATGACCTTCCAAGGGACCGAATTCACGTGGGCTCAGTGGCGGGACCGCATCTTGCGTATCGCCGCCGCCCTCGCCGAATCAGGCATCGGTGCCGGCGACACTGTCGCGTTCGTCGACAAGAATCATCTGTCCTGTCTCGAAGTCACCTACGCCGCCTCACTACTCGGCGCCGCGAATGTCGTTCCCAACTGGCGACTTTCGAGCGAAGAGCTGGATTACGTCCTCGCGGACTGTGGCGCTCGCATTCTGTTCGTCGGCAGCGAACTACTCCCCCAGGTCGTCGCGATGCGAGACCGCTTGACGGCCGTCGAATCGATCTTCGCCGTCGGCGGTGAACACGACGAATTCGAGCCGTGGATCGACGAGGTCACACCGCTGCACTCCCGCCCCGAGGTGAGCCCCGATGCCACCGCTCTGGTTCTCTACAGTTCCGGGACGACCGGTCGCCCCAAAGGTGTCCAGCTCACGCATCGAAACCTGTTCGCGCACAGCAACAATGTCCTCGAAATCCTGCCGGCCCACGAGGATCACCGATTCTTGATCGCGATGCCGATGTTCCACGTCGGCGGAACGTGCTACGCCATCATGGCAATTCACACCGGTGGCCGCTGTTACTTCACGAGAGAAGCCGACGGACCGTCGATCTTCGCCGGTCTCGCCGCCGGAGCCAACATCGCCTTTCTCGTCCCACCGGTCATTGCCGGAGTCCTGGCCGCAGGCGAGCAGGCGGTCGCCGCCTTCAAAGCATTCAAACGCATCACCTACGGCGCCGCCCCCATGCCGCTCCCACTGTTGCGCGCGGCACTCGCAGCGTGGCCGGACACCGAATTCGTGCAGGTCTACGGCATGACCGAAATGGCAGGCGTCATTACCGCGTTGATGCCGGACGTTCACCGCGACGAGTCGCAGGTCGAGCGCATGGCATCAGCAGGTACGGCGATCCCCGGCGTCGAGATGCGCGTGGTGGACCCCGTCACGCTCGCGGACGTGCCCACCGGAACGACCGGTGAGCTGTGGTGGCGATCCGAACAGTGCACACCCGGATACCTGGGTAAGCCCGAGGCGACGGCCGAAACGATTACCGCAGACGGGTGGCTGCGTAGCGGCGACATGGGCCGCGCCGACTCCGGCGGGTTCGTCTTCATCGAGGACCGCCTCAAGGACATGATCATCACCGGCGGCGAGAACGTCTACTCCCCCGAGATCGAACGAGTACTGGTGGAGCATCCGGCAATCGCCGAGGTCGCGGTCATCGGCGTTCCCGACGACCGTTGGGGTGAAACCGTCAAGGCTGTCGTGGTTCTCACTGCCGAAGCGCAGATCGACGAAGCCGATCTGATCACCTATACACAGGAACGCCTCGCAAAGTTCAAGTGCCCGACCAGTATCGACGTCGTCGAGATTCTTCCCCGCAATCCCACCGGAAAGATCCTCAAACGCGACCTCCGCAAACCGTACTGGGAGAACCGCGAACACAAACTGGTCTGAGTTCGCGTGCTGTAATGGGGCGGTGACTTCGCGCCGCCCCACCACACCCAATCCGACCGATCCGTGCCCGTGCGGCAGCGGCAACGCGTTGGCCGGATGCTGCGGCAAGTACATCAGCGGAGTAGCGCACGCACCGACCGCCGAAACCCTGATGCGTTCGCGTTACACGGCTTTCGCTGTGATGGACGACGAATATCTCACGCAGACTTGGCATCCCGACCATCGCCCAGCCCAACTCGATCTCGACCCCGACCAGAAATGGCTCCGGTTGGAGATCCTGGACACCGAACGGGGCGGGCTGTTCGATTCCGACGGCGTCGTGGAATTTCGCGCTCACTACACATTCGGACGCGAGCGGGGAATGCTCCACGAACGCAGTCGATTTGCGCGAACAGAGGGTAAGTGGCTCTATGTCGACGGCGATATCGGTTAGGTAACTCCGGGCACCGCCGCCGCGGATCCCGATAACGCGAGCCCTACGATCGAGTCATGACAACGAACCGGACGAGATCATTTGCCGCTGTCGCTGCCATCGCAGTGGGCGTGAGCCTGACTGCCTGTTCGCAGGACGCGGAGACCACTCCCACGGCAGCCACCTCGGCCGTCACCTCGACCTCGACCTCGAGTGCAGCAGCGTCGACCACAGAACCAGTCCCGACGGACAGCTCCGACAAGACGTCGGCTGCGGGCACCGAATCCAAGCTCACCGTCGTCGACATCCGAGTGGGCGAGCACGACGGATTCGATCGTGTCGTCTACGAAATGGGCGGAACCGGCACACCCGGTTGGCGCGTCAAGTACGTCGACGCGGCGACGCAGGAAGGCAGCGGTAAGCCCGTGGACATCAAGGGTGCCGCTTTGATCCAGGTCCTGATCGACGGTTCCGCATATCCCTTCGACAGCGGAGTCGAGCAGTACTCCGGCCCCAACCCGGTCCCCGGCGTCGGCGGAGTCGTGACCGAGGTCAACGGGTCCAACGTCTTCGAGGGAGTGACGCAGTCGTTCATCGGCGTGACCGAGAAGCAGCCGTTCACGGTCACGACGCTCAGCGACCCTCCTCGCGTGGTGGTCGACGTGGCCCGCTGAGGCCGCACTTGACCTGAAGTTTGGTTGAGGTTCTACCTTCGTGTCGTACCGGCCACGTAATCTTCGTTGCCGGCGACCGGAGGGGCGAAGTCATGAGTATGGAAGTCACCGCGTGGAACGCGATGTACAACGCGATGCACGCGCAAGAAGATCGGCGCCCGTTCTCGAAGGCGACACTGAAGCGGATCGCGAAGTTCGCAGTTCCACAGAAACGCAACCTCAGCTGGTACCTCGTACTGAGTGTCGTCACTGCTGCGCTTGCCGTGGCAACACCTGTCCTGGCCGGGCGCGTGGTCAACGCGATAGTCGGCGGCGACGCCGTCGACGTGGTCGTCAAACTTGCCGCCCTGATCGCACTGGTTGCACTTCTCGAAGCCGCTCTGGGACTGTTGACCCGGTGGCTCTCGGCCAGCATCGGCGAAGACCTGATCCTGCATCTGCGCACCACCGTCTTCGATCACGTCCAGAAGATGCCCATCGCGTTCTTCACCAGAACTCGAACCGGAGCACTGGTCAGCCGTCTCAACAACGACGTCATCGGCGCTCAGCGCGCCTTCAGCGACACCTTGTCCGGAGTGGTCAGCAATCTGGTCACCCTGGTGATCACGCTGATCGTCATGCTCGGGATCTCCTGGCAGATCACCGTCCTCGCGCTGCTACTTCTCCCGATCTTCGTCATCCCCGCACGGCGCATGGGCGCAAAACTTGCAGCACTCAATCGTGAAGCAGCCAACCATAATTCGCTCATGAGCACCCAGATGACGGAGCGGTTCTCCGCTCCCGGCGCGACTCTGGTCAAGCTGTTCGGCCGCCCGTCGCAAGAATCTGCGGAGTTCGCGGTTCGCGCCAGGCGTGTGCGCAACATCGGAGTCCGGACCGCAATGCTTCAGTCCGTCTTCGTCACAGCGCTGACGCTGGTCTCGGCCCTTGCTCTTGCCCTCGTCTACGGACTCGGCGGTTTCTACGCGCTGCGCGGACAGTTGGACGCAGGCGCCGTCGTGGCGATGGCATTGTTGTTGACGCGGCTGTACTCGCCGTTGACCGCACTGGCCAGCGCCCGGGTGGACGTCATGAGCGCCCTGGTCAGCTTCGAGCGGGTATTCGAGATTCTCGATCTGGCGCCGCTCATCACCGAGAAGCCCGATGCACGCACGGTGCCGCAGGGCCCGGTGTCCGTCGAGTTCAAGAACGTCACTTTTGCTTACCCATCCGCGGACAAGGTGTCTCTCGCGTCCCTGGAGGAAGTCGCGATCCTCGACACCCGCGGCGGCGAGGACGTGTTGCACAACCTGTCGTTCCGCACCGAAGCAGGACAGATGGTCGCCTTGGTCGGCACGTCCGGTGCCGGAAAGTCGACCGTGGCGCAGATGATTCCGCGCCTCTACGACATCGACTCCGGTTCGGTCGAGTTGGGCGGCGTCGACGTCCGCGACCTCAGTGCCGATTCCATCCGGGAGACCGTCGGCATGGTCACGCAGGACGGGCACCTGTTCCACGAGAGCCTTCGATCCAACCTGCTCCTTGCGCGACCGGATGCCACCGAAGAAGATCTGCGTGAGGTTCTGGAGCGCGCACGGCTCACCGACCTGGTTGCGTCGCTGCCCGACGGATTGGAGACGGTGGTGGGTGAACGCGGTTACCGCCTCTCGGGCGGCGAGCGTCAACGCCTGACCATCGCACGCCTGCTCCTGGCCCAGCCTCGCGTCGTCATCTTGGACGAGGCCACCGCGCATCTCGACTCGACGTCGGAAGCTGCGGTTCAGGAAGCACTCGGCGAAGCACTCGCCGGGCGGACTGCGGTGGTGATCGCTCACCGATTGTCGACGATCCGTTCCGCGGACCTGATCCTTGTCGTCGAGGCAGGCCAGATCGTCGAGCGCGGAAACCATGAGGAACTGCTCGCGCGCGGTGGCCGCTACGCCGAGTTGTACCGCACGCAGTTCGACACCAACGCCCGGAAGAACGGCGCCCTCGCACCGACGCCGATCTGATACCGCGCAGCGCCTTGCCCACACACACACACAGAAAACAGGCGCTGTCCTCCTCGCGGAGGGCAGCGCCTGTTTCAGTCTTCATGTCAGTCGTTGAAGCTGTAGGTCAGTCGTTGTAGCGATCGCGTCCGCCACCGCGGCGGTCGTCACGTCCACCGCGATCGTCCCGGCCACCACGGTCGCCACGGCCACTCGGACGTCCCTGCGGCGGCCCGAAATCAGGCTGCAGCTGGATCAGGACGCCGGAGATGCGTGTGCGACGCAAAGCTTCGAGAGTCTCGTTGGAGAGGTCGGCCGGCAGCTCGACGATGCTGTGATCCGGGCGAATGCTGATGTGCCCGAAGTCGCTTCGACGAAGCCCACCCTCGTTGGCGATGGCACCGACGATGGCACCCGGAACGACGCGGTGACGCTTGCCGACTGCAATGCGGTAAGCAGCCAACTCCTGGCCCTCGGGCCCACGCGAGCGCGGGGCCGGGCCATCGTCGAAACGACGGGGAGGACGTGGTTCACGAGGCTCGCGCTCACGACGCGGCGGTGCCGGCGGCTCGGGAGAAAGCAAGAATGCTTCGCCGTCGCGCGACTGCAACGCCAGAGCGGCAGCGATGTCGATGAGCGGAACGTCGTGTTCCTGGTCGTAGTCCTCGATCATCTTGCGGAACATCGCGAGATTCTCCGAGGCCAGGCTCTCGGTGATGGAGTCACCGAACTTGGCCACGCGCTGAGCGTTGACGTCGTCGACACTGGGAAGCTGCATCTCCGCAAGCGGCTGACGGGTCGCCTTCTCGATGGACTTGAGCAGATGACGCTCACGCGGGGCGACGAACAGCAACGCGTCACCCTGACGACCGGCGCGGCCGGTACGACCGATGCGGTGGACGTACGACTCCGTGTCATGCGGGATGTCGTAGTTGACGACGTGGGAGATTCGATCCACGTCGAGGCCTCGAGCAGCAACGTCGGTCGCGACGAGGATGTCGAGGGCGCCGTTCTTGAGCTGACCGATGGTCCGCTCACGCTGTGCCTGGACGATGTCGCCGTTGATCGCGGCAGCCGAGTGCCCGCGGGCCCGCAGCTTCTCCGCCAGGTCTTCGGTGGCCTGCTTGGTACGGACGAAGATGATCATCGCCTCGAAAGCCTCGACCTCGAGGACGCGGGTCAGTGCATCGAGCTTGCGCTGATGAGCAACCTGAATGTAGCGCTGCGTGATGTTCGAGGCGGTCGACGTCTTGGACTTGACGGTGATCTCGACCGGATTGTTCAGGTACTGCTTCGAGATCCGGCGAATCGAGCCGGGCATCGTTGCCGAGAACAGAGCGACCTGCTTGTCGCCGGGGGTGTCGCGGAGGATGCGCTCGACGTCCTCCTGGAAGCCCATCTTGAGCATCTCGTCGGCCTCGTCCAGAACGAGGTACTTGAGATTGGTCAGATCCAGGGTGCCCTTTTCGAGATGGTCGATGACACGACCAGGCGTACCGACGACGACGTGCGCACCGCGGCGCAGTCCGGACAGCTGGACGCCGTAGCTCTGGCCACCGTAAATCGGCAGCACGTTGAGTCCGGGGATGTGCGCGGAGTACTTGCCGAAGGCCTCGGCAACCTGAAGCGCCAGCTCACGCGTGGGAGCAAGCACCAGCGCCTGGGTCTGCTTGATCGACGTGTCGATCCGCGACAGAACGGGAACTGCGAAGGCTGCGGTCTTGCCGGTACCGGTCTGTGCGAGACCGACGACGTCCTTGCCTTCGAGCAGTGGCGGAATGGTGGCAGCCTGAATGGGCGAGGGCGACTCGTAGCCCACGTCTGACAGTGCCTTCAGTACCCGATCATCGATGTCGAGGTCGGCAAATGTTGGGGGTTCGGGGTCACGCTCAATATCACTCATTTGACCAGCAGTTTAGCGGATAGAGTATAGACACGACGACATACCGGGGGTGCTTTTACGACAGATCCACCCTCCCAGAGGGTTTCGCCTAGCGTAGGAAGCATGACCGAAGCCACCGCAGCCACCCCCTCCCAGACCGTTGTCGCGATTGCCCAATTCGCCCCGGGGACGGACAAGAAAGCCAACCTCGAATCACTGCGATCACTGGCTTCCGATGCAGCAGCACGCGGCGCGAAAGTTGTCGTGGCGCCGGAATACTCGATGTTCACCGCACCGAAGACGGATGAGCGTTTGATCGAGTCCGCGGAGGACCTGGACGGCGAATTCGGTTCGGCGCTGGCGTCGGTCGCCGCGGAGTTCGGAATCTTCCTCGTGGCAGGAATGAACGAGCGGATCGACGACGTGAGCAGAATCTCCAACACCCTCGTCGCGATGGACCCGAACGGCGAACTGGTGGCGACCTACCGGAAACTGCATCTTTACGACGCTTTCGGTTACCAGGAGTCGGCCGTGATCCGCGCGGGCGAGATCACCGAACCGCAGACCTTCGGGTGCGACGGCCTGACCTTCGGCCTCCAGACCTGCTACGACCTGCGCTTCCCGGAAGTCACCCGGCGCATCGTCGACGTCGGCGCAGACATCTTGCTCCTGCCCGCCCAGTGGGTGCCGGGGCCGCTCAAGGAAGACCACTGGACCACTCTCGTGCGCGCCCGGGCCATCGAGAACACGATGTACATCGCAGCGGCAGATCAGAGCGCGCGCGGCGGCGCGGGTGCCAGCATGATCGTCGACCCGATGGGCGTCGTGATGTGTTCACTTGGCGAGCAGGTCGGGGTCGCAACCGCACTCGTTTCGGCTGCTCGCATCGCCGAGGTACGCGAGAAGAATCCCGCTCTCGCGCTGCGGAGGTTCACAGTCTCGTCGCGGTGACCTGCAGCGAGTAGCGTCGAACTGGTCGGGGTTCGAGCTTCTCGAGGACAACGCAGTGACCCAGTATCGGGATCGATCTTCCGCCGGCAAATTTCTGGCCGGGCGGCTCGAGACCTTGCGTATCGACAAGCCCGTCGTTCTCGGACTCCCGCGCGGCGGAGTTCCGGTCGCAGCCGAGGTGGCTGCGGCATTGAACGCTCCGCTCGGCATCGTGGTGGTGCGCAAGCTCGGCAGTCCGTACAACCCGGAACTGGCGATGGGCGCCATCGGTGAGGGCGGCGTGCGGGTCCTCAACCACGACGTCATCGCAGCGGTTCGCGTCTCGAAAAGAGAACTCGTCGCCGTCGAACGCGACGAGCGAACCGAATTGGAACGGCGGGCGCATCTCCTGCGCGAGGGGCGGACCCCGGTTTCCCTCCACGGACGCACTGCGGTGATCGTCGACGACGGAATGGCTACGGGCGCGAGTGCCGCCGTTGCCTGCCGATGCGCGCGCACCGCGGGTGCCGCCTCCGTGATCGTCGCTGTCCCAGTAGCGTCCCCCGAAGCCATGAGAGTGATCGCGTGCTCCGCCGATCGGGTCGTCTGCCCCTTCGTTCCTGCCCTGTTAGGCGGCGTCGGTGCTGCATTCGAGGACTTTCATCAACTCAGCGACGACGAAGTGCTGTCCTTCCTCGCCTGAGTGCACACCTCTCCAGCCTGAGCACAGTCCAAGAGATCTCTGAGAATTTGTGATGTGTGCAACATTTCGCTCCTCGGTGCCGATAGCCCAAATGGAACAAAAAGAATTCGGCTTTCTGGAGGAACCGTGACCATCTCGACCGATACCGTCGACGCCGTCGCAGCTGCGTGCCGTGACCGCCTGGGCGACCCTTCCGCCTGGGTTGCGTCAGACGCTTATCGACAGAGCCTCGCCCTGTGCATCATCGAATCCGTTCAGTCCACGTCGGGTCACAGCGAAGTGACCGTCGTCGATCGCTACCTGGCGTACCGGAAAGCCCGCGAGGACAAACCCGTCACGGATGGCGCACGTGAACTACTCCGCACCTTCGAGGAAGCCGGCAGTTCGGACCAGTGGGCAGGCAAGATCGGCTCGTACAAGCGTCGCTACACGGCGACGGGTGTCCCGATCGAGGCACGGCACATCCAACAGGTCGCCGAGAAACTCCATCACTTGCGGATCAACAGCGTCGAGGACCTGCTGTCGGCCGCTGATTCCGACAACGCTCTCGAAGCCGTTCACCATGCCTGGATGGACGCGTGCGGAGACGGTTCCGAAGTGACCTGGGCCCACCTGTTGATGTTGGCCGGAATTCCGCACACCGATCTGGGGACCGCTGCCGACACCTTCATCAGCGCGACACTCGGCACCACCGAGTTGCCGGGAGACACCTCGGAGATCCTTGCAGCTACTGCAGAGCAACTCGGAGTGGATCCGGACCGATTGGACTACGCAATTCGGCGGTGGCTGTCCGTGCACGGTCGCACGCTCCAACACGTCGCCTGAGTACCTGTAAACAGGCGGTCACACTAAACTGCAGGTCAGCGCCCGACCAGTTCTACCGAATAGTAACGACAGTGCAAAATGACGACTAATGTGATGCAATGCACATCAGAAATGTCAGTAGTCACTGGAGGGGTCAATAGTGCGCGAGTTCTCAGTTCCACAGTCGTTCTCAATTCCGGAGAACGTATCCATGGCCGACTCCGTGTTCCGTCACGCCGAAGAAGACCCCACATTCGTGCCGTTCAAGAGGCCGTCGAACGGTGGATGGGTCGACGTCACTGCAGCTGAATTCGCGAAGCAGGTCTCCGCAGTTGCCAAGGGCCTGATCGCGTCAGGTGTCGAGCTCGGCGACCGCGTCGCTATCCTGTCCGCGACTCGCTACGAGTGGGTCGTTCTCGACTACGCCATCTGGACTGCCGGCGGATGCACCGTCGCGATCTACGAGACCTCCTCCCCTGATCAGGCGCAGTGGATCCTCGAGGATTCAGCGACGACACTTCTGGTCGTCGAAACGGCCAAGCACGCGGAGACTCACAAGGAAGTCACCGACGGCGCAGAAGCCCTCCGCGAGGTTCTTGTCATCGAGTCGGGTGCGATCGACGAGCTGTCCAGTCGCGGTTCGGCAATCACCGACGAAGAACTGCACACTCGTCGTCACCAGGTCACCGCCGCCTCGCCCGCGACCCTGATCTACACCTCCGGAACCACCGGACGCCCCAAGGGTGTCCAGCTGACGCACTCCAACTTCTACGCCGAGTCCAACGCCTGCCGCCTGGCGATGCCGGAGTCCATGGTTCCCGGCAAGAAGACTCTGATGTTCCTGCCGCTTGCCCACGTATTCGCGCGGGCGATCTCCTTCGGCGCTTTCGACGCCAAGGTCACCGTCGCCCACACGTCGGACCTGACGACGCTGCTCGATCAGTTCGCCGGCTTCAAGCCCAACTTCATCCTCTCGGTGCCCCGCGTGTTCGAGAAGGTGTACAACTCGGCTCGCCAGAAGGCAGTCGACGGCGGTAAGGGCAGCATCTTCGACAAGGCTGCTGCCACCGCCATCGAATACAGCGAATCCCTCGAAAAGGGTGGCCCCGGCCTGGCACTCAAGCTCAAGCACGCGGTATTCGACAAGCTCGTCTACTCGAAGTTGCGTGCAGCTCTGGGTGGCGAGTGCGAGCGTGCAGTCTCCGGTGGCGCAGCCCTCGGCGCGCGCCTCGGCCACTACTTCCGCGGCGTCGGCATCCCGATCTACGAGGGCTACGGACTCACCGAGACCAGCGCCGCAATCACCGTCAACACCTCGAGCGCGCAGCGCGTCGGCACCGTCGGCAAGCCGATCAACGGCCATGCAGCACGGATCGCCGAGGACGGCGAACTCCTCCTGCAGGGCCCGGTCGTGTTCGCCGGCTACTGGCACAACGAGAAGGCCACTGCCGAATCCATCGTCGACGGCTGGTTCCACACCGGCGACCTCGGCTCGATCGACAACGAGGGCTACGTCTCCATCACCGGACGCAAGAAGGAAATCATCGTCACCGCGGGCGGCAAGAACGTCGCACCGGCAGGCCTCGAAGATTCCCTGCGCGCGCACGCTCTGATCAGCCAGTGCCTCGTCGTCGGCGACGGTCAGCCGTTCATCGGTGCACTGATCACCCTCGATCCGGAGACTCTGCCCGGTTGGGTCGAGCGCAACGGCCTGCCCGCCGGCACCCCGATTGCCGATCTGGTGAAGAACGCCGACCTGATCGCCGAGATCGACTCGGCCGTTGCCGACGCGAACAAGAAGGTCTCCAACCCCGAGCAGATCAAGAAGTACACGATCCTCGAGGTCGACTTCACCCAGGAGACCGGTGAATTGACGCCGACGCTCAAGCTCAAGCGCAACATCATTCACGAAGCTCACAAGACCAAGATCAGCGACCTGTACGCCTGATCGATCGTCTTTCACGAGTCTGGCCCGGTTCGAATGCGAACCGGGCCAGACTCGTTTCACTGTCCGGCGCAGAGTAGTTCCTCTTCGATCTCGGATGGAAGGCCGTGCACCGCACGATCCTCCCGCTGAGTCGGCAGAGTTTCTCGCTGCATCCACTCCCAGGTATCGCGCACGGTGTCTTCGACGGGCCGGCACCGCAGCCCTGCTTGCCCCGCCTTGGCGGTGTCGGCTTCGAGGAAGCCCGCGAACTCGCCCTCTTGCGGAACCCAACACGGAAGTTGTGTCCACGGCTGCACTCCCGCAGCGGCCAGCCTGTCCTCGTCGATCCACACGAGTTCAGCGTCCGAACCGGTGGCATCCACGCACGCCTGGAGGAGCCCGGAGGTAGTGGTGTGGCCGGACGGGCTGATGACGTCGTACGCCCCGCTGATCCCGGCGGCCAGTCCGGCCAGGACAAAGGTTGCGATGTCGCGGGCATCGACGTACTGCAACGGTCTGGTCGGCACTCCGGGAGCAACGACACGTCCGCCCGCCGCGATGCGCTGCAGCCACCACGGCAACCGCCCGATGTCCTCGCGCGGGCCGAGGATCAAACCTGCCCTCGCGAGTAACGCGTCCGGGAAGGATTCCAGGACAGCGAGTTCGGCCCCGCGTTTGGCGGACGCGTAATCGCTGTAGTCATCGGAGGTCGCAGATGCGGCCACCACTGGTGAGGTCTCGTCTACGTGCAAGCCCCATTGGTAGACGGATCCACTGGAGATGTATGCGTACCGGTCGACGTGACCGCGCAAAACGCGTGCATTCTCACCGACCACTCGGGGGCTACCCGACCAGGTGTCGACGACAAGATCCCATCGACGATCACCGAGCGCATCAACCATCGCACGCTGATCGGTGCGATCCGCGAACAGGACCTCCGCTGTAGGTGGTGGCGCTCCGGTGAGCCCACGATGGAGCACTGTCACTTCCCAGCCCCGAGCCAAAGCGTCATCGACGAGAGCGCGGCCGAGGAACCGTGTTCCTCCGAGCATCAACAGCTTCATGAGGGCCATCGTCACTTGAAAAGCGTCGTGCGGCAACACGTTCGTCTGGTAGCGCAATTTCCGGCGACTGAGGCACGGACTAACCGCTCAGATACCTCGTCCGGGATTGAGAATGTTCTTCGGATCGAATGCGGCCTTCACTGCAAGCATCATTTCGCGTTCGGTCTGGCCGACCATGTCCGCCATGTACGGCGCTTTGAGAACCCCGATACCGTGTTCACCGCTGATCGTTCCGCCCAACGCCAGTGCGCCGGCAACGATGTCGTCGAAAGCTCCGCGCGCACGATCCTGCGCACCCGATTCGGCAGCGTCGAACACGATGGTCGGGTGGAGATTGCCGTCGGCGGCGTGACCGAAGGTTCCGATCGTGACGCCGTGGCGATCGGCCGCTTCACGAATGCATTCCAACATGGACGGCAACGCCGGCACCGGCACCGCGACGTCGTCGAGAAGTACCGTGCCCAACGCCTCGAGAGCCGGCAAGGCCATGCGGCGCGCGGCGGTGAACTCTTCACCTTCCACCGGATCGTCGGTGTGGAAAACCTCTCGGGCCCCGGCACTTTCGCACGCCGCGGCGCAGTCCGCTGCCTCGGCGGCCGCCGACCTACCGTCGCACTGGATGAGCAGCATCGCCCCGGCCGATTCGTCCAGCCCCATCTTGGTCAGCCGATTGACGGCGCCGATGGTGACGTCGTCCATCAACTCCATCTGACACGGTTCGGCCACTGCCGACACGGCGAGGACGGCATCGATCGCGGACTCCGCGGAATCGAAGAAGGCGACCACAGTGGTCGCGGCAGTGGGCGCCGTACGCAACCGCATCGTGGCTTCGACGATGACCGCGAGAGTGCCCTCCGACCCGACGAGCAGATGTGTCAGGTCCAGCCCCGCAACGTTTTTGCGCGTCCGTGCACCGGTACGGATCACACGCCCGTCGGCGAGTACCGCCGTCAGGGCCGCAACGTGATCACCGGTGACGCCGTACTTGGCGCAACAGATGCCGCCTGCATTTGTCGCCAGATTGCCGCCGATACTCGAGATGGACCGGCTTCCCGGATCCGGTACGTACCAAAGGCCCTGCTGTGCAGCAGCTTCCGCCAGGTCACCGTTGATCACTCCGGGCTCCACCGTGGCGGTGCGCGCGGCAGGATCGATCTCGAGAATGCGATCCATGCCCGCGACGCTCAAGACGATGCATCCGTCGAGTGCGTTGGCGGCGCCGGCCAACCCGGTACCTGCCCCTCGTGTCACCACGGGAACGGAGAGTTCGTGGGCCACCGTCATGACCGCAACGACGTCGTCAACCGTCTTCGCCTTGACCAGCGCGGCGGGCGTTCCGGCTGTGGTGAGCAGTGATTGATCCCGGACGTACGCGCCCATTCGGTCGGGATCGGTTGTCGCCCTGTCCCCCACCGCTTTCTGCAAGCGTTCACCCAACAGATCGATACTCGTGGTCATTGTGTTCGTCCTTCGTAGAATCCGCGCACATGGCGCTCGACCAAAACGGCGGCCTCGTCAGCTGCACCGCGCTCGATCGCGTCGGCGATACCCTCGTGCTCGGCCAACAGTGCGCCGAGCGTGGCCGCCGAGTTCTCGCGCGAGTCGAGTTCGCTCAGCAGGTAGCCGGCGATGCTGTCGCGGAGAACCGTCATGACCAACCCGAACGCCTTGTTCCCGCCCGCTCCGGCCAGCGCAACGTGAAAGTCGACATCGGCGTCGTGGAATGCGACCGAGTCGTCGGCAAGGGTTGCGACGCGCATCCGCTCGATCGCATCCCGGGCGCCGTTCGGCACCGCGACGACAGTGCGCAGCGCAGCAGCTTCGAGCAGCACTCGCAATTCGACAAGATCGCCCAATGGAACTGCACCCACCTGCAACGCCGTGCTGAGAGCTGTGGCCGCGGAATCGGCCGTATGCTCGTGCGTCACCCGAGGCCTGGCAGTAGAAGTGGTGTCCGCGCCGGTCAACAATCCCTGCGCTTGCAGGACACGAAGCGCCTCACGGACCGTCGATCGCCCCACCGAGAACGTCTGCGCGAGTTCCTGTTCGGTCGGCAATGCCTCGCCGACGGGAAGCGAGCCGTCGAGTATGGCAGCACGGATTCTTCCCGACACGGCAAGGCTGAGCGGCATGCGCGACAACGGAGTCGTATCCATGCCGCGACGCTACCACCCCTTGCCTGCTTGTCTGACAAACTGTTTAATTGAGGAGATTCGTGACCCGGACCACAACAGAGAAGGTGCCGACCATGACCGACAAGCTCGAATTGGATCCCGCGACCACCGCCGTCGTGCTCATCGAGTACCAGAACGACTTCACCACCGAGGGCGGTGTCCTCCACGAGGCCGTCGCACCAGTCATGGAATCGAACGGACTCCTCGCGAACACCGCCGCGCTGGTCGATGCGGCCCGGGCGGCGGGTGTCACCGTGATGCACGCACCGATCACCTTCGCCGAGGGGTACAACGAAATCACCTCGCATCCGTACGGAATCCTCAAGGGCGTCGTCGACGGAAAGGCTTTCGTGAAAGGTTCGTGGGGCGCCGCTATCGTCGACGACCTCACTCCGAAAGACGGCGACATCGTCATCGAGGGCAAGCGCGGACTCGACACTTTTGCCAGCACCAACCTCGATTTCATTCTGCGCAGCAAAGGAATTCGCACGATCCTTCTCGGCGGCTTCCTGACCAACTGCTGCGTCGAATCGACCATGCGCACCGGATACGAGAACGGTTACCGGGTCATCACACTCACCGATTGCGTGGCAGGCACTTCGGTCGCCGAACACGAGAACGCGATCACCTACGACTACCCGATGTTCTCGCATCCCGTCACGTCGAAAGAGGTGCTCGGCGCGCTCTCCTGAGAGGACTACCTGGAATGCGCGAGAAGGAATTCACGGCTGACGTTGGTGACACTGGCGTGAACCTTCTCGTGCAGCAGGTCGTGACCGGCGTCCTCGAACTCACGCATCTCGACGTTGCGCAGCGTCCGCGCCCAGTCCCGGACGGGATCGACCGGGGCGATCCGGTCGTCGGTACCGTGAACGACCAGGACTGGGATGCCCGCGTCGGAGAGTTCCGCCCACCCGTGTTGCTCGACCGCACTGCGCGGGATGCCGCACAACACCGCGGACGCGAATTCGTGATCGCGATGAGCCAGCACCGTCAGCGCAGTCACAGCACCTAACGAATGACCCATCACCGCCTGCGGAACGTCGGGCAGTTCCGCCAAGGCGATGTCAGCCAGCGCGGCTGCATCGGCAGCAAGATCGGAGAGAGGAGCCCCGACTCCCGGATCACCCTCCGACAAACCGTGCCCGGTGTGATCGATCGCCCACACGTCAATCCCCGACGCCGTCATTGCGCTCGCGAAACGGTGATACTGCCCGCTGTGCTGGCCGAGACCGTGCAGAAAGACCAGTGACACCGTGGGCACCGCACCCCCTGCCGCCGGCCAATGCCGAAAGTGCACCTGACCGGTTCGTCCGTCGAAGAAAGGCATGATCGTCATTCTGCACGCCGCTACCGATATCCGCGGCTCGTGAGCGGTTACTGGTGGGTTGCCTTGTCGGTGAGCGATGGCACAATCGCCCTGTGTTCCTACTCGATGATCAGATCGTCTACAGCGCCAGCGACCTCTCGGCTGCGGCCTCGTGCGAGTTCGCACTGCTGCGGCAACTCGACGCCCGAACCGGTCTGATCGCGGCCGAGGCCGCCGAGGCGGATCCGATGCTCGAACGGACGTCGAGCCTCGGCGACTCGCACGAGCGCGAACAGCTTCAGAAGTTCATCGATCAGCACGGAGACGGCGTCGTCGTCATGCCGCGACCGGAACACTCACGCGCAGGCCTGACCGCTGCCACGTTGGCCACCGTCGAGGCAGCACGATCGGGCGCGCCAGTCATTTATCAGGGAACCTTTTTCGACGGCCGATTCCTCGGGTTCTGCGATTTCCTCGTCCGCGAAGGCGACACCTACGCGGTCTACGACAGCAAGCTCTCCCGGCACGCCAAGGTGTCGGCACTTCTACAACTCGCCGCATACGCGGATGCGTTGGAGCGCAATGCAATTGCCGCCTCCGATCAAGTTCATCTACTGCTAGGCGACGGCAGCACGTCGTCGCACGACATCGGAGACATCGCGCCGGTATTCGCGGCACGTAGAGCTGAACTCGAACGAGTCCTCGACGAGCACCGCGCCGAGGGGAAACCGACACAGTGGCTCGACGATCGGTACCTGCGTTGTGGTCGATGCGACACCTGCAGCGTCGAGGTCGAAAGCCATCGAGACCTGCTGCTGGTTGCGGGTGTCCGCGGCAATCAGCGTGAACAGCTGATCGTCTCGGGGATCACGACAATCGACGAACTCGCCGCGAGCACCGGCCCAGTCGAGGGAATCCGCCGGGAAACACTCGACAAGCTCCGTGCACAGGCAGCGGTTCAACTACGCCAGGAACTGTCCGGCGACGCCGAATTCGAGGTCTACGAACCCTCGGCGCTCGGCGGACTCCCCATCCCCGACGACGGCGACATCTTCTTCGACTTCGAGGGCGATCCGCTCTGGGCCGAGGACGGGTCCACCGATTGGGGGTTGGAGTATCTGTTCGGTGTGGTCGAAGGGCCTGCGGACGACTACGTGTTCAAGCCGTTCTGGGCACACGATCGCGAGGGTGAGCGCCAGGCGCTCCTCGACTTCCTCGATTACGTCACCGCGCGTCGAGAAGCTCATCCAGGCATGCACATCTACCACTATGCCGCGTACGAGAAATCGGCGCTGTTGCGCTTGGCCGCACGTCACGGTGTCGGCGAGCAGACCGTGGACACCCTGCTCAGCGAGAACGTGCTCGTAGACCTGTACCCGATCGTCCGCGCGTGCCTGCGGATCGGACAACGCTCGTACAGCATCAAGAAACTCGAGCCGCTCTACATGGGTGAGCACGGCCGTGACGGTGACGTGACCAACGCCGCCGCCTCGGTCGTCGCTTATGCCGACTACTGCGAATTGCGCGACGGCGGACAAGCCGACCAGGCCAGGGAACTTCTTCAGGGCATCTCCGACTACAACGAGTACGACTGCGAATCCACTCTCCGCCTGCGCGATTGGCTCGCCGAGCGCGCCGCAGAACACGGCGTCGAACTTCGAGAGCCGACCGGACAGATCAAGATTCCACTCGAAGAACTCACCGAATCGGAAATCGCACTCCGCGACTTCGCCGGCCACAAGGCCGGTTCGACACGCACCTCCGATCAGCAGGCTGCTGCTCTATTGGCCGCAGCAGTCGGTTACCACAATCGCGAGCGGAAGCCGTACTGGTGGGCCCACTTCGACCGATTGGTCACACCGATCGAAGACCTCGTGGACATCCGCGACGTCATGGTGGTCGAGCAGTCCGAAATCGAAACGGACTGGCACAAGAGCACCGCGCGGCAGAAGAAGTTTCGTCGCCACATCCAATTGACCGGAAGTTTCGGCACCGGAACGTCTTTGAGTCCGGGCAGTGATTTGTTCGCGCTCTACGCAACCCCCTCCCCGGATGCCGTTGCAAGCGAGAACCCCACCCAGCGCGGCACCAGCAGCGTCAAGGTCACCGCCGTCGTCAAGTCCGAAGGGCTCGACGTGGTCACCGTGGAAGAACTGCTCAGCGGTGACGAATACATCGATTCCCCTGTCGCGTTGGCACCTGGTCGTCCGATTCCCACCGGACGCATGGAGAAGTCCATCGCCGCTGCCGCGTCCGACGCCAGCGAGAGCCTGCCCGAACTGCCACACATCGCGGCAGTCGACATTCTCAGGCGCAGCACCCCGAGAACCCTCTCGGGTTCAGCGCTGCCACCTGTCGGCACCGACAACAACTACGCCGACGCCATCACCGCCGCACTTCTCGACCTCGACGATTCCTACGTGGCGGTGCAAGGTCCTCCCGGTACCGGCAAAACCTACACGGGCGCTCGTGTCGTCAAGACACTGATCGAACAACACCATTGGCGAATCGGCGTGGTGGCACAATCACATTCGGTGGTCGAGAACATGCTTGGCGGCATTCTGAAGGCCGGCGTGGACCCCGCACTGGTCGCAAAGAAGGGCAGCCGCAGCAAGACCGCGGAATGGCAGGACATCGCGTCCGAGGAATACGCCGGATTCATCGCCGAAGCGGAAGGCGTCGGCTGCGTCATCGGCGGCACTGCATGGGACTTCGCGAACACCGATCGTGTTCCCGCCGGCAGTTTGGACTTGCTCGTGGTCGACGAGGCAGGTCAATTCGCGCTGGCGAACACCATTGCCGTCGCGATTTCCGCGCGAAACCTGTTGCTGCTGGGCGACCCGCAGCAGTTGCCGCAGGTGAGCCAAGGTACTCACCCCGAACCTGTCGACGAATCGGCACTCGGTTGGCTCGCCGAGGGACACGGCGCACTGCCACCCGAACTCGGCTACTTCCTCGAGAAAACGTGGCGGATGCACCCGGATCTGTGTGCGCCCGTGTCCGCATTGTCGTACGAGGGCAAGCTGCGTTCCCAGGAAACCGTCAGTGCGGCAAGGAAGCTCGACGGACTCGCTGCCGGAGTACACACGGTGTTCGTCGATCACCGCGGCAATTCCACCTACTCCCCGGAAGAGTCCCAGGAAATCGTTCGCCAGATCCAGGGCCTTCTCGGCACGCCTTGGACCGACCCGAGCGAGTTCGAGGGAACCAGGCCGCTGGAGCAGTCGGACATTCTCGTGGTCGCGGCGTACAACGCCCAGGTGGGCACCGTCGAGCGCGATCTCACCGAGGCCGGTCTCACGGAGGTCGAGGTCGGGACCGTCGACAAGTTCCAGGGCCGCGAGGCTGCGGTGGCAATCGT
The DNA here is from genome assembly GCF_058792695.1 of Rhodococcus sp. MT28. Classification (NCBI taxonomy): domain Bacteria; kingdom Bacillati; phylum Actinomycetota; class Actinomycetes; order Mycobacteriales; family Nocardiaceae; genus Rhodococcus; species Rhodococcus sp. MT28. The sequence goes on from NZ_JBXAFD010000001.1 coordinate 44,959, forward strand.
GTCGATGGCCGCATCTGCCGTCGAGGACGTCCCGCGAGGGATGTCGTTCCTGCTGTCGCGAAACCGTCTCAATGTTGCTGTCTCACGCGGCAAGTGGTGCGCGATCATCGTTCGATCGCACGCGTTGACGCAGTACATGCCCAGTACGCCTGCGGGATTGGTCGAACTGGGCGCGTTCATGAGGCTGACGAGCTAGCCGAAGCCTGTCTTACCCGAAACACTGCCCTACCCGAAGCACTGCCCTTCGCCGCGATAGGTGGGAACCGAGGTTCGGGTGCCGTCGGCTTCGACCACGTACACGCGGTCGAAGCGCTCGCACAGCTCGCCGGCTTTGGCGTGACGGAACCACACACGGTCGCCGATCGCGATGTTGCCGGCTTCCTTCCCGGTGACCGGCGTCTGGACTTCGCCGGCACCTTCGTTACGGAGCAGTTTGAGACCGGCGGGCCAGACCGGCGACGGAACGCGGGTGGCTCCCGCAGGTCCCGACGCGATGTATCCGCCACCGAACAGGGTCGTGACCGACGGCGTCGGTTTGCGCACGGCCGACAGCGCGAAGAACAGCGCCGGATCGGGACGGAAGGCACGGTAGCGGTCGAACAGGGTCGGTACGTACAGTCCGGAGCCTGCTGTTACCTCGGTCACCACAGGATCGGCCGAGCTGACCTCCAGCGACCCCGTACCGCCGCTGTTGACGATCTCGAGTGCACCCACGGCATCGGTGACGGCCGCGACCACAGCGCCCCTTCTGGACGCCAATTCGCGGGCAGAGGCTTTCTTGACCCAACCGATCGGAGCACTGGTGTCAGGAAGGCCGGCAATCTGGGCTTCGTAGAACATCACTCCGACGACGGAGAATCCGCGTTGGCGCGCACGCGCCGCGAGTGCGGCGACCGCGCCAGGTTCGCGCAGTGGCGAGCGTCGTACGCCCAGATGGATCGGGCCGATCCGCAGTGACGCGTCGACGTCGAGACACACGCGGACAGGCGCATCCCCCGTCGACGCCGAACGAATGAGGTCCAACTGCGCATCGTCGTCGACCATCAAGGTGATCGATGCGAGAGCGGTGTCGTCGGCAGCGAGATCCGCGATGGCGCCACGATCGGCGGTCGGGTACCCCATCAGGATGTCCCGTGCGCCGAGCCCGACCAGCCACAGAGCCTCGCGCAGCGAGTACGCCATGATTCCGCGGAATCCGCCGGACGCGGTCAGTGTGTCGCCGAGAGTTTCAGCCAGAACCGTCCGACAACGAACCGATTTGCTCGCCACTCGCACCGGGGTTCCACCGGCGCGGCGCACCAGGTCGGCTGCATTACTGCGCAGTGTGGTCAGATCCAGAGCAGCCAGAGGCGGGTCGAGTTCTCGCGTGGCAGCAGTGAGTCGATCAAGGGTCCTGGTCACAGATGATCCAATCGTCGCGGCGTGCGACCAGTCAATCACCAATCCTGGACGTATGTCCAGGATGGCGGTTCTACTGAGGCGCGACCACGGCTTTGTTGGCGATTACCTGAACCATTTCTCCGAACTCGGCAATAGTCGCGTCGGAGTCACGATCGACCAGCCATCGCAGAACAAGGCCGTCGATCATCGCAAGACTCAGTCGCGCAATCGAACTCAACGGCTCCGTCCACACCGTGCCCGATATCTTGGCGCACTCTTCGAGAAACGACACCGCGAGCTCATCCATGATTCGGTACTGCTCAAATGCAACCGCCCCAGCACGTTCGGCTCCGAGATTGCGACTACGCAGTGCCTGCGCAGTAATTTCGTAGGTCAACAACTGGCGATCCGGGGTTGCCTCGATGGTCGGCCACATTCCGGTCAGGCCGATGTGCAGCAATTCCCTGAGCCCCTGCACGCCACTGAGATCCGGCGCATGGCGGACCTGCGCGAACGCATACTGCATCGACGCACTGAGCTGCAGAATGAGCGTTTCACCCATTGCCGCGATCAGCGCTTCCTTGCTCTCGAAGCAGTAATGAACGACGCCGAGCGATACCCCGGCCTCCTCTGCCACCGCCCTTACCGTCACAGAACTGACACCGCGCTGTTCCGCAATAGACAAGGCGGACTCGACCAATTGTGTGCGGCGTTCGTCCGCCGGGAGCCTGTTCAGCATCCAATGATCGTAGAACGCAAATGACAAAATCTTCGCGCAATACTTGCCTGGACGACCGTCCAAGTACATTATTGCGTAATGGCTTCGGACACTTGGCAGAACTGGGCGGGCACTCAAAGCGCCGCGCCGCGTCGCTTTGCGACGCCGACAAATACCCGTGAACTTTCGTCGTTGGTCGCCGAGGCCGCCTCGCGTGGCCAACGTGTGAAGGCCGTCGGCGCCGGCCACTCGTTCACCGGTGTCGCGGTCACTGACGGTGTCCTCGTCAGCCTGGACAACTTGAGCGGAATCGACTCGATCACACCGACCGACGACGGTGCGCTGGTCACTGTTTTTGCAGGCACTCGCCTTCATGCTCTCAACGACGCCTTGTGGCAACGCGGATATGCGATGGCCAATCTCGGTGACATCGACGTCCAGTCACTGGCCGGCGCGACGTCCACCGGCACGCACGGCACCGGCGCACGATTCGGCGGTATCGCCACGCAGATTCGCGGAATCGAGATCGTTCTCGCCGACGGATCCGTCGTTACCGCAAGCGCCGACGAAAACGTCGAATTGTTCGAAGCAGGCCGCCTCGGATTGGGCGCAATCGGCATCATTTCGAAGATCACTCTCGCCTGCGTTCCGCGATTCACACTTCGCGCAATCGAGGAACCCGACACGCTGTCTCACATACTGGACACCCTCGAGAGCGATCGTCTGGGCTTGGACCACTTCGAGTTCTACTGGTTTCCGCACACCGATCGTGTCCTGACGAAGAGCAATACGCGACTCCCCGGAGATACCGAACCCGATCCGGTGGGCAAGGTCCGCGCGTTCGTCGACGACGAACTCCTCTCGAACACACTCTTCGAAGGTGTCAACCGCGTTGCCACCCTGGCACCGGCCGCGATCCCGAGAATCAACAACGTGTCGTCCCGATTGCTCGGCGCCCGCGAGTTCACCGATCGCAGCTACCGGGTATTCGCGTCTTCGCGCCGCGTGAAGTTCAAGGAGATGGAGTACGCGATTCCGCGCGAACACGTCACCGAGACACTTCACGAAATCGATCGCTGGATGAAGAAGTCCGGAACCAACGTCGCTTTCCCCGTCGAAGTACGTTTCGCTGCCGCCGACGACCTCTGGCTCTCCACTGCTCACGGACGCGACACGGCATACATCGCGGTACACCAGTACCACCGCCGACCCGAAACCGAATACTTCGCCGCGGTGGAAGCCATCGCGCGCGCCGTCGACGGCCGGCCGCATTGGGGAAAAATGCACAACCGGACCGTCGACGACCTGCGTCCTACGTACGACCGACTCGACGACTTTGTCGCCGTTCGAGACAAGTACGACGCGAATCGTGTGTTCGACAACGAGTACTTGCGTCAGGTGCTCGGCGACTGACGTTCAGTGCCGCAGCAGTTCCGCTTTTCGCGCATCGCTCGCAAACGAGGCTTTGATCGAGTTCCGGGCGAGGGTGTCTCGCTCGGCCTCCGTCAGACCCAGGGCTCGGCCCAGTTCGGTGAAATTGTCGTCGACATATCCCCCGAAGTAGGCCGGGTCGTCGGAGTTGACCGTGACGATCAAACCCATCTCGAGCATCGATCGAAGCGGATGATCCGACAGCGAATCGAACACCCGCAGACGAACGTTCGACAACGGGCAGACCGTCAGTGGAATCTCCTCGTCGACCAGACGCTCGATCAGGGCAGGATCCTCGAGTGCCCGGACTCCGTGGTCGATCCGCTCGGCGCCGAGAATGTCGAGCGCCTGCCAGATGTACTCGGGCGGTCCCTCTTCACCGGCGTGAGCCACAACGTGCAAACCCTCGGCACGCGCGCGGGCGAACACGTCCTCGAACAGTGACGGCGGGTTGCCGACCTCCGCGGAGTCGAGTCCGAGCCCGACGATCGGAGCCTGCAGGCGAATTATCTCGGAGAAGATCTCCTCGGCGTCCTTGACGGGCTGATCTCGGAGGATGGCGGCGATTGCCGCGCTGCTGAGCCCGAACTCGCGCTCACTCGATGCCACCGCATCCATGATCCCGTCCAGGACCTCGGTCAGCGGAACACCACGGACCACGTGCGCCTGTGGATTGAAGAAGAACTCGGCATGCGCGACGCCGGCCGCAGCCGCCCGGCGGAAGTACGCTCGCGTCAGGTCGGCAAAATCCTCCGCGGTGCGCAGGACGGCCATGTTGGCGAAGTAGAGATCGAGGAACGACTGCAGATCGGTGAACTCGTACCTCGACTTCAGATCGTCGATGTCGTTGTACGGCAAGTCCATTCGATTGCGCTCGGCAAGTCGGTAAATCTGTTCGGGTTCCAGAGAACCCTCGATGTGCATGTGCAGCTCTGCGACAGGTGTAGCCATGTCGGTGTTACCGCCCCTTCCAGACCGGGGCGCGCTTCTCGGCGAACGCCGTCGCGCCCTCGCGTGCATCTTCGGACGCGAACACCGGCGCCATGACCTGCAACTGCTTCGCGAAAGCTTCGTCGTCGGACCAACCGCCGGCCTTGACGATGATCTCCTTGGTGACCGCAACCGCGAGCGGTCCGTTGCGGGTGATGCGATCAGCCAGCTCCAGCGCGCCTTCGAGCGCCTTACCCGGCTCGGTCACCGTGTTCACGAAGCCGTAGCGGTAGGCCTCCTCGGCTGTGAAACTGTCACCAGTCAGGGCCAGTTCCAATGCCTTCTGGTACGGAATCCGCTTGGGCAGGCGCAACAATCCGCCTCCACCTGCGACCAGCCCTCGCTTGACCTCCGGGATACCGAACTTCGCTTCGGACGACGCGACCACCAGGTCGGTGGCAAGCACGAGTTCCGTGCCGCCTGCCAACGCGAAGCCCTCGACCGCCGAAATGATCGGCTTACGCGGCGGCCCTTCCGTGAATCCGAGACCGCGTCCCGGCACGAGTACGTTCTCGCCGGCCACGAATGCCTTCAGATCCATACCGGCACAGAAGTTTCCGCCGGCCCCTGTCAGCACCGCCAAGGACAGATCGTCGTCCGCATCGAGCTCTTCGACCGCACCGGCCAATGCGTGACTGACCGCCGAGTTGATGGCGTTACGCGCCTCGGGCCGGTTGATGGTGATGATCAGTGTCCGCCCGCGCCGCTCGGTGAGAACCTCGTCCGCCATGATGTCCCTCTCGTTTGTCGACCACGCTCGCGTGACTACGCGACGTTGCGTTCGACAATACGGACGAAGCCATCGGGGTCGATCTGCGCGGTGTCGTGAGTGCAGAACCACCCCTGGGTGAACCTCGTCGAGGTCGCTTGCGGCGAGTTCCAATACCGACGCGTGACACTCGGTCCACGGCACAGCAACTCACCGAAACCACCTGGAGCATCCGGGCCGTACAACGCCACTTCCATTCCACCGAAAGCGATTCCGACGCTTCCGAGGTGGGTGGGCGCCGACTCGGTTGGCAGAATGAGACCAGCCCCACAGGTCTCGGTTTTGCCCCACCCGATCACATGCCGAGCGGCCGGGAACAGGGTCAGCAGCTTGGATTCCTGTTCGGCCGTGATCGGCGACCCGCTGCAATCGATCCACTGAACCGACCTCGAACCGGCACGCGCCGCCGGTCCAAGGGTGAGCAACCGTGGCTCGAGCAGGTCCTCGGGCCGCCCGGTCACGATGTCGACGGTATGCACACTCTCACGCCAGAAGTCGCCGGCGAGGACCACCGTTCCACCGACCACCAACGTCGCGAGCACGTGCACGAACTGCCGCACCGACTTGAAGTCATTGTCCACCAACAGATTTCGCACACCTTCGACGCCGTAATCGCGCGAGTGCAGAATGCCGACGATGGCGGAGAGCACGTTCTCGTTGCTCAACTCGACGCCCAGCATTTCGCCCGAAGAATCGGCGGTGTACGCGAGGATCGCCATCTCCTCCGGGGCGGCACCGTCGTCGATGAACGGAACACCGTGTGGGAGTTCCCCGTCGAGCACCAACACCGAGCCACTGTCCGCGATGACGAAGTCCGCCGCGTCGTCGCTCAGATGAACACCCACGGAGACCGGAACACCGCCGGCGAGAATGACGCCGAGGCACGCCTCCATCCACCTCACCCCGGCGGCGACGCGAATGGCCACACGGTCACCGATCTCGACGCCTCGCGACTTCAGCCCGCCTGCGACCCGCGACGCCTCGGCCCACAACTCCGCGAAGGTGACCTGCTCGCCGTCGACCTCCTCCACCGCGATGCGTGAGGAGAATCGATGAACGGCGATATCGAGGAGTTCGGACAGCGACGGGTCGAGTTGGCTGTACCGAAGCACCCCGTCACCCGCACGGGTGACACGGGCGTCGGCGAGGAGCTGATTCGAACACGGGTATTCCACAAGCGTCGACCGCATCGATACCTCCACGTCACTGACAACCCACCGGCCATTCGACTATATGACGTGGATCACAGTTCGTGGAGGTCTCTGGCGATAATCGTCGCAAACTTACTTTCCGGAGTAGACCGCTTTGCCCGGTCCGACGTCGAGGAAACTGCGGACAGCGCCGCGTAGGTCATCGGTGGCGAACAGCGCACCGGACACTCCGGGAGTCACCGAATCCGCATGAGCGATCCCGCCGGAACGCCAGGCCGCGACGATCTGCTTGGTGGCGTCGTGGGCTCGCGTGGGTCCGTCCGCCAGCCTGGTCGCCAGGGCACGCGCCGCAGCATCGACATCGTCGTGAACTGCATTGACGACGCCCCACGAGTGCAGGGTTACGGCGTCGTAGAGATCGCCGGTCATGACCAACTCCCGAGCCCGTCCGGAACCGGCGCGCTCGGCCAAACGCTGCGGTCCACCCATGGACGGCGTCAGACCGACCACTGTCTCGACCAGTCCGAACTTCGCCTTCGGCGCCGCGAGGATGATGTCGCAGGCCAAGGAGATCTCGAAGGCAGCAGTCAGCGTCAGCCCGTGCGCCGCGTAGATGACCGGGCACGGCAACGCCTCGAGCGGATGGCAGATCTGGGCGAACAGTTCGCGCCACAATTCCGCTCCCTGCTCCGGGTTCAGTCCGTCGAACACATGGACGTCGACGCCGGCCGAGTTGACCTTGCCCTCGGCGCGCAGAAGCACAGCGCGCGGTGGGTTTTCGGTCAGCGCTGCAACATCGGCGATGACGGCGTCGAACATGGCCTGATCGAACAGATTGAGTGGTCCGTGCGCGAACGTCAGGACAGCCACCTCGGCACCACCATCGGTGGTGAAGCGCTCGAGGCGGGTGGGATGCGATTCGGGAGCAGTCATGCCGCCACACTGCCACATCGAACCGGCCTACGATCGTCGGGTGGAGGGTCTGAGAAATGCACTCGCGGACGTTGTGGGACACCGGTTCGTCGTCGACGACGCCGACGTGTTGGCGACCCGTTCCACCGACCAGACAGGGCGCTACAGCGGGCGCGCCAGCGCTCTGGTCCGACCCCGAAATACCGCCGAAGTCTCGGCAGCGCTGAACGTGTGCCGCTCGCGCGGCGTACCGGTCACCATTCAGGGCGGGCGAACCGGTCTGGTCGCCGGGACGGTGCCCGAGCACGACGACGTCCTGCTCTCCACCGAACGCCTCGAGGCGATCGGCGAAGTCGATGTTGCCGCCGGTCGGATCGCCGTCGGTGCGGGAGCGACACTCGCGCAGGTACATTCGGCGGCCGCCGCCGCCGGTTTGAAGTTCGGTGTCGACATAGCCTCGCGGGACACTGCGACGATCGGCGGCATGGTCTCCACCAATGCCGGTGGCCTGCACACGGTTCGATACGGGAACATGGCCGAACAGGTGCTCGGACTCGAGGTGGTACTCCCCGACGGAACTCCTGTGCGCCGGTCACCGAAAGTGTTGTCCGACAATTCCGGATACAACCTGCCCGCTCTGTGGGTGGGCAGCGAGGGAACTCTTGGTGTGGTCACGGCAGTCGACCTGAAATTACGGAAGATACCGACTCACCGCGTCACATCGCTGACCGGTTTCGACACACTCCAAGACGTCGTCGAGGCGGGGCGAGTGTTGCGCACTCTCGACGGCGTCGACGCACTGGAGTTGGTGGACGGGCGCGGTCTCGAACTGGCCGCCCACCATTTGAACGCCGCGGTTCCGACGGGGCGACCGTGGTACCTCCTCGCCGAGGTGTCCGCGGCCCACGATCCGCTGGAAGACCTGGCCGAGCTGCTCGAACGCATCGACCCACCGGAGAACCCGGCAGTGGCGGTCGACGATCCCGGCTCGACGCGTTTGTGGGCGGCGCGGGAGTGTTTCGCCGAAGTGGTCGGACTGTTCGGCCCCCCACTGAAATTCGACGCGGCGCTGCCGCTGGACTCGCTTGCCACCTTCGCCGAGGACGCCGCGGCGGTGATCGCGAGTCGTGCCCCCGCGGCAATTCCGATCCTCTTCGGACACGTCGCCGAGGGAAATATCCACCTCAACGTCCTGAACTGCCCGAACGCCGACACCGTGTACCGCAGCGTCCTCGAACTGGTTCGCGATCACGGCGGAAACGTCAGTTCCGAACACGGGGTGGGCTCGCTCAAACGCAACTATCTGGACCTGGCCCTCTCTGCGGAGGACATAGCCACGATGTGGGCGATCAAGCGAGCCCTGGACCCGAGCGACTATCTCAATCGTGCAGTGATGTTTCCCGACGCGCTTCGGCACTGACGGCCATCGCGTCGTCGTGTGCGTCGCCGCGCAGAGGCCGAGCGAAGCACACCGAAGCGACGAAGCCGATGAGCAGCACGCCTGCGGGCAGCCAGATCGACTCCGACATCGCCGTGCTGAACGGTTCTCGGACGAACTCGGGTAGGTGACCCACTCCGGCTTCGGAACTGCCGCCGGTCAGACCCTGAGCCGCCAATCGTGCGGTGATCAGTGCTCCGATCGCGGCACTGCCGAGAACCGCACCCACCTGCCGGGTGGTGTTGTAGACGCCGGCGCCGGCGCCGGCCTGCATCGGAGGCAGGTTGTGTGTGGCGGTGGCCGCGAGCGGTGACCAGATGCATGCGTTGGCGAAGCCGATCAGGCCGATCGGCAGGAGCAGTTCCCAGATCGCGACGTCGGGAGACATCACCAGTGCGAGCCAGCCCAGGGCGATCGCAAACAGCAGGAAGCCGGTGCCCGCGATGTAGCGCGGATGCGTCTTGTCGACGAGCTTGCCGATGATCGGCGCAAAGATGCCGGTTAGCACGGCCATCGGAACGAGGAGGAGCGCCGACTGCGTCGGGGAGAGTCCGCGAACTGCCTGGGTGTAGAACATCAGCGGAAGGACCATCGACGTGATCGCGAAGCCCATCGCGGTGATGGCGACGTTGGCGAGCGAGAAGTTGCGGTCCTTGAAGAGTTCGAGTGGGAGCAAGGGCTCGTTCTTGTTGCGCGACTGGTAGAACACGAACACCGCGAGCAACACCACACCGGCACCGATCAGGCTCCAGACGAATCCGTTCCAGTCGTACGAACTGCCTTCCTGGATTCCGAACACGAGCAGGAACATGCCTGCGGCGCTGAGAATCACGCCGGGGATGTCGAACTTGTGCTCGCTGGTCGGCAACGACGGAACAAGCTTCCACGCGAGGAGGAAGGCGATGATACCGACCGGGACGTTGACGATGAAGATCCATTCCCAGCCGAGATTGTCGACCAACACACCACCGGCAAGCGGACCGACCAGCGTCGCAACACCGGCAACCGCGCCCCACAGGCCCATCGCGGCGCCACGCTTGTTCGGCGCGAACGTGCGTGTGATGACGGCCATCGTCTGAGGCGTCATCATTGCGGCGCCCAGACCCTGGAAAGCCCTTGCCACGATGAGCATCTCGACGCTGCCGGACAGACCACACCACAGTGAAGCGCCGGTGAACAGTACGAGGCCGATCATGTACAGGTTCTTCGGTCCGAACCTGTCACCGAGCCGGCCGGTGACGAGCAGCGGCACCGCGTACGCCAGCAGGTACGCGCTGGTGACCCAGACGACCTTGTTGATGTCGGTGCCGAGGTCCTCCATGATCGCAGGGTTGGCGACAGCGACGATGGTGCTGTCCACCAGAATCATGAAGAACCCGATACACAGCGCCCACAGCGCGTGCCAGGGATTGACCTGCTTTTCCATCTTCAGTCCTTAGGTAGTGCGGACGAGCCTGCGGAGCCGGCCAGCCGGTCGAGAAGTTCTTGTGAGAGCCAGGGCATTTCGCCGCTCTCGATGTCTGTCACCAACGCGCCGATCCACTCTCTTTCGGCGACGGTCAGTGCGTGGGCGTAGTCCGCGCCCACCGTGAAGATTCGTGGTTTTTCCGCCGCCTTCAGCGCTTCGTAGTCGGCCTCGAATTTCGCGATCGTCTTGTCGAGGTGCGCGAGACGAATTCGAAGCATCTGACACGCGGTGGACGCGGAAAGGTTGTGCATTTCGGCGAGCGCGAGCGGCAACCGCGGATACTCCCGCACCGGAACCGCCAACATCTCACGTAGTTGATGCTCGAGGGCCTCGCGGCCCCGGGCGGTGATCTCGTACGTCGTCCGTTCGGGCCGGTTGCCCTCACGATCGGTCCCGATCGAAGCCAGAAGTTCCTGCTTCTCCAACCGGGAAACCGTGTGATAGAGCGATCCCGGCTTGATCTTCACCAACTGATCGCCCCGGCGAACCGAGGCCAGTTGATACATCTCGTACGGATGCATCGAACGCTCGGACAGCAGGCCCAGAACGGTGATTCCCAGAGGCGTCAGTGACACGTCACCCATGAGTCCCCCTCCCTGACAAGCCGCAATTGACTATTTCTTGACTATTCCACCTGAAATAGTCCACATGGAATATACGACCTCTGTCCATCTCGATCAACCCGTTCGAATCGGACTAGCCTGTAGCGAGTGGACGAACATCACCTCGACATCATCCGACTCGCTTGGGCACGTGAACTGGGCCTCGGCGACTCGGCACTTCGGCCGGCACACACGGCCCGCGTCGTCGGCGACGACATCCACGTTCTCGATCTGGCAGGCTCAGGTGCGATCGTCGGGCCGCAGTGGTTCATCGAGCGCACCGAGGACATCTCCGTCGACGCCCTGCTGCAACCGGCGCGTCTGCTCGAGATCGCCGGCGATCACGGCGGCCGAATCACCGGCCCCGTCGATCTCGCTTTCCTCGGCGACTACACGGACGCGCCACCCGACGAGCAACTACTGATTTCCCACGACATCGACGATGCCCTCGCCGTCGCTGCGCTCTGCCCACCCGACGACAGCACCACAGCCGACCTCGGGAACCGGACGCGGTGGTTCACCGCCCTCACCGATTCCACCGAGGTGCTCGGATGCGCGGCGTACTCCGAATTTCAGGGATTCGTGGCAGATCTTACGACCCTGACTGCTCCAGCGCATCGCCGTCACGGAATCGGCTGCGCAGTAACGCTTCTCGCTGCGGAGGACGCTCTCGATTCCGGCTTGATCCCGCAGCTACGCACAAGTCGCGGCAGTGCGATCGGCGCGACGCTTCCACGTAAAGCCAAATTCGACGTTCTGGGGGCATACGCTCGGGTACACGTGCACCTGCCCAGTTGACACTCGAACGAGAGGGACCGCAGATGAGTACGGAAGACGGCGCGAGCGAACCGACATTCGTCGAAGAGGGTCGTGAATTCAAACGCGACACCAACTACATCCCGACCCGGATCACCGAGGACGGCCGCGACGGTTACCCCGTCGAACCCGGGCGATACCGGTTGATCGTGGCACGTGCCTGCCCGTGGGCAAACCGCGCCATCATCGTCCGCCGCCTACTCGGCCTCGAAGACGTACTGTCGATGGGCATCTGCGGTCCGGTTCACGACAAGCGAAGCTGGACTTTCGATCTCGACCCGGGCGGCGTCGATCCCGTACTGAAGATCCCGCGACTGCAGGACGCATACTTCGCCCGAGATCCCCACTACCCCAGGGGAATCACGGTGCCCGCCATGGTGGAGATCGCCACGGGCAAGGTGATCACGAACGACTACCCACAGATCACCCTCGACTTCTCGACGCAATGGAAGAAGTACCACCGCGAAGGCGCACCGGATCTGTACCCGGAGCCTCTGCGAAACGAAATCGACGAAGTGGCCGAGTACGTTTTTCGCGACGTCAACAACGGCGTCTACCGCTGCGGTTTCGCCGGTTCACAGCAGGCGTACGACGAGGCATACGACACGCTGTTCGCTCGCCTCGACTGGCTCACCGAACGTCTTGCCCGGCAACGTTTCCTGGTGGGCGACACCATCACCGAAGCCGATGTGCGCCTGTTCACCACGCTGGCGCGGTTCGATCCCGTCTATCACGGCCACTTCAAGTGCAACAGAAGCAAACTCAGCGAGATGCCGGTGCTGTGGGACTACGCGCGCGATCTGTTCCAAACCCCCGGATTCGGTGACACCATCGACTTCACACAGATCAAAGCGCACTACTACATCGTGCATTCCGAGATCAATCCCTCCGGAATCGTGCCCAAGGGACCGGAATTGACACACTGGCTCGAACCGCACGGACGCGAACAGCTGGGTGGCCGACCGTTCGGGGACGGCACACCACCTCATCCGCCCATCCCGTCGGAAGTGGTTCCGGCAGAGCACTGGGCCACCAGGTAGGTCGCGGGGGGCTACTCCCCTGCGTACGTGCCGAAACTCCAGTACACACCTTCGGGATCACGGCAGGTGAACCCCCGCGAACCGTAGTCCTCGTCGCGCAATCCCTGCGTGATCGTGGCGCCCGCCGCGACAGCGCGTTCGTGGAGTGCATCGGCGGCGTCCGCGTCGTCCACGACGATGTACACCGAACCGATTCCAGGCGGCAGGCCGGCGATCGCAGAATCGGTGCGCGGCGAACCCAACATGATGCCGCCACCGCCCGGCCAGTCGAGTTGGGCGTGGTCGACCACGTCTCCCTCTCCGTAGACGGCCTTCTCCACGAAACCGAAGGTGCTCACCAGAAAGTGGATTGCCGCACGGGCGTCGAGGTAGCGCAGCGTCGGCCAGATGGTCGTCGAACGAGATTCCGAAGTGGCGGTCATAACACTCGAACTCCTGCCTGGGAAAACTCACGAAGAAAACCGAGTCTCGTACGAGCCTATGGCCCCGGTGATCACCGCCGCCAGCGAAAACTTCACCTATTCTCGAGATACGGTCCACCTCGCTTCAGAGGAGGACAACTGTGGAGGGGCAGCAATGAGCAAGTCGACGAACAACGACAGCGGGCGTATCGAGAAGGTCCTCGTTTCCGTTCTCGACAACGGAAGCCGCCTGCAAGCGCCCGCAGTGGCCAAATACGTCAACCATGTCCGTAAGGCCCACCCCGACGAGTCACCTGCTCAGATCGTCGAGCGGATGGAGAAGATGTTCATTCTCGCCGTGACCGGCAGCGGCAGTGCCGTCGGCGCCACCGCCGCGGTGCCGGGCGTCGGAACGGTCGCGTCCATCGCTGCCGTCGGTGCGGAATCGGCTTTCTTCCTCGAGGCGTCAGCGCTGCTGACCTTGGCAATTGCGTCAGTGCATGGAATCTCCGTACAGGATCACCAGCAACGACGTGCCCTGGTCCTGGCAGTCGCCCTCGGCGAATCCGGTATGGAGATCGTGCAGAAGGCCACCGGAATCACAGCCAAGAACTGGGGAACGGCAATCACGAGCAAGATTCCCGGACCCACGATGAGGGGAATGAACAGCACCCTCGTGCGGAAATTCGTGACCAAGTACGCCGCGAAGCGCAGCGCACTGATCCTCGGCAAGCTCGTTCCGGCCGGAATCGGTGCGGTCATCGGCGGTGCGGGCAACCGTGCAATCGGCAAGGGCGTCGTCAAGAATGCGCGCGAAGCCTTCGGACCGGCACCGGCCAGGTGGACCGACCACCTGATCGTGATGCCTGCCGACGATGCCGCAGTGCTTCCCCAGACGGAGACACGCCGGGCCATCCGCAGATAGCCGTCCGGGCCGTAGGCTCGCATCACGTATTCGCCGCCGACCCGGGAGCAGCATTGACGAACACCGCAATGGGATCCTTCTCTGCCCCCATCGAGATTCGTGGGTTGACGAAGACGTTCAAGGCGGCGCGCGCGGTCAACGACCTGAGCTTCGACGTTCAGGCGGGCTCGATCACCGGGTTTCTCGGCCCGAACGGTTCGGGCAAGACGACCACGTTGCGGATGCTCCTCGGACTGGTGTCACCGACGTCGGGATCGGCCACGATCAACGGCACCCCGATGCGTTTGCTGCCCAACCCGGCTCGGACCGTCGGCGCAGTACTCGACGTCGGCAGTCTCCATCCGAAACGAACGGCGCTCGGACACCTCGAGATCTACGCGGCCGCTATCGGCATGCCGACTCAGCGCGCGGCGCAGGTGCTGGACATGGTCGGTCTGAGATCGGTCGGAGTCCACAAGACCGGCACCTTCTCGCTCGGGATGCGCCAACGCCTGATCCTTGCCACCGCGATGCTCGGTGATCCCGAGATCCTCGTGCTCGACGAACCCGCGAACGGACTCGACCCCGAGGGCATGGCGTGGCTTCGTCAGTTCCTGCAGACCTTCGCCGGTTCCGGCCGAACGGTTCTGATCTCGAGTCACGCGCTTCGTGAAGTGGAAGCGACCGTCGACAGCGTGGTCATCGTCAGCGCCGGCTCACTCGTCTACCAAGGGACCATGGACGAACTTCGCCGCTCGCAGCGCAGTCGACTGCTCGTCTCGTGTTCCAACCCAGCGCTCCTCGCCACGGCATTGGCCGCTCGCGGAATCATCGACGCCCAGATCACGCAGGACGGACGGCTCGCCGTGGGCGGCACCGACACGTCGGTGCTCCCACCGGTGGCATCCGCCGCCGGTGTCACGATCTTCGGCGTCGCAACCGAAGGCGCAGATCTCGAGCAACTGTTCCTCGCGATGACAACACCGCAGTACGCGGTTCCCCAGGTCGGATACCACCGCCCACCCGGTCCCGGTTCCGGACCGGGCTATTACGGCCCTGCCGCATACGGACCTTCCGGAGGACACCGATGACCACGCTCGTGCGCGCGGAGACACTCAAAGTTCTCACCCTGCGCTACTGGTGGGCACTGGCCATCGCACCGGTCGTCGTGGCCGTGCTGATTGCTGCCTCCACCAGGACGTTCGTCGAAGCCGTGGCCGATTCGGCAGACACCACCTTCGACGTCGATGTCGTGTCCACCGGCGTCAGCCTCGGTGTCTCCAACACGCTTGTCCTGGTGTTCGCGGCTGTCTTCGGAGCACTCACCGCCGGATCCGAATTCGGCTACAAAACTCTCACCACGACGTTCCTCACAGCTCGCGGCCGTGACGGAGTTCTCGGCGCAAAACTTGCCGTCGTCGCGGTATTCGCCGTCGGCTACGCGTTGGCGGTCGAAGTAGTCAGCATCGGCGCGATGTTGCTCTTCGGCCGGGACTTCAGCTTCACCACCGATCTCTTCGCCATCTGCGCCGCAGGCATTCTGGCGTGCGCTCTGTGGGCACTGCTCGGCGCCGGGGTGGCACTGCTCACCGGTTCGTCGATGGCCGGTGCCCTCTCGGTCATCCTGTGGTTCGTCTTCGGTGAATGGATCGTCCGCGCAGTGCTGCTCGCGATGGATCTCGGCGGGGTCGGGGCCGCGCTTCCGGTGTCGGCCACGATCGGCACGATCATCAATGCGGCCCCGTCGATCGACGTCGACGCGTTTGCGTCCTGGCCGAGCGGCCCGATGATGCTGGCAGCTTGGGTGGTTCTGTTCTGCGGGCTCGGTTGGCTGCGGACCAGGACCCGCGACATCACCTGAAAAGGCTGTCTGGGGCCGGGTCTACCGTGGATCTCGATGAACACGATCAACACGGACAGTCCGGTAGCTGGAGAGGTCGATCGAGCTCCGGGCTGGATCCGCCGCTTGGCGCACGCATGCTGGTTGCACCGAAGAGTTGCCATCGGCGCGCTTCTGGTGACCGTCATCGCTTCGGCGATCGACATCTCGTTTCCTCTTCTGACCCGCTATGCGCTCGACGCCGCAAGCCAGGAGAACCCAGGCAAGGTGATCGGGTTCGTCGCGCTGGCGATCGCGCTGCTCGCGGTCGTGCGCTTCGCGTGCCAGTACGGCCGACGGATGCTTGCCGGCCGACTCTCGCTCGATGTTCAACACGACTTGCGGCTCGCCCTGCTCGGCTCGCTGCAACGCCTCGACGGACGCGGACAGGATCAGATCCGCACAGGCCAGGTGGTATCCCGGTCCATCACCGATCTACAACTCGTCCAGGGTTTGCTCGCGATGGTGCCCATGTCCGCGGGTGCGCTCCTGCAATTCGTGCTCGCGATCGGCATCATGGCGTGGCTCTCGCCGCTGTTGACTCTCGTCGCTGTCGCCGTCATCCCCGCAGTCGGGCTGGTGGTGTTCCTGATGCGACCGATGCTCTTCGCCGCAACATGGTCCGCGCAGCAGCGGGCCGCCGACCTCGCCCAACATGTCGAGGAAACCGTCACGGGCGTGCGCGTCGTCAAGGGATTCGGGCAGGAACAACGAGCCGTCGACCAACTCGAAAAGCACAGCCGCACGCTGTATTCGGAGCGTCTTCGCGCCGCGTGGTTGAACGCGAAATTCGCGCCGACCATGGCCGCCTTGCCCCAGCTGGGGCAGGTGGGAGTGATCGCCCTCGGCGGGTATCTCGCACTGCACGACAAGATCACCGTGGGAACGTTTCTCGCGTTCGCCACCTACATCGTGACGATGACCGGCGTCACCCGAACTCTGTCGTCGGTCATCGTCATGGCGCAGCTTGCGCGCGCCGCTGTCGAGCGTGTCTACGACGTCATCAACGCTCAGCCGGACATCGCCGATCCTGACCATCCGGTGGACCTGCCCGACGGTCCGCTCGGCGTCACTTTCGAAAACGTCGCATTCGGGTTCGACACCGAACGCGACGTCCTGACCGGGCTGAACCTCCGCATAGAACCGGGCGAGACCGTCGCCGTCGTGGGGCCGGCCGCGTCGGGCAAGACCGCGTTGTCCTTGCTTCTCCCCCGGTTCTACGCCCCGACTTCGGGTGTAGTGACCGTCGATACCGCGGGCGAGACGTTCCCCATCGGCGAACTGCGCAGTGAGCAGCTTCGTGCCGCCGTCAGCCTGGTCTTCGACGAACCTTTCCTGTTCTCGGACACCATCGCCGCCAACATCGCACTGGGCCGCGAGGACGCCTCAGACGAGGACATCCGCGCCGCAGCTGCATTGGCACAGGCAGACACCTTCATCGAGGCACTCCCGGACGGATACGACACCGTTGTCGGTGAACGAGGTCTGACGCTGTCGGGAGGCCAGCGTCAGCGCATCGCGCTTGCCCGAGCCCTCCTCGTCGACCCGCGGATTTTGGTCCTCGACGACGCCACCTCCGCGGTCGATGCGGCAACCGAGGCTGCGATCTTCGACGCGTTCCGGGCCAGACGACGGCAAACCACGCTGATCCTCGCGCACCGGCGATCCACCTTGACGCTGGCAGATCGGGTCGCGGTTCTCGACGGCGGACGGATCATCGACTCCGGAACCGTGGACGAACTGGAAGCGCGATGTCCGCTCTTTCGCGCCCTGTTCTCCTCGCCGCCGGAACTACCGGCCGAACTCGACGACGTCGACTCCGATGCTTTCGGACGTGACCGCAGCGAGCCGACAACCGAGCAGTTGTGGCCGCAGGCACCGGAATCCGAAGCCGACAGCACAGCCGCTACGACGCAGGGTGCGGGCGGACCGATGGCCGGAGCGCTCAGCGGAATCGCGGTGACTCCGTCTCTGCGGGCAGCAGTCGACGCTCTCCCACCCGCACGCGAAGACCCCGGAATCGCTCCTGAGAGCCTGCGCGAATCGAATCCACAGTTCTCACTCCGACAGATCTTGAGGCCGGTCCGCTGGGTTCTACTGGCGGTTGTCGTGTGCCTTGCCCTGGACTCCGCCGCGGCGATCGCATTTCCCTCCCTCGTCAGATATGCGATCGACCACGGAGTCGTGACCGCAGACAGCACCACACTCTGGATCGCGACGGCGTTCGGCGCGCTCCTGGTCGCCGCAGACTGGGTCATCGTGGCGGTCATGACGGTGCTCACGGCCCGAGCCGGTGAACGCGTGCTGTTCGGGCTCCGCGTCCGCAGCTATGCACACTTGCAGCGCCTGGGTCTGGACTACTACGAACGGGAATTGTCCGGCCGCATCATGACGCGTATGACCACCGACGTCGACGCGCTCTCGTCGTTCATCCAAACCGGTATGTCGACGGCGATCGTGAGCGTCCTGACCGTCGGCGGAATTTCGATCGCCCTCCTGGCGACCGACGTGACGCTCGGCCTGGTGGCGCTGGCCGTCATCCCACCGCTCGTGGTCGCGACCGTGGTCTTCCGCAAGATCTCCTCGGTTGCCTACAGCCAGTCCCGCGAACGGATCTCGCTCGTCAATGCCGACTTCCAGGAGAACATCGCCGGTCTGCGAGCGGCTCAGGCCTACCGCCGCGAAGAAGGTGCTGCGCGTAGGTTCGCAGAACGCTCCGAGAGCTACCGCCGATCGCGGATGCGGTCGCAGCGAGCCATTTCGATCTACTTCCCTTTCATTTCGTTCCTGTCCGACCTCGCGTTGGCCGCGGTCGTGTTCGTCGGTGCGCACCAGATCGCCAACGGATCGACTTCGCCCGGCGTACTGATCGCTTTCGTGCTCTACCTCGGTCTGCTGTTCGGACCGATTCAGCAACTCTCACAAGTGTTCGATGGTTACCAACAGGCAAACGTCGGATTGCAACGAATCGGCGACCTGCTGCGCACTCGCAGTTCGATCGAGACTGCCGACAGCGAGGATTTGATCGCGATCTCCGGACGACTCGACGGCGCCGTCCATCTCGACGGGGTCGGGTTCCGGTACTCGGGTGCGGACGTCGACGCCCTCTCCGATTTCGATCTGCAAATCCCGCCGGGCACGACCGTCGCTCTGGTCGGCCGAACCGGTGCCGGGAAGTCGACGGTCGTGAAGTTGCTCGCCCGCTTCTACGACCCGACGTCCGGATCGGTCGACGTGGACGGAACCGACATCCGGAACTTCCACCTCTCGCAGTACCGACGTCGCCTCGGCGTGGTCCCACAAGAAGCCCATCTGTTCACCGGCACGGTCGCCGACAACATCGCGTACGGCAGGCCGTCGGCGTCGCACGCGGAGATCGAGGAAGCGGCACGTTCCGTCGGCGCACTGAATTCGATAGCCGACATGCGTGGAGGCATGAATCATCCCGTCGGCGAGCGCGGCCAGGGGCTCTCGGCGGGCCAACGCCAACTGATCGCATTGGCCCGTGCCGAACTCGTCGACCCGGACCTTCTGCTCCTCGACGAGGCGACCGCGACGCTCGATCCCGCGACCGAACGAATGGTGCTCGAAGCAAGTCGGTCGGTCACCCGGAAACGGACTTCCGTCGTCGTAGCTCACCGCCTCGCGACAGCTGCCCGAGCGGACCTCGTTGTCGTAGTTGACCGGGGACGTATCGTTGAATACGGCCCGCACGATGTTCTGCGGTATGCCGGTGGTCACTACTCGGGACTCTGGGATGCATCGCAGGCGCGTGAGGGGAATAATCTGACGTCGAGAACTGTCATCGAAGGCAACCCCGTCGCGTGACAGTCGGCACGGATTTGTACCGCCGAGAGGTAGTGCGCGATCGCAAGATCACGGACTTCCGTGAGACAGCTCACAAATTGTGTGCCGCACAATTGCTCGTCACACGCTCGGGCTAATCTCATGTATATAGGCGCTCTGATCGGGTACCGAAATAGAAACGAGGCGAACACCTGCCGTGAGCAGCAGTTCTACATCCCAATTCGGACAGAACCAGTGGCTGGTTGACGAGATGTACCAACGCTTCCAGGACGATCCGTCGTCCGTGGATCCCAGTTGGCACGAATTCTTGACCGATTACTCGCCGGACTCGGCGAACACGGGAGGTGGAAACGGGACTGCCTCGAACGGCAACGCGGCTGCACCCGCCGCTGTTGTAGCTCCGCCTGCTGCTCCCAAGGCCACGCCTCCCGCCCCCAAGACCGCACCTCCTGCGCCGGCTGCCAAGGCTGCCGCTCCGGCCCCCGCGAAGACGGCAGCGCCCGCCGCCAAGGCCGCCCCGGCCCAGCCCGCAGCAGCCAAGCCCGCGGCCGCTACTGCGAAGCCCGCCCCTGCCGGCGGAGCCGAGGAAACCAAGGTTCTCCGCGGCGCCGCAGCCGCAGTCGTCAAGAACATGTCGCTCTCGCTCGAGATCCCGACTGCAACCAGCGTGCGTGCCATCCCCGCGAAGCTGATGTTCGACAACCGCATCGTCATCAACAACCACCTCGCGCGTACCCGCGGCGGCAAGATCTCGTTCACCCACCTCTTGGGTTACGCGATCGTCCAGGCAGTCAACGCGTTCCCCAACATGAACCGGCACTTCGCCGAAATCGACGGCAAGCCGAACGCGGTCACGCCCGAGCACACCAATCTCGGACTCGCGATCGACCTTCCCGGAAAGGACGGCAACCGCTCACTGGTAGTTGCCGCCATCCGGAACACCGAGTCGATGAACTTCGTCCAGTTCCACGCGGCATACGAGGACATCGTCCGACGCGCCCGTGAAGGCAAGCTCACCGGCGAAGACTTCACCGGCGTCACCATTTCGCTGACCAACCCGGGCGGTATCGGCACGGTTCACTCCGTTCCTCGCCTGATGAAGGGCCAGGGCGCCATCATCGGTGCCGGCGCGATGGAATACCCCGCCGAGTTCCAGGGCGCCAGCGACGAGAAGCTGGCCGAGATGGGCGTCGGCAAGTTGATGACTCTCACCTCGACCTACGATCACCGCATCATCCAGGGTGCCGAGTCGGGCGATTTCCTGCGCACGATCCACAACCTGCTGATCAGCGACGAGTTCTACGACGAGATCTTCCACGCGCTCGGCAACCCGTACGAGCCGGTGCGGTGGCGCAAGGACGTGCCGGAAGGCGCTGTCGACAAGAACACCCGCGTTCTCGAACTGATCGCTGCATACCGTGACCGCGGCCACCTCATGGCCGACACGGACCCGTTGCAGTTCGTCAAGGACAAGTTCCACAGCCACCCCGACCTCGACGTCATCAGCCACGGCCTGACGCTGTGGGATCTGGACCGTGAGTTCAAGGTCGGCGGCTTCCACGGTCAAGAGAAGATGAAGCTGCGCGACGTGTTGAGCGTGCTGCGCGACGCGTACTGCCGCCACGTCGGCGTCGAGTACACGCACATCCTCGAGACGGATCAGCGTCAGTGGATCCAGGACCGCGTCGAGGGCCATCACGCCAAGCCTTCGGTCGCTCAGCAGAAGTACATCCTGAGCAAGCTCAACGCCGCCGAGGCCTTCGAGACGTTCCTGCAGACCAAGTACGTCGGCCAGAAGCGCTTCTCGCTCGAAGGCGCCGAAGCCGTCATCCCGATGATGGACGCCGTGATCGACCAGGCCGCCGAGCACCAGCTCGACGAGGTCGTCATCGGCATGCCGCACCGTGGCCGTCTCAACGTGCTTGCCAACATCGTCGGCAAGCCGTACTCCAAGATCTTCACGGAGTTCGAGGGCAACATGAACCCGGCAGCCGCTCACGGCTCCGGCGACGTGAAGTACCACTTGGGTGCCAGCGGAACGTACATCCAGATGTTCGGTGACAACGACATCGCTGTCTCCTTGACCGCAAACCCGTCGCACCTCGAGGCCGTCGACCCGGTTCTCGAAGGCCTGGTCCGCGCCAAGCAGGACATCCTCGACAAGGGTGAAGAAGGCTTCACCGTCCTGCCGCTCATGCTGCACGGTGACGCTGCATTCGCCGGTCAGGGCGTTGTCGCCGAGACGCTCAACCTTTCGCTGCTTCGCGGTTACCGCACCGGTGGCACCGTGCACATCGTCGTGAACAACCAGGTCGGCTTCACCACCGCTCCGGAACATTCACGCTCGTCCGAGTACTGCACCGACGTCGCGAAGATGATCGCCGCACCGGTCTTCCACGTCAACGGCGACGACCCCGAGGCTTGCGTCTGGGTTGCTCAGCTGGCCGTCGACTTCCGTGAGAAGTTCGGCAAGGACGTTGTCATCGACCTCATCTGCTACCGCCGTCGCGGTCACAACGAGGGCGACGACCCGTCGATGACCCAGCCGGCCATGTACGACGTCATCGACACCAAGCGCAGCGTTCGTAAGAGCTACACCGAGTCCCTCATCGGCCGCGGTGACATCTCGCTCAAGGAAGCCGAAGACGCACTTCGCGACTACCAGGGCCAGCTCGAACGGGTCTTCAACGAGGTCCGTGAACTCGAGAAGTTCCAGCCCGAACCGTCCGAGTCCGTCGAACTCGACCAGACTCCCCCGGCTCGCCTGACCACGGCTGTCGCTCCCGAGGTCCTCGAGCGCATCGGTGATGCGTTCGTCAACGTCCCCGACGGCTTCACCGTTCACCCGCGCGTCAAGCCGGTTGCCGAGAAGCGCCGCGAGATGGCCCGTGAGGGACATGTCGACTGGGCGTTCGCAGAATTGCTTGCGTTCGGCTCGTTGGCCGAGCAGGGTGCCTTGATCCGCCTCGCGGGTCAGGACTCCAAGCGAGGAACGTTCACGCAGCGTCACTCGGTCCTCATCGACCGCAAGACCGGCAACGAGTACAGCCCGATCGCCAAGATCGCTGCCGACGCCGAAAACGGCGGCAAGTTCATGGTCTACGACTCCGCACTCACCGAGTACGCAGGTCTGGGCTTCGAGTACGGCTACTCGGTCGGTAACCCCGACGCTCTGGTCCTGTGGGAAGCGCAGTTCGGTGACTTCGTCAACGGCGCGCAGACCATCATCGACGAGTTCATCTCTTCGGGTGAGGCCAAGTGGGGTCAGCTCTCCGACGTCGTGCTGCTCCTGCCGCACGGTCACGAGGGTCAGGGTCCGGACCACACCTCCGGTCGCATCGAGCGTTTCCTTCAGCTGTGTGCAGAAGGCTCGATGACCGTTGCGGTTCCGTCGACTCCGGCCAGCTACTTCCACCTGCTGCGTCGCCATCACCTCGACGGCATCCGCCGTCCGCTGGTGGTTTTCACGCCCAAGTCGATGCTGCGTAACAAGGCTGCCGTCAGCAACGTCGAGGACTTCACGACGGGCAAGTTCCGTTCGGTCTTCGAGGAGCCGGCATACGAGAGCGGCGAAAGCGCACGCGAATCGGTCAAGCGGGTTCTGCTGGTCAGCGGCAAGCTGTACTGGGAACTCCTGGCGAAGAAGCACAAGGACGAGCGTGACGACATCGCCATCGTGCGCATGGAGCAGCTCTACCCCGTGCCGAAGCGTCGCCTCAAGGAGACCCTGGACCGTTACCCGAATGCGGATCAGTTCCGTTGGGTCCAGGAAGAGCCCGCAAACCAGGGTGCGTGGCCGTTCCTCGGGCTGGCTCTGCCGGACCTTCTGCCGGAGACCTTGACCGGTATCAAGCGCATCTCGCGTCGTCCGATGTCCGCTCCCTCTTCGGGATCGAGCAAGGTCCACGCGGTGGAGCAGCAGGAGATCTTGGACGAGGCGTTCCTGCCGACCAACTGATCTCAGTAATTTGACAAGGGCCGGGCCCCACATTCCGCAAGGAGTGTGGGGCCCGGCCTTTCTGCGTTCACGTCAATTCGATTGCAGCAGACCCAGATCCGGCCCGGCATCGAAGCCGACGGCCGCCAGTGCCAACGCGGGCAACGACTGAACCGTCAGGTCGATCAGTTCCTCGCGGGTGATGGCGGGCGCTCGGAGCCAACTGATGGTGGCTTCCTCGACGAACGCGATCCAACCGCGAACGGCCAACTCCACCTGAGGTGTTCGAGTCAGGCCGATCTTCGGGAGCTGATCGAGGGTTCTCTTGGCCATGATGTCGCGAGTCTGCTCGAACACCTCACGCATCTGCGGATCCCCGCTGGCGGTCCCCCGGAGCAGCGAGACGTAGGTATTGCGGTTCTCGGTCACGTAGTCGACGTACGACGCCAGCACCGAGCGGAGGGTGAGCATCGGATCGTCCGACTCGCTCGGCTCGGTGCGCTGGAGCATCTGTTCACTGCTGTGTCGGACGATCGCCAGATGGAACTCGCTTTTCGACGCGAAGTAGTGGAACAGAAGCCCCCGCGAGACACCAGCCTGATCGGCGATGTCCTCGACGGAAATCTGTTCGAGCGGCCGTTCGGCCAGCATCCGCGCCCCGAGGTCGATGAGTTGCGCTCGGCGTTGCGCAGGGTCGAGCCGCGTTCGCTTTACTGCGTCCATGCCCAATAGACTACTGAATATTCGTCAATAAGCTATTGACCGTGACTCAATAAAGGCATATCGTTCCCTACATGAGTCTTCCAGTTACAGATACCTCAGCACCTGCCGCGGATACTCGCCACGTCGGCACACTGATCATCGGCAGTGGTTTCGCCGGTCTCGGTGCGGCGATCAAACTGGCACAGGCCGGCATCACCGACTACGTCGTTCTCGAGCGCGGCAACGACGTCGGCGGGACCTGGCGTGACAACAGCTACCCGGGCGCCGCGTGTGACGTGCCGTCGCATTTGTACTCGTACTCTTTTGCACTCAATCCGGAGTGGACGCGCTCCTTCTCCACTCAGCCCGAGATCTACAAGTACATCCAGTCGGTGGCCAACCGCCACAAGGTGCTCGACAAGCACATCTTCGACTGCGACGTTCTCTCCGCACGCTGGGACGAGGCGTCTGCTCGGTGGCACGTCAGCACCAACAAGGGCGAATTCGTCGCAAAGATCGTCGTCTCGGCCGTCGGCGCATTGTGTGAGCCTTCACTTCCGGACATCAAGGGCATCGACGGCTTCAAGGGCGAGATCTTCCACTCCTCGCGTTGGAACCACGACGCCGATCTGACCGGCAAGCGTGTGGCCGTCATCGGAACCGGCGCCTCGGCCATCCAGATCGTGCCGGCCATCGGCAAGAAGGTCTCGCATCTCGACGTGTACCAGCGCACGGCGCCGTGGATCCTGCCCCGCGCAGACCGCGAGTACACCAAGATCGAGCACCTCGCGTTCAAGTACCTCCCCGGCTTCCAGAAGTTGTGCCGCACCGGTATCTACTGGATGCGAGAGACGCAGGTCGTCGGCCTGGCCAAGGCGCCGGTCTTCATGAAGCCGTTGCAGTTCGCCGCCGAGCGTCACCTGAAGGCCCAGATCAAGGACAAGGATCTTCGCAAGAAGGTCATGCCCAACTTCCAGATCGGCTGCAAGCGCATGCTGATCTCGAACAACTACTTCCCCACCCTCGCCCAGGACAATGTCGACCTGGTGACCGAAGGCATCGAGGAGGTCACCGCCAACGGGATCGTCTCGAAGACCGGCACCACCCGTGAGATCGATGCCATCGTCGTGGCGACCGGATTCCACGTCACCGACTCCCCCACCTTCGCGGGAATCTTCGGCAAGGACGGACGCTCGCTCGCCGAGGTCTTCGAAGAGACCGGCATGCAGGGATACAAGGGCGCGGCAGTTGCCAACTTCCCCAACATGTTCTTCCTCGTCGGACCCAACACCGGCCTCGGACATTCGTCGATGGTCTTCATGATCGAGTCGCAGATCAACTACCTGGTCGACGCGATCACCACCATCGACAAGTACGACATCGGCACCATCGAGGTGCGCAAGGACAAGCAGGACAAGTACAACAAGGACCTGCAGGCAGCTATGTCCAAGAGCGTGTGGAACAACGGCGGTTGCGCCAGCTGGTACATGGACAAGCACGGAAACAACACCACCCTGTGGCCTGGCTTCACCTTCCAGTTCCGCAACGCCACCAAGCATTTCGACCTCGCGGCATACCGCAGCGTCGCCACCTCGGATCTCGGCGCCGTCGGCACCGCGACCACTTCACAGATCGACCTCGACGACGAGAAGGCAGTAGCACAATGAGTGATTTTGCAGGCAAGGTCGTAGTCATCACCGGAGCGGGATCGGGCATCGGTCGCGCACTAGCACTGAACCTGGCCGGCCAGGGCGCCAAGTTGGCAATCTCCGACGTGGACACCATCGGGCTCGCCGAGACAACGCGTCTGGTGGAAGCCATCGGCGCCGAGGTGAAGTCGGACCATCTCGACGTCACCCAGCGCGAAGCGGTTCTCGAGTACGCCGACGCGGTTGTCGCCCATTTCGGCAAGGTCAACCAGATCTACAACAACGCCGGAATCGCCTACCACGGCACTTTCGAGAAGTCCGAATTCAAGGACTTCGAACGTGTCATGGACGTCGACTTCTGGGGAGTTGTCAACGGCACCAAGGCATTCCTCCCCCACGTCATCGCCTCCGGCGACGGGCACATCGTGAACGTGTCGAGCCTCTTCGGTCTGCTGTCGATGCCGGGTCAGAGCGCATACAACTCGGCCAAGTTCGCCGTTCGCGGTTTCACCGAGTCGCTTCGCCAGGAAATGCTGATCGCCAAGCACCCGGTGAAGGTGACCTGTGTGCACCCGGGCGGAATCAAGACCGCCATCGCACGCAACGCCACCGCAGGCCCGGGTGAAGATCTTGCGGTCTTCTCCGAGTTCTTCGACCGCAAGCTCGCGCGCACCACTCCGGAAGATGCCGCCAAGACGATCGTCAACGGCGTTCGCAAGAGCAAGCCGCGAGTTCTCATCGGGATGGACGCAATCGCACTCGACGCCTGGGTTCGCCTCGTAGGATCGGGCTACCAGCGCATCGTCGCGATCGTCGCCGGCCGAATGATGCCCAAGTCCAGCTGAGTTCGTTTCACAGCGCAGTTCGTTTCACAGCGCAGTTCGC
The DNA here is from genome assembly GCF_058792695.1 of Rhodococcus sp. MT28. Taxonomy (NCBI): domain Bacteria; kingdom Bacillati; phylum Actinomycetota; class Actinomycetes; order Mycobacteriales; family Nocardiaceae; genus Rhodococcus; species Rhodococcus sp. MT28. The sequence continues at coordinate 71,838 of NZ_JBXAFD010000001.1, forward strand.
ATATAGAGTCAGGAGCCCTGCCGGTGAGCACGTTCACCCTTCCGCTGCCCGTGGTCGCATTCTTGTTGAAGCCGTACTTCCGTCTGGCTTTCAACTCGCGGCTGCCGTATCGGATTCAACGTCTGTTGCTCGAGGCCGGGGCACCGCTACAGCAGGTTCCAGCGGGCGCCGTCGTGCGCCCGCTGGAGCTGGCTTGCCGACCGGCAGAGAAGATCACCGTCGGCGCAACCGAGCGCCCCACCGCAGTTCTCTACCTGCATGGCGGGGCGTACACGCTGGGTTCGCTGTCCACACACCGTTCTCTCGCAGCTCATCTCGCCCGTGAGTCGTCCAGTGCGGTCTTCACCTTGGACTACCGTCTCGCGCCGGAGAATCCGTATCCCGCCGCTCTCGACGACGCGGTCTCAGCCTTCATGCAGTTGGTCACCGAGTTCGACTATTCGGAAGACCGCGTTGCCATCGCCGGCGATTCGGCCGGTGGCGGCCTGGCCGCGGCGACCGCTATCCGTCTGATCGAGCGTCACGGCGTGACCCCCGGCGCGCTTGCCCTGATCTCACCGTGGGTCGATCCCGGCGATCGGAGTGCTACCAAAAAGGCCGACCTGGTGGTCAACACAGCGTGGTCCTTCGACGCCGCCGACGCCTACCTTGCCGGAGGCGACCGTACTGATCCCGGCTACGCACCGATGCATGGCAAGCTCGACGGGTTGCCACCCACCAGGATTCACGTCGGTTCCGAGGAAGTCCTCTACCCGCAGATCATGACGTTCACCGACAAGCTCTCCGCTGCCGGCGTCGACGTGTCCCTGGTGGAGTACGCGCGACTGTGGCACGTGGCTCACGCACAGGCGTCACTGGTGAAGGAAGCAGCAGACGCCGTTTCCGACCTCGGCCAGTTCATCGCATCGAAACTGATTCGTGCCAAGGATGATTCGAGTTCAGCAGTGGGCTCGAACAGTCACTGACGGGTGGCCCACTCCGTCCATGTCACTGACGGGTGTCCCACCAGGTGCGGGCGACTTCCGAGGCTGACGCCTTGCCGGTCCGCACCTGCTCGATCATTGCGGCGAGATCGGTGGTGGACAGTTCACCGGCAACGACGCTGAGCGCCTTGACAGCCGAATCTCCCAGTGCGCCCGCTCGAAAGAGCGGAACGACATTCTGCGCAGCCAGAACGTGATTCGAATCAGCGAGCACTGTGACGGCATCGGATTGTGCCAACGCCGACAGCGTCGTGGTTCCGAATACTTGTGCACCGGGTACGTCTGCCGGCGTTGCCTGATCGACACCGGCGAAGACACACTCGGCGCCCTCGGCCAACTGTTCCACTGCCCCGTCCTCGACGAATCTCGCGGAGACGAGCGGCCTCGCCGCGGCACACGAAGGAGCAAAGGCTTCTATCGTCTTCGCTCCCAACGACTGTGCGTATCCGGTGTCGAGTGCGAGGACCGCACGATCTTCGGCCATCGCATAGTCGGAGACCGAAAGACCCTCCGGCAGAGAGCGACTCAAGGCTTCGAAGACGTCGTCGGCCTTGCGGGCCGGGGATGACGGGTCGTAGTGATCGAGCAGCGCGCCGGTGAACTCGGGCACCAAAGTGACTCGCGCTGCGTCCAGAGCCTCGAGTGATTGGTTTCGGCCACCACCCACCGATTCGACGCGAGCCGACAGGCCGGAGGAGGAGAGCACCGTCGAATACACCTCGGCCAACACCGAACTCTCCACCGATGCGTCAGCAGCCACCACGATCTGGTCACGAGACTCCGCTTCGGCACCCTCTACCACCGAATCACCGTTTGCGCATCCGCTGAGAATCGGCAGGACCATCAGTGCTGCAACAACAGTCGAATACTTCGTGCGTGTGCTCTTCACCGAAATCCTCACATCCAATCCCATGGATCGAAAACCGTGCCATGTCGGTACCTATCGTTACACTTGTCGGGCGATGCGCGGTAACCAGTCCTGACGCAGCCACTCGGTGGCGGCGCCGTCGAAGTCACTCGGGTGGCTTCGCCACAAGGGAATGGTTTCCGACGCCCGAAACACGGGACGCCCGAAAAACCGGAAGGACGCTCATGCGCACCTCACGATTTCGTTCCAACCGTTGGCTCGTAGCCGCGGCAACCGTTGTCTCTCTGACTGCACTGACAGCGTGCGGTAGCAGCGACGGCGACTCCAACAGCGATCCCAACGCGATCGTCGTCGGCTCCGCCAACTTCACCGAATCCGAGACGATCGCCAACATCTACGCCGAAGCACTGCGTGTCAACGGGTTCGATGTGTCCACGTCGTTCAACGTCGGCAGCCGCGAGGCGTACATTCCGGCACTCAAGGACGGGTCCATCAGTGTCATTCCGGATTACACGGGAAATCTCCTGCAGTACTTGGATCCCGACAGCACGGCCACCAGCTCCGCTGACGTCCTCGCTGCTCTTCCCGCAGCTCTCGGGTCGGAATTGGCAATTGCGACGCCTGCATCCGCCGAGGACAAGGACGCCGTCGTCGTCACGAAGGAAACCGCTGACAAGTGGAACCTGAAGACGATCGCCGATCTGGCTCCGCATTCCGCCGAGGTCAAGTTCGGTGCTCCGGCCGAGTTCCAGGAACGTCCAGCCGGATTGCCCGGTTTGAAGTCCAATTACGGCCTCGACATCTCGGCAGCCAACTTCGTTCCGATCGCCGACGGCGGTGGACCGGCAACCGTGAAGGCTCTCTCCTCCGGTGACATCACCGCGGCAAACATCTTCACGACGTCGGCCTCCATCCCGGAGAACAACTTCGTGGTTCTCGAAGACCCGAAGAACAATTTCCCGGCTCAGAACGTGGTGCCGGTACTGCGCGCGTCGAAGTCTTCCGACAAGTTGAAGACAGTCCTCGATGCGGTGTCCGCCAAGCTCACCACCGAAGAGTTGTTGGCACTCAACGTCCAGGTGTCCGGCGACACCAAGACGGAGCCGGCAGCGGCGGCCAAGGCGTGGGTGACGGCGCAGGGCCTCGACAAGCCGGTCTCGTAGTCACGTGATCACCTTCGAGGGCGTCACCAAGCAGTATCCGGACGGCACCACCGCCGTCGACCGTCTCGATCTCACCATCGAGGCCGAGTCGTTCACGGTGTTCGTGGGGCCGTCCGGGTGCGGCAAGACGACGTCGATGCGCATGATCAACCGGATGATCACACCGACGTCGGGCAAGATCTTCGTCGACGGTCGTGACATCGCCCAGACCGACGCGGTGAAGCTGCGTCTCGGCATCGGGTACGTCATCCAGAACGCCGGCTTGCTTCCGCATCGCACCGTGATCGACAACGTCGCAACAGTTCCGGTACTGCGCGGTGAGTCCCGCCGCGCAGCGCGCAAAGCCGCGTTGGGGGTACTCGAACGAGTCGGTCTGGACATCTCCCTTGCCACCCGCTATCCCGGACAACTCTCGGGTGGGCAGCAACAACGTGTGGGAGTTGCGCGAGCATTGGCTGCCGATCCGCCGATCCTGTTGATGGACGAGCCCTTCAGCGCCGTCGACCCGGTGGTGCGTGAGGATCTGCAGACCGAAATGCTCCGTCTTCAAAGCGAACTGAAGAAGACGATCGTCTTTGTCACCCACGACATCGACGAGGCAGTCAAACTCGGTGATCACATTGCCGTCTTCGGTCCCGGCGGGCGGCTTCAGCAGGTTGCGGCACCTCGCGACGTGTTGGCCGCACCGGCAACGGATTTTGTCGCCGGATTCGTCGGACGCGATCGCGGCTATCGGGGATTGTCGTTCCGCGCTGCCGACGAGGTTCCGTTGCACCCTGTACGCACGGCCGTCGAGAACGAATTGAAGGCTCTGCGTCTCGAATTGGGCGAATGGGTTCTCGTGGTCACGGACAACGGAACTCCGCAGGGATGGATCGACGTGACCGGCGTCGAAGGCCTGCGCTCGGGACGAACCCTTGCTCAGTCGACGTCTGCCGGTGGTTCGCTGTTCTCCCCCGGCGGCGATCTCCGCCAAGCACTCGATGCGGCAATCTCGTCGCCTTCCGGTATCGGCGTTGCCGTCGACGGCGAGGGAGCGGTCATCGGCGGGATCCTCGGTTCCGAAGTCGTGGCGAAATTGGCAGATCAGCGTCGACGCGAGGACGAGGAACGCAACCGCGTCGCCTTCACCGAGGGATTCGGGTCGTAGCGGCATGCGCTGGCTCATCGACAATTTCTCGACGGTCGTGGATTACTCGAAGACCCATCTGTATCTGGCACTGCTTCCTTTGCTGATCGGTCTCCTGATTGCCGTTCCGGTCGGAACAGCGATCCGCAACGTCAGATGGCTGCGCCGAATCACGTTGACCCTGGCGAGCATTGCGTTCACGATTCCGTCGCTCGCGCTGTTCGTCACCATCCCCCAGTTGTTCGGACTCAAGACCCTTGATCCTCTCAACGTCGTGATCGCACTCAGCGTGTATGCGACGGCACTGCTCATCCGGGCTGTACCCGAAGCACTCGACTCGGTGCCGGACAACGTCATCGACGCCTCCACCGCCGTCGGTTTCACACCACTACGACGCGCTCTGACGGTCGAGTTGCCATTGGCGCTGCCGGTAATGATCGCGAACATCAGAGTTATTGCCGTTACCAATATTTCGCTGGTGTCAGTCGGATCTCTGATCGGAATCGGCGGGCTTGGAGTCCTGTTCAAACAAGGCTACGACCGCGACTATCCCGACCAGATCGTTGCGGGCATCGTCGCGATCGTCGTGCTGGCACTGGCGCTCGATCTGATCCTGTATCTGATCGGCCGATTCCTGACCCCGTGGACCAGAACGTCGACCTCGTCGAAGGTTCCCGCCGTCCTGTCAGCCGAGGGGGAACCCGTATGAGCATCTTCACCGGGGCCTGGGACTTCATCGTCGATCCCGGAAATTGGAGCGGCGACACCGGAATCGGCACCCGCATCCTCCAGCACCTCTGGTACAGCGTTCTGGCCGTGGCACTTTCGGCTGTGATCGCGGTGCCCATCGGATTACTCATCGGCCATCTGCGTCGCGGTGAGATCGTGGTCGTCAGTCTGGTCAACGCACTGCGGTCACTGCCCACTCTCGGCCTGCTGACCTTCCTCGTTCTTCTCATGGGTCTGGGAGTGATGCCGCCGATTCTCGCCCTCGTCATTCTTGGTATTCCCCCACTACTCGCCGGCACGTACGCCGGAATCGCCAGCGTCGACCGCGGCGTCGTCGAGGCCGCACGGGCAATGGGTATGACCGACCTCCAAGTGCTCTTCCGCGTCGAGATACCCAATGCGCTGCCATTGATTCTCGGCGGACTGCGTAACGCGACACTGCAGGTGATTGCCACGGCAACGGTCGCCGCCTACGTCAACCTCGGCGGCCTCGGCCGGTACATCTTCGACGGTCTCGCGCTCTACAAGTACGACCGAGTGGTCGTCGGCGCAATCCTGGTCGCGGTTGTGGCTCTCGTCGTGGACGGCTTACTGGCGCTGGTGGTCTGGGCATCGGTTCCCGGGACCGGCAGGCTACGCCGAACACCCGACCTCACTCGTCTGTAGCTCTCGGTACACACGAAAAAGCCCCGATCGGAACCTTGTGTGCGGGTTCCGATCGGGGCTTTCGTAGTCCCTCTTAGCTGGTCACGCCCTCAGCATGCGCTGCGGCCGCGACGGCTTCCGCTACTGCGGGTGCCACGCGAGGGTCGAGTGGGCTGGGGACGATTTTGTCCGCCGCCAACTCGTCGCCGACCACCGACAGGATTGCCTCGGCGGCAGCGAGCTTCATACCTTCGGTGATGCGACGGGCGCCGGCGTCGAGCGCGCCCTTGAAGACACCGGGGAAGGCAAGAACGTTGTTGATCTGGTTCGGGAAATCACTACGGCCCGTCGCCACGATCGCCGCGTACTTCGACGCGGTTTCGGGGTGAATCTCCGGGTCCGGGTTGGAGAGTGCGAACACGATCGACTCGGGAGCCATCGAAGCGATGAGCTCCTCGGGGATCTTGCCCGCCGAGACACCGAGGAACACGTCAGCACCTTCGAGAGCCTCGATGGCACCACCATGCAGGTCACGGGGATTGGTGCGGGCCGCGAGTTCTGCCTTCACGTCGTTGAGGTCGCTGCGCTCACCCGAGATGATGCCCTTCGAGTCCAGCACGATGACGTCGCTGATTCCGGCGGCAAGCAGGATGTTCGCGCAGGCAACACCCGCAGCGCCGGCGCCGGAGATGACGACCTTGAGTGTGGTGATGTCGCGGCTCTGGACCTTCACGGCGCCCTTGAGTGCCGCGAGGACCACGATGGCGGTTCCGTGCTGATCGTCGTGCATGACGGGGCAGTCGAGAGCTTCGATGACGCGCTTCTCGATCTCGAAGCAACGCGGCGCCGAGATGTCCTCGAGGTTGACCGCGCCAAAGCTCGGACGCAGTCGGATGAGTGTCTCGACGATCTCGTCGGGATCCTTGGTGTCGAGAACCAGCGGAATGGAGTTCAGTCCGGCAAAGTTCTTGAACAGCGCCGACTTGCCCTCCATGACGGGCAGCGACGCGCGAGGGCCGATGTCGCCGAGTCCGAGAACCGCGGTGCCGTCGCTGACCACGACGACGAGTCGGTTGGTCCACGTGTATCGATCGGCGAGGGTTTCGTCTGCAGCGATGGCGCGGCTCACCTGAGCAACACCCGGCGTGTAGGCGATCGAGAGGGCCCGCTGCGTATCGAGCGGTGCTGTGGTCTCGACCGAGAGCTTGCCACCGACGTGAGCGGCAAAGATTTCTTCGTCGGTCAACTCGACCTTGGGTACGTTGATGGCTTCAGTCACGAGGGACACGATGACACTCCTGATTAGTCCAGCCTCAAGCGGGGCTGGGTTACTGGGAAGTAATCCTTCGGACCGCTGCGAAACTACGTTCACAACGGTCAGAGATCATTTCTTCCGCGAACGACTACTGAGAAGAAGAGCATTCGGCGTGCGCGAGAAAGTGGGCCGCAATACATCCGAAGCGTCATGGTGTGGGGCGGGTGAGCCCTGGCGTATCCATGCAATCTAGGTTTCGGAGAAATTCTGACGAAACCTGCACTTCGGGGCCGGGCTGTGGCGCCGCCTCGAAGTAACTCCAGTTTGCCACCAGAGTCGGATCACAATCAAATCCTCCAAGCGGTCGGATTCCTCACCACACTCGAACCCGAGCCGTCATCCCCACCGTGTCATCCCCACCCAGTCATCCCCACCGTGTCATCCCCACCCAGTCATCCCCACCACTGCGTCACCAACAACAGCCCTGCCACCACGAGCACGACCACCGATCCGGCAACCGCCGCGATACCCCGCCTGCGGTCGCACCAGATCTGCGCGGCGAGAGCAACCACCGAGGCCGCAATGTGCGCGGTGATCGACGTTGTTCCCGGACCCGGGAATCCGCGGTTGCCGCCCAGATATGCCGAACCGATGATCACGAGTGTCAAGACCACGATTCCGGCCGCCACGGTGCCGCTCAGGGCGCGTAGAGCGCGGACCAGCAGCCATTGTCGTTTGTCGGCGGGATAGTCGTAATCGTCTTCGTACTGATAGTCCTGATATTCCTGGTACTGGTAGTCGTCCTCGTACCTGTCGTTCCGGTCGTACCTGTCGTCGTATGTCATCTCTTACGCTCCCGCGACGAATCCGCGGACTGATTCCGCAATGAGTTGAACCGCGATGGCGGCGAGCAGAAGACCGGCGATGCGTGCCAGCAGACTGATGCCACCCTCGCCCAGTATCCGGATCAGTGCGGTCGAGAAGCGCAGGACCACGAACAGCACGAGGTGGATGGACAGAATCGCCAACGCGATCGCCAGATACGACGCCGCTTCACCGTCGGCCTGGGCGACAAAGACGATGACGGCCGCTATCGCACCGGGACCGGCCATCATCGGCGTTCCCAGAGGAACGAGTGCGACGTTGACGTCGTCGGCTCCCTGCGGACGGTTGGAGGCCTTTCCGGTCAGCAGTTCGAGTGCGATGAGAAGCAGCAGCAATCCGCCGGCGCCCTGCAACGCCGGAATGCCGATGTGGAGGTAGTTGAGGATCGCCTGACCGCCGATGGCAAAGACCGAGATGACCGCCAGGGAGACGGCGGGGGCCTGCCATGCCGCTCGATTGCGATCTTCACGGCTTTTACGTCCGACGAGTGACAAGAACACCGGGATGACTCCGGGCGGGTCCATGATCACGAACAGCGTGATGAACACGGTGAGGTAGAGCGTGGTGTCGAGCATCAGCGCCCCAGTACCTCCACGCCGGTGGCAGCCGAGACGAGTTTGTCGAACTCGGCTTCGTCCGTGAGCTCGTCGCCGAGTCCGATCGTCTTGTTCTCGCCGTGGTAGTCAGAGGATCCGGTGACTGCCAAACCGAGGTCGACAGCCAGGCGGCGCAGGACGTCACGATCGTCGCTGCGATGGTCCGGGTGATCGACTTCGAGGCCCCCGAGACCCAAATCGGCCAGATCGCGGATGTGGTCGAGCGCAAGCAATCCGCCGCGCGAACGGGCCCGTCCATGCGCAAGGACGGTCACTCCCCCGGCGGCTGCCACCAGTTCGACGGCGTACTCGAGCGGAGTGTCGTACTTGGGAACGTCGTATCGTCCTCGACTGGACAACAGGTCGGAGAAGGCCTCGCTGATGCTCGACACCACACCGGCCCGCATCAGGGCCGCTGCGACGTGCGGGCGTCCGACGGACGGACCGGCGTCGGCGAGGATCTGATCGGGATCGACGGGCAGACCGTCACGCGCCATCATGGTCGTCATCACCCGGATACGTTCGACGCGTTCGGCGCGCAGTCGCTCACGTTCTTTTGCGAATTCGGGGTGCGTCGGATCGAACAGGTACGCAAGCAGATGTACAGCGACCGGCCAACCACGCTCACCTCGACCTTCGCACGACATCTCCATCCCACGAACCAGGCTGACGCCGGCCGGCAAGGCCTGCGCCGCCTCGGCCCAGCCCGAAGTCGTGTCGTGATCGGTGATGGCGACGACGTCGAGTCCGGCGTCGGCTGCGGCGCGCATGAGGGCAGCCGGGGTGTCGGTGCCGTCCGATGCGTTGGAGTGGGTGTGAAGATCTATTCGCACTGTTCCAGTGTGTCAGCAATCGGCAACTTCATCGCGCTCCGGTGGGCGAGCCGGAAGCTGACGTACGATTACGCCGCAGCGGCAGCGCAATTCGATCAGGTGTCGCTGTAGTGCCGTTCCCCTGCCGTTCCACTGCATTACAGACCGAGAAGGAGCGAGCGTGCCAACCATGCCGTCACTGCCGAATTGGTCGAACGGCAAATCGACGCAAGCCGATGCGCCCAAGATCCCCGTTCCGGCTGCCCGCGCGATCGTCGACTGCGCGGTCTACGTGGATGGCGTGCGGTTGCCGGGCAAGTACACGCACCGCGCCGCGTTGGCCGAGGTTCGTAGTCGCGACAACGCGTTCGTCTGGGTGGGCATGCACGCTCCCGACGAAGGTCAGATGCAAGATGTTGCAGCAACTTTCGGACTCCACGAGCTGATGGTCGAGGATGCCGTCCATGCACACGAGCGCCCGAAACTCGAACGCTACGACGACGTCATGTTCCTGGTGCTGCGCACGGTCGTCTACGTACCGCACGAGTCCGTCGCGACGGCGAGCGAGATCGTCGAAACCGGCGAGATCATGGTGTTCGTCGGCCCCGACTTCGTGGTGACCGTCCGGCACGGGGATCACTCCGAACTGGCAAGCGTGCGCAAGTCACTCGAGCAGAACCCCGAGCGCCTCACCATGGGCCCGTTCGCGGTGTTGCACGCGATCACCGACCACGTCGTAGACAGCTATCTCTCCGTCATCCAACTCGTCGAACAGGACGTCGACAGCATGGAAGAGTTGGTGTTCAACCCGCGGAACACCGTTGCCGTCGAGCACATCTACCTGCTCAAACGTGAAATCGTCGAACTACGACGCTCGGTCACTCCACTCGGATTGCCACTGCTCCAGCTGACCCAGCCCGCGGGCGGCCTCGTCCCGAAGGAGATCCGGCGATACTTCCGTGACGTACGAGATCACCACACGATCGTGGCCGAACGTATCTCGGAATACGACGAGGTGTTGAGTTCGCTGGTCGACGCCGCACTCGCGAAGATCGCGGTGCAGCAAAACACCGACATGCGCAAGATCTCCGCGTGGGTCGCTATCGCCGCCGTGCCGACCGGCGTTGCCGGTATCTACGGGATGAACTTCGAGAACATGCCGGAACTCGGTTACAAGTACGGCTATCAGTCCATCCTGTTCCTCATCGCGTCGGTGTGTGTCGGCTTGTTCTTTCTCTTCCGTCGCAACAACTGGCTGTGAACCTCGCACGCTGACTCCCTGTACTTGCCACCGTCGCAGGCGGACAATGGATATGGGTACGCATTTTCATTCCGTTCCCGAAATCCATTTTGCGACAAGCAAATTCAGATCCAAAGAGAAGTGGAGGAGCAACCATGCCTACAGTCGAGCAATCCGTGGAGATCGCGTTGCCACCCAAGGACGTCTGGGAGTACATCGCCGTCGCCGAGAACTGGCCCAACTGGGAGAATTCGATGGTCGAGTGCAAACAGATCACCGACGGCCCGATGGGCGTGGGAAGCCGCTGGCACGGTGTCTCGCGAATCCTGGGCAAGCGTCTCGAGTGGACATCCGAATTCACCGAGTACGACCCACCGAGATCGTCGAAATCGACGTCCGTCGAAAGTCCGGTCAGCTTCTCGCAGACCACGACCTGCGAAGAAGTCGGTGACGGCACTCGGGTCACCTACCGACTCGACAGCGAAAGCGGCCTGGGAGGAGTATTCGGCAAGATGGCCGACCCGATCGTCACGAAAGCATTTTCACGGACGGTTCGGGTAAGTCTCGAGAACTTGGCGGACATCCTCGTGCACGCCGAATGATCTGACGGACAAAGCGCCAGCGCAGCTAGAGCGAGGCAGCGGAACGGTGCGGATCGCGGATGTCGATCCCCGCCTCGGTCCACGCTTCCCTCAGTGCCTCCGCGCCGCGCAGACGCACCCAGGCGGCTTCGGTACCGGTCAGGGGGACCACACCAAGGAAGCGCACCGGGTCGAACGGCTCCGGCAGCGTCAGGTCTTCGATCCCGCTGTCACCGAGAAGCACCGCCGTGAACGCAGTGTCCTTCCACAGCGGCTCGCCCAGGTCCAACAGTGCGTCCTCGAGCAGCACGACGCCTTCGACGGACGGCGCCGCGGCCAGCACCGCGAGCGTCCTGGCCACACCTGACGCCACACCGGTGCCACCGCGCAGCGTGAGTACCAACTCGGCGCGGGGTCCGCGTGTGGGGTCTGCGACCAGTTCGTTGGGGTCGCCCATCGGATGACGCGAGCACCCCAGTGTGACGTAGCGGACCAGGCCGTCGGGTGATTCGAAACGCAGCACGTCCAGCGGTTCGACACCGAGGAACGTCACCGAGGCCGCGGTGGGGTCCGGCCCCTCGATGCTGCTGACGAGATGGGCCCGGACGGAAGATACGACGCTGTCTGACACTCGTCCATCTAAACACCGTGCCCGCGAGGTTCGCAGCGCAGATACCTCGCGGTGGCGGTAGCGTCGTCGAAATGGTCTCCGTTCTCGCTGTCAGCGACGAGACCGTCGAATTCCTGTGGAGCAGTCAGGTTCGTTCACTCGGAGTCGACGTGATCCTGGGCGCGGGCGATCTGCCGTTTGCGTATCTGGAGTACCTGTCTGACCAACTGAATGCGCCTTGCGTGTTCGTTCCCGGAAACCACGACGCCGATCTGTCCGGATATTCGAACAAGAGATCGGGTTGGACGCGGGCCGGGATGCCGGCGCAGTGGCCGGGGCCTACCGGCGCAGTCAACGCCGACGGACGCATCGTGACCGTCGCCGGTCTGCGGATCGCGGGCCTCGGTGGTTCCATCCGATACAACACGGGTCCCAATCAATGGTCCGAGCGCCAGCAGAGCCGACGCGCTCGCTCGCTCGCCTGGCGAAACGCCTGGCAATCGCGGCTTCCCGGCGGCCGGGCGGGCGTGGATGTGCTGCTCACCCACAGTCCCGCCCGCGGTGTCGGCGACGCCGAGGATCGGCCACATCGAGGGTTCGAATGCTTCACGCCTTTGATTCACAACCTCGATCCGACGGTGATGGTCCACGGACACATCCACCCGCACGGGCGAACCCCTCTCGATCTGGAGGTAGGCCGGACTATCGTGCTCAATACCGTCGGCTTCACGCTGATGGAGATTTCCCCAGGTACTCCGCCGACGATCGTGAGGCGCCGACATGGCTCGTGACACCGGATTTCCCACAGCCGACGCGGAAAACGACTTCGCTCGTCAGCGTCGACGTGCCGACGTGGCACGTCTGGTCAGTTGGCTACGACGCGAACCCGACGACGTCAACGCGATCCTGCCGTTCGACGAGGTTGTCGCAGCTCTGGGCAAGGTCGGCGAGAAGTCTCTGGGGCTGCAGGTCGTCACCATCGAATCGATCGTCGGAAGTGTCGACCGCACAGGTGATTTCGACAGGTACTTCCGTCCGACGTCCACTCACTCGCGCGCTCGTTGGGAGCGACTTGCGGTGGCGCAACGACGCGGCGAATCGGTACCACCTGTTCAGTTGTATCGCGTCGGCTCCATGCATTTCGTGATCGACGGGCACCACCGAGTGTCCATTGCGTGTGCGATGCACCAGAAGACAATCGACGCGTACGTCACCGAGATCATCACGCGTATCTCGCCGGAAGGCATCACTCAGCGCGCTGATCTGCTCATCAAGGATCATCGTCGACTCTTCCTCACCCGCGTTCCGCTGCAGGGTTCACAACGCGAAGCCGTCCAGGTCACCGACCCGTGGGAGTACGCCGAACTCAGTGAGTGTGTGGAGGCGTGGGGTTTTCGGCTCATGCAGGAGAAGGGTGAGTTCCTCGGCCGAGACACCGTCGCCCGCCGCTGGTTCGGCGAGGAGTTTCTGCCCGTCGTGCGAATGCTGCGGGGTGCTGACATGTTGCCCGAGCACACCGACGCCGAGGCCTACTTGTGGATCGCCCGGGAGCGGTACCGACTGGTGCGGCGTCACATGTGGAACGACGAGATCGTGGCCGAACTACGCGATCGAGCACCGCGAAAGCACAAGCCCGCTACGTAGCGACAGCGAACCGCACCTCTCGGTTCGGGATCTTCGGGTGCATGAATTTCAGCAACGCACGCGCTTCCTTCTCGATGGATGCGAGCGCGGTCTTCGGTTGCTGCGCAAACAGAGTCGCGCCCAATTCGACCGTCTCCTTGTCCGGCGTCACCGTCGCGAATCCCACCACCTTTCCGCGCACCAGGATGGCGGGCTTGACGATGCCGTTGACGGTGAAGACGCGAGTTCGGTACTGCTCGTCCATGATTCGCGAGCGGTCGGCGTGCGAGAGCAGGATGTTGTCGAACGGAGCAAGGATTCTGACCGGCGGTGTTCCGGAGGTCGGTCGTGGCGCGTCCGGCAGGTCGAACACCTCGGCCCCTTTCGCGTTGACAAAGGTGATCAAGCCGGGACGTAGCCTCTCGAAGACTTCGGCGAGTCTCGTGAGCCCTGACCACGCTTGCGCATCTTTCACACTGGCGGGCCCGAAGGCCGCCAGATAACGAAGCACCATCGCATCCGGATCCGGCGATGAACTCACTTCCGTGCCAAGCCAATTCTCCAAGGTCGTCAGTGCCGGTACTCCGGATCGTCCCCACAGGCCTCGCGGTGGGACCTGCACCATCGGCAGAAGTCCTCGAACTCCGTGCGCCAGTCCCTCGGCCGCGTGACCGGGAAAGCGCTCTGCCAGTATCGGTCTCATCTGCATCTGGGTGAGCGGCCCGTCCGCTACGAGGTCCCGTCCCGCCCGCGCCAGAGCGTCGAGATCCAACCCGGTGAGCGCCGCACGCTGTGTGCTGTTGGTGTGGAGATCGCGTTCCATGATCGTCTGAACCGTGGCCCGGAAGGGGCCCGCATCCGCGGCCGAGAGAGCAAAAACCGTGCCCCGCATGGCAACCAGCCGCACCACCTGGCGCTTCTCCACAAGGGTGGAGAGGTCTTCTGCTGCAAAGTTCTTCAGCCGCGCCCACAGTGCCAGATAGGGAGGCGTCGGCGCCTGGGCTTGCAGACCCGCCAGGTGCTCGATCGCATCCAACGCGCTGACCTCGGCCCTCCGCAGCAGGAACTGCCTCGCCAGTGTCGCCAGGTTGAGCTCGCGATCGGTGATCAGTGTCATCGACAACTCCTCAGCGCTCGTGGTCGGATTCGGTGACGATCTGGAACGGTATCTCGACTCGCGCGAGGGTTCCGGACTCTTCACCCGGCCCGACCGAGAACGAGCCACCCGCAGCAACCACCCGCAACTCGTGCGAGAGCAGCCCTATGTGGCCGGCGGCCCGTCGTTCGGCAATCCGATCGGCGCTGATCCCCCGGCCGTCGTCCGAGACCACCAGCACCGCACGGTGGTCCAGTCGTGCGAGCTCGATCCGAACATTGTGCGCACCGGCATGTTTGACGACGTTGGCCAGCAGCTCTCGTGCGGCGCCGAACAGGACGTCGTCCGCGGACGTGCGCAGATCGTCGTTCCAGCCCGAAGTGTCGACGTCGACCACTACTCCGCCGCGTCCCTGCGCCGATCGCGCGAGGTCCCCGATTGCGCGGGCAAGACCCACGTGAACAAGGACAGTGGGATGCAACTCCGAGACGGAGGATCTCAACAGCGTTGTCGCTTCACCGAGCGCTTTCCCAGCTCGCGCCAGGGCGACAGGCTCCGCGCTGTCTGCCAATTCGTCGAGATCCATCCGCGCCGCGAGGACGTACTGCAGCGCCCCGTCGTGTAATTGCTCCGACAGTTCCGTGCGCTCACGCTGCTCGAGCCCCATGAGCTCGGCAAGAAGGCTCGTGCGATGCCCGACGAGGTGCCCGATGGTCAGCACGCGTGATCTTTGAATCCGAGTCAGTCCGATTGCGCCCGCGCCTACTCCGGCCAAGGCCATGGTGCTCAGCAGGATCGACGGCCACGGCTCGGAGTTCGAAGTCATCGTTGCCCAACTGGAAACGAAGAACACCCCGATCGTGCAGGCAACGACGCCGACACACACGTCCGTCCGCAGTTGCGTACACGCCAGAACCGGAATGACGAAGAGCCCGTTGCTCAAGATGTCGGCGGTCCAACTCTGCTCGGCCGCGAGACCGGTCAGCAATGTCAGAGTTGCGAGCACGGCAAGGTCGACGAACAAGCCGAGCCAGATCATCGTCACCGGGCCGGTGCCGCCCTTGCGGATCCACAGCGCCACGGCTGCCGACCAGAGGGCATAGGCGCCCAGAATCGCGAAACACCATCCCGCGTCGTTCATCGGCGGGACGAAGATCAGTGTCAGGGCGATGAACAGCACCAGAGCGCCGCGCACCGTCAGTTGGAGGTACGCACCGCGGTAGGCGTGTTCGCGCAAGATCCGCTCGAGGTCCGGGCCGCCGGGCAGGTGCTCGGTTCGTACCGAGGATTCGTTCATCTGTCCTCCTGTGCCGCCCATCCCAGTTCCCTGTGAATGAGCTTCGCACACGAGATTTCACAATCAACCCGCAATACCGTGAATGGCACAGCATTCACCGAACCTCGAAACCACGCAGGAGTGCTCATGATCTCGACCCGAGCAAGCAAGCGCCGCATCGCCACTCGATTTGCCGTCGCCGGCGCCCTGGCAGCGGCGCCGATCGCCGTGGTCGCCGGGACAGCGCAAGCCGCCCCGGCCTCCACCCATCACGAACAATTCGGCCGCCTGGTCCCCCTACCCGAGCCGGCCGACGCAGCGCCCGGCCCCGAACAGGTACCGCTCCCCTGGGACGCGACGTATTCGGTCACCTTGCCCGGGTAAAGGTCACAGCAGCAGATTGGCTCCCGTACCGCCGTCGAACACTGCGATCTTGGCGGGATCGAACCACAGATCGACAGACCTGCCCTGGGCCACCGTGGACTCGGACGAGAGCCTGGCAACCAGTTGACCGCCACCAGCGACGGCCGTTCCCGAATCGGCGGCGAGTTCCTCGAGTTCACGAGAATTGACGGCGGGGCCACCAGCGAGGAAATACGCGTACTTGTCCGAACCCATCGATTCCAGCACGTCGACGTCGACGGTGAACGTCCCACCGTGCGGCTTCTGCGCTGCATCGACCAGCGCCACGTCCTCGAAATGTTCCGGCCTGATACCGACCACGACGTCCTTGCCCGAGCCGCTGCCCGAGATCTTCGACTGCGCCGCCGCGGGCAGGCGAACATCGCCGATCGGCGTGCTCACACCGTCGGCCGTCAACTGTCCGGGGAAGAAGTTCATGGACGGGGACCCGATGAACCCCGCCACGAACAGATTGTTCGGACGATCGTAGAGTTCCTGCGGCGCACCGATCTGTTGCACGATTCCGCCGCGCAGCACGACTACCCGATCGCCGAGCGTCATCGCCTCGGTCTGGTCGTGGGTCACGTAAATCGTTGTCGTACCGAGCCGCTGCTGCAGACGGGCGATCTCCGTCCTCATCTGCACGCGCAGTTTGGCGTCCAGGTTGGAAAGCGGCTCGTCCATGAGAAACGCCTTCGGGCTGCGCACGATTGCGCGTCCCATCGCCACACGCTGACGCTGACCGCCCGACAGGTTCGCCGGTTTGCGATCGAGATGCTGGGTGAGGTCGAGGACCCGCGCAGCGTCGTCGACCTTGGCGTTGATCTCGTCCTTGGACATCTTCGCCAAGGTCAACGGGAACGCGATGTTCTGGCGCACCGTCATGTGCGGATACAGCGCATACGACTGGAAGACCATCGCGATGTCGCGGTCCTTGGGGGCGCGTTCGTTGACGCGTTCACCCGCGATCCGCAACTCACCGGTCGAAATGTCTTCCAGCCCGGCAATCATGTTGAGAGTCGTGGATTTTCCACAACCGGACGGGCCCACGAGAATGATGAATTCTCCGTCGGCGATGGTGATGTCGACATCACTGACCGCCTTGGCTCCGTCCGGGTACAGCTTGGTCACCTTGTCCAGCACGATCTCGGCCACAGGCTTATCCCTTCACTGCGCCGGAAGTAAGCCCGGCCACGATACGACGTTGGAAGAACAGAACAAAGATGATGATCGGAATGGTGATGACCATGGCGGCCGCGGCGATCGACCCGGTGGGCTCCTCGAATTGTGAAGCGCCGGTGAAGTTTGCGATGGCCGCAGGGGCGGTGATGGAGCGTTCGGTCGACGTCAGCGAGATCGCGAACAACAGATCGTTCCAGCAGAAGATGAACACCAGAATGCCCGCCGTGACGATGCCGGGCGCGGCGAGCGGAGCTACCACCTTCCGGAACGCCTGCCCCGGCGTCGCGCCGTCCATCTGCGCCGCCTTCTCGAGTTCCCAAGGAATCTCTTTGAAGAATGCCGAGAGCGTGTAGATCGCCAACGGCAACGCAAAGGTGATGTACGGCAGGATGAGTCCGGCCCAGGTGTCGAAGAGTCCGAGCCGTCGTTCGATGTCGAACAGCGGGCTCACCAATGAAATCTGCGGGAACATCGCGATCAGCAGGGCAACAGCCACCAGCAGCTTCTTGCCCGGAAAATCCAGGCGCGCAATCGCGTAAGCAGCCATGGTTCCGATCACCACGGCGATGACCGTCGAGATGAGTCCGATGCCGATAGAGTTGATCAGAGCACTGGTGAAGGCGCTGGTGTCGAAGATTCCTCGGTAGTTGTCCAGGGTCCACTTCTCCGGAATGAACTTGCCGTCCTTGATGGTTCCGGCGGGCTTGAAGGACAGGCTCGCAATCCACAGGACGGGAACCAACGCGTACAGCAAGACCAGAAGGTTGACGACGGACCAGCTGATCTTGAGTCTGGGAGTCACGGTCATGTCAGCGTCCTTCCGTATCGGATCCGGGAGCCGAAGCACCGAAAAGTTTGATGAAGATGAACGCGATCACTGCCACACACACGAAGATCAGCACGCTGATCGCGGATCCGATACCCAAGTTGAATGCCTTGAACAGATTGTCGTAACCCAGAATCGACACCGACCCGGTGTCGTTCGCTCCCTTCGTCAGCACGTAGATGTTGTCGAAGATGCGGAACGCGTCGAGTGTGCGGAACAGCAGAGCGACGAGGATGGCGGGCTTCATCAGCGGAAGGATGATGCGTACCAACCGGGTCCACGCGCCGGCGCCGTCCACCTGAGCCGCCTTGAGAAGGTCATCGGGCACGAGCGCCAAGCCGGCGAGCAGGAGCAGCGCCATGAACGGCGTCGTCTTCCAGACCTCGGCAAGGACGATGATCGCGAGCGACGGGATCTGGTCGGTGAGCGGCGCACTGCCGTCGGGCAGGAGATTGGCGAGGTAGCCGGTCCCCGGCGTCCACGCGTAGTACCAGCTGTATGCCGCCGCGACGGTGACGATGCCGTACGGGATGAGCACAACGGTGCGGACGAGCCCCTTACCCACGATCGTTCGGTGCATCACCAGTGCGATGGTCAGTCCGAGAACGAACTCGATGACGACCGAGACAACCGTGATCGACGTCGTCACCGCGAACGCTTGCCACCAGTAACCGTCGGTCAGCACCGACACGTAGTTGTCGAACCACACGAACTTTCGTTGATCCGGGAAGCGCAGGTCGTAGCGCTGCAAACTCAGCCAAACGGCGTAGACCACCGGATACGCGGTCACCGCGATCATGAGAATCGCGGCCGGGGCCACCAGCCAGAGACCGAGTCGACGCTCAGCCGCCTTTCCGTCGGACATCTTCGACTTCGCGGAGTGCTTCGGCTCCGGCGATGGCGTCGCGACTGTTGGTGCAGCTCCCGAATTTTCGCTGTCGATCGTCACGGAATCAGCCCCTCGGAATTGACTGCCTTGCGTACCTGCTCGGCAAGATCGTTCACGGTCGATTCCGGATCGATGTTTCCCACAGGGTTCAGCGTGGCAGTGATGAGCGTCGAAATACTCTGATAGGCAGGAGAAACCGGCCGAACCGAAGCGGTGTCCAGGCTGTCGCGAACCTCACGCCACGCCGGGTACGCCTCCTGGAACGCCGGGTCGTCGTACAGGCTCTCGAGAGTCGGCGGAACGCCACCGGCTACCGCGTTGTTGCGCTGATTCTCCTCGTTACGCAGACAGGTCAGCGCATCGAAAGCGAGGTCCGGATGCTGGCTGGTCTTGGCCACCGCCACGTTGAAGCCGCCGATCGTGACCTCGGCCGGCTTACCCTCGATCACCGAGGGATACGGAGCGGCAAGGAAATTCCGTTCTCCGTTCACCGTGAGCACCGTGTTTCCGGTGTTCTCACTGGTGACGTTGCCCTTGTCGTCGATGTAAGGCAGATCGCCCTTCTCGGCATTCTCCATGATGCCGGGCAGCACGAATGGCCAGTTGACCTGGAAGGCAGATTTGCCGCTCTCCATACCCAGTCGCGACGACGCTTCATCCCCCTGCGAGATCGAGGGATCCGCACCCTTGGCGGTAGCGACGCGCTTCATGACGGTCAGCGCCTGCTGGGCAGCATCACCGTCGGCCACCGTCACGGTTGTTCCGTCCGGCCCCACCACCGATCCGCCGGCACTGGCGAGAAGGGTGTTGAACCAGACCATCAATCCTTCGTACTGCTTGCCCTGCACACCGATCCAGCTGGGGCGCCCCTCCGCGGCCAGGCCTTCGGAGATGTCGATCATCTGATCCCAGGTTTGGGGTGGTTGCCCGTCCGGCATCAAATCCTTTCGATACCAGAGCAATTGGGTGTTGGTGTTCAATGGCGCCGCATAGAGCTGGTCCTGCCACTTCGCCGACTCCAGCGGACCCTCGAGCGTCCCGTTGCTGACCTCGGCCGCCACGTCGTCAGGAAGCGGCAATGCCCATCCCGCTTCGGCGAATTCGGCAGTCCACACCACGTCGAGCGTCATCAGATCGAGTGACTTGTCATTGCCGGTCAGACGCCGGGCCAACTGAAGTCGCTGGTCGTCGGCACCCTTGGGCAGAGTTTTCTGCTCGACCCGGTACGCGCCGTTCGACGCCGCCGAACAATTGGCGGCGGCCTCCGCATACTGCTCGGCGCCGTCGGCAGCGGTGTAGAAGGACAGCACCACGCCGTCGTCATTGTCCGATCCGCACGCACTGAGCAAGGGCGCCAACAACAATGTTGCCGCGCCGAGCAGCCCCGCCCGCAATTTCTTCTTCTGTCCCGCCCGCGATCTCTCGTTCTGCCCCGCCCGCGATCTCTTGTTCTGCACAGCCGTCCTCCTCGGGCGGCGAGACGGCGCAGTCGTTACGGCTGGCCGACGCACCACACATCGGCACTTTTGCCGGAGAAGGAACCTATTTCCTTGTCCGGCAAACGGTCACGGGAAGCGAGTACTACCTCGCCCGCGTGTACATAAAGTAACCGAGATCACACAAGTTGGCAGCCCGAGCGAGAATGTCAGATGGCGAGCTTGGCGAGCAGGTCGCGCGCCGACTCCGCCGTCTTGGGCTCACACAGTACGTCGTAACGTCCGGCGACCAACTGCATCGTCGAGGCGAAGTCCCGCTGCCCACGCGTCGCGGCGTACGGAATCGTCGTGGAGATGACACCGAAGATGATGCCGCCCACGATGCCCGCGATCAGCGGAGCGAGGAAACCACCGGTGACGATTCCGAGCACCAGGCCGAAGAAGACACCGAGCCAAGCACCGGAGACGATGCCGCCACCGATCACCTTGGCCCACGTCAACCGACCGAGAACTCGCTCGACCTGCATCAGGTTCACGCCGACGATAGTGACGTCCTGAACCGGGAATTCCTGATCGGAGAGGTAATCGACTGCGCGCTGCGCCTCGGCGTAGGTGGGGTACGACCCGATGGGCCATCCCGAAGGCGGTGTCGGCAACGCTCCACGGCGCGACCCATTCGACGATTGACCGAGCGGATTGGACATGGCTGGCTGCGCTCCTCTTTTCGGGCACGTCATCCACGCGGATGACGCAAGTACATCTACCCCCTATTGTGCCCTTTACAGACCTGATTCGTTCGGCTATGCGAGCGTCAGGCGTGTTCGGGCGGCGTGAATTCCGAGGTGCGCGTCATCCCCGCGGCGCGGCCCTTGGCCGAAATCACCAGTGCCATCTTGCGACTCGCCTCGTCGATCATCTCGTCGCCGAGCATGACGGCGCCCCGCCCTCCCCCGGCAGCCGAGGTGTGGAACGCGTACGCGTCCAAGATGAGTTCCGCACGGTCGTAATCGGATTGGCGCGGACTGAACACCTCGTTGGCCGCCTCGATCTGCGTGGGGTGCAGAACCCACTTGCCGTCGAAACCGAGCGCTGCCGTTCGCGCAGCCGACCGAGTGAAAGCCTCGACGTCGCGGATCTGCAGGTACGGCCCGTCGATGGCCTGGACGCCGTGCGCCCGCGCGGCCATCAAGATGGTCATCAGGATGTGGTGATACGCGTCACCGCGGTCGTAGCCGTCCGGTTGCTCACCGACGACCAGAGTTCGCATGTTCAAGCTCGCCATGAAGTCGGCCGGGCCGAACACGAGCGCCTCGACGCGGGGACTCGCGGTGGCGATCGCGTCGATGTTGGTCAAGCCGATCGCGTTCTCGATCTGCGGTTCGATCCCGATCTTGCCGACCTCGAGACCGTTGGCCTTCTCGACCTGCGTCAACAACAAATCGAGCGCCTGGACGTGACTCGCATCGGGAACCTTGGGCAGCAGAATGGCGTCCAGATGCGCTCCGGCGCGGCCCACCACCTCCACGACGTCGGCATACGTCCATTCGGTGGTCCAGTCGTTGACCCGGACGACCTTGACCTGTTTGCCCCACCCGTCCTCGGCCAACGCGTCGCCGATCGACTCCCTGGCCGCCTGCTTCGCCAGCGGCGCCACCGCATCTTCGAGGTCGAGAAAGATCTCGTCGGCGGGCAATCCCTTCGCCTTGTCGATCATCTTCCGACTGCTGCCGGGAACTGCCAATACCGATCGACGGGAACGGTTGCGTGAAGTCATTGCGGACTGCCCTTCTCGATTTTCGGTGGCGCCGTTGCAGATTTTGACGCTGGACGAATTAGCCTTGCAATCATGGCAGCAGCAGGCAAGGTATTTGCAGCCAGGCTTGCCGGCCTGGTTGTACTCGGCCCGGACGGCGAATCGATCGGTCGTGTGCGCGACGTCGTCATCACGGTCCGTATCGGACGCCAGCAACCGCGGGTTCTCGGTCTGGTGATCGAAATGTTCACGCGCAAACGTATTTTCGTTCCGATGTTGCGTGTGACAGCAATCGAACCGAGTGCAGTCACCCTCACCACCGGCAACGTCAGTCTGCGGCGCTTCAACCAGCGCCCGGGCGAAGTGCTCGCTCTGGCGCAGGTACTCGATTCGCATGTGCGCGTGGACGACCCGGAACTCGAGGAGCTTCACGGCGTCGACACGATAGTCGTCGATCTCGGAATCGAATCGACGCGGACGCGAGACTGGGTGGTCTCCAAGGTCGCGGTTCGCGGCCATCGCGGACGCCTCGGTCGACGCGCGGCGATTCACATCGTCGACTGGCAGCACGTCGCCGGCCTCACCCAGAGCGACCTCTCACTCCCCGGCCAGGGCGTAGCTCACCTGCTTCTCCAGTACGAAGGCATGCGACCCGCCGATGTGGCCAACGCCATGCGCGAACTGCCGGAGAAGCGCCGCCACGAACTGGCCGTGGCGCTCGACGACGAACGCCTCGCCGACGTCGTGCAGGAACTGCCGGCGGACGACCAGACCGATCTGCTGATGCACCTGGAAGTCGAACGTGCCGCCGATCTACTCGAAGCGATGGATCCCGACGACGCCGCCGACCTGTTGGGCGAGCTGCCCGAAACCGAGGCCGAGTCACTGCTTCAGTTGATGGACCCGCAGGATTCCGAACCTGTTCGACGCCTGCTCGAGCATTCCCCGGACACTGCCGGTGGTCTGATGACGCCCGAACCGGTGGTACTGACGGCCTCGACGACGGTCGCGGAGGCCCTTGCCCGCGCCCGCAACTACGACGTGACCCCGGCGCTGTCGAGCATGGTCTTCGTCGTACGTCCGCCGACGGCGACTCCGACCGGGCGGTATCTCGGCTGCGTCCACTTGCAGAAGCTTCTCCGCGAGCCTCCCGCCAGCCTGGTAGGCGGACTACTCGACACCGACATGCCCCGGTTGGCCCCGGACGACTCGTTGGCGTCGGTCACCCGATATTTCGCGACGTACAACTTGGTATGCGGGCCGGTCGTGGACGACGAGAACCACCTGATCGGGGCCGTGACGGTCGACGACGTGCTCGATCACCTCCTGCCGGAAGACTGGCGTGAGGATTACTCCGACGACGAGGAACTACTCCGATGAGCGAACGGGCGTCGAGCACGACCGCACGGCAACGACTGGAAACGCCCCGCGGAAGCCGCCGGTTCAATCTCGATTTCGACGTCGAAGCTGTCGGGCGCGTCAGTGAACGCATCGCCCGCTTCCTCGGCACCGGGCGTTATCTCGCAATCCAGACGATCATCGTGATCGTCTGGATCCTGATCAACGTGTTCGCGGTGGCCCTGCAGTGGGACCCGTACCCGTTCATCCTGCTCAACCTGGCCTTCTCCACCCAGGCCGCCTACGCGGCGCCGCTGATCCTCCTGGCCCAGAACCGTCAGGAGAACCGCGACCGGGTCTCGCTCGAGGAGGACCGCTCACGCGCCGAGCAAACCAAGGCGGATACCGAATTCCTCGCCCGAGAACTCGCAGCTCTGCGTATCGCCGTCGGCGAGGTTGCCACCCGCGACTACCTGCGACGGGAGCTCGAGGAGATCAAGTCGATCCTTGCTGCCGACGGCGAACCGACCCCGAAGAAGAAGCACCGTGACTCGAATACTGCGAAACAAAGTCACAACTAGCTGAGCGTTCGCTGAGTTTTGCTGCACGCACCGTGACCGATATGTAACGTAAGTCACAGCAATATGGATATCACGGTGGGTACTCCGGAGCGGGAGCGCCAGCAAAGGGGAATCGTGCGAGTACGCGGAATGATTGCAGCATCCACACTGGTGGGGGGACTGCTCGTCGTAACAGGTCCAGCGGCCCTCACTGCCGGAAGCGCACCGACCGGAGGGTCACAGGTTCCGATCGCACTGGCGGGCTCCGCCTCGATTGCGCAGTCGGACTCTGTCGACTTCCTCCCGACGCCCCGCACGGTCCGAACGCAAAGATCGGCCCCGCCCAGCGATACGGTCGCCGGCGCCCCGGCAGCGCCTAACGCTGCGGCCGTCGTCCTCACCTCTCTGGGCATCCCCGAGATCGTCCTGAACGCGTACCGCTCCGCGGAGCTGGTGATGATGACCGAGGCACCGGGATGCGGAATCCCCTGGCATCTTCTGGCCGGCATCGGACGCATCGAATCCGGTCACGCCAACGGCGGCAAGACGACCTCGGTGGGTACGACAGTCACCCCGATCCTCGGCCCCGTCCTCGACGGACGGCTGGCAGGCAACGAAGTCATTCGGGACACCGACAAGGGCGCGATCGACGGCGACCCCACTCACGACCGCGCCGTCGGGCCGATGCAGTTCATTCCGGCCACCTGGGCCGGATATGCCAGCGACGGCAACGGGGACGGAATCAAGGACCCCAACAACGTCTTCGATGCGGCGCTCTCGGCAGCGAAGTACCTCTGCAGCGGCGGACTCAACCTGCGCGATGTCGCCCAGGAGACCAAAGCTGTTCTGCGATACAACAACTCGGCCGCTTACGCAGCAAACGTGATCATGTGGTCGACGGCATACAAGAACGGTGTCATTCCTTCCGGTCAGCTGCCGTACACCTCGGGCATCAACACCGGCAGCTCCGCGATCAACGCCGCCGCCTCGGCAGACTCCGCCGCTTCGGCCGTACTCGCCGCGGCTGCGGCTACCGATCCGGCGGCCGGCGACAAGGAATCAGCGTCGACGACGCCGACCCCGACCACCACTCCCCTCTTCCCGGGTCTGCCGGACATGCCTGCACTCTCACCCGAGATCCAGGCACTGATCCCGCCGGGCGTCATGCCGACCAGCCCCGCTCCGGGACCCAACGCCGCCCGGAATGCGGCTCCCGGTCCGATCATCCCGCTCCCCGTCCTCACCTCACGGGGTCTCGTGTGGCCGATTCTGACGGCCGAGGGATGGCGCTGGCCCGACGACATGTGTGTGATCCTTCCGGACCCCGCAGCCCTCGACGCCTTGCAGGACGGCATCCTTCTGCCGTGCACGATCCCGGGCATGGCAGTGGCCGCCACGGCACCCGCCACCACCGACGCGGCTCCCGCGGAATCCTCTCCACCCGCCGCCCCCTCTCCGGAGCCCGCACCGGCACCGGCACCCGCACCCGCACCGGAGCCCGCTCCGGCCCCGGCTCCGGCATTCGTGCCGTTCTTCCCGGGCCTGCCCGGCATGCCCGCTCTGTAACCGAAAAATCACGAAAGAACAGTGCATATGCCCCAAACTGCCCTTCTAGATCACGGTTGAATAACGGAAACGCAACAAATCAGGTAGCCTCGACTCCGTCAGTTGAACGGAAAACCTCCTCGCGGAGGTTCAGGAGGCATAAACAGTGGGTCGGCACAGCAAGAAGACAGATTCGCACATCCGTCGAAATTCGGTCATCGCGCTCACCGGACTCATCCCTATCGGACTCGTCACCGCAGCCAACACGGCCGGCGCCGCTCCCAAGGTCCCGTTCTTCAACACCAGCTCCGCCGAAACGGTGGACACCGCCGCACAAGCCACGCAGGAACCGCAGGCGCAGATTCTGCCCGCCGTCGAAGCAATCGCCGAGCCGGCTCCCGCCCCCGCGCCGGAACCCGCGCCGCTGGCTCCCGTGCAGGCAACTCCCCCGCTCCCCGCCTCGATGGCCGAGGGCGCACTCGGAATCCCGAGCGTGAGCGTCGCCGCCTACCAGAACGCCGAGCGAATCCTCGCTGTCGAGAAGCCCAACTGCAACATGCACTGGACGCTCCTCGCCGGTATCGGCCGCGTCGAATCCGGCCACGCCAACGACGGCAAGGACGCCGACGCGAACGGCAACCTCTACAAGCCCGTGATCGGCCTGCCACTCAACGGCAGCCTCCCCGGCCAGGCCGTCATCATGGACACCGACGGCGGCGCCCTCGACGGCGACACCGTCTACGACCGCGCAGTCGGCCCGATGCAGTTCATCCCGTCCACGTGGAACCAATACGCCGGTGACGGCAACGGTGACGGAATCGCCGACCCGCAGAACCTTTTCGACTCCGCACTGACCACCGGCAAGTACCTGTGCGACGGCGGACTCAACATGCAGGACGTCACGCAGGTTGCCTCCGCGATCCACCGCTACAACAACTCGGCCGCCTACGTCGCCAACGTTCTGGCCTGGTCGCTCGGGTACTCCACCGGCATCGTGCCCGCCGCATCGGACCTGCCGCGCATCCACTGACCTACCTGGACTTACCATGGAGTCATGTCTGTACTGACCGAGTCCGACGTTCGCTCCGCGCTCGCGCGAGTTCTGGACCCAGAGATCCGCAAACCCATCACCGAACTGGGGATGGTCAAGGGGATCTCCCTCTCCAGTGACAACAGCGTCGACATCGGCATCTATCTCACGACCGCCGGCTGCCCGATGCGCACCGAGATCACCGAACGCGTCACCAAGGCCGTCGCCGATGTCGCCGGGGTCGGCGCGATTCGCGTCGAACTCGACGTCATGGACGACGCTCAGCGGACCGAGCTCCGCAAGTCGCTTCGCGGCGATTCCGCCGAACCCGTCATCCCGTTCGCCCAGCCGGGTTCACTCACCCGCGTCTACGCCGTGGCCTCCGGCAAGGGGGGCGTCGGAAAGTCCAGTGTGACAGTCAATCTCGCGGCAGCAATGGCCGCGCGCGGACTGTCTGTCGGCGTACTCGACGCGGATATCTACGGTCACTCGATCCCCCGCATGCTCGGCACCGACGCCAAGCCCACTCAGGTCGAGCGCATGATCATGCCGCCGGTTGCACACGACGTGAAGATGATCTCCATCGCGCAGTTCACCCAGGGCAACACTCCTGTCGTCTGGCGCGGACCGATGCTTCACCGCGCACTCCAGCAGTTCCTCGCCGACGTGTTCTGGGGCGATCTGGACGTGCTGCTGCTCGATCTGCCGCCCGGCACCGGTGACATCGCCATCTC
Organism: Rhodococcus sp. MT28; assembly: GCF_058792695.1. Taxonomy (NCBI): domain Bacteria; kingdom Bacillati; phylum Actinomycetota; class Actinomycetes; order Mycobacteriales; family Nocardiaceae; genus Rhodococcus; species Rhodococcus sp. MT28. The sequence goes on from NZ_JBXAFD010000001.1 coordinate 99,024, forward strand.
GGTGGCTCAGCTCATCCCGAGCGCCGAGATCCTGGTCGTCACCACACCGCAGCAGGCCGCTGCCGAGGTCGCCGAGCGAGCGGGCGCCATCGCCCTGCAGACCCGCCAGCGCGTCGCCGGCGTCGTCGAGAACATGTCGTGGCTCGAACTTCCCGACGGCACCCGTATGGACGTCTTCGGCGAAGGCGGCGGGCAGACCGTCTCCGATCGCCTCACGAAGGCCGTCGGCGCCAAGGTTCCGCTTCTCGGACAGATCCCGCTGGATCCGTCCGTCCGCGAGGCAGGCGACGCCGGGACGCCGATCGTCCTCAGCGCTCCCGATTCACCCGCAGCCATCGCACTCAAGGACATCGCCGACAAGTTGGCCGTCCGTCAGCGCGGGCTGGCCGGAATGTCGCTCGGTATCAACACGGTTCGCAACCTGTAGAACCCCCTCATACGGAAGGGCGCCTGTCACCGATCGGTGACAGGCGCCCTTGCGTATGTCGAATCTAGGTTGCGTCGAAGTCCACAGGAGGACGTTCGCCGGCGGTGAGTGGCTTGTCCTTCGACATCGTCTTCGGCTCCTGCACTCCGCTCTGCGGCTTCTTGTCGAAGTTGCCCGTGAAGATGGAGTCGTCGCCGTCGAGGAGGTGCTGGGTGATCACAGCGCGCGGCGTCATTCCGCGCAGCTTGTTCAGATCTGCGAGCGGTTTACGCAGATCCTCGAAATCGGTGCCCAGTTCTTCCTTGAGCTGATTGGAAGCGCCCGAAGCATATTCGCGCACCTGCCTCAGGGATTTCGTGACCCAGGAGACCGCACCAGGAAGCCGCTCAGGTCCCAAGATGACCAGAGCCGCTACGAGGAGGATCATGAACTCGCCCCAACCGATGTTGCCAAACACAGGGTCAGCCTACTGTGTGCTCGCTCGGTGCGCGCATGTCCGGATCAACCTCACAGGAAGATCGCAGGGGCCGATCAGTCCGACACCGGCGTGACCGAAATGTCGACCTGCCGTCCGTCGCGGATCAACTGAACGTTGACGGGTTGGTCGACGGTCGTCGCGTTGACCGCAACCACCAATTCGTCGGCGCTTGTCACCGGTCGGTCACCGACCTTGACGATGACGTCCCCCTCGACGATCCCCGCACGTTGAGCGGGGCTGCCGTCGCGGACATTGGCCACTGCCGCACCACTGGTCGCGTCGTTGACCGCGGTGCGGGCATTCACGCCGATGTCGGGGTGATGAACCTTGCCGTCGCGGATGATGGTCTGCGCCACCTCGGTCACCGTGTCGATCGGAATCGCGAAGCCGAGCCCGACCGAACCGCCGGACTCACTGAGCATTGCGGTGTTGATGCCGATGACGCGGGCTTCGTCGTCGACGAGCGCACCACCGGAGTTGCCGTGGTTGATCGCCGCGTCGGTCTGGACGGCGTCGATGACGGCGTTGGTGTCGGTGCCTTCACCCGACAACCGCAGAGGCCGGTTCAGTGCACTGACGATTCCGCGGGTGACGGTCTTGCTCAATCCGAGCGGTGAGCCGACGGCGACGACGTCGTCGCCCACCTGAACATCCTCGGATTTTCCGAGCTGAGCGACCGTCAGATTGTTCGCCGACACCTTGAGCACTGCGAGGTCTGTCTTGACGTCACGTCCGACGATCTGGGCGTCGGTCTTGGTTCCGTCGGAGAAGATCACCTGGATCTTCGCGTCCTGAGCGGGCGGAACGGCCGAGGAGATCACGTGGTTGTTGGTGACGATGTATCCGGCGCCGTCGATGACCACACCGGAACCCGTGCTGCCCTGGTCGCCGACGGCGACCTGAATCGACACCACTGATGGCAGTACCGCGTCGGCGACCTTCGCCACCTGAGACTCCGGCTGTTCCCCACCGCCGGATTGAACGAGCGTGACACGTGAGCTGGTGAGTGAACTGCGATCGGCAGTGATGACAGTGGCAAGCAACCCACCGACGAGAGCGATGACAAGCGCCATGCCCGCAAGCGCGGCCAGTGCCGAGGGGGCGACCTTGCGACCGAACAACAGCTCACGCACGTCGAGTTTCTGGGCGGGAGGCAACTGCACCGGCGCCTCGGACTCTGCGGGCTTGCCCAGCGAGACGGCGGATTCAGGATCACGCCACGGATCACGCGGCGGTTCTTCGTCGGGCGTGTTGTTCGCCGTCGCATCGGGATCGCGACCGATCGACTCGGTGGCGTCTGCGGGTCGTCCGAACGCTTCGGCCAGAACCGGGTCCGGAGTCCCGATCACGACATCGGAGGACGGAGTCGATCGCGCGGCCACCGGAGTGAACGAGCCCTCGACTCCACTCGGCCGACCGAACACCTGGCGCGAGGCCGGATCGATCTGGGGTCGATAGACCGGACGGGGGTCGAGAACCGGCGCATCTGCCGGTCTGTCCACCGAACCGTTTGCCGAAGAATCCGAACTCACTCCGGAGTGCCCCCTTTTTCCGTCAGTCACATGGTCCAGTATCACTGATCCGCGCCGGGAAGCTGGCGCGCGGCGTCATTTGCGCCAGCGACGGGACAACCTCTTGCTGATGGTGGAGAAGCCGGCGGGTTGATTACCGACGGAACTGTCGGCGTTTTCCGAATTCGGCCCGGTAGTCGGACTGTTGCACGAAGGAATCTGGCTGAGAAGTCCCACCAGGGACAACGGCATCGTCATCTCGCCGCTTCGACGCAGCGCACCACGTGCCTGCTGCTGAGCATCGACGGCCGCAGCGCACTCGGCACAGATCGAGATGTGATGCGAGGCCCGCAAGTAGGCCTGCATTCGGAGTTCTCCGTCGACGTAGGCAGCGATTGCCTCGCTGGCCAGATGTTCGGTCGAACCGAACTGGCGATGTGCCCGCGCCTCCGTCATTCGTCCCTCCAGGTGATTGACCACGTCCCGCTCTGTAGCTCGAACCCGACCGTCAGAAACCGACGAGTTCGGATTCGGCTGCGCGCTGCGCTGCCAGATGATCACGAATCGCCTGTCGCCCACGATGGATACGGCTACGAACCGTTCCGAGCTTCACTCCCAGTGTGGCACCGATTTCCTCGTACGACAGACCTTCGATGTCACAGAGCACGACAGCGGCACGAAATTCAGGTGCGAGCGAGTCCAGTGCGGCTTGCAGACCTGCGTCGAGGCGCGCGTCGTGGTAGATCTGCTCGGGGTCGGGACCGGGCGAGGGAACGCGGTCGTAGTCCTCGGGCAGCGCTTCCATACGGATGCGATTGCGTCGGCGAACCATGTCGAGGAACAGGTTTGTGGTGATGCGGTGCAACCAGCCCTCGAAAGTTCCGGGCTGATAATCGGAGAGCGAGCGGAACACCCGGATGAAGGTGTCCTGCGTCAAGTCCTCGGCATCCTGGGCATCGCCTGACAACCGGTAGGCCAGGCGGTACACCCGGTCACCGTGCTGACGCACGAGTTCGTCCCAAGACGGCATGGAGGACTTCTCACCAGTTGCATCGAACACAGCAGTGCCGATCAATTCGGAATCCACAGCCGATTCCGTCGTCAAAACTTCCGACTCTCGAGGGCGAGGCTCGTCGTTGACCTGGTAAATAAGTTGATCCTCCTGCTCGGGATCGCGTAGTTCGATCACCGCGTTGTCCGAATCACGTGATGCGCGATATTCGGGAGAACCAGCCGATGCTGTGATTTGTTCCCGATCACCGAGCTGCGAAAGATCAACTTGGTAGAAATCGATACCGCCGTGCGATCTTCGATCCGGCGATGTATACACCTTTTCTCATCGCGGTGTGCACGCCATATGAGGAGCCTGAGGGATTCCTGAGAATCCTGGTGACTGCGCGCCTTGCAGCGACAATCCGAACCGCCCGATAACCTCATGAGCGTGACCCACGCCGAACAGATACTCCGCCACGTCGAGGACGTAGTTTCCGAGGACGAGATTTTGACCGCGGCGCGAGATCGAGCGCTGGATCTCGGAGCCCATCCGGTGACGCCCGCCGTCGGTGCGACGCTCGCGATGTTCGCGAGGATGCTCGACGCGAAGACGGCCGTCGAGGTGGGTACCGGAGCCGGCGTGAGCAGCCTGTGGCTTCTGCACGGAATGCGCGACGACGGCGTCCTGACCACGATCGACAGCGAACCCGAACATCAGCGGGCCGCCAAGCTGACCTTCCGCGAAAGCGGAATCGCTCCGGCACGCACTCGCCTGATCAACGGACGGGCTCTCGACGTGCTTCCCCGGCTCGCCGACGGCGGCTACGACCTGGTATTCGTCGACTGCGCCGCGATCGACCACCCGCACTACGTCCGCGAAGGTGTCCGCCTGCTGCGCTCCGGCGGTGTCATCGTTCTGCACAACGCCCTGGCCGACGGCCGCGTTGCCGACAGCTCCGCACGCGACGCGACAACGGTTGCGGTCCGAGAAGCGGCAAAGGCCGTGACCGAGGACGAGCGACTCATTCGAGTCCTCCTCCCCCTCGGTGACGGCCTCCTCTGCGCGAGCAAGCTCTAGATCCAGACGCCCTTACCGATGGCGACGACGCCACCCTGACTGACGGCAAATCGTTCGCGGTCACGTTCGAGATCGACGCCGATGATTTCGCCGTCACCGACGACGACGTTCTTGTCGAGGATCGCTCGCCGTACGACGGCACCCTTGCCGATGCGCACACCCGGCATCAGCACGCTGCCCTCGACGGTCGCACCGTCCTCGATCATCACGTTGGAACTGAGTACCGAATTGCGCACGGTCGCCGCGGACAGGATCGACCCAGCACCGACCACCGATTCCTGCGCGAGTCCGCCCTTCACGAACTTTGCGGGCGCGAGATTCTCGGTGGCGCCGCGGATGGGCCAGCGACGGTTGTAGAGATTGAAGATCGGGTGCACCGACACCAGGTCCATGTGAGCGTCGTAGAAGGCGTCGAGGGTACCGACGTCACGCCAGTAGCCGCGGTCTCGATCGGTGGCACCGGGAACGACGTTGTCCTTGAAGTCGTAGACCGACGCCTCACCCGCGGCGACCAAGGCGGGAATGATGTCTCCGCCCATGTCGTGATCGGAATCGGAATTCTCTGAATCAGCGCGGATGGCGTCCACGAGCACCTTGGTGGTGAACACATAGTTACCCATGGACGCGAACGTCGAATTGGGGTCGTCCGGTGTCCCGGGAGGATGGGCGGGCTTTTCCAGGAACTGGGTGATGCGTCCGGACTCGTCACTGTCGATGCAGCCGAAAGCAAAAGCCTCACTTCGCGGTACACGAATACCCGCGACCGTCACGCCTGCCCCGGATTCGATGTGGTGCTGAACCATCTGTTCCGGATCCATCCGGTACACGTGGTCGGCACCGAAAACCACGATGTACTCGGGGTCCTCGTCGTAAACGAGATTGAGCGACTGCAGGATTGCGTCGGCACTGCCGGTGTACCAGCGCGGCCCGAGCCGCTGCTGGGCCGGGACCGGGGTGATGTACTCACCCGCGAACCCGGACAATCGCCACGTCTGCGAAATGTGGCGGTCGAGTGAATGTGACTTGTATTGCGTCAACACACAAATACGCAGATATCCCGCGTTGACAAGGTTGCTCAACACGAAGTCGATAAGTCGATATGCACCTCCGAAGGGCACTGCGGGCTTCGCTCTGTCCGCGGTCAGCGGATACAAGCGTTTGCCCTCGCCCCCGGCGAGCACGATTCCAAGCACATGCGGCTGGCTTCTCACACCGCTAACCTATCCGCACTGGTGAACTCCCGCTAGCGAAGCAGTCCGAGAGGTCCGATCGTGTCCCCCTCCGAACGGCCGGGGATAACGTGATCGGTAGCCGGATCGACCACGGGCGGTTAGGTTTAGCGCGTGCGAGTCGCGATGATGACCAAGGAATACCCGCCGGAGATCTACGGCGGCGCAGGAGTACACGTAACCGAGCTCGTCGCTCAGATGAAACGGCTGTGCGAGGTCGACGTGCACTGCATGGGCGCCCCGCGCGAAGGCGCGATCGTCCACTCTCCCGACCCCGCTCTCGCCGGATCCAACCCGGCCCTGACGACGCTCTCCACCGAACTGCGCATGGCGGACGCCGCGGCCGGTGTCGACATCGTCCACTCCCACACCTGGTACACCGGACTGGCCGGGCATCTCGCGTCGGCTCTCTACGACGTGCCGCACATCCTCACCGCGCACTCACTCGAGCCCAGACGCCCGTGGAAGGCCGAACAGCTAGGCGGCGGCTATCGGATCTCGTCGTGGTCCGAACGCAACGCCGTCGAGCACGCAGACGCGATCATCGCCGTCAGTTCCGGTATGCGACTCGACGTCCTCGACGCGTATCCCGCTGTCGATCCGAGTCGCGTTCACGTAGTGCGCAACGGAATCGACACCGAGGTATGGCATCCCGGGGGATCTGCGCCGGGAGCACAGTCCGCACTCGCGTCGATCGGCGTCGACCCGGCGAAACCCATCGTGGCCTTTGTCGGACGCATCACGAGGCAGAAGGGCGTCGGGCACCTCGTCGCGGCAGCCCACCACTTCGACCCGGAGATTCAGCTCGTGCTGTGCGCCGGCGCTCCCGATACGCCGGAGATCGCCGCCGAGACGGAGAAGGCGGTGGCCGAACTCGCCCGGCACCGGGGCAATGTCTACTGGGTGCGCGAGATGCTTCCGACCGAGCAGATCAGGGAAATACTCTCGGCAGCAACGGTATTCGTCTGCCCTTCGGTGTACGAACCCCTCGGGATCGTCAATCTCGAAGCCATGGCGTGTGAGACCGCCGTGGTCGCTTCCGACGTCGGCGGCATCCCCGAGGTGGTCGCCGACGGCGTCACCGGTCGACTCGTGCACTACAACGCCTACGAGCCGAACGCATTCGAGGAATCGCTCGCGGCCACCGTCAATGCCGTTGTCGCCGACCGAGAAGGCGCCGACGCGATGGGTCGTGCGGGCAGGATCCGTGCGATCGACGAGTTCTCCTGGGCCGAAATCGCCAAGCAGACGCTCGAGGTCTACGCGGACGCCGTCACGAGACGCTGATCCGCGTCAGATCTTGCGATAGGTCGAGACCGTCGCCGACGCGGTGACGGTGCTCGGCTGCGGCAGCTTCGCCACGGCGGCAGCCAGATCGGCGGGCGTCAGGTGTCTCGCCGACGGTCCCATCCCCACCAAGTCGAGGACGTCCTGGTGTGAGAGTGACATCGTGAACTCGACCTCGTCGCTACTCACACGCTCGAAGTATCCGGCCATCGACGATTCGAGACGTTCCACTTTGCGGTCGTCGACCCGGACCATCGCGAGAATGTCGATCAGCTCGCGCAGATGCCTGTCGGTGGGCGTCAGGACCACCAGAACTCCGTCTTCGGCGAGAACTCGATGGGACTGCGGACCGTTACGAGGAGCGAACACACAGAGCACGTGAGAGAGCGCTCCGTCGCGAATGGGTAGTGGTTGCCAGACGTCTGCGACGATCGAACCGATTCTTTCGTGGACCTTCGCGGCACGCCGGGCCGCGAACTTGGACACGTCCAACGCTATCGCCCGAGAATCAGGCAGCGAATCCACGACGTGTGCGAGGTATTGTCCTGTGCCTGCGCCGATTTCGACGATCCGCGCGGGGTCCGACCCCGCCGTCGTCGCGCAGGCCCGGGTGACGGCATCCATCAGCGGGCCGAAGTGGCCGGCGCCGAGCAATCGTGCACGCGCGGCAATCATCTCGGCACTGTCGCCGGTGAACTTCGTGGCACCGCCACTGATCAGGCTCACGTAACCCTGGCGAGCGATATCGAATCGATGTCCGCGGTCGCACTCGGCGGCGCCGTCCACCAATTCCAGATCAGCAGCACACTGCGGGCAGGACAGAAGATCGATCACGGCGGCAAGCATTGATCCGTCCTTTCGGCTACCGGCGGTGCGCACACACACTTCAGGCCCCGTACCGAAACGGATACGGAGCCTGCGTGCAATCACGTGCTGTTGTTCGTACTGCTACAACCTGGACCCGACTAGCTGGTGACGTTCGTGAGTTCCACACCGAGCGCTGCAGCTTCATCCGGGGTCAGCTCGACGACGAGGCGTCCGCCACCCTCGAGTGGAACCCGCATGACGATTCCTCGTCCCTCTTTGGTTGCTTCGAGGGGACCGTCCCCGGTCCGGGGCTTCATGGCCGCCATCCTCTGCTCCCTCCAGATCTGCGCTGCATTGCTCTGCGCCTCGACTAACGGTGCGCCCCGCCAACAATCAGCGAGGCTCGTACCCTCCATTGTTCCCTATGGATGCGGGAACCGGGAATCTGAGTCACATTTAGGGGTGTTCAGTCGACCGTCACACCTGCGCCGGAACCCAGCAATCGGCCACGTGATCATCGACCATTCCGGTGGCCTGCATGAGCGCATAAGCCGTGGTAGGACCCACAAACTTGAACCCGCGCCGCTTGAGTTCCTTAGCCATGGCAGTCGACTCGGGAGTGACCGCGGGAACCTCTGCAATTGATGTCAGTCTTCTGGTGCGTCGAGGCGGCGAGAACGACCAGAGTAACGAATCGAGGTCCAGATCGGGCGAATTCACGAGCACTCGGGCGTTGGAAATCGTCGCCTCGATCTTCGCGCGATTGCGGACGATCGCGGCATCGGAGAGCAATCTCTCGACATCCGCAACTCCGTACGCTGCGACCTTGTCCGGATCGAACCCGTCGAAGGCTTCGCGGAACGCCTCGCGTTTGCGCAGAATCGTGATCCACGAAAGTCCCGATTGGAATGCTTCGAGGGCGAGTCGTTCGAACAGTTCGTCGCGCCCGTGCAGAGGACGCCCCCACTCCTCGTCGTGATAGTCGCGGTAGAGCGTGTCGCCGGGCGTCTCGACCACCCAGCCGCACCGAACGAGTCCGTCGGCCATCAGCCCTGGGAATCCTTCGATTCGGATACGGTCTCAGGCTCCTCCTGCGATGCTTCGGCCTTGGCCGGAGCATCCGCTTTCACCAGGACCTCACACCGCTCGTCACGGCCCAGTTGTGCACGCAGAGAATCGATTTCCAACCCGAGGCGATGCAGGGCCCAATCCACTTCACTCGCCTTGTAGCCACGCAGCACCTGCTGAAAACGCAGCGCGTCGACATCCGCCCCGGTGACGTCCTCTGCCGGGAGTACGGTCGCCGTCGTGCCAGGAGGCAGCGGCGGCAGCTCTTCCGAGCGCCCGAACACAGCGCTGGCGGCGAGGAAGATCATCGCGCCGACCAGAGCCATGACAATCAGGTACAGGAGGATCGTCATCATGGACCGATACTCCCATACCCGAGTGTGAGCGGTCAGACCCCCGCGGTGCGCACTATCGAATTCATCGGGGGTCGATCGAGTAGCGAAACCTCGGTGGTCTCGGGCACGAAAGAATCGCCGTCGACCAGGAATTGGGTCAACCCGGCACCCGAATCCTCGATCCCGCACCGCCGGAGCATCGTTCCGATGATCTGCCGGCTCATCACACCGAGGTCGGCGAGCGGCCGGTTGCGATGCTTGCGCACACCGAGATTGACCTGACCGATCGCCGCCAGCCCCAACGTGTCGTACGTGTCGAGCAGCAAACCGATCTCGACGCCGTAGCCGGGCGCAAACGGGACAGCGGACAGCAGCTCACGGGTGCCCGCGTATTCACCGCCAAGCGGTTGCAGTACCGACGTGAGTTCCGGCCGCAGCGCGGCCAACATGGGCCGCGCAACCAATTCCGTGACTCGCCCGCCGCCGTTGGCATCCTCCGTGCCGCTCACGCGCAGCGGACGGCGGTAGTAGCCCTTCACCAGATGGATGCCGTCAACCGTGAGCAGTGGCCCCAGCAGTTTGGGCACGAACGCCGGATCGGGATTGATGAGATCGGAGTCGACGAATGCGATCAGATCGCCGGTCGTTGCGGCGACCGAACGCCAGAGCACCTCACCTTTGCCCGCAGTCGGCGGGATGGACGGGACCGCGCTCTCACGACTGATCACCGTTGCTCCAGCAGCGCGAGCACGCTCGGCGGTTCTGTCGGTCGAACCGGAATCGAGAACGATCAACTCGTCGACCAGGCCACCGAGCAACGGATGAATGGTGTCGACCACCGCGGCAACGGTGTCCTCTTCGTTGAGTGCGGGCAACACCACCGAGACGGTTCGGCCACCCTTCGCCCGTTCGAGCTCGGCGACCGTCCAACTCGGATGGTCCCAACTGTTGGCGTCTGCCCATACGCGGGTCGGGCCCGCACCGGTGATGCTCATGCCAGACCTCGAACCGTACGTACCGGGGCACGGCGTCCCTGGATCGCGGCCACCATGTCGACGACTCGACGGGTGGACGCCACCTCGTGAACACGGAACACCCGGGCGCCGCCCGCCGCGGCCATTGCTGTCGCTGCCAATGTTCCCTCCAACCTCTCGGAAAGCTCCACACCAAGAGTCTCCCCGATGAAGTCCTTATTACTCAGCGCCATCAGCACTGGCCACCCGGTGTTTACAAGAACGTCCACTTTCCGCAACAACTCGAGCCCGTGGAAGGTGTTCTTACCGAAATCGTGGGTGGGATCGATCAGGATCGCGTCACGCGGAACCCCGAGTGCCAGGGCGCGCTCTGCCGCCGACACGACCTCGGTGACCACATCTGCGACGACGTCGTCGTAGCGGACACGATGCGGGCGGGTGCGCGGAACCGCGCCACCCGTGTGCGAGCAGACGATCCCGGCACCAGTCTCGGCAGCAACCAGGACGAGGTCGGGATCCGCACCCGCCCACGTGTCGTTGATCAGGTCGGCGCCTTCGACGCGTGCCAACCGCGCGACGCCGCTCCGCCAGGTGTCGACGCTGATGATCAGCTCGGGGTACTTGGCTCTGATCGCGGCGACGAACGGAACGACTCGCCTGACCTCTTCGTCGGCGTCGACGAGGTCACCGGGCCCAGCTTTCACTCCCCCGATGTCCACCAGATCGGCGCCCTCGTCGACGGCCCTGTCGACGGCAGCCATCGCTGCCGAATCCGAGAACGTCGCGCCTTGGTCGTAGAAGGAATCGGGAGTGCGGTTGACGATGGCCATCACCAGTGCACGGTCGACCGCGACCGGACGCCCACACAGGGTGGGCGCCGGACCTGGCTGCGCGGTAGAACCGGGGAGTGAAGACATGCCACTCATACTGGCATGACGGAACTCGGTCTAGCCCTTGGGTACCGAGCCCGCCGCGACCTTTCCGACGTATTCGTCGTACGAGTCCACGTAACCACCCTCGCGGCCTTCGAGAACGTGCAGAGTGTCGGCGCCGACGTCGTAACCCTCGTTGCGCAATTCCACCTTGCGCGACTTGAAAGTGCTGGTGTGTTCGAGTGAGTCGACGATGCGGATGAACAGCGGGACCGCGTAGTTGGGGAGCTTGCCGTAGAGGTGTGCCGCGACTTCACTTCCCTCCAAGCTTTGACCGTCCCGCAGCTTGACTGCCGCCATGCCCGCGCGACCGTCGGTGCCCGGAATCTCGACGCCGTAGACAACTGCTTCCTCGACGGCCGGGTGCGAACTCAGCGCGCCCTCGACCTCCGTGGTGGCGACGTTCTCTCCCTTCCAACGGAAGGTGTCGCCGAGACGGTCGACGAAGGCGACGTGGCCCCATCCCTGCTTGCGCACCAGGTCTCCGGTGTCGAACCAGGTGTCGTCGTCCTTGAATCCGCCGCGTACCAGTTTGCTGTTGCTCGCCGCTTCGTCGGTGTAACCGTCGAAAGGCGCCCGGTCGGTGACCTTCGACAGCAGGAGTCCGACCTGACCCGTGGAAACCTTGCGGAGTCGACCGTCGGCTCCACGCAACGCTTTTCCGGTGTCCTCGTCGAACTCCACGACGGCGTGCGGCAACGGGCAGATGCCGGCCGTCTTGTCGACGTTGAGTGCGTTGACGAACGCAATGTTGCATTCGCTCGCACCGTAGAACTCGGCGACGCGGGGTATGCCGAACCGCTGGGTGAATTCGGCCCAGATCTCAGGGCGCAGACCGTTACCCACCATCAGCCGAACAGCATTGTCGCTGTCGGTCGGCTTGACCGGCTGGTTGAGCAGATAGCGGCACAGTTCGCCGATGTAGGTGAACGCGGTCGCCTTGTTGAGTGCGATGTCGTCCCAGAACCGCGAGGCCGAGAACTGACGTCCGATCGCGATTGTCGCACCGGACGCGAGCACCGAGGACAGCGAGACCGTCAACGCGTTGTTGTGGTAGAGCGGCAGGCAGCAGTACAGGGTGTCCGAGCCGCGCAAGCGCACGCCCATCAACCCGAGCCCCGACATCGACTTCAACCAACGGAAGTGAGTCATCAAGCTGGCCTTGGGCATTCCGGTGGTGCCCGAGGTGAAGATGTAGAACGCCTTCTCCTTTGCCAGCACCTCGGCGGTGACCGCGGGGTTGGACGGATCAGCCGTCTTCGCCAGATCCGCGAGTTCGCTGACGAGAAGTTGGTTCGGTCCGCTAAATCCGGCGGGCAACGATTCGAGGGCTTCTTCGCACTCGTCGGCGACCACCAGGACGCGCGCATCGAGAAGCGTAAGGCTGTGTGCCAGAACGTCGTCGCGCTGGTTGTAGTTCAGCATGCCCGCTGCCGCGCCGAGTTTTACCGCGGCCAAGGCGATCAGCAGCGCTTCGGGAGTGTTCTTTGCCAGCACTCCGACGACGTCTCCGCGGTCGACTCCTCGACCACGGAGAACGTCCGCGTAGCGGTTCACCAGTTCGTTGGCTTCCGCGTAACTGGTCGCGTGGCCCTCGAACCGGATGAACGGGCGCGACGGGTGCGCGTGCGCGGCCTTCTGGAAGATCAACCCGATCGATTCCTTGGCCGAAGGCTTACGGGTGAGCCCGGCGGCCCCCCGCGCCAGGATCGGCACCTCGGTGATCATCGACGGCAGTTTTGCCGCCAGATCGAGCAGGCCGACGGTCGAACGGGCTTCCGAACTCATGGCTCCCCTAACACGTATCCGGCGCCCATTCGGCCGCCCAGTCTGCGGCCACCTTACTGCACGGTAATAAAGCCCGCCATGCCCCAGGTCAGGGTTTCACGCACGCGTCTGATCAGGATTTGACGCACGCGTCGAGCGCGGCCTCGACGTCCGTCCTCACCAGCAGAGTGTCCAGCGCCTGACGCCCGACGAAGCCGGTCCCGTCGAGCTTGTTCAACCACTCGAGCAGGCCGGTGAAGTGGCCGACGGGATCGAGCATCACGACAGGTTTCTCGTGCATTCCCAGGTAGCCGGCTGTCCACGTCTCGAACAACTCTTCCAGCGTCCCGATTCCGCCGGGCAGCGTGATGAACGCGTCGGCGTGGTCTTCCATCAGCTTCTTGCGTTCGCGCATGGTGTCCGTGACGATCAGCTCGTCGGCATCGACGTCGGCAACTTCCTTGTGCACCAAGGCCTTCGGGATGACGCCGACGGTCCAGGCACCCGCCGCGCGAGCGGACTCGGCGACAGCGCCCATCATCGACACGTTGCCGCCACCCGAGACCAACTGCCATCCGCGTCGACCGATCGCGGTTCCCACCTCGGCAGCCAACGCCAGGAACGATTCGTCCACCGGACCCGACGCGCAGTAGACGCAGATCGAGTACTTCTTGTCGGAATCGGTCACCATTCTTCTTCTTTCCCCAGATCTGCGGCCTCGTCGACGCCCTTGTCGGCGTTGAGGACGATTCGTACTGCTTCTTCCACACTGTCGGTGACGTGCAGCAAGTTCACGTCACCTTCGGAAATCTTGCCGTCACGCTCGAGGGTGCCGCGGATCCAATCGACGAGTCCGGACCAGTACTCGGTACCGAACAGGACGATCGGGAAGCGCGTGACCTTGTGGGTCTGCACCAGGGTGAGTGCCTCGAACAGCTCGTCGAGTGTTCCGAAGCCACCCGGCAGGCAGATGAATGCCTGGGAGTACTTCACGAACATCGTCTTGCGTGCGAAGAAGTACCGGAAGTTGATTCCGAGATCCACCCACTCGTTGAGTCCCTGCTCGAACGGCAACTCGATGCCGAGGCCGATCGAGTACCCGCCGGCCTCACTGCAACCGCGGTTGGCAGCTTCCATCACTCCTGGCCCACCACCGGTGATGACGGCGTACCCGGCCTCGGCCAACGCCGTTCCCAGCTCGCGCCCGGATTGGTACTCGGGATGATCGACCGTGGTGCGGGCCGAACCGAACACCGTCACCGCACGCGGGACCTCGGCGAGTGCGCCGAAACCTTCGATGAATTCGCTCTGGATACGCAGCACACGCCACGGATCGGTGTGTACCCAATCCGTGGGTCCGCGCTTGTCGAGCAAGCGCTGATCCGTCGTGGTCTTCTCGTCCTTGCGCTTGCGTCGAAGCTGAACCGGCCCGCGGTGCTTGATCGACGAGCTCTGCTTCTTCGAAGCCGAATTCTTCTCTGGTGCCATGCGGCAAGGCTAACGGTCAGGCCGACAGATACTTCCTCAGCACGGCCGCGACGTCGGTGATCTGCTGCACCGGAACGTGCTCGTCGCGCTTGTGCGCGAGGTTCGGATCACCCGGTCCGTAGTTCACGGCAGGAATGCCGAGCGCCGAGAACCTGGACACGTCGGTCCACCCGTACTTCGCACGGAACTGACCACCGGCCGCCTCGATCAGGGCGGCAGCGGACGGGTTCGCCAAGCCAGGCAGCGCGCCGGGCGAGGAGTCGGTGACCTCGAATCCGAGGCCCAGACCGTCGAACACTTCGCGCACGTGCGCCTCGGCTTGTACCTCGCTGCGATCGGGCGCGAATCGGAAGTTGACGTCCATCTCGGCTTCGTCCGGGACGACGTTTCCGGCGACACCGCCGGAGATCCGCACCGCCGACAAGCCCTCGCGGTAGCCGCAACCGTCGATGTCGACCGAGCGCGGCTGGTACGCCGACAACCGCTCCAACGCTCCGCCGAACTTGTGAATGGCATTGTCCCCCAGCCAGGACCTGGCCGAATGGGCGCGAGTTCCCGAAGCCGTCAACCGCACCCGCATCGTGCCCTGACACCCGGCCTCGATGAAACCGGCCGTCGGCTCACCGAGAATTGCGACGTCCGCCGCGAGCCATTGCGGGATCTCGCGTTCGATCCGTCCCAGGCCGTTGTACGTTGCGGCGATCTCTTCGCAGTCGTAGAAGACGAGGGTCAGATCGTGGGCCAGGTTCTCGATGGTGGCCGCAAGGTGCAGGAAGACCGCGTCGCCCGACTTCATGTCCACGGTCCCGCAGCCGTGCAGGATGTCGCCGTCACGCCGCGAAGGAACGTTGTCCGCGATCGGCACCGTATCCAGATGTCCGGCGAGCATGACCCGACTGGGCAAACCACGTGACGTACGCGCCAACACGGCATTGCCGTTGCGGATGATCTCGAAGCCCGAAGTCTGCTCACGCAGCGCATCCTCGACAGCCTGCGCGATGACGGATTCGTCGTGCGAGACGCTGGGGATGTCGACCAGGGCGGCCGTCAAGTCGATGGGGTCCGAAGCAAGATCGAGGATGCTCACACGCACCAGCCTAGGCCGGTGCACCCACCACCCAGTAATCTCTAGTCCCGTGAGCGCACAGGGAGCAACAGCAGTAGGTATCGCCAACGTGACCGCGGACGGAACCGTCCTCGACACCTGGTTCCCGGCACCGGAGCTGGGAACATTCGACAAGACCGGTACCGAGAACGTCGAGGGAACAGATATTCCTTCCGATCTTGCACTGCTGGCAGGCACTGATGACGCTCGCGAGGTATCGCAGGTCGTCGTGCGCACCACCATCGCCGATCTCTCCAAGGCGCCGGTCGACGCACATGACGTCTACCTGCGCCTCCATCTCCTCTCGCACCGTCTCGTCGCACCCCACGGTATCAACCTCGACGGCCAGTTCGGCCTGCTCAGCAACGTCGTGTGGACCAACTTCGGCCCGTGCGCCGTCGAAGGTTTCGAGCAGGTTCGCTCGCGTCTGCGCATCCGCGGCGTCGTGACCGTGTTCAGCGTCGACAAGTTCCCCCGCATGGTCGACTACGTCGTGCCGTCCGGAGTTCGCATCGGTGACGCGGACCGTGTCCGACTCGGTGCACACCTCGCCAGCGGAACGACCGTCATGCACGAGGGCTTCGTCAACTTCAACGCCGGCACCCTCGGCAACTCGATGGTCGAAGGCCGCATCTCCGCGGGCGTCGTCGTCGACGACGGATCCGATGTGGGCGGCGGCGCCTCGATCATGGGCACCCTCTCCGGTGGAGGCAAGGAAACGATCTCCCTCGGCAAGCGCTGCCTCCTCGGTGCAAACGCCGGCCTCGGCATTTCGCTCGGCGACGACTGCGTCCTCGAAGCGGGCCTCTACGTCACCGCCGGCACCAAGGTCACCGGCCCGGACGGAACCGTCGTCAAGGCCAAGGAACTGAGCGGCAAGTCGAACCTTCTCTTCCGTCGTAACTCGGTCTCGGGTGCCGTCGAGGTCGTGCCGTGGAAGGGCACCGGCGTCGAGCTGAACGCTGCTTTGCACGCTAACGACTGATGAGTAGCACCGACGTCTCCGACGGAACAACCACTGCTCTCGGCCACGGTCTCAAGGTCCGCCATCTGACGATGATGGGCTTGGGCTCGGCCATCGGCGCCGGCCTGTTCCTCGGAACCGGCGTCGGTATCGCCAAGGCCGGGCCGGCCGTCCTGATCTCCTACATCCTTGCGGGCGCCGTCGTGGTGTTCGTGATGCGCATGCTCGGCGAGATGGGCGCCGCGATCCCGGCCAGCGGTTCCTTCTCTCACTACGCGCGCCTGGGGATCGGCGAGTGGGCCGGCTTCGTGATGGGCTGGCTCTACTGGTTCATGCTGATCATGGTGCTGGGCGCCGAGATCACCGGAGCCTCGGCGATCGTGAACGACTGGGTGCCGTCGATCCCGCAATGGGTTGTCGCCCTGGTCTTCGTGGTGTTCTTCGCCGTGGTGAACCTGGCCAAGGTCAGCAACTTCGGCGAGTTCGAGTTCTGGTTCGCCGCAATCAAGGTCACCGTCATCATCGCCTTCCTCGTCATCGGCGTCCTGCTGGTGTTCGGCATCCTCCCCGATACCGATCCGGTCGGTACGAGCAATCTGTTCGGGCAGGGCGGCTTCATGCCCAATGGATTGTCCGGCATAGCCGCAGGACTTCTCGTCGTGGCATTCGCCTTCGGTGGGATCGAGATCGTCACCATCGCCGCAGCCGAATCCGAGAATCCGGAACGCTCCATCGCCGTCGCTGTCCGGAGCGTCGTGTGGCGCATCAGCGTCTTCTACATCGGCGCCATCTCGATCATGGTTCTGGTGCTGCCCTGGAACGACCCCGAACTCGAGAGCGGCCCGTTTGTGGCCGTCCTGAACAAGGCGAACATTCCAGGCGTTGCCGGGTTCATGGAACTCGTCGTAGTGGTGGCGTTGCTTTCCGCCTTCAACGCCAACATCTACGGCACCTCTCGCATGGCGTTCTCACTTTCGCGCCGCGGCGACGGACCCGCCTTCATGGCGAAACTGTCGAGCACCGGAGTTCCGACCAATGCCGTTCTGCTGTCGGTGTTCTTCGGCTTCGTCAGCGTCCTGCTCAACTGGCTGCTCCCCGACGACCTGCTCGGCATCCTGCTCAACGCAGTCGGCGCTGCGCTGCTGGTCATCTGGATCTTCATCGTCGTCTCGCATCTGCGACTGCGAAAACAACTCGAAGCGTCGGGCAAGCTGACGGTTCGGATGTGGCTGTTCCCGTATCTGAGCTACGCGACACTCGCGATGCTCGGTGTGTTCGTCGTCCTCATGCTCTTCGACGCCGATGCCCGAGCACAGTTGATCTCGACCACCGTGTTGTTCCTCGTGATCGCGGCATTGGGTTTCCTGAACGCCCGTTGGCGTAAGCAGAATCAGCCCGTCTGATCCGTGTGCCTATGCATCCCGCCTGTTCACGACGACGATGCTGAGACCGAATACGACGAGTACGAAGAGGGCGAAGTAGATCAGGCTGCCCCAGGGTCCCCAGTGGAAATCGACGACACCGCTGGAACCGAGAAAGTTGTTGGCGTTCATGAACGGCAGGAACGGCATGATCTTCTCGCCGATACTTCCGAACAGGTTGAAAAGATTCTCGATCAGCAAGGGCCACAACAGCAATAATGCGATCGCACCTGCAGACTGCCGGAGCAACGCGCCCACTCCGACTGCTAGAACTACGCAGAAGAACGCGTAGATCGGTGTTCCGTAGACGACCCGCCAGTTCTCGTCGCCGGACAGAGTCAAGAATCTTCCGGCGTCACCTGCCGTGGCCTTCGTGAGGGCGAAGGCGCCGAACGACAACACGAGAGTCAGCACCGCTCCGAACCCACCGATGAGGCCCGCTTTGGCGACGAGCACCGAGGCGCGGTTCGGAACCGCCTGGAAGGTGGTGCGGATGGTCCCGAAACGATATTCGCTGGTGATCGCGAGAGCCGCCATGATCATCAGAACCAACACACCGAAGCCGGTCACTCCACTGAGTGCCCCCGAAACTGTCGGCATCATTGCACCGTTGGGGTTGCTGAGCGACGACTTGGCGCTCAGTCCGAAAACGGTAGCGAGTCCCAACCCGAGCACGATGATGATGATCGTGCACCACAGCGGCGACTTGGTCGTGGTGATCTTGATACGTTCAGCACTGAGAACAGCCATTACAGTGCACCTCCCATAGCCTGCTGTGTATTTGCGTGGTGGGCTCCGGCACCCGGATCGATACCGGATGCGTGGTACTGGACATCGTCCCCGGTCAACTTCATGAACGCATCCTCGAGCGATCCCTGCACAGAAGCCAACTCGTACAACACGATTCCCTGCGAACCAGCCAAACCACCGATCACATCGGTGGTCGAATCCACCACCACCAATGCCGGGGCAACACCGGAACCGTCTTCACGCACCGTCAACCCCTGCGAGAGCAACACACTGCGCAACGCATCGAGCTGAGGACTACGCACCCGCACCGTCGACTCCGACGAACGATCCACGAACTCCGCGACCGTCGAATCCGAAATCAACCGACCCCGACCGATCACCACCAACTGCTCCGCCGTGAGCGCCATCTCCGACAGGAGGTGACTCGACACCAACACCGTGCGGCCCTCGGCCGCCAACCGCTGCATGAACTTACGAATCCAGACGATGCCCTCCGGATCGAGACCGTTGACCGGCTCGTCGAACAACAACACCTTCGGATCCCCCAACAACGCACCCGCCAACCCCAGACGCTGCGACATACCCAACGAGAACCCGCCGGCCTTCTTGCCCGCCACCTCGGACAACCCGACCAACCCGAGCACCTCGTCGACGCGGGACTTCGGGATCCCGTTCGAAGCAGCCATCCACTGCAGATGTGCACGCGCACTGCGATTGGGGTGCACCCACTTCGCATCCAACAACGCACCCACCGTCCGCAACGGCGTCTTGAGCTCCCGGTACGGCTTGCCCTCGATCAACGCCGCACCCGACGTCGGCTGATCCAGACCCAGGATCATCCGCATCGTCGTCGACTTACCAGCACCGTTCGGGCCCAGAAAGCCCGTCACGATGCCCGGCTTGACCGTGAACGACAAATCGTCCACCGCTTTCGTCGGTCCGTAAACCTTGGTCAATCCCCTCAGCTCGATCATGAGGACCAGTCAACCATGAAAACCGAACTGTCGGAACTTTCAGACGCCAACGGAGAAAGGCGTTGCGTCCGTTCGCTGTCGAGGCTAGTATCGAATGTATGTTCGACACTACCGGGGGGTAAAAGTGACGACGCAAGTATCTGAACAGGCCATATCCAAACAGGCGATATCCGAAGAGACCATCGGACAATTCCGAGCATCACTCGTCAGCATGGATCGATCCATCGACAACGCAGCACGCGTGGATCTTCTGCGCGCTTTGGAAGAGTTGAAGGCCAGTTGCGCTGGTGCCCAGGCATTGCTGGCTGCCGATCTCGACGCGTTCACCCGCAACGACCGCGGCGAACGGGGAGTGCCGCGCGCATACCAAGGCCGTGGAATCAACGCGCAGATTGCCCTCGCACGGCGAGAGTCGGCTTGGTTCGGAACTCAGCATCTGAACCTGGCCCGCGCACTGAACGACGAGATGCCTCACACACTTCGACTACTCGTCGACGGCTCCATCAGTGAGCATCAAGCGACGATCCTCATGCGCGAGACTTCATGTCTCACCGCCCAGGATCGCGCTACATTGGATCGCGAGTTCTGCTGCGACGCTGCAATCTTGGACGGATGCGGCAACCATCAACTGACACAAAGAATCCGCGCACGCACTGCCGAAATAGACTCCGATAGTATTGCCAGACGAGCACGCAAAGCCGTGGGAGACAGACGAGTGACGTCACGGCCTGCGCCCGACACGATGTGCTGGCTCAATGTGTTCCTTCCCGTGGCCGAAGGTATCGCCGTGCACGCCACGCTCAGGCGCGACGCAGATTCCGTACTTGCCGGCGGGGACAAGCGCACCCGAGCGCAAATCATGGCTGATCTCCTGGTCGAGCGAGTTACCGGAATCGGCCGCGCCACACCGACACCCGTCACCGTGAATCTGGTTGTCTCCGACCAGTCATTGTTGGGCGAAAATTCCGACCCGGCGTACGTCCACGGGTACGGACCTGTACCAGCCGCTATTGCACGCGAATGGATCACCAAGGCCAGCGAAGACTCCGAAACGGTGGCAACGCTCCGAAAGCTCTACGCACGCCCCGATACGGGCGCGCTGACCGCAATGGAATCCACGGCGAGAACCTTCCCGAAGGGGTTGGCGCGATTGATCGAACTCCGTGATCGAAGCTGCCGTACTCCGTGGTGCGACGCGCCGGTTCGCCACCGCGACCACATTCGCGATCACTCGAGGGGTGGCCTCACCAGCGCAGCCAACGGTGCCGGGTTGTGCGCGGCATGCAATTACGCGAAACAGGGCTCGG
This sequence comes from Rhodococcus sp. MT28, assembly GCF_058792695.1. Classification (NCBI taxonomy): domain Bacteria; kingdom Bacillati; phylum Actinomycetota; class Actinomycetes; order Mycobacteriales; family Nocardiaceae; genus Rhodococcus; species Rhodococcus sp. MT28. Next base: position 119,919 of record NZ_JBXAFD010000001.1, read on the forward strand.
ACTGGACTGCCGAACCTGTACCAGGTAACCGGCACACCTTCACCACAACGACACCTACCGGGCACCGGTATTCGTCTGAGGCTCCGCCACTTCCGGCACCCTGGACCAGTCCGGATGCGGCCTAAGTTCCTCGGTGAGCCAATGCGTTCACGAACACCTCGGAAATCTCCGAGGGGTCACGAGCGATGTACGTCGAACCGCCCGTCACGCGGGAGATATCGGCGAGCGCCGCCGCATCTGCGTCATCGGTGATGCCGATGGTGACGATGATGACCGGACGCGCCGGATCCTGCTCGCGTGCAAGTACATCGAGCAACTGTTCACGGCTGATGCTGTCAGGATCTTCGTTTGCGCCGTCGGTCAAGATGATGACGCTGTTGACTGCTCGCGGATCGTACGATTCCTGAACCTTACGGAATGCGGCCAGCGTCGTGTCGTACAAACCTGTGGCGCCACGTTTGAGTTCGGTGAGCCGGTTCGCCTGATCTGCCATCAACTTTCGTTGAGTCACACCGTCGACGATCGTGTCGTAGCGCCTGATCGGCACCAATTCCTGGAAGTCCTGGGTTCCGTTCATACCTTGGGAAAACGCCCAGAGACCGGCAGCGACGCTGTCTGGGAAGACCTGATTGCCGGCCAGAGCAGCAGCAGTGGTCAACTGCATGCGCGTCTTGCCGCCTGCCGCCGGGTAGTCCATCGACGCAGACACGTCGATCGCAACGAGTGTCCGGATCGGCTTGGCCATCAAAGCCCAAGCGCCCAGTGTCTGATCGGCCACCGACTGTTCGGACACGGTCAGTGCCGTGACGTCACCGACTCCACCTTCGACGGCTCCACCGCCGGAAGTACGGAACCCGCTGCGCGTCAGCACTTCCTGAGCAGATTCACTGTGCAACAGCTCGGCGATGGCGTCACTCTTCTTGGCTGCGGCGTAGTGCCGGTCCGGTGCCGAAGCACTGACCACCAGGGGGTAATCCATGATCATGGTTCCCGTCGCCGGTACTGTCGCGGAAATCTTCGACTCGGCCTTCGTGAACTCGACGACCTGTTGCTCGGTCGAAACACCGACCTTTCCGGAGCTGACCAATTCGGTGAGCATCTTCTGTCCTACCGGCTGATCTTCGGTACGAACACTCTCCGCTTGCGCATGGGGTACGAGTGCCGCTCGAACGGATTCGGAGGTGGCCCCGGTCTCCGCGAGAGCTCCGAGAATGGGCGCCGACGCAACCCCTGTGAACAACGGATTGCCCAACGCCAGGTCGGGAACCTGAAGCGCCGTGAGCCAACTGGCAAACTGTTCGCCACCGCCGGAGGCGAGAACGACAGGCGAGGTGGCGATCGAACCTCCCGCGGCAGCAACCGGCCCCTTGGCCGTCAATGCAGCTTTGCCGACCCACGCTGTCGAATCCGGTATCCACATGTCCGGAGCGTCCACGCCCTTACCCAAAGTTCCCGCAACGTCCCCGGGCAGCGCAGAGGTGACCGTGATCCGTGAACAGCCTGTCTGCTCCGGCGACGATTCTGCGAGGATCTCGGTGACTGCCGGCGCGATCGCAGGATCCGCTGCCAGCGAGTACTCGTCGACGCTCTCGCAGGAATCGGACTGTGTTGCCTTGAAGACCACCACCCCGGTGGCGACTACCGCGACGGCAACCAACCCACCCACTGCGTAGAACCCGATCGACCGCCCGCTGTCAGGACTCGAATGCCGTCCGCCCGCCATGAAATCTGCCCTTCCGAGGCCACTCGCACTCAGGCATACCGACGGTATGCGCGCGACTGGAACTGTCCCTACCGGGCGGTAGTGTAGCCAAGAACACAGAAATTCCAACTAGCGCTGAATCGTCGGAGAACCGGCGAGCCCACATTTCGGGACAGGCCGGCCGAATTCACGAACCTTCAAGCGTCGCAGCGACTTTTCAGCAAACTGACCTGCCTAGAGCAGCTCACGCTTCTGAACCTTGCCCATCGCGTTACGTGGCAGAGTCTCGGCAAATCGAACCTCACGGGGACGCTTATGCGCCGACAACTCCGCCCCCACCAACTCGACCAATTCGGCTTCGGTGACCTCGGGAGTCCCGGGCTTACGGACTACGACGGCGATGATCCGTTGCCCCAGATCGGCGTCGGGGACACCGATCACCGCAACTTCGGACACCGAAGGGTGCCCGAGGATGGCGGTCTCGATCTCGCCGGCGCCGACTCTGAATCCACCGGATTTGATCAAGTCGATGGATTCGCGGCCGACGATTCGGTGGAACCCACCCTCGTCGATGACGGCGACGTCACCGGTCTTGAAGTAGCCGTCCTCCGTCCAGGACTCGGCGGTTGCGTCCGGACGGTTCAAGTAGCCGTCGAAAAGCATCGGCCCACGTACCTGTAGGCCGCCGATACTCTCGCCGTCGTGCGGCACATCGTTGCCCTTCTCGTCACGAAGACGAGTCTCGACTCCGCGCAGCGGCACGCCGACCCACCCCGGGCGTCGCTCGCCGTCGAAACGCGTGCTCAGGGTCAGCATCGTCTCACTCATGCCGTAACGCTCGATGGGCGTCAATCCTGTTCGCTCCCGCAGCTTTTCGAAGACAGGCACGGGAAGCGGCGCACTACCGGAGACCAGAAGTCGGGCACCGGACAACGCGCGGGCAGCTTCTTCGTCTTCGGCGATACGCGACCAGACGGTGGGGACACCGAAGTAGAGGGAGCCTTTGGCCCTTGCGTAGTTTTCCGGCGTCGGCTTGACGGTGTGGATCACCCGGCTGCCGATCCGGAGGGGGCCGAGGATTCCGAGAATCAGTCCGTGCACGTGGAAGAGCGGAAGCCCGTGTACGAGGGTGTCTCGCCACGTCCAGTCCCAGGCCTCGGCGAGCGCGTCGAGCCCGGCTGCGATAGCCGAGCGACTGAGCAGAACGCCCTTCGGTGGGCCGGTAGTTCCGGACGTGTACAGGACGAATGCTGTGGACTGCGGTGCCGGTTCGGGATAGCTGTGCCACGAGCGAGCGTGCAATCGGACGGGAACCACGGGCAGACCTTCGCAGTGGTCGTCCGTTTCGCCGAGCCACGCCTGGGCACCGGAGTCACGCAGAATGTGCTCTCGCTCAGCCTTCCCCGAGTCCGGCGGGACCGGCACAACGGTGACGCCGGCAATCAACGCCCCGACGACGGCGAGAATCGTTTTTGCTGTGGGAGTTGCCAATACGGCAACCCGATCGGCCTGCGCCACTCGCTCCGCGACCGAGGTCGCGGCACCGAGAATGGCACTCCGCGAGAGAACCGTGTCACCGATCGTCACGGCGTCGTCGAGGTCGTCACCGCGGGCAACAGCAAGGGGGTTCAAGGATCTCAGCAGCACCACGACAGCATCTCACAGCGCGGATGGTCGCAAACTTTCTCCTGCCCGACGCGCGTCCATCGAGTGCGGAGGGAACAGCGTCACCAGCGCAGCCCCCAAGAGCGCCCCGGAAAGCACCGCGAATCCGTGTGCGTCGTCGACCGTCACCAATGTTGCGCCGCCGACGACAATCACGACCGTCAGAACAATCTCAGGCATTCGCGGGCGCACCAGAACGCCGATGCCCGCGGCCGCCGCTGCCAGAGCAAGCGTGGCACCGGAGTTGCCTGCGCCGGTCGACGGGAAGACTGCGGTGGTGAGCAAACCGAACAACAGTTGACCGAGCAGGAAGAGTGCCCAACCGCGTGCGGCGCCCCAGAGCCGAAAAGCAGGCGGCGCCACCACTGCCAACGTGAGAAGGTTGGCAACCGTCCCGGCAAGGCCGCCGTCCTGGACGAACACCGACGTCAGGATCCGCCACCACTGACCGTCGCGGATCAACGTGGGATCACGGCGAAACATGTCCAACAGTCCCGGCATCAGCGCCTGCAAAATTGACGGCACTGCCACCACGAGCCAAAGCACAACGGCCGAAAGAGGTAGGTCTCCGAGTATTCGACGATCCTTCAGCCACGCGAGCATCAGCGCGATCGAGGCAACAACGACGGCGACAATCAGTACCGCGTCCAAGCCGCCGGTCCCTGAGGTGGTCACAGCGCGACCTTACATCGGACCGATACCGACATCAGGGAACCTGACACCTGGGAAAGCACACGATTCAGGCGGAGAGGCGCTTTGCTGCCGCGGCGATTCGTTCGTCTGTTGCAGTGAGCGCGATCCGCACGTGCTTGCTCCCGCTCGGTCCGTAGAACTCACCGGGGGCAACGAGGATCCCACGATCGGCGAACCAACTGACCGTCGCTCGACATTCCTCGCCGCGCGTCGCCCAGAGGTACAGACCTGCCTCGGAATTGTCGACGGTGAATCCGGCGCCTCGAACAGCTTCGATCAACACACTACGACGCTCGCGGTACCGCTCGCGCTGGATGTTCTCGTGTTGGTCGTCGCCCAAGGCTGCGGTCATCGCCGCCTGGATCGGTAGCGGCAGGATCATGCCCGCATGCTTGCGCACCTCGAGCAGTTCCGACACCAGAGCCGGATCACCGGTGACGAACCCGGCGCGATAGCTCGCGAGATTGGACGTCTTCGAAAGTGAGTGGACCGCAAGCAAACCGGTCAGATCACCGTCGTTGACACGAGGATCGAGAATGGAGAGCGCATCGGCTTCCCACGTCAATCCGAGGTAGCACTCGTCGGAGACGACGATGGCGCCGCGCTCGCGCGCCCAGGCCACGACCTTCTGCAAGTGCTCGAGGCCGAGCACCTTGCCGGTGGGATTCGAGGGCGAGTTCACGAAGATCATCGCCGCCGACTCGGGACCGAGCTTGTTCAAGCCGTCGGCGCGCAGGACGCGAGCACCTGCCAGTTTCGCTGCGACCTCGTACGTCGGGTACGCCAACTCCGGAATGACCACCAGATCGTCGGCTCCGAGACCGAGCAATTTCGGCAGCCACGCGATCATTTCCTTGGTACCGATGGCCGGCAGCACCGCTGCCGGATCGACGTCGGGAATGTTGTAGCGGCGATCCAGTGACTCCGCCACGGCCTCGCGAAGCGCGAGCGTGCCATGAGTCGTCGGATATCCGGGCACCTCGGCAACAGAGGCCAGAGCCTCCTGAATCACCGGATCCACCGGATCCACCGGCGTCCCCACGGACAGGTTCACGATGCCGTCGGGATGAGAGTGCGCCTTCGCCGTGACGTCGGCGAGCGAATCCCACGGAAAATCAGGAAGCCCAGCGGCCACCGGAGTACGAGACAAGATCTCTATTCCTCACCCATGGGAGGCAGCGCCTTGATGAACGGCGTGTCGTAGTCGACCTTGCCGAGCTTGGCCGCTCCACCCGGTGAGCCGAGATCGTCGAAGAAATCGACGTTGGTGCTGATGTACGCGTTCCACTGGTCCGGGACGTCGTCTTCGTAGAAGATGGCTTCGACGGGACAGACAGGCTCACACGCGCCGCAGTCGACACACTCGTCGGGGTGGATGTAAAGCATGCGTCCACCCTCGTAGATGCAGTCGACAGGGCATTCTTCGATGCACGCCTTGTCCATCACATCTACACACGGTTCAGCAATCGTGTAGGTCACTGCCGATCTCCCTGCCTTCCTGTCGTGCATCGCCGCCGCAACACGCAGTTGCAAGGGGCCGAAAATCCGATACGACTCTCACGTACCGCGGGAACAGCCTATTATCCCCCTGCCGACCGACTCTGAGCAGGCGGGGGTAACACATTTCAGCCTACTGCGGTGATGTTCCTCGACCGAATCGCGATCCACTTCTCCCCCAGAGCGGCCGCGCGTACCAGTGCGCCCCGCTCACCGAGGTAATCCGCCACGACGCCGACCACCGGAATCTTGCCGATGATCTCGTACGGTTTTGTCCGCGACGGCCGCTTGTGCAACTCGTCCGTGATGGCACGAAAAGTCTTGGACGTGCGCCACAACGTTCCGATGAGCGCGAACGGGCGCCAGGTCTCGTCGGCGCCGCCGGCTGATTTCTCGGCGAAGTCTTCTCCGGTGAGAAGCTCTCGAGACTTCGTCTCACGCCGGCACAGCACCGACGCCAGGAGGTCCACCTGCTGATCCCGTTCGGTCACTCCGTGTTCACGGGCAACCGCAACGAGCACAACGGCCTGATTCGCGAAGGCCAGCAGGTCCTGGATCGGCAACCGATTGAGGAGGACGCCGAAGATGCCGGGAAACGCGACGGCGACGGTGTTGAGTGCACCCAACCGGGTCGTCCACCACTTCGAGCGCTGCTCGTCGGTCATCACCGACCACGCCGCCGTCCCGGGGAACTTGACGACGTCGAGGACCCAAGCGGCCGCGTCCAACACCATCGCAGCAGCGTTTCGCTCGGGATCGGTCGGCTCGAACGTCCGACGTTTGATACCGAGCGGATCGCTGTAGGCGAGGTCGAGAACCGGGTTGATCCCCCACACCGCTCGATCGAGAACCTCGACGACCTTGCGGTCCCCCAGTACGTCAGCCATCAGGCAATCGCTCCTTCGCGTCGTGCATGTGTGGTGGTTCGTTCGCGTGCCGGGCGTCCGATTCCCTCGGCGATGGCGCGCAGTTCTGCGACGGTCTTCTCGGAACCGTGTTCGGAGCCGGCCATCCGCGAGATCGTCTCTTCCATCAGCGTTCCGCCGAGGTCGTTGGCGCCGCCGTTGAGCATCATCTGCGTTCCGGTGATGCCAAGTTTGACCCAGCTGGTCTGGATATTGGGTATGCGGCCGTGCAGCATGATGCGTGCCAACGCGTGCGCAGCGCGGTTGTCCCGATTGGTCGGCCCTGGCCGGGAAGCGCCCGCCAGGTACAGGGGCGCGCTCTGGTGAACGAACGGCAGCAGCACGAACTCCGTGAATCCGCCTGTACGGTCCTGGATTCCGCGAAGAACGTTCAGGTGCCCGACCCAATGGTGCGGCTGATCGACATGCCCGTACATCATCGTCGAACTCGACCGCAGCCCCACCTCGTGCGCCGTGGTGACCACTTCGATCCATTCCGCCGTCGGCAGTTTGCCCTTGGTGAGGATCCAGCGCACCTCGTCGTCGAGGATCTCCGCTGCCGTACCGGGAATGGTGTCCAGGCCCGCCTCACGAAGGGCCGTCAGCCAATCCCTGATGCTCTCACCACTGCGCGATGCACCGTTCACGATCTCCATCGGAGAGAACGCGTGGACGTGCATCGACGGCACGCGCTTCTTGACGGCCCGGACCAGGTCGGCGTAACCGGTGACGGGAAGTTCCGGATCGATACCGCCCTGCATGCACACCTCGGTTGCGCCGGCGACGTGCGCTTCCCACGCACGGTCGGCGACCTGCTCTGCCGACAGCGTGAACGCGTCGGCGTCACCCTTGCGCTGCGCGAACGCACAGAATCGGCAGCCCGTGTAGCAGATGTTGGTGAAGTTGATGTTCCGGTTCACCACGTAGGTGACGTCCTCGCCGACGGCATCCTTGCGCAGCGCATCCGCCAGTGCCACAACGGCTTCCAGGCCCGGGCCCTCCGCCGTGGCAAGGGCCAGGTACTCGTCGTCGGAACATCCGGCCGGGTCGCGTTCGGCACTGCGGAGCGCAGCCAGCAGATCGGTGTCGACGCGAATCGGAGCACTGAGTTCGAGGACCTGTTCGCGCACGGTCTCCCAGTCGCCGAACGCACTGCCCAGGTCACTGCGGGTCTCGGTGTTGCGCCCGTCCGTGTCGATCTCGGTATTGAGATCGACGCGTCCGCTCGATTCCCACGACTCGTCCGGTTCCTGCCACGGCCGACCCACCGGCTTGGTGTCTGGCAAGGCGAGACCGGTCTTGGGATCCGCCAGCGCCTGCACGTGACCCGCAATACGCGGATCGATCCACGGAGCCCCGGCCAGGACATATGCCGGCTGAGCCGCAGTGCGTTCGGTCAGCGTGAAGCCGCCCTCGGCGCTGATCTCGGCCAAGGTCTCGAGATTCGGCCAGGGACGCTCGGGGTTGACGTGATCGGGGGTCAACGGTGATACCCCGCCCCAGTCGTCCACGCCTGCGCCGAGCAGCGCGAGGCACTCGCTGTTCGAGACGAGATTCGGCGGACTCTGAATCCGCATCGTCGGCCCGAGCAGCAGGCGTGCGACCGCGATGGCCGCGAGAAACTCGTCGAGTCCAGCATCAGGCGTATTGCGCATCGCGGTATCGGGCTTGGCCAGGAAATTCTGAATGATCACTTCCTGGATGTGGCCGAACGCCTTCTGCGACTTGCGTATCGCCATGATCGACTCGGCACGTTCGAGGAAGTTCTCCCCGATGCCCACAAGAATTCCCGTGGTGAAGGGGATGTTCAGTCGGCCTGCGTCGGTCAGGGTGCGTAGCCGAACCGCCGGGTCCTTGTCCGGGCTGCCGTAGTGGCACTCACCCTTGTCGGTGAACAGCCGGGTAGCGGTCGTCTCGAGCATCATGCCCATCGACGGCGCAACGGGCTTGAGCCGCGAGAGTTCCTGCCAGCTCATCACACCGGGATTGAGGTGTGGGAGCAGGCCTGTCTCCTCGAGTACCCGGATCGACATCGCTCGCACGTAGTCGAGGGTGGAGTCGTAGCCGCGTTCGTCCAGCCATTGCTTGGCTTCCGGCCAGCGAGCCTCGGGGCGATCCCCCAGCGTGAACAACGCTTCCTTGCAGCCCAATTCGGCGCCTGCCCGGGCAATGTCCAAAACCTCGTCCGGTTCCAGGAACATGCCGTGCCCAGCGGCACGCAGCTTCCCCGGCACCGTGACGAATGTGCAGTAGTGGCACTTGTCCTGGCACAGACGGGTCAGCGGAATGAAAACTTTTCGCGAATACGTCACGGTGTTCGGCCGACCCGCTGCCAGCAGACCGGCATCGCGAACCTTGGCCGCCGAAGAACACAGATCGGTCAGATCGGTTCCCCGTGCCTGCAGCAGCGTTGCCGCCTCGTCGACGTTCAGGGTCGCTCCGTCGCGTGCACGACGGAGAACTCGCCGCATCGCCGACGCTGACGGGCCGGGCGACGGACTGGACGAGGCGGACGCGGAAATACCTGGCATCGGAAGCATGGTGGGTTTGCCGGAGTCATCACCAGTTCGGTTCACCTAGCGATCATGCGCCATGTGGGACGACTAGTGCCACCCGGTGCCAGAAGTAGGAGGCCTCACCGCCCCGACACCGCCTCGATCACGACGGCCGGTAGTCGTCGTCGACCGCAACCTCGACTCGTTGATCCACCACGTCAGCCACTGGCGCGTCGAGCGGAATGTCGGTCAGATCGGGTTCTTCAGGGGCGTTCGGATCTACGGGTGTCGATTGTTCGAGCGCATCTGATTCCGGAGCCTCCGGGTCGAATGTCGCATCTTGTTCGGTCATCACGTGCTCCCTTCGCGGTCGCCACACTCCACGATAGGGCCGATGTCGACAGATCGCCCCTCACTCGACCAAAGTAGTGCCCATGACTGCGCCGCAACCGCTGACCATGGCCGACCCCTTATGGCGACCCAGCACCAAAGCCCCGAGGCTGTGGGCAATCACTGCCTCACTGTTCTGGGTACCCGTCATCGTCGCCGAAATCGTCTGTGCCGTCTTGGTACCCGGAATCCCGTCCTGGGTGGTCGGCACCGTATTCGCAGTCACCGTACTCTTCGCTGCCACCTACATTCTGATGGTCCCGGCGTGGCGGTATCGGGTCCACCGATGGGAGATCAGTGACACCGCGGTATACACCCGCACCGGCTGGTTCACCCAGGAGCGACGCATCGCACCGATCTCGCGCGTGCAGACCGTGGACACCGAGCGCGGACCGATCGACCGCATGTTGGGTCTGGCAACCGTCACGGTCACGACAGCGTCGTCGGCCGGGGCCGTGAAGATCTCCGCACTCGACCAGGAAGTCGCCGACCGCACGGTGGCTCAACTGACGGAGATCGCGGGTACCAACGTGGGAGACGCGACGTGAACGAGAAACAGTTGGGCGACCCGACCGCGATCGAGATCCCGGTAGAGGCGGAAACGGCAGCTGCCGAGGCCGCGGAAGAGGAACAGCCCTGGCTCCGCCTCGACCGACGCATGCTTCTGGTCCACCCCGTCAACGAAGTCGTCAAACTGCTCCCGGTCCTACTCGTCTCCGTAGTTCTCGGCAGCCAATCCGGAAACCACTGGTGGGGACTCGGCGTCGTCACTCTGCTCGTCATCTTCGGTTTGTTGCGGTATTTCACCACCACGTACCGAATCGGACCCGTCCACGTTCAACTGCGCACCGGGGTCTTCCAGAAAAAGCTGCTCTCCGTCCCGCGTAGCCGCATCCGATCCGTCGACGTCGAGGCCGGGGTCATGCACCGGTTGCTCGGACTGTCGATCGTGCGCATCGGTACCGGCCAGCGCGCCGGGAGCGGCCACGATTCGAACAAGTTCGAGCTCAACGCCCTGTCGACCGCCCTGGTTCCGGACCTACGCGCCGCACTGTTGGCCGGCGCCCAGCAAGCACGGCGACTGGAAACCCCGGGCACGCCGGTCGAAAGCATCACCGAACCGGTCGACACCGAAATCGGTCACTGGGAACCGAGTTGGGTTCGCTACGCCCCCTTTTCGTTCACCGGAATCGCCATCATCGCAGCCATCATCGGCATCTCGTTCCAATACGGCATCGGCACTGCCGTCGCGAAATCCTCGGCAGTGAGCGACAGCTTCGACTCACTCGAGAGCCTCGGCATCGCACTGATGGTCGTCATCGCACTCGTCGTGCTGCTGGTGCTGTCGAGTGCACTCGCCTGCGTCCAGTACCTGATCGCGTTCGGCAACATGAAACTCACCGACAACGGCCGCATCCTGCATGTCAGTCACGGCCTGTTGAAGACTCGGCAAACCACACTCGACCGCGCCCGCCTCCGCGGCACGACGCTCAAGGAACCGCTCCTGCTGCGATTGGCCCGCGGCGCGCGGCTCGACGCCATCATGACCGGGGTCAGCGCCGAGAAGAAGGAATCTTCGCTACTGCTCCCGCAGGGACCGCGCAGGGAAGCCGAGCGAGTGATGGCCACCGTGATCGGTGACTCACGCCAGGCGTCCGCCCCGCTGATCCCGCACGGCCCGGCCGCGCGGCGTCGCCGGTACACCCGAGCACTGTTCCTCGCCGCGGTGGCGTTCCTGGTCTGTGTGGCGTGCGCGGCTTCTGGACTCGATGTACCGATCTACGCGTGGTTCGGGGTCGCCGTACTCGCCATCGGTGGCACCGCCCTCGCCTTCGACCGATACAACGGCCTCGGCCACGCAGTACTACCCGGATGGTTGATCACCCGAAACGGCTCGCTCGATCGCCAGCGTCACAGTCTCGAATCCGAAGGTGTCATCGGATGGACGGTGCGCGAGACGTTCTTCCAACGACGCGCGGGAGTGGCAACCGTCGTCGCCGCGACGCCCGCCGGCACCGGAAGCTACGAGGTGATCGATCTCCCCGCCGAGAACGCGTGGGCATTGATCGAAGCCGTCACTCCGGGCGGTGGCGACGTGTGGGCAGGTCGTCGATGATGAGCCGCGCCAGCGAACCGAGACGCGATCGCTCCGGCTGGATGGTCGGAACACCGAGGAGTTCCAGCGGGGCGGCCGTCACCGGTCCGACGCAGTAGGTCGGTACCGGTCCGCGCATAGCTGCGACGAACCGCTCCAGCTCGCCCATTTCTTTTGCCGTGCTGAGCATCGAGGAGACCGCGGGGGCACTGGTGAAGGTCAGCGCGTCGATCGCACCGGAACGAACTGCAGCGACCAACGCGCGGACCGGCGACTGATCCGGCGGCCGGATCCACCGATAGACCGATACCGGAGTGACAACCGCGCCGATGTCGGCGAGGGAGGCGCTCAGGTCCGTCAACGGCTCCCATTCGGTGATGGTGCCGTGCAACTGGACTGCGATGCGCAAGCCTGCCACTCCCTCGCTTCCGAGATGTGCCAGAACTTCCTCGGACGACTCACCCGAAGGCGACCATTCCTCGCGCAGTCCGGCGCCTCGGATGGCACCCGTCGCCTTGGGGCCGCGGGCGATGATGCGCGTGTGGGCGAGAGCCCCGAGGAACTCCTCGGTCAAACCCCACGAGGCGACGGCGTCGAGCCAACCCCTGAAGCCGATCCCGGTACTGATCACGACCAATTCCGGAGGATCGGCAATCAAAGCGGACGTCTGAGTCCTCAGGTCTCGATCGTCCACCAACGGCAGCACATGGATCACCGGTGTCCGCACGATCTCCGCGCCTCGACGTTCGAGGAGCGTCGCAAATTCTTCGACACGCCGTTCTGCGGTCAAGGCGATAGTCGCACCCGCCAAATCATGTTCAGCCACAGGCTGAGTGTCCCTTATGCACGGGTCAGTTTCCTACGCGCGCGCCGAGAACTATTGCGAGCTGAGGGTGGCGAGTCTGTTGATCGCCACCTTGAAGAGGAAAACGGCGGCCGGAGCGATCGCACCGACCAGCAGCAGGAAGGTCAGAGGGGACGAAAGCACGAGTACGTCGCCGCCGGGGCCGCCCACCATGCACACCAAGAACCCGACGATCCAACCGGCGAGCGGCAATGCGGCCCTACCCGGCGTCGTAACCGTGCGGGCGGCGATCACCAATACGAGGTTCGCGGTCGCGGCTACGAGAATGCTGATCGGAAATGCCGTCGTACCGAGATGAGTCGGCAAGAACAGGACGGACAACACCGCGCACAGGAATCCGTCGAAAATCAGGACGCCGAGGATGACAGGGTCGAGCCACGACAGCGCCGTTCCTGTCGAGGCGTCCGTGTTGTTCTCGACGGTCGTCATGGTTTTGATAGTGGTCTATCGGTCGTCATCGCGCGAGCGCGGGGTCCCTCCAGACAAGCACCCCGGCTCGCGCCCGAAAAGCACGAAGCTGATCAGGGAACCGGCGGGAACCCGAGCAGAGTCAGCAAATGACTCTGCTGATCTGCGAATGCGTAGAGCGACCCGTAATACAAGTCGTGGTAATAACCAGCCATCGGACGCAACGAATCGACGAAGGCGACGATCTGGTTCTGCAGGTCCCAGTTGTACATTTCTTCAGCCCCCAGGCTTTGCTGTTACCGAAAGGACCACCCATCCGGTGACACGCATCACACACCACTACGGCGTCGATCGCAATGCCTGTGAGCCGACGCCCAGGTCAGCTGTGCAGCCCGGCGAACAGATCGCGCTCGCGGCCGTCCTCACCCACCGGACCGAGCGCGCCGGCGGCCAATACGAAATGCTCGACCGTCAGGATCGGTTGGACCACGTTGTTCGACAATGCGAACTCGGCTCGGCTCGGGGCTACCGTCACCTGAGTGGCGTGGGCGCTCAATGCCCTCGCCTTCGCATCGATGACGCCTCGAACGTCGATTGCCGTCGTCACGTCTGTGTCCTCGACGCTCGGCAATTCCCCGGGCTCGGGCAGACGCCAGTTCTCCGGGAACTCGGAAATCGCCGCGATGCCGCGTTCGAGTCCGCTGCGCTCGGTCACGGTCCAGTAGAACTTCGGAGTCGACCACGGCTCGCCGGTCTCGGGATACGCGGTCGTTCCTGCAGCTTCGACGGCCGCTGTCGTGATCGCGTGCGCCTGGATGTGATCCGGGTGCCCGTAGCCGCCGTTGGGGTCGTACGTGATCACGACGTGCGGCCGAATCTCACGAATGACGGCGACCACCGCGCCGACTGCTTCGTCGAGTCGAGCATTGACAAAAGCACGGGGATTGGCGGCCGAAGGTGTGCCGATCATTCCGGAGTCGCGATACCGACCGGCACCGGCGAGGAAGCGAGGAGCGGCACTGCCCAAAGCCGACAAAGCAGCGCTCAGTTCCGCGATCCGGTAGCCACCGAGTTGATCGGCCTCGGAAGCCACGAGCCCGGCCCACGCATCACCGATCACTTCGCCTTCCTCCCCCAACGTGCAGGTGAGGACTGTGACCTCGACGCCTTCGGACGTGTATCGCGCGATGGTGCCACCGGTGGTGATCGTTTCGTCGTCCGGATGTGCGTGCACCAACAGAAGTCGCTTCGCCGACGCGGTCACTTTTCCACCCTCACCCAGTCCGTAGCGTTTCCGAATATCCCCACCTGCACCGGCCCGTCGAGGACCACGCCCTCGACTCCGGTCCCGACCGCGACCAGCGCTCGGCTCTGCACGATCGGCAAAACCGCCGCAAGATCCCACAGCCTGGGTTCCGCATCGGCGATCAACGACCCCAGATCCCCGATGCCACTGAGCGCTTCGTCGATCCGACCTTGCAACGCCGGATCACACAGCCCGGACAGGTTGCTCGGAGCCTCGACGCTTGTCGTTCGGATGGGCTCCGGTGTCTGCGACGGCGTCGGTGCGGGCACTGCCGAACTTGTTGCCGGAGTGGAAGGTGCGCTCGGGCAACTGAACCGCGAGGCCAGCGAAGTGGCCGTGTCGGCGCCTGCCCGGCTCCAACCGACGATCATGTCGACGCGTCCTGTCGTCAGGTCCTCGCCGTAGAGTTCCTCCGGCGCCACCGATTCGACGGTCGCCAGGATTCCCACGTCACGCAATTCGTCGGCAGCGGTGTTTGCCACGGCGATCGCGATGTCGTCGTTTTCGGGAGCGCCGATCAGCAGTGTCAACTGGGCGCCGTCACGGACGATCGATCCGACCGTTCCAGTGCCCGTGACGATTCCGGTGGGCGGTGCCGTCAGGTAGCCGGCTGCGGTCAGCTCGCCCAGTGCTTGCTCCCTGGTCGGTTTCGGCGGCGCGGTGGGCGCATATCCCGGATCCGACGGAGCGAGAATCTGAGCTTTCACCGGGGCGGACGCCGATTCACTCCCTGCCGCCACCACGGCGAGCAGGTCCGGATCGAGCAGTCCCAGAACACCTTTACGCACCCGAACATCCGCGAAGTTCTTGCTTCGCCCGTTCACGTTGATGTCGAGAGTGCGCGGAACGTAGGAGAACGCCGTCCTGACACCCGGGATTGCAGACAGCTGAATATCCGTGGCACTACCCGAATGAACCTGCGCCACTTGGGCATCGTCGGTACGCAGCGCATCCGCCAACTGCGCAGCCGTTCCTCCGCGTCGCAGAACTATCTGATCCGGGTCTGAAGGCTTGCCCCAGAATCGGTCGTTGCGTTCGAGCACGATTTCGTCCCGGCCGCGGTCGACCGAGCGCACGTGAAAGTGGGCTCCCGACACCGGAATCCCCTCACTCAGGCCGGTGCTGAAACCGCCGGGAGTGTCCTTGATCAGGTGGGACGGAAGAATATCGGTGAACAACTCTCGCCATGCCGGATACGGCGCACGCATCACGACGTTGACCGTTTTGCCGCCGCCGGACGAGTTCACGTCGTCGATCATCTGATAGCCCGCGGGATTGACCACTCCGGGAACCGAGATCATCTGCTGCCACAGGTAGCGAAAGTCTTCTGCCGCAATGGGAGCGCCGTCCGACCATTGGGCTTCGTTGCGCAGTTGGTAGCGAATCGTGAACGGGGCCTCCGACGTCACTTCAGCGGAAACGAGGAAAGAATCGTCGATCGCCCACTCCGTCGCGCCAGGTTGTGTGGGCGAATTGATCGGGCGAAACGCACTGGGCAGTACGAGGTTGCCGACTGCGGAGTTGACCGGCGACTGATCCGCGAGCAGGTGCGGGTTGAATCCGCCTCCCACCTCGTCGATTGCCACAGTGACCTGCTTCATCGCCGGAACGACCGGAGTCGGTGTGGGCTTGACGGTTTCGGTGCTCTCGACCGGAGGCGGCGGATCGGCTGTACATGCAGTCAGTGACAACGCCGTCACTGCCACTGCCAACGCCAGGTAGCGACGTCCTGAGGCCACAGACAATTCCTTCCGTACGGGGCCGCGTCGCCCCTTTGCACTCGATTCCCTGGCAGATCTTTCGCCTGGAAACCATGAAGGCGAATGTACCTTTCCGCCGAAAACTCGGCTGAAAGGCACATCCGCCTGTCAGGTTGTAACCGACGAAAGACTACAGAGCAGCCTTGTCGCGTGCCTTACTACGTGAACGCTCGCGAGCGCGCTCGGTTGCGTTGAGGTGCACCTTGCGGACGCGAACGTCCTCCGGGGTGACCTCGACGCACTCGTCGCTGGAGCAGAACTCCATCGCTGCTTCGAGTTCGAGCTTGATCGGCTTTGCGAGGGTCTCCATCACGTCTGCGGACGACTGACGCATGTTGGTCAGCTTCTTCTCGCGAGTGACGTTGATGTCGAGGTCTTCCTGACGCGGGTTGATACCGACGACGTGTCCCTCGTAGGTGTCTGCGCCGGGCTCGACGAAGAAGGTTCCACGGTCGGCCAACTGGATCATGGCGAACGGCGTCACCGTGCCGGAGCGGTCCGAGACGAGCGAGCCGGTGTGGCGCGCACGGATCTCGCCGGCCCACGGGCCGTATCCGTCGAACACGGCGTTGGCGATACCGGTTCCGCGGGTTTCCGTGAGGAAGTCCGTGCGGAAGCCGATGAGGCCACGCGAAGGAACGATGAACTCCATGCGAACCCAGCCTGCGCCGTGGTTCGACATCTGGACCATCTTACCCTTGCGGTTGGCCAGGAGCTGCGTGATCGCGCCGAGGTACTCCTCGGGGCTGTCGATGGTCAGCTCTTCGAAAGGCTCGTGAACCTTGCCGTCGACGAGCTGCGTGACAACCTGCGGCTTACCGACGGTGAGTTCGAAGCCTTCACGACGCATCTGCTCGACGAGGATGGCGAGCGCGAGCTCTCCACGACCCTGGACCTCCCACGCATCGGGGCGACCGATGTCGAGGACCTTGAGCGAGACGTTACCGACGAGCTCCTGGTCCAGGCGGGACTTGACCATGCGTGCAGTCAGCTTATGACCCTTGACGCGACCGACGAGCGGTGACGTGTTGGTGCCGATAGTGACCGAGATTGCCGGCTGGTCGACGGTGATGCGGGGCAGTGCGACCGGGTTCTCCAGATCGGCGAGGGTGTCGCCGATCATGATGTCCGGGAATCCTGCGACGGCGCAGATGTCACCGGCGACGGCGACCTCACCGGGAACGCGCTCGACACCGATGGTCGTGAGGAGTTCGGTGATCTTGGTCTTCGTGACGACGGGCTCGCCGTCGACCTCGCGGCACCAGGACACGGTCTGGCCCTTGCGCAGCTCGCCGTTGTGGATGCGAACGAGTGCGAGGCGACCGAGGAATGCGGATGCGTCGAGGTTGGTGACGTGAGCCTGCAGCGGTGCGTCGACCGAGCCCTTCGGCGCGGGGACGTACTCCATCAGCACCTGGAAGAGTGCGGTGAGGTCCTCGGCGTCGGGAGCCTTGCCGTTCTCGGGCTGCACGGTCGATGCCTTGCCTTCGCGACCGGACGCGTAGAGGACGGGAAGTTCGAGTGCGAGCTCAGCGGCTTCGGCGGCCTCGTCGGACAGGTCCGATGCGAGGTCGAGGAGCAGGTCCTGAGCCTCGGTGACAACCTCTTCGATACGGGCGTCGGGGCGGTCCGTCTTGTTGACGACCAGGATGACGGGCAGCGAAGCGGCGAGTGCCTTGCGCAGCACGAAACGCGTCTGCGGCAGGGGTCCCTCGGAAGCATCGACGAGCAGGACGACGCCGTCGACCATGGACAGGCCGCGCTCGACCTCGCCACCGAAGTCGGCGTGGCCGGGGGTGTCGATGACGTTGATGACGGTGATGGAACCGTCTTCGTTGACCTTATGTACTGCGGTGTTCTTCGCGAGAATGGTGATGCCCTTCTCGCGTTCGAGGTCGCCGGAGTCCATAACGCGATCGACCAGCTCGGCGCGCTCCTCGAACGCGCCGGACTGACGAAGCATGGCGTCGACGAGGGTGGTCTTGCCGTGGTCGACGTGTGCGACGATGGCAACGTTACGGAAGCTGGTGATGGTCACGCGATGGCTCTCCTGGCTGAGTTGATTCGGCCACGCGAAAGTCAAGTCGCACGGCTCTTCTGGTGGCCGCTGCACGAGTGTGTGATCCGAATCAGGGCACGAATCGCCTGAGAAGGCACCGCGGCCTAGTAAATACTACTCGCTCCGGGCTGATACTCCTGCATTGTGCGGCCTCTATCACCGCCCCCACCAGCGAATAGTGATCTGCACCACGCCGATGCGCGTAGGATTACGACCTGGAGAAACAGGTCATTTAAGGGTACGCTAACCTCGTTCCAAGAGCGGGCTCTCCGCCGTAGTGAAACAGGAAAGCCGCAGCGTCACATGGGAAAAGTCAAGGCAAGCAAGGTCTCGCAGCTCAAGCCGAAGAAGAAGTGCTGCCGCAAGAAGACGCGGTGCATCAAGTGCCCCGTCGTCATCATGCGGATGAAAAAGCTCGAGAACGAGGGCGCATCCAAGAAGGAACTGAAAGCGGGTCTCAAGAAGGCTCGTGCGGCGTAAGCGCGCTCAATTCCGCGAGCAACTCGGGGATCCAGGCTCGATCGTTGTCCACCAGATCCATCGACAACAGTTCTTCGGCGTCGACCCATGTCAATTGAGCATGGTCGAGCGCGACCGGTTCTCCCGACACCAACTCCGCCCGGTAGGCCCGCAGGACCAACCCCGGCGACAGTGGCACGTCGACGCCGATTCTGGCGCCGCATCTCACCTCGACCGCCAGTTCCTCGAGCAGCTCCCGCGCCAACGCGTTCTGTGGCGATTCGAATTCTTCGACCTTCCCGCCCGGCAGCTCCCAACGACCGGCCAAAGCCGGCGGACTCGTCCGCTGCGCGAGGAGCAGCCTTCCCTCGCGGAAGATCGCACCGGCGACAACTTCCCGATCCCTTGCAGGTGCATCACTCATCGCACCATGATGGAGTATGGCCACTTTGTTGTCCGACTCCGCGATCCAAAACGCTCTCGACGAACTGCCCGCCTGGCAACTGTCGCCAGGGTCGATCACTCGCACGGTCGACTCCGCGACATTCCCGGACGCCATCGCGCTTCTTCAACGCATCGCGGCAGTCGCCGAGGCCGCGGATCATCATCCCGACATCGACGTTCGCTGGCGAAAGGTCACGTACACGCTTTCGACACACTCGGCGGGCGGTCTCACGGAACTGGACTTCGACCTTGCCCGTCGAATTGACGTACTCGTCGACGATTCGGTCCGTTTCGACTGATCTTCGAGTGAACAAACCTCGCAATCTGACGTAACAGTTGCATCAACTTTCACATAGATCACTTCAGTCACAGGTATGGTCGCCGTAAATCACGATCGAGGCCGGTCATGCCATAGACTCCCCCGGTGCGTAGCTGCTCAGCAACTGAACAGCTGTACAACCCGGGGGCTCTGTACATAGAGTGACCCCTCGAGCCGTCAAACGCGGAGCTCGCCTAGGCGCCCGCGCGGTATGACTAAGGAT
This sequence comes from Rhodococcus sp. MT28, assembly GCF_058792695.1. Taxonomy (NCBI): domain Bacteria; kingdom Bacillati; phylum Actinomycetota; class Actinomycetes; order Mycobacteriales; family Nocardiaceae; genus Rhodococcus; species Rhodococcus sp. MT28. The sequence goes on from NZ_JBXAFD010000001.1 coordinate 139,204, forward strand.
GGGGAAACAGTGCTTCGAACCCGAGGTATGCGAAAGGCGTTCACCGCCGTCGCTATTGCCGCAGTAGCAGGACTGGCATTGCCGGCACAGGCAATGGCCGATCCGGCAGCACCGCCCGCACCCGAAAGTGTGCCGATCGAGTTCCTCGCATCGTTTGCGCCCGCCATCATCGGCGCCGCCGCAGGTCCGGCCGATGTTGCAGGCGGACCGCAGCAAGCGTTGCTCGACCAGGCTCGCGCGATCCTGAACTCCCCCGGCATTCCGCCCGAGATCAAGGCCACCCTCGAGAAGGTCATCACCTTCCTCGACGGCAGCGGCGGCGGCGGACCGGCGATCCCGGACGAGAACGCCCCCGTCATCGCGCAGTTCCTCTACCCGACGCTTGGCAAGGGCTGCATCTCGGCCACCGCCGATTCGGTCGGAACCGCACTTGCCGTTCCCGGCCCGGCTCACCTGCCTCCTCCCGGTCCCGCTGCCGGTCAGGCCGGATTCGTCTTCACCGCTCTCGGTACGGCTCCCGCCGTCGACGACCAGCCGGTGCCGATGACCGTCACCTGGGTCAACATCGACAACCAGCGCAGCGCCACCCAGAACTTGACCAACGCCGCACGCATCAACCCGGACGGCCCAGCCACTCTGTCGGCTATCGCCGATACCGGCCCCGGACGCGTTCTCTCGGTGATCAGCGGTTCGCTGACCACCCAGCCGGAAGGCGCAGATCGCATCACCTGCAGCTTCCTTCCGACCGTGGGCATGTTCGCGGTAGCTTGATCGAAGTCTTGTGAAAGGGACCCACCGAATTTCGGTGGGTCCCTTTTGCATCTCCGATCACCGTGATAGACCCGATAGATGGGACATCTACGAGTGGACATCACGCACGGTCGTCCAGAGAAGAAATCCGGCCCAGACCAGTCGATACGGTCACACAAGTCGACGCGATCGATACTGTCCATCCGATCCGAGGGGTCCATTCTCTCGATCGGATCGGCGTACTCGATCCTGTCGATCGGTAGCGTCGGCTCTTTTCTTTCGATCGGAAGCATCGGGTCTACGGCGTCGGTCCTGAGTTCGGGCTCGTTCGCCAGTCTCGGGTCCGCGCTGTCCGGTCTCTCACGTTGGTCACTGCTCTCCTGGCGTGGAAATCATGCAGCCCCCGAAGAACACCCGAAACTTGTTGTCATTGCGCCGGAATCGGATTCGAGCGATCCGGACCGCTCACTACGATCCGTCTCGCACTCTCAGACCTGATTCGGTCGCGGCCATTCGCGGCCTTCCAGCGCTTCGACCGAGGTATTGAATTGCCGCAGTAGGTCACCGAGCGCGAGACGCTGCTCCGGCGTCCACTCGCGGAGGACCTTTTCGACACCGGCTGTCGAATGTTCGCGATCAGCACGAAGTTTCGACAGCCCCTGCGCCGTCGGCCGGACCTTTCGCGCGAGCCCTCCGTCCGGATCCTCCACTCGCTCCACCAAGCCCTGACGCCTCAGCGCGCCGATCTGCCGGTTGATGGTGGAGATGTCGAGCGAGAAAGCGCAGGAGAGTTCCTTGAGGCTCATGGGATGTTGCAATTCCAGTCGACCGAGCAGTAGATACGCCGACCGGTCCAGATGAAGTTCGGCCCGTTGTGCGAGCGCGTGGTAACGCGAGAGCAGAGTCAACTCGTACTCGATATTCACCAGATCAGGGTCCCGGTCTATCCTCATATTGTGCAGACTACACACGATGTGTAGCGTGCACACTGGGGCGAACGCACCAATCAGAACACGCCATGGCGGGAGCCGCATGTCCGTTCACGCAGGGTCGTCCAATGTCGACGAGAAAATCCCCGACACGAACTACGCATCCTCGGGTCCAGTGCTCACCGTTCTAGGACTGTGCGGAATCGTCGTCGCCTTGATGCAGACGCTGGTAGTCCCCATCATTCCGCAATTGCCGCACCTGTTGAACTCCACTCCCGCCGACACCTCGTGGGCGGTCACCGCAACACTCCTCGCCGCCGCGGTGATCACGCCGATCAGCGGGCGCCTCGGCGACATGTTCGGCAAGAAACGAATGCTGCTGGTCAGTCTCGCGATGGTCGTTCTGGGCTCGACCATCTGCGCGATCGCACCTTCACTGATCGTGCTCGTTGTCGGCCGTGCACTTCAAGGAGCATCGGTCGGGGCAATTCCATTGGGCATAGCCATCATTCGTGACGTTCTTCCACCGAAGAAAGTGGCCGGCGCGATGGCGGTCATGAGCGCCACCCTCGGCGTCGGCGGTGCGATCGGACTGCCGATCGCCGCGGTGATCGCCCAGAATGCCAACTGGCACTTCCTCTTCGTCACATCGGCAGCGTTCGGGCTGATCTGCATCGCACTGGTTGCGTTCGTCATTCCCGAATCGACCGTACGACGCCCGGGACGTTTCGACTTCGTCGGTGCGCTCGGCCTCACCGTTGGTCTGATCACCCTGTTACTCCCCATCACCAAGGGCGGAACCTGGGGATGGGGCGACGCGAAAACCCTGGGGCTCCTTGCGGTTTCCGCGCTCAGCTTCCTGGTGTGGGGATGGTGGGAACTTCGACGCAACGCACCGCTGGTGGACCTCCGCGTATCGGCCCGGCCGCAAGTTCTCTTCACCAACTTCGCGTCGATCGCCGTCGGTTTTGCCATGTACGGCAATTCCCTGACGCTCCCCCAACTGCTCATGGCACCGACGTCCACCGGTTACGGACTCGGACTGTCCATGGTTGCAGCGGGGCTCGCACTGGCCCCCGGCGGACTCGTCATGATGGCGCTCTCGCCCGTCTCCGCTCGAATTTCGGCTTGGCGCGGCCCGCGAATCACGTTGATGCTCGGCGCCCTCGTCATCGGATTGGGTTACGCCTTCGCATATTTCACGGTGTCGAGCGTCTGGCAGGTCGCCGTGGCCGGAATGTTCATCGGAGCGGGCGTCGGGCTCTCGTACTCGGCCATGCCGGCCTTGATCATGGGCGCAGTCCCCATCACGGAATCTGCAGCCGCGAACGGACTGAACTCACTGATGCGATCGATCGGCACGTCGACGTCTGCCGCGATCGTGAGCGTCGTCCTGGCCGGAATGACCATCACCGTCGGCACCGCAGTGATCCCCTCGTTCGAGGCGTTTCGTGCCACGTTCCTGATCTCCATCGCCGCCGCCGTCGTGACGATGGTGTTCGCCGGGTTGATTCCCAAACAGAAAGTCTCGTAAGGGAATCAACCCGGCGGAGGACTCACTTCTCCGAAGAGCCTTCGATGCTGCCCGTCTGCAACTTCGACAGAAGTGTGTAGATGAAATTGATGATGATATCCACGTGGTGCCCTCTCACATAACGGGTCCCCGACCCGACAACGACGGTACCGCAGAACTCTTCTCCATCGAATCGCCGACAATCAATTCTGCAACGTGTTCTAATTTGAGGCGACGACTACCCGAGGAGCCTTTCATGACCTGGACACGCACCGAACTCGAAGACGCCTTCGCGGGTTACCAGAACACCGTTGTCGAGTGCACTCGTTCCGGCGATTGGAACGCCTTCGCGGACATGTTCACCGAGGACGTCGTCTACGTGGAACACGCTTTCGGCACCCTCAATGGCCGAGAGGCCGTACGCAAGTGGGTTACTCGCACGATGACGGAGTTCCCGGGGCACCGCATGACCGAATTCCCGGCCAACTGGTTCGTGGTCGACGAGCAGCGCGGATGGATCGTGTGCGAGATCGACAACCCGATGGAGGATCCGGGTGACGGATCCAAGCACGGAGCCGCCAACATCACGATCCTGCACTACGCCGGCAACGGACTGTGGTCTCGCGAAGAAGACGCCTACAACCCGATGAACTTCCTGTCGATGGCAAAAGCATGGTGCCTCGCCGCGGAAGCGGCGGGCACCCTCCCCGACGACGCCAAGGCCTGGCTCGCCAAATTCGGCGCTATGGTGCGATAGATCCTGTCGGCAACGAGGATCCGACCGGCTGGGCCGGACCGACCGCACCGGCCAACGACCACTGCCCGTAGTCCCGAGTGAGGATCGAGTTCAGATCCACGCCGACGCCGTCGACCTTGCGCTTGTCGATCTCGAACTGATGCAGGTTTGCCCGCGGGTGCACATACCCTGCGGGCGAGCCCCAGTTGTGCTGCCAGAACCAGGTTCCGACGCCGGCACTGATCATTGCGTCGATCACGCGAGTGTTTCCGTAGACGCCGAGCGCTCCGTTGCCGACAACCGAGGCCCACCCCTCGAGGTACGGCGTGATCAGCGTAGTGATTTCAGTAGTGGTCGGGTTGTCGTCGATCGACGCGTAGATCGGCCGACCGGACGGCCCACCAGCCGCCGCATGTAGTTCGAGGCCACGGGCAGCATGACGCTTGCCCGCTTCGCGGGCCCCGCGCCAGTCCGCCGTTCCGCCCTTGCCGAATTGATAGCAAGAAACGACTTGAAGTCCGGCCGCGGTCAACGCGTCGGTTTCCCGCGCCAGTACGGGCTTGCCGACCATCCAATCGGCGCCCGGGCGCCTGTCCGAGACGTATCGAATGGCGCCCGCATACCCGGCGGCCTTTATCGCCTGAGCGGACGGCACACCGGCGGCGTAATCGAGCAGGGTCCCGAGCGAACCGGCATTGGCCACCGACGTCGTACCGCTCAATGCAGCGAGTCCGGCAGCCGCCGATCCAGCCGCTGCGTACTTGAAGAGGTTTCTTCGCGAGACGTGCACAAAGCTCCGATCATCGGCGTGTCCCGCTCGAAGTGGCGGGCAGGCAAGCTATCTTCTTTCGCTCGCATTCCACCACAGTCACATCAACCCCGCCATGCACTTGGTCAACAATGCTCACATTGTCACCAAATTGGACGCCTGACAGACAACAGTGGCCCCCGAAGGCATTGCCTTCGGGGGCCACTGAGTCGGCCTAGCGGCCGGAAGCTATCAGCTGAGCGAGGTGAAGAAGCTCAGAGCGCTGAAGAGATCAGACGCGTTGCTGAAGAAGTCGTTGAGGAAGGTGAAGGCATCCGAGAATTCTGCGCTGCTCATGCGATGTGCTCCTGTCGAAGATACGGTCCAGAGGATTGCCGCCACGTGAGTGGCTGCTGGCGATAAGAGTAGAGGCCTTCCGTTACTTCCGCGACACCAAATGTGTCCGGGACGTTACGTTTCGACCCCTTCGGGGCGCGGACATACACACAGGTAACACCCACCGGCAGTGATCAAACTGTCACCTAAGGACGATTTATTGACGTATTCCGAACATCATTCCCGATAGCAGCTACCGAGCAGCATCAAACCTGTAGGCCGACCACAAGATTGGCAAGCCTTACTTAACAGGATGGGTGTTGCTCCCGATAGAGGGCGTACCAGCAGATTGGCCAAATCCCCCGCGGCAATGTAGCCACGCGAGCTTAGTGCGGGCGCAAACATTCAGCCACAGTTCGAGTTAGCGAGATCTTTACGCCGAAAACGACCGGCCCGACGGCCCGCGGGACCATACCTATCGGTCATCATGGTGACGCTATTCACACTGATTTGAGGAACTCCCGGCACCGATAACAACCGGATCTCGACACCGATTGGACGTTCGAGGGCACAGTGGAGTTCATGAACCTCACAAAGAAGAAGTCCTGGAGTGAGCTGTCACCCGCGCAACGCCGCGTCGTCGCCGTGCTCGCAACGATTCAGTCCCTGTTGGCGATCGCCGCGTGGACAGACCTGGCGCGACGCCCTGCCAATACGGTCAACGGCAGCAAGAAGAAGTGGGCGGCGATCATCTTCGTCAACTTCTTCGGGCCACTCACCTACTTCCGCCGAGGCCGGATTCAGTCGAAGTAGTCCCAGAACTGCAGCCACTTCACCGACGCGAAGAGCGTCAGAGTCACTGCGTACACCGCAATTACCGCCGCGACGCCGCGCCAGTTGGTGCGGGGAACGGCGCCGTCGACCGGGTCCAGCCAATGACGGAACCATCTCGTGACCGTCGGCATCAGGAACCACGTCATGGCGCCGACGCTGACTATCTGGCTCAACCACATCAACAGCCACGGCGGCGCTCCGATCCCGTCGAGCAACGGCCCGAGAAACCTCGACAGCGTCATCACCGTCGGATAGAGGACGAGCAGGATGATCATCGCCGTCTTCCAATTCGGCGTCGCGCGAGTCTGCCCGTTCTCCGTGCGCAGAATGGTGCCGAACGGTGTCGACCGCGTGGTCTCGGTGAAGTCCTCGGCCAACTCGGCCCGCAGTTTCGGTAGTGCTGCGGCCCTCTCGGGCGACGCCATCCACACCGCCAACTGCTGCTCTGTCCGAAACCGAAGGACGGACTTCCACTGGGTGGAGTCGGTGACCGACCGCAACAACATCACCGACTCGTAGCCGGAGAATCGCGAACTGAGATCGATGAGGTGTCGTTGCGTTCGCAGAAACTCGTTCTCCTTACCCACGACGACGGCGTGGTCGTACACACCGATACCGGGCGGCGGCAGCACGCCGTCGATCAGAACGAGATCACTCGTCTGCGCCAGAATTCCCGTTGCAGCAGCTGATCTTTCGAGATCGCGGCGATCAGTCGACTCCAGCCAACGATGAAGATCGTCGGCACTGTCGAAAGTGACGGACACGCCGTGCGACACCGGTTCCGGTTGATCACTGATGCCACAGCTCAGGTAGCCGTCGAATCGACCGGCGGTCTCGGCCGCACGCTCGACCCACGCCCGGAATCCCGAACTCGTTCGGTGGTACCCGGTGATGGCAGTTGCGGACACGTCAGCCCGATATCCGGCGCCCTTGCACGTACACGTGCGCAATCGCGGGCTCGCGCATCGCCATCAGGAGCCCGAAGAGCGTCTGGTCGCGGGCGAGTATCGGATCATCCGAACGCGTTCCGTAGTTGACGAGCCCGGCGAGCGGCGGCCACCCGGACGGATCGATCACCAGGAAGTCGGCCTCTTTGCCCTCGTCGAAGTTGCCGATCCGGTTCTCCATGTCCAGCGCGCGAGCACCGGCGAGTGTTCCGGTGAACAGCAGTTCGGCAGGGTGCATCGACACTCCGTCGTCGCCGGCTTCGGAGATGTGAACCTTGAAGGCGTCGCCGAGGACTCGGGTGAGCAGGCACTCGTCGCCGCCACCGAAGTCCGATCCGATCGCGATGTTGACCCCTGACGCAACGGTTCGTTTCCACGGCATGGTGCCGGAGCCGAGAAACTGCTGGGAAGTAGGGCAATGTGCGATCGAGGTTCCGGTCTCGGCCATTCGTGCGAGTTCGGAGTCCTGGCAGTGCACCGAGTGCGCGAGTATCGCGCGTGGACCCAGGAAGCTCTTTCCGCCGACCTGTGAGCCGGGGAGGAACTTGCCGTCGTACGTGTCGAGATAGGTCTCGACCTCGTACTCGGCGAGTGTGGTCGCCACCTCGCCGGTTCCGGGCCGATTGTTCTCGTTGAGATGACTGTGGAAGTAGACGCCCCGGTCACGGACGGAGTCGTACAACTCCCCCAAATCCTTCAGCGTCCGTGTTGTCACCGCGAGAGAAAAGCGGGGAACCACTGCGACGTGAACGAGCGCAGTGTTCACGTCGCCGGTGTCGGCCGCGTGCCACTTGTCGATCTCCTCGCGGGTGAGTCTGATCGCGTCCTCTTCCGAGGTGATCAGCGCGGCGGCGGAGGCCGGGCCGGTGGTCTGAATCCCACGTCCGCTGACCACCCGAAGGCCGCGTTTCAGAGTTTCCGAGAACAGGGCGTCCTGCGCGTGCGGGAAGGCCGATCCGAACACCATCGCGGCCGTGGTTCCCGTGGCGATTCGGCGAGCGCAGAAGGCCTCGGCAGCGTGCTGGGCAAACTCCGGATCAGCGAATCTCGATTCGGAGGGAAAGACGCACAGGTCGAGCCACTCGAGGAGTTGGCCGCCGCCGTATGCGTCGCCGGCGTAGGTCTGCGGGAAATGAATGTGTGCATCGACGAATCCGGGCAGCAGGAAACCCGGTCGGTGGTCGTGGGTTTCAGCGCCTTCGAGACCGCTCGGGAGTGATCCGAATTCTCCGCAGTAGACGATCGTTCCGGCATCGTCGATCGCCAAGACGCCGTCGGGGATCGAGACGAGCGACTGCGCCGCATCCTCTACCGTCGGACGACCGGAGATGTGGAAGACATGGCCTCGATGAAGGTGCGTCACTTACTGAGCAAAGCACAAAACTACCCGGCGTCGCGCGGCGAATGCTGTCCTTTTTGTCAGATATTGGGATCAAGCAAGAGTTGCATGCCAAACAAGAGCCGCAGCCAGCGCACCGGCACCGTTCAACGACCAATGCAGAGCAATCGGCGCAATGAGGCTGCCGCTGCGATGACGAAGCCAGGTGAATACGAGACCGGCCGCAGCGGTGGCGAGAACGGCTCCGAGGATGCCGGCGACCTGGCCGACGACTCCGGTACCGAGAAAGCCGGACAGCCCTTCGTTACCGCTGGTCAAACCCATCGACGACGCGATGTGCCACAGTCCGAACATCAGAGAACCGGCAGCGGCGACGCCGCGGAATCCACTGACCCGGTTCAACGTGCCGTGCAGGACGCCACGGAAAGCCAACTCTTCGGGAATGACGGTCTGCAGCGGGATCACGATCATCGACGCGACGATCGCGCCGGAAATAGTGGCGTAGCGATCCGCCATGAAGAAAGGACGTGTGAGCGGAAGCAGAGCGCCGACGGCGACAACCGTCAGGACCAGGCCGACGGCAGCAAGCGCGTACTTCGAACCTCGCCGCAGGTCACGAGGGGACAGCCCCAATTCCGCCCACCCCATTCCCCGGCGCTTGGTGAGCGCCAACAGGACGAGAGCAGAGATGGGTACCGTCGCGATGCTTGCCCAGGCGGTGGTGAAATGCGCGATCAGATTGGTTCCCACCAGCACCACGATCACAACAGCGATATCCACGTATGCATGCATCCGCGGAAAACGAGGAGCGGTCGCTTCGATCTCCAATGGACCGATCTCCACTGGGCCGCCGCTCGTTAGCTGAAAGTTCACTTTGTCCAGTGTACCGGCGCACGAGAACTGCCCGCCACTGTTTGCGAACACGCTCACAGTGACGGGCAGGTCCCGAAACAGCTCTGATCAGGCGCCGAGCGTGCTCGCAAACTTCGGAACGGCGTTGTCGATTGCGTAGGTCAACCCCGGTACCGAGCCACTCGAGAACGCATTGACGAGTGCCGGGTCATCGAGGATCAACAGATGTCCCTCCTGAGCCGACGGGATTGCGCGCAGTAGCGGATCGTTCGCAAACGCACTGCTGTCGAGGAAGATCGGAAACAGCACCGTGAGATCCGCGTCGAACAGGTTCAGGTTCTCGTTGGCGACCGGGATGTAGAAGTTTCCGGTGGCTTTTTCGGTGATCGCCGTCGGGATCGTGAAGCCGAGGCGGGTCATGAAGTCTGCGCGTGCGTCGCCGGGTACGTAGGCGCCGTAGCCGTCGGAACTGTAGGCGCCGACCGCCGCGGTCTTGCCCGCGAAGTTCGGATTGGCGGCAATCGCGGCCTCGAACTTGGCGTCGAGGCCGTCGAGTAGCGCCTTGCCTTCCGATTCTTTGCCGAGTGCCTTGGCGACGAGTTCGGTCTGCTGCTCGACCGTCGTCCCGTAGGCCGTGGCGAGACCCGGCGGCGGCCCGACCGTCGGTGCGATGGCACTGAGCTTGTCGTAGGTGGCCTGCGTGTTGTCGCTTCTCGTCCACAAAATCAGGTCCGGGTCGAGAGCAATGACGTCCTCGATGCTCAGGTCCATGGTTCCGAGGATCTTCGGGTCCGTGGTGAACTCGTCCGCAATCCAGGGTCCGACGCCCTTGCCACCGAACGCCATCCAGTCCGCGACGCCCACTGGTTGAGTGCCCAGAGCGAGTGCCGTCTCGGCGTCCGACCAACCGAGCGCGACGACGCGCTCCGGGTTGGCCGGGACCTCGACGTCACCGAACATGGTCGAGACGGTTGCTCCCGCCTCCGCGGGTGCGTCAGCGCTGTCGCTGCTGCAGCCGGCAAGTCCGGCGACGGCGAGCGAGGCCGCCAAGGCGGTGACTGCAATCTTCATTCGAGAGACTTTGATTCGCATGGTTACCAGCACTCCTCCAACGCTCCAGCGAGAATTAGGGAAGGCTAGCATCAGCTAACGAAGGCTGTCGCCCATCGGCCAGATCGTGTTCAGGACGCGTCTGCGGCCCGTTCGAGCTCCGCGATATCGATCTTCTTCATCTTCATCATCGCGTCCGTGGCGCGTTGCGCCTTGGCCCGATCCGGATCCTTCATCAGTTCGAGAAGGCGATTCGGGACTACCTGCCAGGACAATCCGAACTTGTCCTTGGCCCATCCGCACGGGCCCTCTTCGCCACCCTCGGTCAGCCTGGACCAGTAATGATCGACCTCAGCCTGATCGACGCACGGAATCTCGAAAGACACTGCTTCCGAGAACGTGAACATCGGTCCGCCGTTCAATCCGGTGAATCGCTGACCGTCGAGCTCGAAGCTGACGGTCATCACCGATCCCGCCGGCATTCCGGAAGGCGATCCCTCGACGTATCTTTCGATTCCCAGGATCTGCCCGGAACCGAACACCGAGATGTAGAAGTTGGCTGCTTCTTCTGCTTGGTTGTCGAACCACAAACAGGGAGTGATGGAAGGCATGTTCTGTCCTTGTCGGAGAGGTTACGAAACAGGTGTACAGGGTTATAGACCCGGCCCGAACCGGAAACTCATCGCAAGGAATTACTCAAGCCGACAACGCAGAGTCAAGCATCGGCCAGGAGCGAACGAGTTCGTCGCGCCAGTACGGCCAACCGTGCGTCCCCACCGGTTGAGCGCTGCGGGTGACATCGACTCCGCGATCACGCAACACCTGAGTGATCTGGTCGGTGCACAGGTTCGATCCCAGTTCCATGACCCCGCCGACGACCAATACCCGGCCCAGGGCAGGAGTATCGAGAGTTTCGTGCGGACCTGGTAGTCCCGATCCCGAGGCGAGATACACCTTGGTGCCGCGCAGCTTGTCGGCATTGGCGAAAATGTCGTGCTCTTGCCAAGCCTCACTGCCGGCCGGACCCCACATCTGCTCCGAACGGGCATTTCCGTTGATCACCACAAGATCGGTCAACGCCTTGCCGAATCCTCCGACGGTTGTGTAGCAGCCGCTGTAGCCCGCGACCACGTCGTACAACCCGGCCGAGCGTTGGGCCAGAATCAGCGCGGCTTCTGCACCCATCGAGATCCCGCCGATTGCGTTGTGCCCGTTGGTGGCGAACCTCGTGTCGATCAGTGGGGGAAGCTCTTTCGTCAGGAATGTCTCCCACTTCAGACGACCGAATTTCGGGTGGTCTTCCTGCCAATCGGTGTACATGGTGCCGGTTCCACCGATGGGGAGTACGACGTTCACATTTTTGTCGGCAAAGAACGGGACGATATCGCCGTTAGCCGGAGCCAGCCAGTTGTTCTCTTCGATCTGCCCGGAATTGCCGTCCAGGAGATACAGCGTCCCGCGCGGTTCCGAGCGGTCGGCAGGAAGCAGCACTTTCACCTGCATGGTGCGCCCCATGGCGGGACTCGCGACGTCGAGAAGAACCAAGCGCGAAGACAGTTCGGTGACACTCGTTATCTTCGGGGTCTCGTCGGCGAGCGCGGTCGAGGGCAACGCAAGTAGTGAAATCAAGGCGAGCGCGCCGACGAGAACGACGCTTCGAAGGCTTGCTCGATGGGGCCTCACACGCCGAGCGACGCGGCGATCATCGGCCACGAGTCGTGTAAGTCGTCTTCCCAGTATCCCCATGAATGCGTTCCTGCCGGCTTGAAGTTGTAGCGAATGTTGTTCATACCCAATGCGTTCGTCCTGTCCGCAAGCTGGGTGGTGCAGTAGTGAGTTGCCGCCTCGATTCCGCCACCGAGAACAAGTTGCAACGCCAAATCTGTGACGTCGTTGTCGATCCGCGGATCGGCAAGTGTGTCGTACGGACCCGGAATTCCGGTTGCTGTTGTGATGTACATAGGGACTCGAGGTAGCTTGTCCGCGTTGACAACCGGATCGTGAGCCGGCCAACCCGGACCATCGTACGGACCCCACATGTTTTCCGCGTCACCCCCACCCACGGCAACCACGAGTTTCACGAAGTTCTGCCCGATGCCCGGACTCGTCATCGCGCACCCGCTGAAGGACCCGACACTGTTGTACAGCGCGGGCGCCGCCATAGCCAGATCCAGTACCGACGTGCCTGCCATCGACAGGCCTGCCAGTGCGTTCTCGCCGGTCGTCGCGAACATTGAATCAATGACTGGCGGTAGTTCTTCCGTCAGGAACGTGGTCCACATGTTGACCCCGTTGTTGTTGCCGGATTTCGCGAGGCCGGGGTCCGGCCGCTCCCAATCGGTGTAATAGCTGAATGCTCCACCGAGAGGCGTGACCACGTTGACGTGCTTGTCCGCGAAGAACTTCGGTGCGTCGGTCCGCACCGACCACGTCGCGTCGTCTTTTCCTCCGTCTACTCCGTTGAGTAGGTAGAGCGTCGGAGCAGGCGTCGAAGTATCAGCCGGCCGCAAGACCTGCAACGGAATGTCGCGCCCCATCGACTGTGAGTACACCGAGATGCCGACCAGCCTGCTGTCCGCCGACTGAGCGTGACCCGGTGCGGTGAGGAGCTGGAGCCCACACACTGCCGTGGCCAACGCCACGAAGACACGGAAAACCGTTCGTAACGCACGAGTCTCGATCATCCGGGTCACTCTCTTCGGCAGCGGAACCTTTCGAACGGTACCGCCTGAAACAGGCAAACCCGACGTGATCGGAAATACTCGATCCGGTCGACACGGAAAGGCTCACGCACCGAGTGCGTGAGCCTTTCTCGTCAGACGACGCTTACTTGGGCGTAACCGTGCCGCCGCTGAGCGTGGTCAGTGCGTCGACGAGACGCTGACCGAGGTTGTTGACGCTTCCGATGGCTTCACCGAGAGATCCCATGAGTTTCCTCCTGCAGTTTGTCGAAATTGAAGTAACTACACCCGGAGCGGGCGTGGCAATGTCGCGCTGAATTAGGGGGTGGGGTCCTTGGAGATGGTCTCTACCGATCCCATGAAGGTCTTGAGCAGACCGTCAGCGCTGAACAGTGATCCCAGGCCCTGAACAACAGCGCCGAGAATTCCTTCCATTGAACCCATGTGAATCTCCTTGAGAGGTCAGAGGTCAGCTGCCAAAAGCACCCGACAGTGCTGTGACAGCTGCGTCACATCTGTAATGTATCCGTGACGTGGGTAACAGTAATCATACGAACGACCAGTTGGCAAAGGATTCCGACAATGGGGTCATTATTTCGACTAATAAGGTCTGCTACTGAAAAAATTCCGGCCAATCGGTCGAATTTGACCAATTCTGTCGCCGCATTGATCAACCGCCCCAAATCCTGCGGTTACCCACCAGTAAACTGAAATCATGTCTAGCGCAACCTCACTCACGCAGGTAGCTAATTTCCGGTGGCACCGCCATCAACTCGACCGAGCGGTTGTCGGTGACGCCGATCACAGCGATTGCAGCATTCTCGATCTCGGGATTCAGAACACCGGACCTGACGGAGCCGCCTGGGCCCTGCGGATCCGCGGCGTCCGCGTCGACGCCACTGAGCTCGCTCTTGCCTGGACGTTGCGCGGAGCCCCCCACTATTACCGTCGGGGCGACCTGCCTGCCGTCGCCGCCGCCACGTCGCCGTTCAGCGAAGCCGATGCAGCCAAGCGCATTTACGACGCGAATCGGCCCCTGAAGGCCGCCGGCATCCCGACGCTGACTGCCCTGCAAACAGTTGCTGCTGCGATGCGGGACATCGTCTCGAAACCAACCGTCAAGGGCGAGATGTCCGCGCAGTTGACCAACCGAGTGACCGAGCCCTATCTGAGATTCTGCCGCCCGTGCAACGCCACTCATCTGTACGAGATGCCGTTCCGGCTCGCGGCACTCCAGGCAGGCCTCGAGCTACAGCCGGACACATCTCCCCCAGTGCTCGAACGCATTCCGGGTTGGCGCCGACGCCCATTCAGCGCCACGGGCGCAGACGCAGATTCCCGCTTCGACGTGATCCGGGGTTATCTGCGGTTCTACGGCCCCGCGACACCTGCTCACGTCGCGTCGTTTCTCGATGCTCCGGTCAGGGACGTCAAAGCCCACTGGCCAATCGATGCCGAGGAGATCGAGGTGAACGGCGAGAAGCGGTGGATTCTCGAACAGGACCGCGAAGACTTGTTCGGCTCCCCCACCGATTCAAATACGCGCTTGCTCGGGCCTTTCGATCCGTATGTACAGCTCAAGGATCGGGAGACCCTGGTTCCCGATCCGACCGCCCAGAAGACGGTGTGGCCGACCCTCGGGCGACCGGGCACGGTGGTAGTCGGTGGCACGATCACCGGATTGTGGCGACCACGAGCATCCGGAAAGACGCTGAAGGTCGCGATCACCCCGTGGGGAACGTGGTCACGATCGGCCCGCGCAGCAGTGGCCGAGCAGGCCGAAATACTTGCCGAATTTCGCGGCGTCGAGCTCTCCGAACTGGTCGAAGTATCTTGATCGAGCCAGTGGCATCCGGATAATTCCAGCTCACACCCGCCCCGATTCGGAGAAGGAAACCCCCAACGATAACCTGAATGCGACCTTCGCACGCACCCTTGTTCAGGAGAGATGATGGCCGACTTCCTCTATGAGGACCTGTTGCCGATCGGTGATGACACCACCGAGTACCGATTGCTCACCACCGAAGGGGTGTCGACAGTCGAGGGACCGGACGGCCGCACCTTCCTGCAGGTCGAGCCAGAAGCGATGCGCTTGCTGACCGAAACGGCGCTGCACGACATCTCTCATTACCTGCGCACGGATCACCTGACGCAGCTCGCGAGCATCCTCGACGATCCCGAAGCGTCGAACAACGACAAGTTCGTCGCGCTCGATCTGCTCAAGAACGCCAATATCGCCGCTGCCGGCGTTCTGCCGATGTGCCAGGACACCGGAACCGCCATCGTCATGGGCAAGCGTGGACAGCATGTGCTCACCCCCGGCGACGACGAGAAGTCCATTGCCCGCGGTGTCTACGACGCCTACACGCGTCTGAACCTGCGCTACTCGCAGAACGCCCCCATCACGATGTGGGACGAGAAGAACACCGGCAACAACTTGCCCGCGCAGATCGAGCTGTACGCCGATACTGCTGCCGGACATGAGAACTCGTACAAGTTCCTCTTCATGGCCAAGGGCGGCGGAAGCGCCAACAAGTCCTACCTGTACCAGGAAACCAAAGCGATCCTCAATCCCGACTCGATGATGCAGTTCCTCGAGGCGAAGATCCGCTCACTCGGCACCGCAGCCTGCCCGCCCTACCACCTTGCAATCGTCGTCGGCGGTACTTCGGCCGAGTTCGCGATGAAGACGGCGAAGTACGCGTCGGCGCACTATCTCGACGAATTGCCCACCGAAGGCGCCATCACGGGTCGCGGCTTCCGCGATCACGAGCTCGAGAAGAAGGTTTTCGAGCTGACGCAGAAGATCGGTATCGGAGCACAGTTCGGCGGCAAGTACTTCTGCCACGACGTCCGCGTCGTCCGACTCCCCCGCCACGGCGCTTCGTTGCCCGTCGCCATTGCGGTGTCCTGCTCGGCAGATCGACAGGCGAAGGCCAAGATCACCCCGGAGGGCGTGTTCCTGGAACAGCTCGAATTCAACCCGGGCCGTTTCCTGCCCGAGGTCACGGACGCTCAGCTCGACGAAGAGACGGATGGCATTTCGGGTACCGGCAAGGGCGCTGCGGTCAAGATCGATCTGACCAAGCCGATGTCGGAGATCCTCGCCGAGCTCTCCAAGCACCCGGTGAAGACTCGTCTCTCCTTGACCGGTCCGCTCGTCGTGGCACGCGACATCGCGCACGCCAAGATCAAGGAACGCCTCGACGCAGGCGAAGAGATGCCGCAGTACCTCAAGGATCACCCGGTGTACTACGCCGGCCCCGCCAAGACGCCCGACGGCATGGCGTCCGGTTCGTTCGGCCCGACCACGGCCGGCCGTATGGACTCGTACGTCGAGCAGTTCCAGGCCGCCGGTGGCTCGATGATCATGCTGGCCAAGGGAAACCGCTCCAAGCAGGTCACCGACGCCTGCAACTCGCACGGCGGTTTCTACCTCGGGTCGATCGGTGGACCGGCCGCTCGCCTGGCGCTCGACTGCATCAAGAAGGTCGACATCCTCGAGTACGCCGAACTGGGAATGGAAGCCGTCTGGAAGATCGACGTCGAGGACTTCCCCGCCTTCATCGTCGTCGACGACAAGGGCAACGACTTCTTTGCGCACACCGGTGAAGTGACCCTGACGATCGGCAAGCGCCCGGGTCTGTAGACACGTCAACAGCAAAGAGCCCCGGCGAGTTTCGATCGCCGGGGCTCTTTTGTGTCTTTGTCAGGTCCAGAGCGCGGCCACGAATACGGTCACGATCGACAACCCGCCGACGACGTGTACCAGATTCGGATTGGGCTGGCCCTTCTTCTGCTTCGCCCGGGTGATCTCGGCAAGCGC
Organism: Rhodococcus sp. MT28; assembly: GCF_058792695.1. NCBI lineage: Bacteria > Bacillati > Actinomycetota > Actinomycetes > Mycobacteriales > Nocardiaceae > Rhodococcus > Rhodococcus sp. MT28. The sequence continues at coordinate 155,745 of NZ_JBXAFD010000001.1, forward strand.
CACGATGACCAGCGAAAGCACCAGCTTCACAGCGATCTTCGCGTGAATGTAGTTCTTGTCCAGGGCGCCTTCGCCCAACCCGACGATGATCAGGCCGGACACGAACTGCATCCTGGCACCCCACACCATGACCTCGGTGATCGAAGGAGCCTTGAGGACGGTGAAGTAGCTACCGACCAGGGCAGCCATGCCGAGTAGGTGAATCACTACAAAGACGTTGTATAGAACAGACATACAAGCACTTTAACTTGTACCTTGTTCTGGCCGAACGGAACTGCGACTTCTCTCAGAGAATTCCGGCTTCGGATGCGGCGGAACGATATTTCGCTGCCAAGGTGTCCACCGTCTCGTGTGCGTTGAGACCACTGGGATTGGGCACGATCCACAGTTTTGCCCCCTCGAAATCACGGTCCTGACACCCGGCCTTCGCCTTCTTGTCACCGAAAGCTGTTCGATAGGCGGTGATCCCGGCGAAGGCAACGACTACTGGATTGGTTGCGCGCACGATGTTTCGGACCCGAACTCCGCCAGTTGCGAGTTCCTCCGACGTCAATTCATCGGCGCGCGCAGTTGCCCGCACCGCCAAATTGGTGATGCCCACTCCCCGATCGATCAGATGCTGTGTGTCAGCGTCCGACATACCCGCGGAAGGATCGATCGCATGCTCGATTATGCCTGCCCGCAGCAGTGCCGGATAGAACCGATTACCCGGTCTGGCGAAATGCGCGCCGGTCGCCGCCGTCCACAGTCCCGGATTGATACCGACGAACAACAGCCGGCAATCCGGCCCGATCAGATCCTCGATCTCGGCGTCTCGGAACGATTCCAGTTCGGCGCGCGTGAATCCCATGCAGCCAGTACATCAGGCCGTCACGACAGCGCTTCGCGCACCTCGTCGATCGCGTCGTGCATCATCTGCTCGTACACATCGATGTCCGGAATCGAGGCCGGACTGCTGGTGATGCTGATCGTCACAGTGTCCCCGATCCCGTGTACGCCGTGGGTCAACGACATGACCGGCGACAAACTCGGGAAGCCCGCTGTGAACCGAACGACGCCGCCTCCGAGCACCAGATCCGCGTCACCGCGCGCGACACTCGACACCACGGTGTTTCCAGTGACCTCGTCGGGTACTGCCGTGAAATCGTATTGCTGCACGCCCCAACGGACCAGCGGGCCGGGAACCGCGTTCAGCGCGAGATCCGACGCTGCGCTGGATGGATGGGACGCACGTGCGCGACGCTCGTCCATCGACTCCCTGATCAATTGGGCTCGCTCACGAAGATCATCGACTTCCGGGAACAGCCCGACACCTGCATTGCGGAAGTGATTGCGCGCCGTGGGTGTACCTGCCTTGGCGATGGTCACCTCAGCTCCCAATTCGGGCGGTACCGAGCCGTCTCGCTCGGTGAGGTAGTTCGCCATCGCTACCGAGATGGCTGTCATCGCTCCGACTGTGACGGATACGCCGTCGCCACGGAAATCGGCGCTGTCCCGCACGACCATGCGCACCAGTCGGTGCGGTCCGGGAGGGATGTTCGAGCGCACCTTCGGACGGCTCGCCGCCTGCGGCGCAACAACTCCCGATTCGGTGTCCGCCTGCAGCTGTAACTGCGCGCGGTGCCCCGCCCGGCCGTCGCGGAACAGCGAAACGAGTTGGCCCGGAAGGCGCAGGGCGGCGCGGCCCAGAATCTCGGCTGATCCGCTACGCCGCACGTCCGTCTTCTGCTTCGCGGGCGGTTGCGGCGAGAACAGTTGGCGAGCAATCGCCGACGCGCGTTTGCCGTCCGCCAGAGAATGAGCGACCTGCAGAACTGCGATCAGCGCCGGGCCACTGCAGCGCGGCACGCCGGTGACGCCGTGAAACAGGTGCAGCGTCCACGGGGACTCGCGCGGGTCGACGTGGTTCTCGAGTAGTTTCTCGATTCCGTGAATGCACGAGAGCCACGAGTTTTCGGGCAGCTCATGCACTCTCACCAAGGAGGCGTCGACCGGCATGGGCTCCCACACCGGATAGTCGAGGTGCCACGGCGATTCACGAATCCGAACATTGAGATCCGGAATGAGCGACGCTCTTTCGACCACCGAGCGTCGTAGCTCGTCCATGTGCTGGCTCTGCCCGTCGAAACAGTAGAGCAGCAGCTGATCGTTCGGGATCTTCTCCGAAATCCAGAAGGTTTGGGCATCGGTGGGCGTCATCCGTAACACCGGGAGACGGTACCACCGGCTTGTCAGCTCTTTTCTGCAGCAGCTTTCAGCTGGGACAGGCCCTTCTCGAAATCCTTTCCGACAAGCTTGTCCATGCTGAAGATGAAACCGAAGATCTTGAAGAACAGATTCTTCTTTCCGGTCATCTTCCACGTCACCTGAACTTCACCGGAATTCGGCGAGATGAGAAACGTGGTGACGTTCTGCGCCTTGAACGGCTTGAGGAAGGCCAGGTCCAAAACTACTCGTTCATTCGGGACGGATTCGGTGATCACCATCGAACCGGAGCCCGCCTTCTTGTTTCCCGCCCAGGCGTACGAAGCCCCGACGCCCGCGTCAGGCCCCGCGTACGTCCGCTGCATCGCCGGGTCGAGACCTTCCCACGGCGACCACTGAGTCCACTGATGGAAATCGTTGATCAACGCGAAGACGACCGGTGCTTCTGCCTTGACGATCTTCGTACGTTCTACCAGGAATTCGTTGGAATTCTGCGAAGCCATCGTCGATCTCCAATTCTCGGGCGTGACAAGTGTTCGGAATTATCCACGGTCGACGAGATCGGAGCGAGTCGACACTCAGTCCCGCAGGCACAGGCAGAAATAGTGACCGACCGGGTCGCGGTACACGCGGAAAGTCTGATGCTCCGGAATGTCGGTCACCCGCTGCGCTCCAAGGTTCGTCACCCAAGCCTCGGCGGGGTCGAGAGAATCCACGAACAGATCCAGATGGATCCCGACACCGGAGGTCGGCCAGTCCACCGGAACAAAATCCGGAGCGAGCTGAAACGCGAGCCGCTCCCCGCCGGGTCCTTCGATCACGTGCCAATCATCCTCGTCGCGAACACTTTTCCACTCGAGGACCTGGACGTAGAAGTTGGCCAATGCAGCCGGATCCGGGCAGTCCAGGACTGCGTAGTCCATACCGATGTTCGGGCGCGTCACTGTGCCTTCTTCTCCTGAACTTTCTTACGCACGAACAACAACGGAAGAACCAGCGTCGCAACGGCGGTTACCAGCCACACGACGACGGTTCCCAGAATCCACGTCGAGACACCGGAGATCGACAGATTGGAGAAGAGCGACGCCACCAACAGCGCGACAAATGTCGACACCAATCCGATTCCGCCGAGAAATGCCGGTGCATGGCGCTTTGCCACCGTGGCGATGAACGGCGCCAGGACCGACTGCGCAATCGCAAAGATCACGACCGCAACGATGAATCCGGATGTGGGCGCCGAGAAGCCCGAAAGAATCAACGACGCAACAAGAAGCCCGACAGCGGCAGAACCCAGGAAGATCGCGGCGCGAATCAGGAAGCTGATCATTTGTTGATCCTATATGTCGGATATCGAGGAGAACAGATATTCACAATCCCAGAGATTCCTGCACCTCTCGCAATGTCCGGGCAGAAGATCGGAGCCCCGAAGCCTCCTTTTCCGATAGCGGTACTTCGAGGACTCGGCCGGCACCAGCGCGACCAACCATCGTGGGAAGGGACAGGCAAACGTGCTCGAGTCCGTGGACGCCGCTCTGCAAAGTCGATACCGGCAGAACCCGTTGTTCGTCCCGCAACACGACTTCCGCGATGAATGCGCTCGACAATCCGATGGCGAGGTTGGTCGCGCCCTTACCCTCGATGATCTCGTAAGCACTCTCGACTACAGACTTCGCTACTTTCGCGCGTAGGTCGGGGCCGAGGACGCCACCCGACGGTCCCACGAACGAGGTTGCCGGCACTCCGCCGATGGTTGCGCTCGACCAGAGCGGAATCTCGGAATCCCCGTGCTCGCCCACGATGAAGGCATGAACGTTCTCCACCGCGACTCCGAGTTCGGTAGCCAGCAGGAATCGCAATCGGGCCGTGTCCAGCACGGTCCCAGATCCGAAAATTCGGCCGCGGTACGACGGTCCCGCGGCCTGGATCGCTGCGTAGGTCGCCACGTCGACCGGGTTGGTGACGAAGAGAAGGACCGCGTCCGGTGACACCGCCAACAGTTGTTCGGTCAGTGTCTGCGCGATCTTGACGTTCACCGCGGCAAGTTCGAGCCGCGACTGACCGGGATGCTGTTTGGCGCCCGCGGTGACGACGACCAAGTCGGATCCCGCGGTGACCGAGATGTCATCGCCTCCGTCGACAGTGCACGGCGGTGTGAACTGGGTGCCGTGGTTGAGATCGAGAACTTCGGCCCGGACCTTTGCGCTGTTGGTGTCGTAGAGGGCGAGCGCGTCGGCCGATCCGCGTATCAGGCACGCATACGCAATTGCGGTGCCGACGCTTCCCGCACCGACAACGGACACTTTTCGTCTGGATGAACGATTCGGCGTCGTCATGGGTAAATGGTGCTCGCTCGATAACGATTTCGCAGTACAACGGATTGCCAGTCTCTTCTCAGGGTTTGGATGCAGACCTCTCAGAATCGACGTGGATGATCGCTGACATGGCTGAGGTAACCGTTCTTGCAGTTGGCGGCACCGGCGAATCCCACGTCGGCGACCACGGCGCCCGTGTGCGCGGACTCCTCAGTGCCGTCACCGACGAACTCGACAGTCGATTCGATTCTCGCTGGGTCGCTTATCCCGCATCGTACGGTCCGGTCGCCGACGGTGGCCTGAGCTTTCGGCACAGCACCGCGATGGGTGTGAAGGCCCTCACCGCCGAAATCGCACAGACAGACGGCCCGGTCATGCTGATCGGATACTCACAGGGATGCACCGTGATCCGCTCGGCTCTTCCGACGCTGAACCGCGCCAACGTCATCGGAGTCGGACTGATCTCCGATCCTCAACAACCGGCAGGCGTGATCGAAGGTTGTGAGGGACACGGAGTTGCCGGCGACGGACCCGAGATCCAGCCGTGGATTCCGGTCAAGTGGATCGGGCACCCGCAGGACATGATCTGTAATGCCAGCGACGACAGCTACATTCGCGACATCGCAGACTTGACGCGCTGGATGTCCTTCTCGCAGGCACGCGTGTGGGCAGGAAAGGTTTGGGAACTACTTCGTAGCAATGCTTTCCAAAATGCGCAGAAGACTCGTTTCAGTCCGAAACAGTGGCGTACCGATCTACGACGTATTCGCACCGCGTTCCTCGAAGTACTTGGTTACCTGCCGACGAAGTTGAACCTGAACCGATTTCAGCTCAAGAACCCTCGCGGCGGTAGACACATCAGCTACGCGATCGAACCTCTCGACGAGAGCGGACTGACCGGGTGTGAGCTTCTGGCGTCGTGGATGAAGGTCCACGCGAGCGGCGTCGGGCAGCGCATTCACGCGGCCTGACCTTTACCGTTAGTTTACCTAACGAACCCCGGGGAGCCATTCGACGCCTCTACGTTCCTTTCATGCAACTGAGCAGAATATTGTCGTGTGCCGCCGTGACCGTCGCACTCCCCCTCACCGCCCTGGCGGCCCCGGCCGGCGCATCGCCAACCGGCAGTCTCGACTGGTCCGGTTCGTTCGGTAGTTCAGCACCCCAGCCGGTTTCGACGTTCGACGTCCAAGCCCACCGCGGCGGGCTCGGCCTGTACACGGAAAGCAGCCTGGCCGCGTTCGCGAATGCCCTCGAAATGGGCGTCAGCACACTGGAACTCGATACCCAGATCACCGAGGACGGGATCGCTGTCGTCACGCACGATCGTAAGATCTCGAACAAGAAATGCCTCGACACCGAGCCCGCAACTGCGGGTGACCCGGAGTTCCCGTACGTCGGCAAATTCGTCAACACGCTGAGCCTGCAGCAGATCAAGACCATGGACTGCGGCACTCTCCCCCTTGCCGGATACCCTGAACAGCAGAATGTTCCGGGAGCGAAAATGCAGACGCTCGAAGAAGTGCTTGCCCTGGTGAAGTCGTACAACGCACCCGGAATCAAGCTCAACATCGAGACCAAGGTGGAAGCGGGAGCGCCTCACGAGACCGCCCCGCGTGAGCAGTTCGTCTCTGTAGTCCTCGATACGATCCGGGCAGCCGGATTGTTGGACAGCGTCACCATTCAGAGCTTCGACTGGGGCTCGCTCATGCTCACCCGTCAACTCGCGCCGAGTGTCCCCGTCGTTGCGCTCACAAACGGCGACTTTCTCCAGGTAGGCAAGGACGGAGCGTCACCGTGGCTCGGCGGTCTGGACATCGATGATTTCGGTGGCGACGGCATCGCGGCGGTAGCAACCTTTGGTGCCTCCGCCTACTCCCCCGTCCAAGGAACTCCGCAGGGCGGAAAGGTCGGGGATCCCGGTTTCACCCTCTATCCGACAGCCGACATGATCGCGAGCGCACATGCGCGTGGCATGAAGGTCATCCCGTGGACCGTCGATGATCCCGCCACCATGCACGCCCTGATCGACCTCGGTGTCGACGGGATCATCACCGACTACCCCGATCGTCTCCGAGCCGTTCTGGCCGAGCGAGGCATGCCACTACCTGCACCTGCGGTCAAGAAGTAGCCTCCACCGCGCACCGAAGCAGGTACCTGAACAGGTACTACGGCCGATGTCCCCGGGGGCCCGTCGGCCGCATCCTGGACAGGTACTTGCTCGGGTGATCGGAGGTGAATTCTGATGATGTCTTTGAAGGATCAGTTGGACAACTGCGAATACCTACTTGCCGACGCGGAAATGGCCGGCGACTGGAATGCTGTCCGGCGATTCAGGGAATACCGGCTCAGGCTCGTTCGACAACTGTGCAGGCAAAGGGCCGCCGGCCTCTGCGCCTAGAGGCCCGACCTCAACCGTATCTGAGCTGGTCCCTCTGGGCGGTTACGATCCGCCGTCGCCCGAGTCACTGTCGGGTGCTCTCACCAATTGAGCTACAGAAGGTATGGCCCGCAGTGCTTTTCGACTGCGATCTTTCTCTGCCGAACCATACGGGCCCGCATCTCGTCCCCGCTACTGATTTTCGAGTAGACGATCTACACCGACCACCGCTGTGAGTTCGGTTTCCGCGTCCCCGCGGGGACGTCCCCGTCGAGGCCACACCGAATCACCGCTGACCAGTAGTCGATGGGATGATGACCTGCGTGTCCATGTCCCCACCGCTGCCCGTCAAGAACGGGGTTGGCCCGACGCGCCTACGCATCCCGCTCTCTGGGCCGTGGGCGACGATCGCCGAGTACGTCGTAGCCAAGTTCGACCATCTGGACGCCGAGAACCTGTATCGGCGGTTCGACGACGGCGAGTTCGTAGATACCGACGGCCACTCGATCTGCCTGAACACAGAACTCAGCGCGCACCGGTTCGTCTGGTACTACCGTGAGTTGCCGGCGGAGGACCCGGTGCCGTTCCACGAGGAGATCCTGCACACCGACGACGATCTCGTCGTCATCGACAAGCCACATTTTCTCCCGACCACTCCGAGCGGGCGATACCTGCGTGAGTCGGCGCTCATCCGCCTGCGGGTTCGTCTCGACAACCCAGATCTGACCCCGATCCATCGACTCGACCGCGGCACCGCAGGGGTGGTGATGTTCTCGGCCCGCCCCGCGACGCGCGGCGCGTACCAGTCACTGTTCGAGAAGCGTCAGGTCACGAAGGTTTACGAGGCGGTGTCGGCGCGACCGACCCGGCGGGGCCGGGATGCACCAGCGCTCGACGTCCCTCTCGTTTACCGCAACCACATCGAAGCTCGACGCGGCGAGTTGCGAGTCGTCGTCGACGACAGCCGTGAACCCAACTCCGAGACCATGATCGAGGCGCGAGGGATGGGCGTGAGTGCCTCCGGACGTGCTGTGCTGCACACGGTTCTACGTCCGCAGTCCGGACGGATGCACCAGTTGCGGGTGCATTTGGCAGCTCTCGGCGCCGGGATCCTGGGCGACCGGCGATACCCCGACCTGCTTCCCGACGCGCCGGACGATCATTCCCTCCCACTCCAATTGCTCGCGAGGGAACTCGAATTCACCGACCCGTTGTCGGGGAAAGCGCGGCGGTTCGTCACCCGTCGGACGCTCAGCGAGCTGCCAGTGGGGTGAGGACCAGAAGCCGCGGATTTAGACGTTGAAGCGGAACGCTAGGTTGACACCGCGCAGGCGCGCCACCAGCATTGATGTGGCTTTCGTCCGCTTGCTTAGCCCCGTTCTAGCCCTAGTGGATGTCGGAGACCTTGAGGGGCGACGGTCACTCTGGGGTGCCGGACGCCTCACCAGCTCGTTTCTTTATGTTGTGCAAGCTATTAGGGTGCCCTTTCAAGAATTCGTCGACCTCTTCCGCCGGTCGGACGAACTGTTGTATGTCATCATGAGCTTTCTGACGCTGTTCCCAGTCGTCATCCAGATGGTCTAGGGCCGCACCGGTGAACTCTCTCGCGTGTGTCGCCAATTGCCGGTGCCATTCGGGGGAGAGTACATTCGGGTCGGCTAAAGCGTTCCGAGTGCAGTACGCCACAAACAACGCCTCTGCGGTGAGTTCACGGCCTAGAGAAACGATCTTCTCCGCATCGAATTCTGGGTAGAGCTTCAAGCGTATCGACCCATCAGGATCGAACATATAAGGGATTGTGGTCAAAGCAGACGGGTGGGCACTTGCGCTCGACTGCTTATAAAATTGTTGGTGGGGAATCTTGGCCTCTTCATCTCCCCCAGCCATCGCTGCCGCGAACTCTCGAGATGTTCGATCGGGTACCCACTCATTCTTGCGGAGCCATTTGTCTGCGAGGTCCGCATTATGACCCAACATCCGAGCAACACCTGCGGATTCGTACACACCTCGGATCGTGGCTCGTGCTTCCGTGTAGAAGCCCATCACGGCCAAGTTCGCTGCTGCTTGGAGCCCTTGATAGGCACGAACTAAACCTGACAACGCAGCGACGTCATTCGAGAGCCAGGCACGAGGATCGCCCTTCCCCGCTTCAACGAGAACGTGCTCGATGAGTGCCATAACACTGTGGAGTCGGTCGAACGACTCCGCCACGTAAGGCGCACTCAACTCCAGATTTCGGAGGCTATAGAGCACACGATCTCGGGAAGGTGGCACGTAATCCGCACTACTATCACCTGCGTTGTCCGTAGAGTCATCAACCATGAATTCACTCTATCGGGCCTTAATTCCTGATGGCTCTAACATTCGACGACTCTGGTGATGTCGAGGCAAACGCTGCGCCCATTGCATCGGTGACGGCATCGCTGGCGTCGTCGTACAGGTGCCCGTAGATGTCCATCGTCACCTTGAACGAGCTATGACCGAGGTGCGCCTGAATCGCTTTGGCCGGAACATTCGCCGCGATCAGCAAGGCCGCGCAGGTATGTCGGAGGTCGTGTGCGCGAAGCTTTCTCGGTAGCCCCGCGACCTGCACTGCCTTCTTCCAGTAGGCCAGGTAGAAGTCGCGACCCCAGTGCATCGGCCTGGAACCGTACGGACTGTCCGCACTGACGAGCGGCGTCGGCCAGACGTACATATCCGGGGCGAAGGCTCCACGCCGTGCTTGAGTTTCGGAGTGTGCAGCCAAGGCATCGGCCAGTACTACCGGTAGCGGCACAGTGCGTGTCTTGTTGGTCTTAGGCGGCACCACATACCACTCCCCCGAGTTGATCGTGCTGATTGACTCCGAGACCATCACCCGATTCCGTAGGAAGTCCACGTTCTCCCACCGGAGACCGCATATCTCGCCAGCCCGCATTCCTGTCTGCGCAGCAAAACGTACGAGCAAACCCAGCGACGTGGCATCGTCGGCGTTGTCTCCCTCGCGCACAAGCCCTTCCATCGCAACGGCCAACTGTTCCACCTGATGGGCGGTCAGGAACGCCGGCTCTTCACGGTGGTGCTTTGGCATGTCGTCACGGGTGAGGCCGTTAGCCGGGTTGCCACGCAAGTACCGCGCTCGCACGGCTGCGTCGAGAACTTGGTTCATCACTCGCACCGCGTTGCCCACGGTGCCCGCAGCCAGTGGCGCGCCTACGGGCTCGGGTTCGCCGTTCTGCCTACGTTGCTCTGCAAGCCGTTCCTTCCTACGTTGGTCTCGCAACGTATTGGGATTCGTAAGGTCCGCCTCACCCTTGTTGTTGTGGTTGATCCGCTTGCCGTGCAACGACAGGTCGGTAATCCACGCAGCGAGTTCTAACGTCGTGATGGCACCAATCGGGCGATCCGCGAACGTGGGGTAGATCCGCTGATCCAGGATTGTCCTGTACGACCGCGCCGTCTTGGGCCGTAGATTGCGACTGCCGAACCACAACTCTGCGACCTCACGGAAGGTGCGACGCGCTTCGTTGGGATCGATGTAGTCGCCACGGTTGCGGTCGCTCTTGATGTTGTCGAGGAACTTTTTGGCCTCAGTCTTGGTAGTGAACGTCTTGCTGCGGCGCTTCCCTGCGTCGTCGTACCACCGCGCCTGATACCGCCCGGTGGTCTGCTCCCTGATTGCGTAGCGATTGGCTCCCATGTAATTCCGTTCTAATCCGTTGTCTCACAAGCTATTTATGCCAGCATACCGGTCCAAACGTTCAGCTCACACGCCATTTATACTGTCCGACTTGATCTTTCACCTGTGCCGATTCGCTAAGAATCCCCACATCTAGCCCCGATCTAGCCCCAAAATGGATGTTCCACGAGAGATCTTCGAAAGCTGTCACGCAGTACAGGCGCTTGACAATGAGCCACCCCACACGCGGGCGCACCCAGCTAGTGCAAGCCCGCACGCAGGATGCTCAGGCGGCAGCGAACGGCCTACCTGCCCCTGCGGCGGTGGGCGTACGGCGCAGGCGGTGGCGTGGTGGCACGTAGCTGACTGAGCGCATCTTCCATCGACATGAGCCCACCATTGGTGGAGCTCTGCGGTTCAGGAGCCGGGGCTGGTTGTGCGTGGATCACACGCGATGGAAGTGGGGCGTCGTCTTCCAGGTCGCCATCGTCCACCAACTCCGCATCCAGCACATTTTGCCAATCTGAGGCAGGTTCATCCGGAACACCCCGCGCTGCACGGCTTTCCGCTCTGCTGCCGCCCATGAGCATGTCAGTCAACAACGCCTCGTAGGGCTTCGTCGGGCCAAGCTCCACCGAGACCGCAGTCTTAGCGCCCAACCCTGCACGGTCGAGCGCATCACGGATCGCCGCGAGCTTCACAGCTGCCGGGGCGTTGTCGTCGGTGGCGATGCCGAGCAACTCCTGTGCCATACGATCAGCAGCCATCTCCAAACGCACGCGGGCTTTCGCCTTCACTTGTGGGCTGCGTCCACCGTGCGTACCGCACACGTTCCCACCGTTGATAGCCGCCCGCCTGCACGGTTCGCCATTGGTACGACGAGCACTGCACGGTCGTGCTGGTTGCCTTCCGTCAGACCACACAGTTGAGAGCACACCTTCCTTCTCTCCAACCTTTGATGCGTCGGGAATCGGCTCTACCAAAACCGCCGCAGCCGTTGTCTCTTCGATTACGGGTTCCGTTGTGTGCGAACTATTCTCAATCAACATCTTCCAACTTTCTTGTGGTGGTAAATTGTTCGAAAAGCGGGCACGTGGCCAGGGGGGGTACGGGGGGTACGTGTACACCCCCTCAGGCTGAAAGCCCTATAACGCGATTGATATTTTCATCATCTACCTGGGTATATACGTTTTGCGTACGGCGCATTTTTTGCGGCAGGGGGGGTACGTGTACACCCCTGTACCCCCCCTTCATGCATATACGATGGAGAGATCTACTCACACAGCGACACCGAATAGCTGCCCTGAGAACCCCCGCTCACCTGGACAACCCCAGCAGCCTTCAGTCGGTCTACGGCCTCGTCGTAATAGTCCCGGAGTTCCCGTCGCAACTTGCTGCGTCCCAGCTTCCGCGTCATCGGACTGGAATCCTTAAGATGCTGGCGAATCAGTTTCGACGCTCGGGCCATGCGTTCCTCATCCGCAATATCCTCTGCTGCAACGTCTTGCACACCCCGCGCCCTGCCCCGGCTGACATTGTCATCACGTGCTTGTTGCGCCAAGCCCCGCATCGTCTCGCCGCGAGTGCGATCACTCATTGCCATCACTACCCCGGCCAGTTCCCAATCCGCAGACTGCACAGCGTCTGTCCGACCGTCCAGTGCCATCAGGGCGGCAGCAACTTTCAAGCGCGCAAGCAGAGCATGACCCTCGAGACCGCTCCCTTGGTTGTCACCGCGAAGCTTCGCCAGTTGTGTTGCATGAATAAGTTCCTCAGCTTCAGATGGAATCTCCAACACCTGAAATTCTCTGCGGTCTGGATTCTCCTCCAATGCAAGGGTTTCCATTTGAAAGCGAATAGCGTTGCCGCCATCGTCGGACGGTTCGCTGACGGTGGATACAGCTGACTCCATCGTCACAAGCACACCGCGAGGCCACCGCGCCAATACACACGATTCGGGTTCTTGGGGCGCTACGTCGGGGGCGTCAGCATCTTTCGTCGGGAGCCATATGAACCGCTGCGGTGTTCCGCCGTCACTGTCGTCCAGCAACGCACGAGACCGCCCCGGCTGCACACCGACGACCATCGCCATCCGATAGCGGTGACCCATAATCGGAATCGCTTTGGTGGGATCGGCGTAGCCGAAGCCCATACGCTCGCCCATCCACGCCTTGCGCAGCTCAGGCATCAGTGTGGAATTGCTCCGGTTGCCCAGCGCTGCCAGTGTGTCGATTTCGCCAACTGAAAACATCACCGAATTACGCAGATTCACCTGCCTTCCAGCGGACTTGTGCGCGTACTGCTTCGGGATTCCCTCGCCACTACCGGGAGTGGACACGTACACACCGGGGGTCGTTTCTACGGCATCCTCTGCGGCACTTTCAGAACTACCCTTCCCCTCGCCTGAAGCTCCCACGAGAGCAACAAACAGGTTCAGGCTGGCATGGCCGCCTACTGTCGGAGGAAGGACCACGGAAGGAGGCACCGCAGCACAAACCCGCGCCATAACCACGCCCAGCATCGACCACGGACCCACACGGCGCGCCCTAGCGAACTGCCGCAAACGGGTCAAACTCTCTCGAGATGCCCAGAACCCTTCTTCATCAATTTGCGCTCCTCCAGGCATGTCGCGGTCGAGACGAGCCAGCGTTTTGTCTACGTCGGTGTTCAAGGCCTGAGCCGCCGCCCACATCGCGGTTTTGTGCAGCTCGCCTGGGGCAGGTTGGGACCGACGTTCCTTCTGAACACCAGCGCCCCCGAAGGACTCGTTGAATGCAACAGAGACCTGCTCGTAAGCATCATGAGCCGAGTAGCATCCCGCCACTGCCTCTCGAAAAGCCATGCACAAGGCATTGACCATGGCTTCGTGGCGTGACATTCCACCGTTCACCTCAGCGGCAAATACTTTCAACACGCCGTTCAATGCACCGGGCCGATCTGAATCGCAATAGGTATCCAGGAACTCCGTCAACTGCTGCGGCGCAAGCGGTTCTACGTCAGTAACTACCCCGGACCGCAAGCACCGGCGCAGGACACCCGGCAAAGGAGGAACAACGCCCGGAGCGACCCAGCGATACCGTGCATTTTCGGACTCGGCCTTTTGATGCAGTGTGGGTTCGCAAATAATGACGCCCTTGCATCGAACCTCGCCGAATGCTCTGAATGCTCCCGCGCCGTTTCCGAACGAATCGGCAGCATCCAGCGCAAAAACGTAGTGCCCCCTGTCGCCGGAGTTGCGCCCCGACTGAAACAAGCCGCTCCGCAGCGCATCACGGTATTCGTGCGGAACCGATTCCAAATCGTCTATGTCCAGATCGAAGGCCAAGGCGCGTGACTTTTCCATATGCAGGGCTATTCCACGATCAGGATAATTGGCCCACCACTGGTGAATCTGACGCGTAGACCGACTGGATTTGCGATGCCAACCATTGCCGACTACCGAGCCCGGGTTCTTGTTATCGCTTGGAGCAGTGGGCAATACATACCAACCCGCATTCGCGTAGGCCAATGCGGCTTCGACGCGAGAGAGATTCGCCAACCTGTTGGGGACCTTCAACTGCGCAGGGGTAGCGGCCGCGCGACCGACGAACTGAATCGCGTAGCCAGCGCCCACCTTCCGACTTCGCACGGAGTATGGTCGAAAAATATTGCTATTTCTATCTTTTCGAGAAACTCTGATTGCTTTCATTGCATAAGCGGGGCTACTATTCACGCTAGCTTCCTTTTACTGAGGCCCGACACCGAGTAACCGCTCAGTGCCACTGCGGAGGTGTTTGGCCTACCCACTGCTTAGTTGAGTAGGCCAACTACTTTGTCTTACAGATGCTTTGGCGATCATCGCTGTTGCCGCACCGCTACACTGAATGCCGATCACACCGCGTGATCATGGGGAGCTCCGCCCCCGCGTTGGAACGAGACCGCCGGATTCACATTCACTTGAGCCGGCGGTCTTCGGCGTTGTATCGGTCTCCCTCGCGCCAGAATCAGAATCTCCATTCGGAGCAAAATCACGACGGCCAGGAGCCACAGAACGGACTGTTGATTCATAATTCACCGGTTTCAGGTGGGCGGACCCAACTCAATGTCACACCAATCTGCTGGGCACTCTCGACGAGTTTGCTCCGGCACCCTTTACACACAACACGGGCATCAATCCAGAAGCCACGACCACGCAGCAGAATTGCAGCGTCAACGGGGCGTATTTGCTTTACGAAACAGAATCCACACCAGCTTCGAGCCCTGACTTTCGGAAGCAAATCCTCTGCCGCCCTGTATATGTCAGCGACAGCAAACACTCGCGTGTGGACATATCCGTCCCATGTTGACCCGATCACGGTTGCAGCAGTGAACAACGGGTTCTCATCTTGCTGCGCAGCGTCTTCTGACGGATTGCCTCCAGGCTTTCGGTGCCCGCCGATCACCCAACTCAATTCATCGGCCATTGTCCTGTCCGGATTCGTTGGGCTACGCAAGAACTCATGCCCTGGCGAGCAGCTGTCAGCCAACTTGTAGGCCATTTCCAACTGGTCAGTGAACGGACTTGACACTCGCGATTCCCGGTTCGCTACTACGCGCATCCCCAACTCAGCAACCCGAAGCGGATCTGGAACTGCGTCAGGTTCACCGCTAAACATGCCCGACGCTTCGTACTCGCAAATCGGAGCGATTGTGTCTCGCATGTAGCGGCGCGTTCCGATGTTCAACTTGGAATGCGGGTCCCGAATATTGCCAAGTTCATCACGGATGCTCATACCGCGTCACCGCCGATGAAATCATCGTCGCTGGTTTGCATCCATCGAATAGCCTCCCGCTTAGAAAAGAGAAACTTTTTCCCTTTTCGCACGCCGCGCAGGTGCTTTCGCTGAATCGCAGAGCGAATAGTACGAGAGGTCAGATGACGATTCAATCCGAAAAGGAATTCAGATATTTCGACTTCCGAAAGTGTGGGAATTGATAGCGGATCGTAACCCAATTGTCGAAATACATCTTCGCTCACATCGATATCTGGATCGGCCGTTTGAACCCTGCCCATAAGAACCTCCTTGACAGGGGTCCCCAGAATACAAAAAATCCCAGAGACCCCACCACGAATGATGGAGACCTGGGAGTTACTGGTTCATCCCGGCTGGTGCGCTCGTAGCCTGGTCAGAGAGCCGACGAACACTCCTTCACGGGAAGGAGCATATAGTCGATCTGACCGCCGGAATCTAGTTCCTAAGGCTGTTTGGCAGTCCCACAGTTTCATGAGCGCATTTTGCCTACACCGGGTGCGCCGTGCTGGCCGCTTTGGTGCAAGCACAACCATATACGCAATGCGGCACAACGCGCAAGCACTGTTGTGTAGTGCACAATCCTTGCTTAATATTGCGCCCTAACCGTGCGGTATCATTGTAGTCAGACCATGTAATTGTTTAGAGGGTGTCCCTCGGCAGTTACACCGATTCGGCCAGAGGCCACCCATCCGCGCTGTGCGCGGGTGATTCATAAATCAGCCTCGCACCGAATACGGAGAATCAGATGAATACTCAGCTCGCACGCGACCCGTACCTCAATCCCATCTTTGGCGGTGATAGCGGATACGCCACCGAGGGCGACGTCCGCGTGAACCAGACCGCTGACGGTGTCGACCTGAACGTGATCTACGCCGAAGTCAGTCAGGCGCTTAGTCTCTACAACAACGGACGCACACGCATCGCATCGCTACTGTCCTACGGTACAACCGCCATCGCGGATGCAGTGCCGCAGTCCATCGGGAGCGAATCATTCGAAGAGGCGTCGGAATTTGGTGTGCCGCAGGGCGTCCGCGAAGGTGCCGAGGCGTTGCTGCTCGGGTACACGTTTAAGGATTACGACAAGGCGACCCGCTTCAGTTGGAAGTTCTTGCGCGACGCGAGCGAGGAGCAGGTGCGGTCGGTGGTAACGCGAATTCTTGAGGCAGACAACAAGAATGTGAATACCGCGATTCTTAATCGGCTGTTCAATCCGACGGAACTGCTCAGTCCCGAGAAGCATCGGGTTTTCGGGCTGTGGAACGGCTCTGATGGCCTCACTCCACCCCCACACATGGGAAAGTCATTTCTCTCGACCGAGAGTCACTACCTAGCATCCGGTTCCGCGATCATTGACTCGGCCGATATCGATGATTTGATCAACAAGGTCAAGACCAAGGGTTACGGGCCGCAGTCGGGCACGCAGTTGCTGATTCTGGCCAATCCGGCCGAGGGTGAGCTCATTCAAGCGTTCAAGAAGGGGCTTGAGTCCCGGCCACGCATCGGCGCGGAACCCTCTGCGCCCGTTGCCAAATACGATTTCATTCCCAGCGTTTCAGCTCCGGCGTACCTCACCGATGAAAATGTCGTAGGCCAAGTCGCCCCAGCTGAATTCGGAGCGTTGCCTGTCGCGGGTTCGTATGGTCCCGCATGGCTGATCGAAAGCCACTTCGTTCCGGCGGGGTACGTCGCGGTTGTGGCTTCCGGTGGACCGAATTCCGAACGGAACCCCGTCGCCTTCCGGCAGCACACGAATCTCGCATATCAAGGCCTACGCTTGATTCCTGGCCCCGTACCGGCATACCCACTGCAGGAGAGCATTTTCTCTCGTGGATTCGGCACAGGGGTGCGACATCGCGGAGCGGCTGCCGTCATGCAAATCACTCCCGGACTGTCCTACATCGCACCGACGTTCAGCTGGTGACTGGGAATGGTCTACGTAGGTAAGTCCCACGGCGACAGCTCAGGGGCAAGCGAATTTTCTTGGGGTGCAGGGATGACGCCGAAGGGTCTCGAGGATGCACCACCGAACGAGGGCGGGCGTTATCGCGGAACAACTCCGCCATCGCCCGTAGCGGCTGCCCTGGAGAAGTCCGAGCGGGACCGCCGTGCCCGCGAAGCAGGGATTGCGAAACTGCAACGGTCGGCGGCACATATCAACTCGCGTCCGCGAGGTCTGTGATGGCCCGTCGATCGTTCAAACGCGACAGTAAAGGACGCTTCTCACGTGTAGCTGGAGCAAAAGGCGCGGCCAAGGCCGCGACTCGGGCAGTTGGCCGCAAAGCCACGAAGAAAGTCCGCCAGTCGTATGTAAGGGGCAGCTTTGAGAAGAACCTTTCCGTCGGTCGGAGCGGTGACTACAAGGCCGCGAAGGCTGGAGCAGAGTTCCGCACTGCGACCGGGCGGGGCTTTCTCGTAAAGGGCACTGTCGGTTATCACGGAAAACCGGGTCGTCGGCTGGACGTAACGCCCAGACTAGGCAAGCCTAAGCGACAGCTCACGGTGACCGTTCGCGAGAATTCAGCCGGAACCAAGGTCAGCAGCAAGCCCAAGGCACCACCTCGATCAGCAAGTTCGGGCACCAAGGTACGCCGCTAGCGGCTTGAGCACTGTTTGCCCCTCCCCTGCCACCCCCGCCACTTGCAAATGCTTGCCCTTTGCCGCCATCCGGCAACGAGACCCCAACCACCGCCGCGCACCAGCGGCCACAAAACCCCAGCGGGCCGGAAGTCCTTTCCTCCGGCGGCAAAAGCGCATCGGACGTGAACTTGTTCTGGCGATGAGCAGACCACGACACCAACGATTGACTTGTCTCGCGGTGGATGTGGGAGCGGTCCTGGGGCCGCGCAGACGCCCTGGCTCAGCAATTTTGGGCCGGGGCGTTTTTATGTCTGACGCCAAAGCATAGGCGTTCGAATCCTCCGTGTCAGTACCTCCGTGGTACGTCCACCGGACGTCACGAACAGATGTTCCCTAGCTGAATACGCGGGTTCGATTCCCGTCATCGGCTCCACAGATTCTCGTAAGTAGAGGGCGTTCCATTCACGGAAGCGCCCTTTTGCTTGTCCGATGACGCCGCGAATACGCGCGTCGTGGCGCCCACGCTATAATCCACCAACGCGGCCGTGTGCCGTAATCATCCTTCGGCGACGGGAGACCTCGGTTTGGCGAATTTCTCGCCTCAAGGCCAGGCTGAATATAACGCGAAGGTGGCCGCGTTCGAACAAGATTTACTTCGCGAAGCAGACAGGATCGAGTCTGCTAACAATCACGGTGGCCCTCAGGAGATAACTCCCCAAGATGTCATCAGAGCCGAATTTATGGTTCGACAAGGACTCATAAAGCCCCCGCAAAAGTGGCAGCATTTCATTCCCATTCTCGCCACGCCGACTGCCGGTGTCCTCGGCGGATGGGCCACCAACAACATCGACTCAGGGTTGGGTGTTCTCGGAATCGTGGTTGCAATCGTGGTCATCTTCGTCTCGGAGATCTACAAGTACAACAAGGAAAGCCGATGAGCAGCGAAGAAAACGCCGCGCTTACTGATAGCGCAAATCGAGCTCTCGAAACCTATTTGGCGCTTGAACGGCAGAAAATAGTTGAACGCGCGCGAACGGTGGCCGCAAGTCGAACCGGCGAAAATCGGATCGATAGCCCCGACGTGATTGCTTCACTGTCCTCCGAAGCTGAGGACCTTGAGCAGATCCGCTGGCAGGAAATGTACGAGTACCGCCAGATTCGCCGTAAGAGACAGTTGCAAATCGCAAACGTCTACGGGCAAACCCTCTTCTTATGCGGCGCTTTCATGGCCATCTATTTTCAGTTTCGCGACGCCCTTCAGACAGGAACGGCAGTAGGCCTGGCCGTCGCGGCAGCGGGAGCGATAATTTCGACATCATTCTCGCGGGTCTTGCCGCTCATCCAACCTCGTTCAGTCGTATACCACCCCGCGCAACGAGACACTTCCTGGATCCTGTCGCACAACGCAGCTCAGCCAGACAGCACTTCAGAGTTGATAGGCCGCTATATCGAAACTTGGAATGAGCTCGAGCAGGTCGTTCGAATGGTCGCCCAGGAAAGCGCCCCGACTGGGGGTCGAAATACAAGCTTGCGCGATATTGTGGGCGGTCTCGTCGAGCGAGAGGTGTTGACCATGGAAGACGCTGAGGTGTTCTTCACTGCCCTCAGACTGCGCAATCGCCTGGTCCATGGCATGGACGACTCGGTACAGCCCGCAGAAATAAAGAATGGCATGGCCGACATGGAGCATTTGAAGTATCACTTGGAAGGTTTACTGTAGCTCTCTGGTCGGACGAGATGGCTTCATTCCGGCCGGGGCAATCCGTCGAGAAGCTGCCCCGGCGTCGTCCGCAGCCCAGCTGACAGTTTGAGTAGGTTTTCCACACGGGCGCTGCGCTGGCCGCGTTCAACCTGCCCCATATAGGTCCAATGCACGCCGCACTGTTGTGCGGCGTGTTCTTGGCTCCAGCCCAGTTCAGCGCGGCGTGCACGGATGCGCTCGCCTAGTTCTCGCAAGGTGGGGCTGAGGGGCTGCTTTGGAACGTCGGACACGACTACCTACCCCATACGTCCCAACTGCAATGGTCCAGAGCCGAAACGTCCCATGCGTAAACGTCTAGAGCATAAACGCCTTACTATTCACTGACTCAAACAGGCCCGAGAGACAGATCAGACGCCCGTCCGATGCCTTCTCGGCAACAGCCAGGAGAAATAATGAGCAGTGAATTCGTCGGATACCTAGTTGTCTGCGGAATTGTCGGGTTGATCTGCGCGATGATCGCTGGCGTGATCGCGAGCAGGAAGGATCGAAGCCAAGTCGGGTTCTTCTTACTAGGATTCTTCTTCGGCCCGATCGGCATACTCGCGGCGGTACTGGTGGCACCTGGCCGTCCAGTTGCTCCAAAGGGAATGCGTGCAGTGGTGTGCCCACGCTGCAACGCGCAGCAAAACGTCGCCACTGCCCAATCCGAATACGAATGCTGGCAGTGCAAGCTGAGCAGTCCTGTTTGTGCGCACGCAGCGCGGCCCACGAATGAAAAGCAGGACTGGCAGGAATGGCTAAAAGAGGGCAAGTCCAACCGCTAGCCCCGCACCTTAAACACGCCTCAGCGACTGTGGCGTAGCCCCGATATAGCCCCATCGCGAAACGTATACGGTCCGCACATGCACCCTTGCGGACCGTATACGCAGCATCTCGGAACCGCCACGAAATGCACTCTGACCAGGAGATGAGCTCGCAAGGACAGCCTATGGCGAGCCGCCCACCTGGGCGAACCGCCAAGTACTAAACGTTGAAGCGGAACTCCACCACATCGCCGTCGGCCATGACGTATTCCTTGCCCTCCATGCGGACCTTGCCGGCAGCCTTGGCTGCGGCCATGGAACCGGCCTCGACGAGGTCGTCGAAGGACACGATTTCAGCCTTGATGAAGCCACGCTCGAAGTCGGTGTGAATGACGCCGGCAGCCTGGGGCGCGGTGTCACCCTTGTGGATCGTCCAGGCGCGAGCTTCCTTCGGACCAGCCGTCAGGTAGGTCTGCAGCCCGAGAGTGTGGAAGCCGGTGCGCGCGAGGGCATGCAGGCCCGGCTCTGTCTGACCGATCGAGTCGAGCATTTCCTGGCGGTCTTCCTCGTCCAGCTCGAGGAGTTCCTGCTCGACCTTCGCGTCGAGGAACACGGCGTCGGCCGGGGCGACGGAAGCGCGCAGTTCCGCGACCTTCGCTTCGTCGGTGAGCACCGACTCGTCGGCGTTGAAGACGTACAGGAAGGGCTTGGTGGTGAGCAGGCTCAGCTCACGCAGCAACGAGAAATCGAGCTTGTCCTTGACGCTGAAGAGCGTCGTGCCCTCGTTGAGGAAGGCCTGAGCCTTGAGTGCCTCGTCGTGGGCCGGCTTGAGCTCCTTGTTCTTGCGAGCTTCCTTGTCCAGACGCGGGAGAGCCTTCTCCAAGGTCTGCATGTCGGCGATCACCAGCTCGGTCTCGATGACCTCGATGTCCGAGGCCGGGTCGACCTTGCCGTCGACGTGGATGACGTCGTCGTCGGCGAAGACGCGAACTACCTGGCAGATGGCGTCCGCTTCACGGATGTTGGCCAGGAACTTGTTACCCAGACCTGCGCCCTCGGACGCTCCCTTGACGATGCCGGCGATGTCGACGAACGACACGGTCGCGGGGAGGATGCGCTCGGAGCCGAAGATCTCGGCGAGCTTCTGCAGCCGCGGATCGGGCAGCTCGACCAGACCGACGTTGGGTTCGATGGTCGCGAACGGGTAGTTCGCTGCCAACACGTCGTTGTTGGTCAGTGCATTGAAAAGGGTGGACTTGCCGACGTTGGGCAGTCCGACGATTCCGAGGGTAAGGCTCACGGTCTGTGGATTCTACGGCCTCGCGGCGACGTGACGGGTACTCGCCCCACCGTCACGTCGCGGCAGGTGATCAGTTGTAGGTATACGAATCGACGGACGACACGATCGCAACCAGGAAGATCACGTAGAACGCGATGAACAGCACCCAGCAGATGACGGCTATCAGGAGCGAAATCTGCCCGAGCTTCTTCACCCGCTCGGACGCGTACTGCGCGCCCTGGTGATCGCCCATCGCCCACTTCGGGTAGATGTCGTGGAGATGGTTGAACGCGGCGAACGCGATAGGCCAGAAGAAGATGATCGACGCGACGGCCCATCCCGCGTTGGACTTCGGCGGACCGTACTGAGGCGCCGCGTACGTGGGAGCAGCGCTGTACTGCTGGGCTGCGCTGTACTGCTGACCGGTCGGATACTGCTGTCCGGCTGAGTACTGCGGGTCGGTTGGGTACTGCTGACCCGTCGGATATTCCTGGCCTGCTGAATATTGCTGACCGGCTGAATACTGCTGGCCTGCCGGATACTGCTGCTCCTTCGGATACTGCTGCTCCTTCGGATCCTGCGGGTCGGTCGGATATTGCGGTTCGGTCATCATTCCCCCAAAGAGTCGGATTCGGTTCTCTATCGCAGAACCTAGTGGAGACTTACCGCTGCCGTGTCACAGTGAGCGCCTACGCTCTCGAGGTGACTCGGATGCTGATCGTGCTCTTGATATGGATAGTGGGTCTCGGCACCGCCGCGCTCGCAATTGTCGCCTCGCCCGGATGGTGGGTGATCGCTGTCGTCACACTCGCGCTGGCGGCCATGGGCACCTACGACCTCACTCAGAAGTCCCACAGCATCCTCCGTAACTATCCGGTCCTGGGGCACGCGCGATTCCTCCTCGAGAAGATTCGACCGGAGATCCAGCAGTACTTCGTCGAATCATCCACCGATGGAATGCCATTCGATCGCGAAACGCGAGATCTGGTTTACGAGCGGGCAAAGGGAACACTGGCGGAAGAGCCCTTCGGGACCGAGCGCGACGTCAATGCGATCGGCTACGAGTTCATGACGCATTCGATTCGCGCACGGACCGCCCCCGACACCGTTCCGCGAGTTCGCCTCGGCGGACGCGATTGCACGAAGCCGTACGACATCGCTCTCCTGAACGTCTCCGCGATGAGCTTTGGGTCGTTGTCCGCCAACGCAATCGAGGCCCTCAACGCCGGCGCCGCCAAAGGCGGTTTCGCTCACGACACCGGTGAAGGCGCGATCAGTCCGTATCACCGCAAACACGGCGGCGACCTGATCTGGGAAATCGCTTCGGGATACTTCGGATGCCGGACCGAGGACGGCCGATTCGATCCTGACCGTTTTGCCGAGCGCGCAGGCTCCGACCAGGTGAAGGCCATTTCGATCAAGCTCTCGCAAGGTGCGAAACCCGGGTTGGGTGGCGTGCTTCCCGGAGTCAAGGTCTCCCCCGAAATCGCCGAAACCCGCGGGGTACCCGTCGGCCAGACTGTGATTTCGCCACCCGCGCACACCGCGTTCAGCACCCCGGTCGAACTGGTCGATTTCATCGCGACCCTGCGAAAACTGTCGGGAGGCAAGCCGGTCGGGATGAAACTGTGTGTCGGCTCGCGTCGTGAATTCCTCGGAATCTGCAAGGCGATGATCGAACGCGGCATCACGCCCGACTTCATCATCGTGGACGGTTCCGAAGGCGGCACCGGCGCAGGTCCGGTGGAGTTCGAGGACCACATGGGCATGCCGTTGACCGAGGGCCTGATGCTGGTGCACAACGCTCTGGTGGGAACTGGTTTGCGCCCTCTCGTGAAAGTCGGCGCTTCCGGAAAGGTGGCGAGCGGTTCCGACATCGTCAAACGCATCATCCAGGGCGCAGACTTCACGATGGCGGCCCGCGCAATGATGTTCGCAGTGGGCTGTATTCAGGCCCAGATGTGCCACACCAACCGCTGCCCGGTCGGCGTTGCCACTCAGGATCCGGCACGCACCCGCGCACTCGACATCCCCGACAAGAGCGAGCGCGTCTACCGATTCCAGAAGGCAACCGTCGCCAGCGCGCAACAGATGATCGCGTCGATGGGCATCGATTCCTTCGACCAACTGCAACCGGGAATGCTCAACCGCCGCGTCGACGGTCTCACCACTCGCACCTATGCCGACCTGTTCGACTGGCTGATGCCGGGCGAACTGCTCGACTCCCCGCCGCAGAGCTGGCTCACCGATTGGATCGACGCCGACGCTCACCGATTCTGACGTCGGTCGACTCCCGCGTTTCAGATCGCGCGGATTCACCCTTCTGGTCCTACAGTGACAGATGGCCCGCTGTGACGGCGGCCACACGTGCACTAGTGGACGGAGTTCGACGATGAGCTTGACGACTGCGCCGGAACCAAATGTCGAGTACCTGAAAACCGATCCTGACCTGCCACCTGTCGGCGTCATCGACAAAACACCCATCTCCACGACTGCGCGCGTCGTCTTCCTTGTTCTCGGACTGGTCGGCGCGGGCGCCTGGTACATGATTGCGATCGTCCGCGGTGAACACATCAGCGCTGTGTGGTTCGTGTTGGCCGCAATCTGTACCTATCTGATCGCCTACCGCTTCTATGCGCGGTTGATCGAACGCAAGATCGTCAAGCCTCGCGACGACGTCGCCACTCCCGCCGAGATCATGGAGAACGGCGCCGACTACATGCCGACCGACCGTCGGGTGCTGTTCGGTCACCACTTCGCGGCAATTGCCGGTGCCGGCCCCCTGGTCGGACCCGTGTTGGCCGCGCAGATGGGATATCTTCCGGGAACGATCTGGATCATCGTCGGCGTCGTGTTCGCCGGGGCGGTGCAGGACTTCATGGTCCTGTGGATCTCGTCGAAGCGCCGCGGGCGCAGCCTCGGTCAGATGGCCCGCGAAGAACTCGGCCTTGTCGGCGGCGTCGCCGCACTGATCGGCGTGTTCGTCATCATGATCATCCTCATCGCGGTGCTCGGACTTGTGGTCGTCAATGCGCTCGCCGAGTCCCCGTGGGGAGTGTTCTCGATCGCGATGACCATCCCCATCGCGCTGTTCATGGGCGTGTACCTGCGGTATCTGCGGCCGGGCAAGGTTTCCGAGGTCTCCCTGATCGGCGTCGTCCTGCTTCTCCTTGCCATCGTCTCCGGCGGATGGGTTGCCGATACCGGTTGGGGCGCAGACTGGTTCACACTCTCGAAGGTCACCATCGCGTGGCTGATGATCGCGTACGGATTCGCCGCATCGGTGCTGCCAGTCTGGCTGCTCCTGGCACCGCGCGACTACCTGTCGACGTTCATGAAGGTCGGCACCATCGCGCTGCTGGCCATCGGAATTCTGGTCGCACGACCCGCTCTGAACATGCCGGCAGTGACGCCATTCGCCTCCAACGGCGAAGGCCCGGCCTTTGCCGGTTCACTGTTCCCGTTCCTGTTCATCACCATTGCCTGTGGCGCACTCTCGGGCTTCCACGCACTGATCGCGTCCGGTACGACGCCAAAGCTGCTCGAGAAGGAAAGCCAGACCAAGATGATCGGGTACGGCGGCATGCTGACCGAATCGTTTGTCGCGATCATGGCTCTGGTCACCGCCTGCATCCTCGATCAGCACCTGTACTTCGCACTCAACGCTCCCGCGGCACTGACCGGTGGAACACCGGAAACCGCAGCCGAATACGTCAACAATCTGCCCCTCGGCACTGCCCCCATCACACCGGACGTGCTGACTCAGGCAGCCGAGGCCGTCGGCGAAGAATCGATCATCTCGCGAACCGGCGGCGCCCCGACGCTCGCGTTCGGAATGTCCGAAGTGCTCAGCGACGTCTTCGGCGGCGACTCGCTGAAATCGTTCTGGTACCACTTCGCGATCATGTTCGAGGCGCTCTTCATCCTCACCACGATCGATGCCGGCACCCGCGTCGCTCGATTCATGCTCTCCGACTCGCTCGGCAACTTCGGCGGTCCGGCAAAGAAGTTCAAGGACCCGTCGTGGCGCATCGGCGCGTGGCTGTGCTCGCTGATCGTCGTCGCTGCCTGGGGCGCGATTCTGCTCATGGGTGTCACCGATCCGCTGGGCGGAATCAACACACTCTTCCCGCTCTTCGGCATCGCCAACCAGCTACTCGCCGCGATCGCGCTGACGGTGGTCATGACGATCGTCATGAAGAAGGGCCTGTTCAAATGGGCCTGGATTCCCGGCGTGCCGCTGGTGTGGGACCTGGTCGTAACCATGACCGCGTCGTACCAGAAGATCTTCTCCGACAACCCCGCGATCGGGTACTGGGCTCAGCACAACGTGTTCAAGGACGCGAAGGCTGCCGGCGAGACGGCGCACGGTTCCGCGAAGACTCCGGAGGCCATCGATGCCGTCATTCGCAACACCTTCATCCAGGGCACGTTGTCGATCATCTTCGCGTCACTGGTGATCGTCGTGGTCATCGCCGGGATCATCGTATGTGCCAAGGCAATCCGAGCAGGCGGGCTGCCGACCACCGAGTCCCCGGAAGAACCGTCGAAAATCTTCGGACCCGCCAGCTTCATTCCGACGCCAGCGGAGAAGGAAATCCAGAAAGAATGGGACGAGCTGATCAAAGCCGGGAAAGTCCGGGCGCCCGGCGCCGCACACGGAGGTGGGCACTGACCATGACGACGGCGACCATGACGGCAAAACTCACCACAGCGTTCCGCGGAACGCTGTGGTGGGTTCGCTCGGTGATGGGTGATCTCGACTATCAGCGCTACGTCGAGCACACCCGACGCCACCACGCCGACTCACCGGTAATCAGCGAACGAGAGTTCTGGCGCCGCCGTCACGCAGCAGCCGACGCCAACCCAGGCGCCCGCTGCTGCTGAATCCGGTCAGGGGCAGGTGGCCTTCGCGAGTTCGTAAATGTGGCCGGCCTGCTCGTCGGTGGGCTTGTTGCCGTTGTTCTCGGCCAGGTCGGTGATCTTGGTCTTGACCTCCGCCTCGTCCGTGCCGTTGGCGACCTCGGTACACGTGGTCGTCAAGATCTCCTCGATGTCTGCGTCGTCGCGGTTCTCCGCCAACGGTGCGTAAGCCCCACGGAACGTGGCGACGAACAGCGCCGTCTTGCCCTGATCGATGGCGTTGCCCGCTGACTGTTTCGCCGTCTCGAGCGCCTGTTGCCCGCTCGTGACTGCCTCGCTGATCTTGTTCTGCGCGTTGTCCTGATCCTCGGTGCTACACGCGGTGAGCCCGAGAACGACGATTGCTGCTGCCCCGACTGCTGCTGCGATTCTCATGACGGAAATGTTAGTCCGATCAGCATGCTTCAAAACACAGTATTGCAGCGCAACACACGAGTTATCGCATGCAGTCGTTACGATCAGCTCAGCTAGATCACCGGATTCGCACATCGGCGAGGAGATCCCTGCGCCGACGGAAAGGACGATCAGTGAGCGAGCAAGACAAGGGGACGTCCGCAGGGGTGCGCAAGCGCGACCGCGGCGAGATCATCGGGCAAGGGGGTATGTGGCTCGCAAAATGGTCGTTGGTGTTGGCGTCGATTTCGCTGGGCGCCTGGATTTTCGGCTGGCTGATCGAAAAGCTCTGGGTCATCATCCTGCCGGTGGCTCTGGCTATCGTTGTTGCGACAGTCATGTGGCCGCCGACCCGCGGCATGATCAAGCGCGGGATGCCACCGGCCGCGGCAGCCGGCATCACCCTGGTGCTCTCGATCGGAATCCTGGCCGGTGTGATCGCCGGCATCGTTCCGTCAGTGGTCAGCCAGGCCCCCGAGCTCGCGAACAAGACCACCGAGGGCATCAACCAGGTTCAGGACTGGCTCCAGGGTCCGCCGCTGAACCTGAAGGACGACCAGATCGACAACGCCGTCCATGCCGTCATCACCAAGGTGCAGGAAAGTGGAACCGCCATCGCTTCAGGCGTTTTCAGCGGCGTGAGCACAGCGAGCTCGTTGTTGGTCACGCTCGGTTTGGTCCTGATTCTCGCTTTCTTCTTCATCAAGGACGGACCGAGGTTCATCCCCTGGCTCCACGCTGTCGGCGGCGGCCGTGCCGGTCGGCATCTCGAAGAGGTCCTCACCCGCATGTGGGACACGCTCGGCGGATTCATCAGGACACAAGCACTGGTGAGTCTGATCGACGCGGTCTTCATCGGCGCCGGACTGCTGATACTCGGGGTCCCGCTGGCACCGGTGCTGGCAATTCTCACGTTCATCGGTGGCTTCATCCCGATCGTCGGTGCCTTTGTCGCCGGCGCCCTGGCCGTGTTGGTTGCGCTGGTGGCCAACGGTCTCACCACCGCCATCATCGTGTTGATCATCATCCTGGCCGTTCAGCAGATCGAAGGAAACGTCCTTCAGCCTGTGCTGCAGAGCAAGTCGATGAAACTCCACGCCGTCATCGTGCTGCTTGCCGTGGCCGCCGGTAGCTCGCTGTACGGCATCGTCGGCGCGTTCCTCGCAGTGCCCGTCGCCGCTGTGGCAGCAGTTGTCATCCGGTACATCGGCGAGCAGATCGACGAACGCGCAAGCGACAACGAGCCGATGCCCGCCGGCGATGCGTCGGACATCCTCGAGGATCAAGACGACGACGCCGAGTCAGAGGTAGAGAACAAAAAGGCCTGATCAGCCCGC
This sequence comes from Rhodococcus sp. MT28, assembly GCF_058792695.1. NCBI lineage: Bacteria > Bacillati > Actinomycetota > Actinomycetes > Mycobacteriales > Nocardiaceae > Rhodococcus > Rhodococcus sp. MT28. The sequence continues at coordinate 184,086 of NZ_JBXAFD010000001.1, forward strand.
GATCACCTTCACCGAGGAGCCTGCACGTCCGCGAATGACGTGCAGGCGACTCGGGATTCGCTGCCTCATCTCGTCCACGTGACTGACGATGCCCACCACTCGTCCACCGTCGCGAAGCTCGTCCAACACAGCCATCACCGAGTCGAGGGTGTCGGCGTCGAGAGTGCCGAATCCTTCGTCGATGAACATCGTGTCGAGAACGATTCCGCCGGACTCCGCCGCAACCACATCGGCAAGTCCGAGGGCCAAAGACAATGACGCCAAGAATGATTCACCGCCCGAGAGCGTCTTCGCCGAGCGAACGACACCCGTGAAGTCGTCCCGGATGTCGAGCCCCAGACCGCCGCGGCGACCCCGAGAACCTGCCTCGTCACTGTGCACGAACTCGTATCTGCCCCCGGACATCCGCTGCAGCCGAACCGATGCCGACACGGCGATCTCTTCCAACCGCGACGCGAGCACATACGCTCGCAGCGACATCTTGCGACTGTTCTGACCTTTGCCGGCGATCACGTCGGCAAGCGCCGCGAGTTCGTCGTGCAGTTCACGCTCAGGTGCAACCGCTTCGTATGCCTTCTCGAGTTGTCCGCTGAACCGTTCGAGATCCGACACACGGTTCTCGGCCAGGGAAGCAGCTGCAACAGCCGAGTTCACCACCTCGGCGCACTGAAGAGCACGCTCGCGAGGACCGTCGACGTCGACTGTCTCGACTTCGCTCACCGCAACGACCTCGGGGTCGTCGAGGACCGTCCGAGCGGCCACCTCGAGGTCGCGTGCTTTGGCGAGTTCCGTTTCGATCGCTGCGATTCGGGCCGGCGATCTCACCCCTTCGATCGCAGCCTCGACCGAATCGAATCCAGCAGCGGCCGCCGCAGCGGCCAGTTTGGTCGACAGTTCCGCCGATCGCGCCTGCGCACGAACGGCGTCGTCACGCATCTCAGACGCCGCCGAGGCAGCGGAGGCAAGCCTTTCGAACCGCGAGCGCTGAGCAGCGATGGTCGAATCTTCTCCCACCGCAGCGACGATCGCCGCTCGAATCTGCTCGACCGTGGCCGACAGAGTCGTCGTACGCTCGGTCAGTGCCGCCAATTCGGCCGTCAGAGAAGCGGATTCCTGTTGCAGCTCGCCGTCACGCTCGTTGAGATGCCCGAGCTTGTCGGCCAACCCTCCAACCTGACCGGCAGAGTGGGTCGCCTCGTCAACGGCGTTCCGAGCCGCGGCGCGGAGCCTGTCGAGTTCTGCGACGTCGCCGTCCCCGCCGCGGGCGATCACCCGGTCGATGTCACGGTCGACGGCTACCTGGTGGTCGACTACCTTGCTCAGGGCTTTCTCGGCCGCACGCTCGGCTGCGGACGCGGCTTCCAGATCGGGCTCGGTGACCGTGACGACATCAGACTGCGCCGGCGCAGGGTGTTCACGCGAACCACACACCTGGCATGGGTCACCGGGCGCGAGTGAACTCGCCAACTCCGCCGCCATGCCCTCGATACGCTTCTGCACGAGGTCGAGCCAGCGCCCGCGAGCACTCTGATGGGCGTCGCGCGCATCCAACACCTGCACACGAATCTTCTCGGCTTGCGTACGCAGAGAGACGAATTCATGACCCGCTGCCGCAGCATCCGATGCTTTGGCCAGTGCAGCTTCGAGGCCGGGCAGAGCCGCGTGCGCGCGTTGCGCATCCTCCAGTCGTTGGCCGGCCGAGCGCACCATCTCTGGCAGTTGAGTGCGTTCAACCGCGATGGCATCGATGCGCTCGGACAGAGCGTCTCGCCGAACTCCGAGTTTCTCGATCTCGGCTTCTGCCGCATCGGCTCTGCGAGCGTCCTCCGCCATTGCGTCCAGGCGAACGATCTCGTCACGCCAGGTCCGGATCCGAGCTACGACGCGTTGACGCTCGTCGTCGGTGGGTGGCCACACCTCCGGCACGAAAATCTCCGGACCGCCCGTTGCGGAGTAGGTCGACATCGCTGCGGTCATCGATTCGAGTGCGGCAGCGAGGTGCAAGCCGGCAGCGTCCACATCGCCGGCGACAGCGGCCACCGGCAGTGCGCGCTTGGCGGTCTCGAGTTCAGCGCCGATCACAGCTCTTTGGGCGGCGCCCGTATTGAATGCTGCGAGTTCAGCGGTCGCACGATTACGGCGAGCGACCAGATCTGCGGTTCGCTGCGCCGCCGACAGAACCCGATTAGCCTCGGCTGCTGCATCTTTCGCGGTCACCAGCTCCGCAAGACTTGTATCGCGGGTGTCCTGAGCCTCGGCGAGGAGTTTGCGCGACCATTCCAGTGGGTGTGCCTCGGCGCCTACCTCGAGTCCCGCAGCTGTCTCGACCTTCGCGAGCAGCAGCCGCACGGATTGCTCCCTGGCCGCGAGCGCGGTCGCACTTGCCTTTCGCTTGGCGTCGAACCATGCCTCGACGGAGACAAAACGCTTGGTGTCGAACAGACGCTCGAGCAGTTTGCCTCGCTCGTCACTCTCGGCACGCAGGAATTTGGCGAACTCACCCTGCGGCAAGAGCACCACCTGGAAGAACTGATCAGCGCTCATGCCCATGAGGCGGTTGATCTCGTCACCGATGTCAGGGATGCGCGAAAGATTCTCGCCGCGGCCGTCCAACCACGTCAGTGTGGCCTTTGCATTCTCTGTGATCGAACCGGTGCCACGCTTCTTCGGGCGCGAATACTCTGGACTACGAACAAGTTTGATTCTGCGACCACTGATGGTCGCTTCGAGTTCCACGCGCGGCACCGAACCGGCGGGCGCGTGATCGGACAGTAGCCGTTTGCCCTCGTTGCGCGCACCCGGCACCCGCCCGTACAGGGCAAACGCAACCGCGTCGAGGATCGTGGTCTTGCCTGCCCCGGTGTCACCGTGCAGAAGGAACAGCCCGTCTGCACCCAAACGGTCGAAGTCGACCTCGACCGTGTCGGCGAAGGGCCCGAAAGAGCTGACTTCGAGTTTGTGCAGCCTCACGCGGTTTCACTCAGTTCTACCGTGGACTCCTCGGCGCGCGCGGCAGCGCTGAGCGCTTCGGCCATCAACGTGACCTCACGCTCGGACGGGTCACTACGCACTGCCGAGACAAAGCCGCGGGCGATCTCCATGTCGGTTCGACCCCGTACCGCATCGCGGTACTTGAGATCCGATTGCCCTTCCGGCCTTTGCCATTCGAGATGAACGGCAAACGGGAAACGTGCCTGAAGTTGCCTCATGGCATCGACGGGACGGACCGGGTCGGTGAGCAATGCGGAGAGGTAGCACTGCTCGGAATCGGTGTACTTCGACTCACCGAGTAGTTCCTCGAGAGTTCCCGTCACCTGGCTCATCCCCCGAATGACCGGGAGATCCAGGCGCTGCACCGACGACAGGCCGGCTGCGTCGAGTTCGATCAGCAGCGCCGCCTTACGGTGGCTGCGTTCACCGAACGAATACGGCAACGGTGAACCCGAGTACCGCACACTCTCCGAGAGCATCTGCGGAGAATGTAGGTGTCCGAGGGCGACGTAGTCGACGCCGTCGAACTCTCCCACTGCGACGGTCTCCACTCCGCCGACCGAGATGGAGCGTTCCGATTCAGAGGCCTCACCGCCCACGACGAAGGCATGGGCGAGCAATACCGATCGAGTCGCGGGGTCGGCAGCCGTTCGTTCGGCGAGATCTCGCCGAACACGCGACATGGCCGCTCCGAGGATGTCGGAATGAGTACGAGCCCGGGGCACGTCCAACTCGACGCGCGTGATCTCCGGCTCGAGATACGGAATCCCGTAAAAGGCGACGGGCCCGAACTGATCGCTCAGCATCACCGGAGTACCGATCTGGCCGACTCGGGTGATCAAGTGCAAGCCGCCGGCAGCGGCAAAGGATGCCCCGGCTCCGAGCCGCACCGCGGAATCGTGATTGCCGGACGTCGCGACGATGACCGCCCCCGCCGCCCGGATTGCCTCGAAGCCTCGATTGCACACGGTGACCGCGTCGGAACTGGGAATCGAGCGGTCGTAGATGTCACCGGGCACGACCACGACGTCGACGCCGTGTTCGCGGACGGAATCTGCGATGGAACCGAGCACACTCGCCTGATCGGCCAACAGATCGACGCCGTGAAAGGTGCGACCTATATGCCAATCGGAGGTGTGCAGAATCTTCATGAATCCGACGGTAGAGCAGCCCACCGACACCGCCGATCTCCCACGCTGACGGCTTCGTCGGTGTGCCCCAACCCACGAGCGTCCGGTGACCCTGCACACAATCCGTCCGGTTCGTTTGGCGAAGAACCCGAAACCATCGCGCCATCGCGTCGATAAATGCGCCAGCCACGACCCGCACAAACACGGCCGACAACGCAAGAACCGCTAATGTCGTTATGTGTCTGCAACCCAACGTGCTCGCTCCGGGGTACCGCTGGACAAGCGATCGCTCATCGTGACCGTCCCCGGCCTGCCCTGGTGGGGAGTGATCCTGCTTGCTGCCGGTGTGACCGCCGTCGGCGTACTGATCGATGCCACCGGAGGCGGCGGAGAGCTCACCGCGGTGTTCTCGACGTTCTACTTCCTGGGCTGTCTCTTCGCTGTGGTTGCCGCTTCGAACAAAGCACTCTTCACCGCGATGGCCCAACCGCCGTTGCTGCTCTTCGCTGCGGTGCCGATCGGGCACACGCTCATCGGCAAGGACAACAGCACCGCGCTGCGCGATATCGCGATCAACATCGCGTACCCGTTGGTCAACCGCTTTCCGATCATGTTGGCCGCAACCGTGGTCGTGCTGATCATCGGTGGCTTCCGATACTTCCTGCTCAATCAGCGCCCCACCGGGCCCGCGCGCTCGACCCGCTCCCGCCGCTCGGCGGCCACCACTCGTGACTCCGCTGCGGCTGCCACGCGAGAACAACCCGCACCCGAGACCGGGCGTCGACGCAGAGTCTCGGACGCGCCCGTCCCCGGGCCGCCGCGTCGCCGCGCCCCCGAGGTGGACGAGCAGCCCGCCTACCGAAGCACCCCCAGGCGCGAGCCGATCCAGGACGAGCGTCCGCTGCCGCCTCGGAGAAGCCCTCAGCCACCCAGGGTCGATCGCACGCACCAACCGCCTACGCGTCGCCCCCAACCCGACAGTCGGCCCGTGGCAGACGACGACTACCCGTCGTACGGTCGCCGCCGGGCGCCCGAGCCCACTTCGTCGCCCAGACGTGAGGAGCGGATGGAGCCCTTCTTCGCTTCGGGTGACGACGTATCGCCGCCGCTGCCCCCTCGCCGCCGCCCACCCGGAGTCGATCTTCCCGCGTATCCGCCGCCGCGAGTTCGGTACCGCGATCGCGAAGAGCCCTGAACAGACGCGCCCGGTAGCACAAAAAATGCGGGGCACCTTCCAGATGGAAGGTGCCCCGCATTTTCTTGTTTCAGGACGTGCGCGCTGCTCGCAATTCACGGGGAAGGGCGAACACCAGAGTCTCGTTGGCAGTGGTGACGGGTTGAACGTCGTTGTATCCGTGCTCGGCAAGAAGTTCGATCACGCCGCGCACGAGCACCTCGGGTACCGATGCACCCGACGTGATGCCGACGGTCTGGACACCCTCGAGCCACGCGAGATCGACCTCACGGGCGTAGTCGACCAGGTACGACGCGGCAGCGCCCGCCCCGAGCGCGACCTCGACCAGGCGAACCGAGTTGGACGAGTTCCGCGAACCCACCACGATCACGAGATCACACTCGGGAGCCATCGCCTTGACCGCGACCTGACGGTTCTGCGTGGCGTAACAGATGTCGTCGGACGGCGGGTCCTGCAGATTGGGGAAGCGCTCACGCAGGCGCGCGACGGTCTGCATCGTCTCGTCGACGCTCAGTGTGGTCTGGGAAAGCCAGATGACCTTCGACTCGTCACGAACCGTGACCGCGTCGACCGAATCCGGGCCGTCGACGATGGTGACGTGATCGGGAGCCTCACCTGCGGTGCCCTCGACCTCCTCGTGGCCTTCGTGGCCGATGAGCAGAATGTCGTAATCGTCGCGGGCGAATCGCTTCGCTTCCTGGTGCACCTTCGTGACCAGGGGGCACGTCGCGTCGATCGTGCGCAGGTTCCGCTCGGCAGCCGAGTCGTGGACGGCCGGCGACACACCGTGCGCCGAGAACACGAGCAACGATCCCTCGGGAACCTCGTCGGTTTCGTCGACGAAGATCACGCCCTGATCTTCGAGCGTCTCGACGACGTGGCGATTGTGGACGATCTCCTTACGCACGTAGATGGGTGCGCCGTGCTTCTCGAGGGCCTTCTCGACGGTCTCGACCGCGCGGTCGACGCCGGCGCAGTAGCCGCGAGGCTCGGCGAGGAGCACGCGCTTGGCGCTGCCCTTGCGGGTGGACGGCGAATCAGCCGAGTGCGCGATACCGAGATTGAGAGGAACAGCCGAAGACATGTGATCAGCCTACTGGCACCTCGAACGTGAGACACTCCGGCAAACGTGAACACCTCGGTTTCGGGCTCCGATCGAAGGTTCCGAAGTAAACGAGTACAGCCGTCACAGGCAAGTCGGCTACCGATTGTCGGAGCTTTGCGGCAAGCTGTGGGAATGATCCGACCACCGTTCGTGGCGCGCGTTGCCGCGGGACTCGCCGTCACCGCGATGGAAGAGGCAAAGAAGTTGCCCACCACCGCCGTCGCCCTGCCGATGACCGCCGTGAGCCAGATGCTGCAGACAAGCATGCGCGTGCAGCAGTCGATCACCTCGCTGGCGATCAAGGGCGATCAGGCATTTGCACTGATCAACTGGTCTTCCGAGGACGAACAGCCCGAGTGGGCGGTCTTCGACGAAGACGTCGATGCGCCTGCTGACCCGACGCCTTCCACCGGATCGACCACCGCTGACACCCCGACCAACGCCGGTCGCTTCGCGCTCTACTCGCTCGAGCCGACTGCCCCCATCGAGGAACCCGCACCCGTCGCCGAGTCCGAATCCACGGCAGCTACGACGGACGGACCTGCCGAAGAGCCCGAGATCGTCACCGAACTCGACTACCCCAACCTCACACTCGCACAGCTCCGTGCGCGCATCCGGACGCTCAGCATCGACGAGCTGACCGCAGTCCTGGACTACGAGAATGCGACGCTCGCCCGGGCACCGTTCCAGACCATGCTCACTAACCGCATCACCACAGCCAAGGCAAAGTGACTTCCGCAACGCCCCCCGCTTCATCGCAGCGATCGTCCGGCGCCAGTAGCGCTGAGCAGCCGTGGCCGGTCCGCACGGTTTCCGCCAAGGTCGCCGGCTGGATCGATCGGCTCGGCAGTATCTGGGTCGAAGGTCAGATCACCCAGATCAATGCACGCCCCGGCACCCGAACGGCCTTCCTCGTCCTGCGTGATCCGTCGGCAGACATGTCGCTGTCGATCACGTGCTCACCGCAGTTGTTGCACAACTCCCCGGTGCCGTTGACCGAGGGCTCGCGAGTCGTGATGTTCGGCAAGCTCTCGTTCTACACCGGACGCGGAACGGTGTCGTTGCGTGTCACCGAGATTCGCGCCGTGGGTATCGGTGAGCTGCTTGCCCGCATCGAGAGACTGCGCGCCTTGCTCGCCGCCGAGGGCTTGTTCGATCCGCGGCTCAAACGGCCGCTTCCGTTTCTGCCCGGCACGATCGGCCTGATCACGGGCCGAGCCAGTGCGGCCGAGAAGGATGTCGTCTCAGTCGCCCATCGTCGTTGGCCAGCAGTTGCCATCGCAGTGCGTAACACCGCGGTTCAGGGTCCGACTGCTGTTCCCCAGATCATCGAAGCGCTGAAGGAACTCGACGCCAACCCGGTAGTCGACGTCATCATCCTCGCTCGCGGCGGCGGTAGCGTCGAGGATCTCCTGCCGTTCTCCGACGAAGCGCTGTGCCGCGCCATCGTGGCCTGCACGACGCCGATCGTCAGTGCCATCGGACACGAGCCGGACAGCCCGCTCAGTGACCACGTCGCCGACCTGCGCGCAGCCACACCCACGGACGCGGCCAAGCGCGTCGTACCCGACGCGGTTGCGGAAGCTGCCCTGGTTGCGGATCTGCGTGACCGCAGCGCTGCGGCACTGCGCAGCTGGGTCAAGCGTGAGTCTCATCTGATCGAACAGTTGCGCACTCGACCGGTCATGGCATCGCCGCTGCTCGCGGTGGACCGTCGCGCCGAGGAGGTCGAAAGGCTCCAAGCCGCCGGACGACGCGATGTGACTCGGTTGATCGACTCCGAGTCCCGAACGATCGAGCATCTGCGCGCCCGGCTCACCACGCTGGGCCCCGCCGCGACGCTGGCCCGCGGATACGCAGTCGTGCAACGTGTTGTCGCCGAAGGCGATCCGGAGGTTCTGCGCTCGGTCGAGGACGCGCCACCCGGTACCCAGATTCGAGTTCGACTTGCAGACGGCGCCGTTCGCGCCGCAGTGATGGGAAGAGAAAAATGAGCAACGCCACCGACACCGACATCAACGAACTCGGCTACGAAGCAGCCCGGGACGAACTGGTGAGCGTCGTGAAGATTCTCGAACAGGGCGGTCTGGACCTCGACGCGTCACTCTCACTGTGGGAGCGAGGCGAAGCGTTGGCCAAGCGCTGTGAAGAGCACTTGGCCGGCGCGAGGGCCCGCGTCGAAAAGGCTCTGGCCGAAGCGGACGAGTAGCGTCCGCTCCGACCGCAAATCCTATGGCGTGATCGGCTGCGCTGCGCCGACCTTCTCGGCAAGAATCCGGAACTCTTCCGGCGTCGCCGCGCCCGTGAGCAACAGGCGAACATCCCCGACGTCCGTGACCCAGATCGACTCGACACCTTCGCCGCCGAAGACGTTCCACGTATCGGCACCGACGGTCTCGACTCCGGTCGCGAATCGCTGTCCACCGGCAACATGTGACACCAACGGGAATTCCTCGGCGTTGCTCTGTGTCAGCTGGATGTAGCGACCACTGGTCGTGATGAATCCCACAGTGCTCGAATCTCCGCCGCCGTCGCCGGAGATGATCTTGCGACTGCCGGAGTTCGGAGTCCACCCGTCCGGAACACCGGGATTACGGATGGGAAATCCGAGTTCCTTCGCGTCGTAGTTCAGAGCTGCGTCCACGTCGACGCTCGGGATAGGCCCCTGTGTCGGGCCGCCAGGACTGAACGTGCACTGGCTGGCGATGCCCGCAATGATGATGCAGAACAGCACCAACGGTACGAGAGACCAGACCATGTCTTTGTTGTCTTCGAGAATGCGGGGTTTCTTCGATGCCACACCCCCAGTATCCAGGTACTCCGCAGTAGATACGATTCCCGGTCCCCCTCGAGCGAGACAAAACGTCTCTGCGGCGACCCGACAGCGCACGTAGCCGCTCCCATCTGGGACAATGACGCCTGAAGAAACCACTGCGTCGACACACCCCGTCGACCGCGACCGCGCCAGGAGGCACCGCACATGACGGCCAGCAGCACTCATCGTGAGACCCCGGACCGTAACCTCGCACTCGAATTGGTCCGAGTCACCGAAGCCGGTGCTATGGCTGCCGGCCGCTGGGTAGGCCGCGGCGACAAGGAAGGCGGCGACGGAGCAGCCGTCGACGCCATGCGTCAGCTCGTCTCCTCAGTCTCGATGCGCGGCATCGTCGTCATCGGTGAAGGCGAGAAGGACGAAGCGCCGATGCTGTTCAACGGCGAAGAGGTCGGAAACGGCGACGGCCCCGACTGTGACTTCGCCGTCGACCCGGTCGACGGCACCACCTTGATGTCCAAGGGCATGCCCAACGCGATCTCTGTTCTGGCTGTTGCCGAGCGCGGCGCGATGTTCGATCCGTCGGCCGTGTTCTACATGGAGAAGATCGCTGTCGGGCCGGATGCCGCAGATGTCATCGACATCAGCGCACCGATCGCCGAGAACATCAAGCGCGTGGCCAAGGTCAAGAAGGCGTCGGTCTCCGACATCACGATCTGCATCCTGGACCGCCCGCGTCACAACCAGCTGATCCAGGACGTTCGCGACACCGGCGCTCGTATCCGTCTGATCTCCGACGGTGACGTTGCCGGCGCGATCGCCGCAGCGCGTCCGGAGTCCGGCACCGACATGCTCGTGGGCATCGGCGGAACGCCAGAGGGCATCATCGCCGCAGCAGCCATGCGCTGCATGGGTGGATCGTTGCAGGGCAAGCTGGCCCCCACCGACGACGAAGAGCGTCAGAAGGCCATCGACGCCGGTCACGATCTCGATCGGATCCTGTCCACCGAAGATCTCGTCTCGGGCGAGAACGTCTTCTTCTGCGCCACCGGCGTCACCGACGGTGACCTCCTGCGCGGCGTCCGCTACTACGGCGGCGGCGCCAGCACGCAGTCCATCGTGATGCGTAGCAAGTCCGGCACCGTTCGCATGATCGACGCGTACCACCGTCTCGAGAAGCTGCGCGAGTACAGCTCCGTCGACTTCGACGGCGAAGAGGGCGCGGTTCCCCCGACGTTCTGATGGGCTCCGCCCCGTGAGTGGTTAGGGAGTCCCTGCACTCCTTAACCGCTCACGGGGGACGTAGTCCCCTACCCGCTCTCGAAAAGTGGCAATGTGGAGCCATGACGGAGAGCAACGATCAACAGTTCCGAATCGAACACGACACCATGGGCGAAGTTCGGGTGCCCATCGACGCACTGTGGCGAGCACAGACCCAGCGTGCAGTCGAGAACTTCCCGATCAGCGGGCGCCCGCTCGAGCGCACCCAGATCCGCGCAATGGGCCTGCTGAAAGCAGCGTGTGCGCAGGTCAACAAGGACCTCGGACTCCTCGACGCGGACAAGGCCGACGCAATCATCGCCGCCGCGAACGAGATCGCCGAAGGCAAGCACGACGATCAGTTCCCCATCGACGTCTTCCAGACCGGCTCGGGAACCAGTTCGAACATGAACGCCAACGAGGTCATCGCATCCATCGCGAAGGCCGCCGGTGTGGACGTACATCCCAATGATCACGTCAACATGTCGCAGTCCTCCAACGACACCTTCCCCACCGCCACGCATGTCGCAGCTACCGAAGCAGCGGTCACCGATCTTGTTCCGGCACTGGAACATCTGCATGCTGCGCTTGCCACGAAGGCGACCGAGTGGAAGACCGTCGTCAAATCCGGACGCACCCATCTGATGGACGCTGTGCCGGTCACGCTCGGTCAGGAGTTCGGCGGCTACGCACGTCAGATCGAGGCCGGCATCGAGCGCGTCAACGCAACACTCCCCCGCCTCGGCGAGCTGCCGATCGGCGGAACAGCAGTCGGCACCGGTCTCAATGCTCCGGATGGATTCGGCCCCAAAGTTGTTGCCGAACTGGTCAAGTCGACCGGTGTCGACGCGCTGACTCCGGCGAAGAACAGCTTCGAAGCGCAGGCCGCGCGTGACGGACTGGTCGAGGCATCGGGCGCGCTGCGGACCATCGCCGTCTCACTGACGAAGATTGCCAACGACATTCGGTGGATGGGATCGGGTCCGCTGACCGGACTCGGCGAGATCGCACTCCCTGATCTGCAGCCGGGAAGCTCGATCATGCCCGGAAAGGTGAACCCGGTCCTGCCCGAGGCAACCACTCAGGTTGCGGCTCAGGTGATCGGAAACGACGCCGCCATCGCGTGGGGTGGCGCCGCCGGAGCTTTCGAACTCAACGTCTACATCCCGGTCATGGCCCGCAACCTGCTGGAGTCGTTCACCTTGCTGGCCAACGTCTCTCGACTGTTCGCCGACAAGTGCGTCAGCGGACTGGTCGCGCACGAGGAGCACCTCAAGACACTCGCCGAATCTTCGCCGTCGATCGTGACGCCCCTCAACTCGGCAATCGGTTACGAGGAAGCCGCAGCCGTCGCGAAGCAGGCGCTCAAAGAGAAGAAGACGATCCGTCAGGTCGTCATCGAGCGCGGACTCGTCCCGGACAAGCTGAGCGAGGAAGAACTCGACAAGCGTCTCGACGTTCTGGCGATGGCGAAGGTCAAGGACTGAACAAACAAAAGAGTGGCGGTTTCCACTTCGGAAACCGCCACACTTTTCCCTACACCGTAGTGGTTGCCCGCCACTCGTCGGTGCGATCGGGGCTCGCCTCGGCCAATGCTTTCAGCGTCGCTTCGCGATCGAAATCCTTGCCGTACACGGGAGTTCCCGGCTGCTGACGCCAGGAATCGTCGATCGTTCCCGCATCGACGGGATCGAAGCCCAACTGATTGATCAGATCGAAGACGACCTGCTTGTTCGCGTCGTCGTCGCCGGCGATGGGTAGCGCAATGCGCCCCTCTGCACCTTCGGGAAGCCCCTTCTCGAGGAGATGCTTCCACCAGATTCCGTTGAACGCCTTGAACACCGGTACACCCAGGTGTTCCTGCACCCATCCGCTTTCGGTCTGTCCGTCCTCGATGGCGGCGATCAGACCGTCACGCTGTTGCGGGTAGTAGTTGTTGGTCTCGATGACCGGGGCACCTGCGACCGCACCGCTGAGAATCCCCGCCGGTAGATCAACCACGTTCTTCTGCGGAATGCTCACGATGACCAGCTCGGCACCCTCGGCGGCCTCGGTGCTGCGGACTGCCTTCGCACCCGTCTCGGCTTCCAGTTCTGCAAGCGTGTCCGGTGTCCGCGAGTTCGAGACGCGCACGTCGTGACCGAGCGCAGCGAGCCTACGTGTGAGCGTGCCACCGATCTGACCGGCTCCGATGATTCCGATGCGCATGATCCTGCTCCTTCGTCGTGTGGAGTGGCGATCGCGCCACCGCTGCATTCGTCAACGACGAGAACGCACCGGGTCATTCCGCACCGGCCATTTCAACTCCCGTTGATTCAATCGGTTGACGAATCGAGTGCGAGTTTGATGCGAACACTGACCGGGTCGGTCTGCAATCCACGAAAGGCAGAGGCCGTCAGCGCCGATCTGATCTTCCCCGACGCAAATGTCTTCACCCGCGCCGGCACGTCGTCGTCCGGCATGATCTGGGCCTGTCCGTCCACCCACTCGCCGCGGCGACGGATCCGAACCTTCGGCGTCGCAGAGATATTGGCACCCCACCCCGTGCCGGTGCCATGCTGCGCAATGACCCACGCCTCGTCACCGTCGTAGGTGATCGCAACGGGCACTCGGCGGGTCAGACCGGTTCGGCGTCCAACCGTCTCGATCTCGGTCATCAACGACGGCATCAAACCGATCCGATTCAATCCGGTGACCAGCGGATTGGCGAAATACTTCCCGACTGCGACTTCGATTCTTCGTTTTCGTGCAACTGACGTCGGTACCGGCATGTCGTTTCCTCTCCTCCGAAGCTGGTGCTCGAAGCAACAGCTCTATACCGCACGATATAACCACTGTTTGGGGAGTTTTGCGACCAAGAATCTTCGTCGATACCCACCACCTGCACACAACACTTGACTGTGTCTGTCGGTTACATCTAGTCTCAGATTCGTTCCTATACCGATCGACATACTGGGAGGCAGTGATGAACACACCTCGAGACGCCTCGTTGCCATGACCGGCCCGCAGACGCGTTGTCCGATCGCCGCAGCGCGTCGCAAGTGGGGAGTACCAAGAGAATCAGCGGCACCAGATGATTCGAACAGCACTGCGATTGCATACGATGGCGGGATGGCCGACTCCGATTCCCGCACTCTGATGCTGGTCGGCGCCATCAATGCCTTCCGTGAACACGGGATCGCGACGACCTCGCTCACCGAGATCGTCGAACGCTCGGGAGCTCCCCGCGGGTCGGTATACCACTACTTTCCCGAGGGCAAAGGACAGCTGGCCGGCGAAGCAGTTGCCTACTTCGGCCGGGGCGTCAGTGCCGCCATCAGTTCGATGATCGCTCAGTCTTCCCCACCGGAGATCATCGACGCGGTTGTCACGATATTTCGAAACAGCTTGGTAGAGAGCGATTTCACCTCCTCCTGTCCGGTCGCAGCCGCGGCAGTGGAGGGCGCGTCGACGCCGGCGGCATTAACTGCTGCGGGCGAATCCTTCACCTCGTGGGAATCGCTACTCACATCGTTCTTCTGGCAGCAGGGACAGCCGTCCGAGACTGCAGCACAATGGGCAACCGTCGTGATCGCGTCAATCGAAGGCGCGACGCTGATGGCAAAAGCTCAGCACACCACGGCGCCTCTCGATCGCATCGGCGCTCACCTCAAGGCTCTGGTCTCGGCCCCGAGCTGACCAACCCTCTTTCTTCCAACCGCTGCTGCCGTCCGCGCAGGAGCAGAGATGGCGTACAAACATGTCTCACACACTTGCACCGGCGCCCTCGGCGCCCATGATGACCAAGTCACGTCGATTCACTGCGCTGATCTTCATCTGCCTCGCCGAACTCCTTGTCGTGCTGGACAACACAGTGGTCAACGTCGCACTGCCGACGATGAGCATCGACTTGTTCGCCAGCGTCAGCGACCTGCAATGGATCGTCGACGCGTACACGTTGACCTTCGCCGGGTTCCTACTCACTTTCGGCCACCTGGGTGACCGCTTCGGACGCCGCCGAGTGATGATCATCGGCTTGATCGGCGTCGGTGCGATGTCGCTCGTCGGCGCTTTGGCTTCCAACCTCGAACAGGTGATCATGGCGCGAGCCGCCATGGGTGTCTTTGCCGCAGCTGTCTTTCCGGCTACGTTGGCCATGATCACCAACATCTTCACCGACGCCAGAGAACGAGCCATCGCCATCGCGGCCTGGACCGCAATGGCCGGCTTCGCGATTGCCATCGGCCCGACTGCGGGCGGCTGGCTTCTCGAGCACTTCTCCTGGCACTCGGTGTTCTGGATGAACGTTCCGGCAGCATTGTTGGTCATCGTGGGTGTGCTGCTGGTTGTTCCGGAATCGAAGGCGCTCCACGTCGGCCGATTCGATTTCGTCGGAACAATCTTGTCGCTACTGGGCATCGTCATTCTGGTGTGGACCATCATCGACGCACCACATCGCGGATGGGTGTCGACATTCAGCATCACGGGATACCTCTCTGCGACAGTGTTTTTGGCCGCATTCGTCGCATGGGAACTGCGCACCGACGCGCCGATCCTGAACATGAATCTCTTCCGAATCCGGCGGTTTTCTTTCCCCGCCTTGGCTATTGCTGTCAGCTACTTCAGCATGTTCGGATTCTTGTTCCTGATCACGCAGTACTTCCAGGGCGTTCGGGAGTACTCGCCGCTCGAATTCGGCATCCACTCTTTGCCTTTCGCTGCAGCTGTCGCCGTGGGCGCCCCAGTCGCCACCTTGGCGGCACAGAAACTCGGCACGACTGCAGTGATGGTGTTCGGCCTCCTGGTACTCAGCGGCGGGATGTTCCTGGCGGGTCGGACGACCGTCGAGACGCCCTACCTCGGACCCGTCGTGATCTCGATGGTCCTCATGGGTCTGGGCCTCGCAATTGTCCAGGGACCGGCGACCGACTCCATCATGTCCTCGGTGCCCCTCGACGAAGCGGGCGCAGGTTCGGCAGTCAACGACACGACGCGTGAGCTCGGCGGGACCCTGGGCGTCGCCGTCATCGGTTCGATCGTCGCCTCGTACTACACGTCCAAGGTGGCTCCGATCGTCGACGCCATTCCCGACGCCGTGATGTCGGCGCAGGAGAAAGGCTTCGCTCGTGAGTCCGTGCTCAGCGTCATCGAAATCCGCTCCCGCGACATCAGTCCGCTCTTCGAGCAGCAGAAGGACAGTCTGATCTACACGATGAAGACCGCATGCCTGGAAGGCTTCGCCATCGCGTCGTACTTCACGGTCGGAGCAGCATTGATCACCGCTCTGCTGGTCGCGTTGTTGCTCCCTTGGAAGCCGGTCACGGAAGGCTCCATTCTCGGCAGTCTGACAACCAAGACCCCGAAGTAGCTACAAGGTTTCCCGATTTGTCCCAATATCAGCCCGCCGTTCCCCGATACTGGGTTGACCGAGTGGTACCGACGACAACCCTGCTAGGGAGAATCTCGTGTCCATCACCAGTAGAAACAGCTCGCGACTGTCGGCAGCGGCGGTTCCGGTAGTACTGACGGTCGCCCTGCTCGCCGGATGCTCGTCCGATTCAGACACCACCTCGGCGCCCGGGCCGGTCGTCAGCGACGCCAGCCCGGGTCTCGACGCCGGGGTGCCGATCCCGGACGGGCAAATCGACGACGCGGTCGGGAAGCTCGACGACCTCGCGAACGACCTCATGGCAAGTTCCGGTGTTCCCGGCATGGCGGTGGCCGTGGTGCACGGAGGTAAGACTGTGTACGCAAAGGGATTCGGGGTTCGCGAGTTGGGTAAGAGCGCCACCGTCGATGCCGACACCGTGTTCCAACTGGCATCGGTGTCGAAATCGGTCGGGGCCACGGTGGTCGCCCACGAAGTCGGAATCGGGACCGTCGACTGGGACACTCCGGTGATCTCGAAACTGCCGGGGTTTGCGCTTGCCGATCCGTGGGTGACCGACCACCTCACGATCTCCGATCTCTACACGCATCGGTCGGGGTTACCGGACCACGCCGGCGACGGGCTGGAGGACCTGGGCTACAACCGGGCTCAGGTACTCGAAAAACTTCGCCAACTACCGCTCAATCCATTCCGAATCACATACGAGTACACGAACTTCGGCGTCACAGCCGGTGCAGAGGCCGTTGCAGCCGCGGCGGGCACCGATTGGGAAACGCTGTCGCAGAACACGATCTACGGTCCGCTCGGTATGACTTCGACGTCTTCGCGGTTCGCCGATTACCAAGCCCGAGAAAATCGAACAGTCGGCCACATCCTCGAAGACGGAAAGTACAAGGTAGGGCCGGTTCGGGACGCCGACGCCCAATCCCCCGCCGGTGGAGTCAGCTCCTCGGTGAACGACATGGCCAAGTGGTTGGACATGGTGCTGTCGGGCGGTCGGTATCAGGGGCAGCAGGTCGTTCAGACGGAGGCGCTCGTGCCCGCAGTCAACCCGGAAATCGTCTCGCGCCATGCGCAGGAAATCGGGGAACGCTCCGGCTTCTACGGCTACGGGTTCAACGTTTCCGACAGCGCGGCAGGCCGTGTGACCGCCAGCCACTCCGGCGCCTTCCTGCTCGGTGCCGGGACCAATTTCGTGACGATTCCCTCCGCTGACGTCGGCATAGTCGTTCTGACCAACGGCACGCCCACCGGCGTCGCAGAGACTTTGACCGCCGAATTCGCCGATCTGGTGCAGTTCGGGAAGATCACCCGCGAGTGGCGCCCGCTGTACGAAGCGTCCTTTGCCTCACAGGCCGACCCTGAGGGCGAACTTGCCGGGAAGACGCCGCCGGCCTCCCCCGCTCCCGCGCCACCGACAGACCAATTGACCGGCGACTACGGCAATCCGTACTGGGGTCCCGCGCTCGTGACGCAGCAGAACGGTGCGCTGACCTTGACCATGGGTCCCGCGGCCGCGACGTACCCTCTGACCCACTGGGACGGAAACACCTTCACGTTCCCGCTCAGCGGCGAGAACGCACCGGCCGGGACGGTCTCGAAGGCCACCTTCGACGGAAACTCGCTAACCTTGGAGTACTTCGATCACGATCATCTCGGTACCTTCATCCGGGCAACACCGGCCGAATAATCAGCCAAGGACACCCCATGAGTAGTTCGACAGCCACGGTGAACGCAATGTTCGCGGCCCTCACCGATTTCGACGTGGACGCCGCAGCCGAATTGATGACAGACGACATCGTCTGGCAGAACGTCTCGCTCCCCACCCTGCGAGGCAAGAAGACCGTCGTGCGAGCGCTACGTCTGGTCACCAAGCCTTCACTGAAATTCGAGGCGGAGATGCACCACATCGTCGGCGACGAGTCCACGGTGCTCACCGAACGCACCGACATCCTCACCGTCGGACCGTTGCGCATCGAGTTCTGGGTATGCGGAACTTTCGAACTGCGCGACGGCAAGGTCTGCGTCTGGCGGGACTACTTCAGTCTGCGAGACGTCGCGTGGGGCGTGGTGACCGCGGTCGGCCGCGCAGTCGTCGGGACCGGGACACGAAGTAGGCTTGCTCCGGCCTGAAATCACCTGCCGAAAGCGAGCGAACCTGCCATGTCCGAAAACACCACGCCTGACTCCTTCGACGCCGGATTGGCTGTGCGCACCGAAGTCATGGGGGCCGATTTCGTCGACGCCGCCTTCGAGCGCACCCGGGGAACGGACAGCGAAGAACTGCAGAACTTCGTGACGGCCAACGTCTGGGGTTCGGTATGGACGCGTCCCGGACTCGATCGCCGCAGTCGCAGTCTGATCAATCTGGGGATGCTGATCGCGCTGCGCGCCGAGAACGAACTCAAAGGCCACGTACGTGGGGCATTGCGAAACGGATTGACGCGCACCGAGATCGTCGAAACCGTGATCCACGCGAGCGCGTACTGCGGCGCTCCGGCCGGACTGGCGGCGATGCGTGTCGTGCAGGAAGTTCTCGACAACGAACTGGGACCGCTGCAAAACTGAACAACTTCAAACCCAGGCATCTCCCCGTGCAGACCGAAGTCCGCACGGGGAGATCACTTCTCAGGAAGTGGGGCCGAACTCCTCGAGCATGTCGGTCACCAACTCGGCGATCGGCGAGCGCTCACTGCGCGTGAGTGTGATGTGCGCAAAAAGCGGGTGACCCTTGAGCTTTTCGATGACGGCCGCAACTCCGTCGTGCCTGCCCACTCGCAGGTTGTCACGCTGCGCGACGTCGTGCGTGAGGACCACTCGCGAGCCGGTTCCCAGACGAGAAAGCACTGTCAGCAGAACATTTCGTTCGAGCGACTGCGCTTCGTCGACGATCACGAACGAATCGTGCAGCGACCGACCGCGAATATGCGTCAGCGGCAACACTTCCAGCATTCCGCGGGCGAGAACCTCCTCGAGAACCTCTGGCGAGGCCAACCCGTCGAGAGTGTCGAAAACGGCCTGAGCCCACGGGCCCATCTTCTCGCTCTCACTACCGGGAAGGTAGCCGAGTTCTTGTCCGCCAACGGCATACAACGGACGGAAGACGACAACCTTGCGCTGAGTGCGGCGCTCGAGAACGGCTTCCAAACCTGCCGTCAGAGCCAAGGCCGACTTACCGGTGCCCGCCTTACCACCGAGAGAGATGATGCCGATGCTCTCGTCCATGAGGAGATCGAGCGCAATGCGCTGCTCGGCGGAGCGGCCGTGCAACCCGAACGCCTCGCGCTCACCGCGCACCAACTGGATGCGCTTGTCGGGAGTCACCCGACCGAGGGCGCTCGACGAACCACCGAGCAGGCGAAGACCCGTGTGACACGGCAGATCTCGCGCTTCGTCGAGGTCCAGGAAACCCTCGTTGAACAGCTCGTCGATGTCCGTCGAGGCGACGTCCAGCTCAGTCATGCCCGTCCATCCGGATGGCACGACGTCGTGAGCGTGGTACTCGTCGGCAGGTAGTCCCACCGCGCCTGCCTTCACACGAAGCGGAATGTCCTTGCTGACGAGGACCACATCCTTGCCCTCCGCAGCAAGATTCAGCGCACACGCCAGAATCCTCGAATCGTTACTGTCCGTGCGGAATCCGACGGGCAGGACCGCAGGGTCGGTGTGATTGAGTTCGACCTGCAGTGTCCCGTTCTCGGTGCCGATCGGCACCGGACGGTCGAGGCGGCTGTATTCGATCCGTAGATCGTCGAGCATGCGGAGCGATTCTCGGGCGAACCATCCCAGTTCGTGGTGGTGCCGTTTGCCTTCGAGTTCACTGATCACGACCAGTGGGAGTACCACGTGGTGTTCGGCGAATCGAGTGACAGCCCATGGATCGGACAGTAGTACCGAGGTATCCAAGACGTACGTGCGAAGTGCATCTCCCGAATGATTCCCGGCTGATAGATCAGCCCGGGCCGAGTGGGCAGAGACGGAGCGTGATGCAGTCACGTTGGGCTCCTAGGTCTGCGCGGCACCCGCGCAAACTCAGCTCGCTGGGCCGGACGGCTCTGGTGTCAGGTGACGCTGTGTCAGCTGAAACAAGGGCCGGGCGCCGGCCCTCTCGTACTGAGTGTTTCAGTCACGATCAGAACCTCCCGCACAAGTAACTTCTGGTTACTCGTTACTGCCGACGGTACTGCGGATCGGACACTCGCGCCACGGAACGAGCCGCACATCTGGTGAACGCCAGGTAACAAAATGCCACTCGTGTGATTCGGCGTCACTCAGGACTCGATCAGACCCCACTTCGCGGCGCGCACCGCTGCCTGAACCCGCGAATTGGTTCCGGCCTTGACGAAGATGTTCTCGAGATGGGTGGCGACGGTGCGACGGCTGACGAACAACTCCTCGGCGATCTCGACATTGCCCGCGCCCCTGGCCACCAATTGCAGTACTTGAATCTCCCGTGGGCTCAGATGGACACGATCGAGCGCCACCTGGTCCCCCACGACGCGCGAGCAAGCTGCGCTGGACGCCGCCACCACCTCCCGTACGCGATCGACGACGCCGGAATCCGCGAAGCTCATGTGCAGCAATCCGGTCACCTCACGGCCGGAGAACCCCAATGCGACCGACGCACCCTCGGCGTACCCGGACGGCCGCAGAACATCGGTGACCATCTCGACCTGCTCGAATCGTGGCACGTCCTGCCAGAACACGGGCACGCCCGAAGCCTCGCGAATGATGCCGAAGAGATTGCGATCGGCGACGAAGTCCTCGAGCAGGAACTCGAGCACCCTGGCGTCGTATCCGGAACTCGCCAGAGCCCGATGTCTTCCGCTCGACGGGTCTCGGTACGTGACCGCCGCAGCCGAGTACGCGAGTCCACGTGCGCGGAGTTCTTCGGCGCACAGGCCGAGAATGCCGTACGCCCCGGCCGCCGGCGATCGCGGCGCGAACATGTCAGGTCCAGCGCCGCGATCAGGCAGTACAGACGTCATCACACCAATCTAGCCAATTGTGTGAGCTAGGCCACGACCAGTGAATCGGCCGGCTTCTTGTCCGCCCACGGACGCACCGCTTCGAAGTTCGCGGCAGTCCGCAAGACCAGTGCGTCCCGGCGGTGACGTGCGGCGATCTGCAGCCCCACCGGTCGACCGTCGGCGGTGAATCCGGCGGGCACGGTGATCGCCGGATTGTTGAGCATGTTGTACGGGTAGGTGAAGAGCCAATCGAGCAACTGCTCACGCAGCGACGCACCTTCGAGCCACGACGGCGCGAACTGACTGAGCGGGAACGTGGCCGAAGCCAGGGTCGGCGAGACCAACACGTCGTAGTCGTTCATGAACGTCGTCCACGTGTCCCACATGACGCCGCGGAATGCGTCGGCCCGCCCGACGTCGACACCGGTGAGCCGCTCGGCCTCGTGCATGATCTCGATCAGGTTGTCGTCGACCTCGCCGCGCTGGTTCTCCCAGTCGAGCAAGTCGTATTCGGAAGCGAAACCGGGAACCCAGATGCCGTTCCACATCGACTCCGACGGATTTCCCCACTGCGGGGTCGCCTCGGTGATCTGGGCACCCAATTCCTCGAATGCCGCCAGCGCGTCGAGGCACACTGCCAGCACCTCCGGATCAACATGGCCGAGACCGAGATTCGGCGACCACGCCACGCGAAGGCCCTTCACGTCGCCCTTCGAGGCTTCGACGTACGAGGTCTCGGCACGCTCGATCGAGAGCGGGTCCGCATTGTCCGGCCCGGCCATGATGTCGAGCATCAGCGCGTTGTCGGCAACAGTCCGGGTGATCGGACCGTGATACGCCCAGTTGTAGAAGCGCCCGGCCAGGATGGTCTGCGGGATGACGCCGGTGGTCGGCTTCAACCCGACGACCCCGCAGAGCGCCGACGGGATACGCACCGATCCCGCGCCGTCACTGCCCTCGGCGAGTGGCCCGAGGCCTGCAGCCACGGCAGCCGACGCACCGCCACTGGACCCGCCCGCGCTGTTGCCGAGCTTCCACGGGTTGTGCGTCGGCCCGTACAGGTGGTTGTCCGTGCCACCGTAGTAACCACTTTCGGGAGTGTTCGTCTTTCCCAGGAACAGTCCGCCGGCGCCACGCAGCCTGTCCACGACGACGGCATTTCCCGTCGCGATGTTGTCGGCCATCGGCTTCATCCCGAACGTGGTCGGCAGCCCGTCGACTGCCGTCAGATCTTTGATCGTGAACGGAACGCCGTGCAGCGGGCCGAGTTTCTCGCCCGCTTCCTGTTGCCGTGAGAGTTCGGCCGCATCGCGCGTCACCTGCTCGCGATCGAACTGGACTATCGCGTTGATCGACGGATTGACGGCGTCGACGCGCTGGATCATCGCTTCGGCAATCTCGTTGGGCGAGAGACTGTTCGACGCGACCGACGCCGCCATCTCGGTAGCGGAGAGCCAATGCAGATTCTGTTCGGTCATGGGGTTTCCTTCGCCGGAGGGGTGATGCTCTCAGGCTAGGAAGCACCGAACTCGGCCACCATCGGTCATGTGACCGATACCACAATCCGCGACTGGCAAAAAACCAGCGGCCCGGCCCCTCGAAAGGGACCGGGCCGTCGGTGAAGGAATTCCTAGACGTTCTTGCTGAGCAGGCCCCAGTTCTCGAGACCGTCGTACAGCGGAAGGTCGAGAGCGAGCTTGGCGACGCGCGCACGCAGCGCCGGCAGATCCGCGTTGCCGGCCAGAGCGGTACCGATGATGTCGGCGACCTCGGTGAACTCGGCATCGCCGAATCCGCGAGTGGCCAACGCTGCGGTACCGATACGCAGACCGGAGGTGGTCATCGGCGGGCGGGGATCGAACGGAACAGCGTTGCGGTTGACCGTGATGCCGATTTCGTGCAGAAGGTCCTCACCCTGCTGGCCGTCGAGCTGCGAGTTACGCAGGTCCACGAGCACGAGGTGGACGTCAGTGCCGCCGGTCAGGACGCTGATGCCCTGGTCTGCGACGTCCTTGTTGCCCAGACGCTCGGCAAGGATGCGCGCACCGGAAAGGGTGCGTGCCTGACGATCCTTGAACTCTTCACCGGCAGCGATCTTGAAGGTGACTGCCTTGGCCGCGATGGCGTGCATGAGCGGTCCACCCTGCTGACCGGGGAAGACAGCGGAGTTGAGCTTCTTGGCCCACTCTTTCTTCGCCAGGATCAGGCCCGAACGCGGACCACCGAGGGTCTTGTGGACGGTCGAGGAGACGACGTCTGCGTACGGGACGGGCGACGGGTGCAGGCCTGCCGCAACCAGTCCGGCGAAGTGAGCCATGTCCACCCACAGGTACGCCCCGACCTCGTCGGCGATCGCACGGAACGCCGCGAAGTCCTGCTGACGCGGGTACGCGGACCAGCCGGCAACGATGACCTTCGGCTTCTCGGCGAGGGCGATCGAGCGCACCTCGTCCATGTCGATGCGGTGATCTTCCTTGCTGACGCCGTAGGACGCGACGTCGTACAACTTGCCGGAGAAGTTGAGCTTCATGCCGTGCGTGAGGTGACCGCCGTGTGCAAGGTCGAGGCCGAGCAGCTTCTCACCCGGGTTCATCAGTGCCATCAGAACAGCAGCGTTGGCCTGTGCGCCCGAGTGCGGCTGAACGTTCGCGAACTCTGCACCGAAGAGTTCCTTCGCACGGTTGCGCGCCAGATCCTCGATGACGTCGACGTGCTCGCAACCGCCGTAGTAACGACGTCCCGGGTAGCCCTCGGCGTACTTGTTGGTCAGGACGCTGCCCTGAGCCTGCAGAACCGAGCGGGGAACGAAGTTCTCCGACGCGATCATCTCGAGCGTGTCGCGCTGACGAGCCAATTCACCAGCCATCGCCTCGGCGACTTCGGGGTCGAGTTCGGCGAGTGATGCAGAGTTGACGTCGGAGCCGGGCACAGCGGTCATCGAGGAATCTCCAAGCTGGATGCGGAAACGAATGCGTCCAGTCTACGAAGTTCGCTCCCGCCGTCTCCACCCGGCACTAGGCAGCACGCAGAGAGCTGGGGACCAGCGGCTCGTCGAGCAGCCTGCGGAAGCGTTCGGTGCGCTCCGCGCCCACCGGCACCTCGTCCAGCCAGCCCCCGAGCAGCCGGTATCCCTCGACATACGTGCTGGTGTATGCCCGCCACAGCGGCGAAGACAGGAACTTGAGCGATTGGCGAGCGCGTTCCGGCGTCGACAGCGACCACCGTTCGAGGAACAGCGCCACGTCGTCGAGGCTGCGCCCCTCGTCGTGCAACATCAGCGCCGCATCCTGCCGGACACTCAGCAGTTGCCCCGACGCGGCGGAGAGCCGTTGCGCCTTTTCCCCGTCGAAAGACAAGCCGAGGTCGGCGTAGATGTCCTGCGCCCACAAACCCCAGTCCGGGCCGACAATCGCTTCCAGCGCCAAATCCGCGAGGCCTTCGGCCATGATGCACTGCGGCGTGTTGACCAGGAACAGTGTCTGCTCGAGCTGGCCCGAACCGACCAGACCGGCTTCCTTACGGCAATGCTCGGTGTGATGGCCGGGGTAGGACTCGTGCGCGATCAGCCGCGGTAGGTTGGCCATGAACTGCGGCAGATCCGAATTGATCGCAACCTTGGAGCGGTAGTCACCGAGGTAGTAGTTGAAGCCGGACCACGGCTTGTCCCCCACCACTTCGTATTCGACGGTTTCCGACGCGGGAAGCCCGAACGTGCCGCGGACCAGATCGCGCAGCGCACTCGACATTGCCTCGACGCATTCGTTCAGTTTCGCCGCGGGGATCTCGTCGTCCTTGCGATGGGCCTGCACCCGCTGCGCCAGCGGTCCCGGACCGGGCAGAACTTCACCCATCAACCGGTGAGCGTCGCTGTAGGCGTCCTCGTTTCCCTTCTCGATTCGGACGTCGAAGTACGCCTCGACCTCGTCCACGAAGCCGATGTCCTCACCCGCGAACTTGCGCCCGGAGCATTCCAGGGCGCGAAGGTGTACGTCGACGAAGTGGGCGCGTTCGGCATTCAGACCACTTCCGGCCAACTCGCCCCGCAATTCACGTGCCGTGCGGGCAAGTTCACGCGGATCGGGCTTCGGGGCGCTCTCGATCTGCTTACGCAGCGCCGGGTCACCGGTGAATGCGTCGACGAACCCGTCTTCGAGACGGTCGAAACCCAGTCCGAGCAGCAGGTATTGGCGAACAAGTGTGTCTGGATCCATAACGACCGAGCCTAGTCGCTCGCTCCGGAATGCCACCCGGCGAAAGTCCCGGACGTGGCACCGAGCACAATCCGACTATGCACTCGGATCGTGCGCACACGCGCCTGGCTTGCTCGCATAGCTGTTTCGTCCGCCGGGCCCCGGGTTCACTACGTGCCGGTGAGCTGGGCTGATGGCGCGCACCAACGAATCGAGTCCCTACGTCGAGTTCGATCGCAAGCAGTGGCGGACACTGCGTAAGTCGACGCCGCTGGTGTTGACCGAGGACGAGTTGTACGGCCTGCGTGGTCTCGGCGAGCAGATCGATCTCGAAGAAGTTGCCGAGGTTTATCTCCCCCTTGCACGTCTGATCCACCTGCAGGTGGCGGCACGCCAACGACTGTTCGCGGCCACCGCGACCTTCCTCGGTGAGAAGCATCCCGACCGTCAAGTGCCCTTCGTCATCGGTGTCGCCGGTTCGGTCGCGGTCGGAAAATCCACGACTGCTCGTGTGCTGCAAGCTCTCCTGGCCCGCTGGGATCACCATCCACGCGTCGACCTCGTCACCACGGACGGATTCCTCTATCCGACCAGGGAACTCCAGCGTCGGGGCATCATGCACCGCAAGGGTTTTCCCGAAAGCTACGATCGCCGCAAGCTGTTGCGCTTCGTCACCGAAGTCAAGTCCGGGGCGGAAGAGGTAGCGGCACCGGTCTATTCGCACACGTCGTACGACATCATCCCGGGCCAGTACCACCTGATCCGCCAGCCCGACATCCTCATCATCGAGGGCCTCAACGTCCTGCAGACCGGCCCGCGTCTGATGGTCTCCGATCTGTTCGACTTCTCGATCTACGTCGACGCCCGCATCGAGGACATCGAAGCCTGGTACATCCAGCGGTTCCTCGCGCTACGCAACACGTCGTTCGCCGATCCGAACGCCCACTTTCACCACTACTCCGGCCTCTCCGACCGTGACGCGACCATCGCGGCGAAGGAGATCTGGAACTCGATCAATCACCCGAACCTGGTGGAGAACATTCTCCCCACCCGTCCCCGCGCAACCCTGGTGCTGCGCAAGGACGCCGATCACACGATCAACCGGCTGCGGCTGCGCAAGCTCTGAGACGGCTCAGGCGCCGAACCGGCGGTGGCGCGCCGCGTAATCGCGCAAGGCTCGAAGAAAGTCGACTCGACGGAACTCGGGCCAGTACGCCTCGGTGAACCAGATCTCCGAATAGGCGCTCTGCCACAACAGGAATCCGGAGAGCCGCTGCTCGCCGGAGGTGCGGATCACCAGATCCGGATCGGGCTGTCCCGACGTGTACAGATGCCCGTCGATGCCGTCGACCGTGACGGCCTGGATCAGTTCGTCGCCGCTCAGACCCGCACCGATCTTGTCGCGCAGGAGCGATTGGACGGCGTCGGCGATCTCCTGACGCCCGCCGTATCCGATCGCGACGTTGACATGTGTCCCGGTTCGGCCGCTCGTCCCCGCCGCCGCTTCCCGCAAGCGCCTGGACTGCTCGGGAGGCAGAAGATCGAGAGCCCCGACGATCTGCACACTCCAGTTCTTGCCGGGCCCGGAGATCTCTTCGACGACGTCGGTGATGATTTCGAGGAGGGTGTCGAGCTCTTCCGGCTCGCGGCGCAGGTTCTCGGTCGAGAGCAGGTAGATGGTTGCCATCTCGATTCCGGCGGCGTCGCACCACTCGAGCAATTCGGCAATTTTGAGCGCGCCCATGCGGTGCCCGTGACTGACATCGGTGAAGCCGTTCTCGCGAGCCCATCGCCGATTTCCGTCACACATCACGGCTACGTGCCGTGGGTGCGCGAGACCGTCGAGATGACTGAGGAGTCGTCGCTCGTAGATGCTGTACAGCAGTCCGCGCAGATTCACCGTGACATCACCATGGTGTCAAAGACTACGCCCGGCAGTGACAGCCACATGCGAGCGCCGTCACGCTTTTTGTACGCGTCGAAAACCCGCAGGTAGGTTATGCTACTGATGCGTAACCTACGGTACCGTAGGTTACGCGGTTCGCAACAGTACGGAACGAGAGGGGTTGCACATGACGGCATTCGGGCTCGAAGAGCTTCCGGTCAAACCACGCATGCGCGGTTGGATCCATCTGTGGGCGCTCGGTGTCTCCGTCGTCGCGGGCATTGTTCTCGTCTCCGTAGCCGGCGCTCAGGTCGGCGCCAAAGCGGCTTGGGCGACCGCGATCTACAGCGTCACGATCTTTGGCCTCTTCGGCATCAGTGCGACGTATCACCGCATCCAGTGGCAGACGGTCAAGGGCCGTACGTGGATGAAGCGTGCGGACCATTCGATGATCTTTCTCTTCATCGCCGGCAGCTACACACCGTTCGCCATGCTCGGCCTCCCGACTCACACCGGCAAGATCATCCTCGCGATCGTGTGGGCAGGCGCGCTCGCCGGCGTCGCACTCAAGATGCTCTGGCCCACCGCCCCGAAATGGGTGGGAGTCCCGCTCTACCTGCTCCTCGGTTGGGCGATCGTTCCCGTGGTCGGTGAACTGACGCACCAGGTCGGTGTGGCGCCGATGGTGCTGCTGCTCGTCGGCGGAATCTTCTACAGCGTCGGCGCAATTCTGTACGCGACGAAATGGCCCAACCCGTGGCCCACGACGTTCGGGCATCACGAGTTCTTCCACGCCGCGACGGTCGTCGCAGCGATCTGCCACTACATCGCGGTATGGCTCGTCGTGTTCAACTGACTCGCCAGTTCCACCACCGTCGTCACCGGCCGATCACACACGAATCCCCGACAGATGTACGCGGCTTCACCTCCGTCGACGAGGGGTCGATCTGCAAGCAGCGGTGAAGAATCCGGGGCACCCCCGACAACCACTGCACCACCCGGCGCAAGCCGGCGGGCATCGGCCAACAGCGAACCTTCCCCGACGACGGCCACCTGTATCGGACCACGCAACGACGCTTCCGCCACCGCGAGCCAGTGCCCCGCCGACCGAGGCGCACGCTCGAGCGGCAGCGTGGCCCTCGCCAGCGCGTCCGCCGCGGCCTGGGCGTAACGAGAAGAGCGCTCGGCATCGGTCAACGCCGCTGCGGTCAACAGAGCCTCCGCGACGCTCGACGCACCGGACGGCGTCGCGCCGTCCAACGGGTCTCGGGGCCGAGTCACGAGCGACTCCGCGAAATCGGCCGTGTCGAACCAGCTTCCCGGCTCGGCCGGATCAGCGAAGTGGTCGACAGTGACGTCGAGCAACTGCTGCGCCGCATCGAGCCACCGCGCCAATCCCGTTGCCTGGTACAGAGCCAGGAGGCCGGTGGCCAACATTGCGTAATCCTCGAGCACGCCCGTCGGGGCGCCGACAGCCCCGCCGAGGGAAGCACGACGCAAGTGATCGTCCACCAGGTGAAGGTCGAGAAGAGCGCCTGCGCACTCGGCCGCCGCGGTGATCCAGTCGGGTCGGTCCAGGGCAAGTCCCGCTTCCGTCAAGGCCGTGACGGTCAGCCCGTTCCAGGCCGTCACCACCTTGTCGTCGCGGCCGGGCTGTGGACGCTGAGCCCGGACGGCGCGTAGAGCGTCGGAGATCGTCTGCCAGCGCGACCAGTCGTCGGGGTCACGGGGCAACTGCAGTACCGACGCACCCTCTTCGAAGGTTCCGGTATCGGTGACCCGGAACAACTCCGACGCCCACTGCCCGTCCTCCGCGCCGAGTACCTCGACCAGCTGCGTCGGCGTCCATACGTACGTGAGGCCTTCGACGCCGTCGGTGTCGGCATCGAGAGCCGAAGCGAAGCAACCGTTCTCGGTCAGCAGATCGGAGAGCAGGAACCTTGCGGTCTCCTCGGTGACGCGAGTGGCGAGGTCCGATCCGGTGCGCCGCGCCCAGTGCGCGTAGAACCGCAGGAGCAGCGCATTGTCGTAGAGCATCTTCTCGAAGTGCGGAACCACCCACTCGGCATCGACCGAGTACCGCGAGAAACCCCCACCCAACTGGTCGTAGATCCCGCCACGTGCCATTGCTTCGGCGGTGCGCTCGATGCCGCCGAGGATCTCGCCCGAACCCGTTCGCTCGTACTGTCGGAGCAGCCCCTCCAGTAGTGCCGACGGTGGAAACTTCGGTGCCCCACCGAATCCCCCGCGCGGGACGTCCTCGTCGCCGAGGATCGACCGACCCGCCGCGTTCAGCAGCTCGGCGTCGATGGGTGCTCCGCCGTACGGAATCCCGCCCGACGCGCGCTGAAGTTCCGTGACGATCGACTGTGCCGCGTTGTCGACCTCGTCGCGCCGATTCGTGAAGGTGTCGGCTATCGCTTCGAGAAGCTGTGTGAACGACGGCATTCCGCCGCGAGGCGTCGGCGGGTAGTACGTGCCGCAGTAGAACGGTGAACCGTCGGGAGTCAGGAAACAGGTCATGGGCCAGCCGCCCTGGCCGGTCATCGCAACCGTCGCATTCATGTAGACGGCGTCGATGTCGGGACGTTCTTCTCGGTCCACCTTCACACAGACGAAGTTCGCGTTCATGACGGCCGCGATCTCGTCGTTCTCGAACGACTCGTGCGCCATGACGTGGCACCAGTGGCACGCCGAGTATCCGATCGAGAGGAGGATCGGCACGTTGCGCTCGCGCGCCCACTCCATCGCTTCTTCGCCCCACTGTTGCCAGTGGACCGGATTGTCGGCGTGCTGACGCAGGTAAGGGCTCAAGGACCCACCCAGGTTGTTCCGCATCCGTGGGTCCATCGCCGCTACCTCGTTCGTCTCAGGATTCTTGCTTGGGCTTCTTCTCGGTAGAGACGTTGGGATCCGCCGGGCTCGGAGCAGTGATAGCTCCCCGGTCGGTGCCTTCGTCTGCCTGCTGATCGAGTTCGGGATGATCCGGTTCGAACGTCTCCGGCAGCTTCTTGAGCTGGCGGTTCATCGACCGAACCAGGAGGATCACACCGATGAGCAGCGCAAGAATCACCAGCAGGCCGACCGGAGACGACTTTCCGAACTCCGGGCCGGATGGGTTACTCGGGGTCTGAGCAAGAAATTGTGTGGTGCCGAGAACTACCTCGGCGGACAGAGCATTCACTTCTGAGCGTCCTCTTCGAGACCTGCGAACAGGTCGGTTTCCGGAATGGACGTGGTGACCCGCGTCTTGGCGAGCTCGAATTCCTCGGTGGGCCAGATCTTCTGCTGAATGTCGAGCGGCACAGCGAAGAACGAACCGTTGGGATCGATCTGCGTCGCGTGTGCGCGCAGAGCATCGTCACGCTGGGGAAAGTAGTCGCCGCACGTGACCTGAGTGGTCACCCGGACCATCATGTCGCCGCGTTCGGTCTTCCACTTCTTGAGCCAGTCCGCCATCGGGAACGGCTCTCCGCGACGCTCGTACTCCTCCTGGAAGAGTTCGAGGCGCTTACGGATGAATCCGTGCGAGTAGTAGACCTTCTTGATTTCCCACGGCTGACCGTCCTCGGGGAAGTACTCGGGATCGGCGGCGGCTTCGTAGGCTGCCATCGTCACCTCGTGGCACCGGATGTGATCCGGGTGCGGGTATCCGCCGTTCTCGTCGTACGTCGTGACGACGTGGGGACGGAACTCGCGAATCACCTTGACCAGAGCGCGCGTCGACTCTTCGAGCGGAACGAGGGCGAAGCACCCTTCGGGCAGCGGCGGAAGAGGGTCGCCCTCGGGAAGCCCGGAATCGACGAAACCGAGCCAGCGCTGCTTCACGCCCAGGATGCGAGCGGCCTCGGCCATCTCCTCCTGGCGAACTTCGCTGATTCGATCGCGGACACCGGGAACGTCCATGGCCGGGTTGAGAATGTCGCCACGCTCACCCCCGGTGAGCGTCAGGACCATCACTTCGTGGCCTTCGGCTGCATAACGGGCGGTGGTGGCCGCACCCTTGCTCGACTCGTCGTCGGGATGGGCATGGACGGCCATGAGCCGGAATCCGCTCACGTGTTCGTTCACCTCAACTTCACCTGTAGCCGTTGCCGGCAGTTCACCTGTAGCCGTCACCGGCAGTTCACCTGTAGCCGTCACCGGCAGTCTTCGAATCACACGCTGTGCACCGCTCGGATTACTCCGGGCCGTTGCCGTCAAACGTACCGACTGCCGACAAACCTACCGACGGCGCGACGGGATACGTCCTCTATAGTTCCACCCGAGAGTTCCTGGCGCAGCCGTGACCCCTTCGGTAATCCGGCGGGACACAGTCAGTTGCTGCACGACACGCGAACTCGAGTCTTCGAGAGCAGAGTGATGAGCAAACCGCTTCCCCAAGATCGGTACCCGAGCACAACTCGCACGGGCAGTCCCCGCAAGTGGATGGTGTGGGCTCTGACCGCTCTCGTCATCGTCGTAGGCGGCGGAATCGCGTACTACGCGTACGGAAAATTTGCGGTCAAGGAAATCGAGACCGAGACCATCTCGTTCGACATCGCCAACGACTCCACGGTGAAGATCCGTTTCACCGTCACACGCGACGACTCGTCGCGTGAAGCGATGTGCATCGTGCGCGCACGCTCGAAGGACGGCTCCGAAACCGGTCGACGTGAGGTCTACGTCCCGTCGTCGGAACATCAGACCCTCGAGTTCAACACCGAGGTCAAGACGTCCCAGCCGCCAGGCATGGCCGACGTCTACGGCTGCAGCTTCGACGTTCCGGAGTACCTGACCAAGAGCTGACCTCGGGACGCACCCACCCTGCCGGACGTTTGACGCCGGACAGGGCGGGTAGTCATGCGTGATAGAATTGCCCGATACACGGTTCCGGGTGGAACCGTGTATTGCTGCATTGACGCAAGGTTTGACGGCAAGGTTGCATCCCTGGTGGTGCTTCTGTGTCGTTGTTCGCTGCTGTTGCAGCGATCGTCGAGGGAGCCCCCGGCTCCGACTACTAGGGAGTGATCGAGATGACCGAGACCCAGGTGACCTGGCTTACCCAGGAATCACATGACAGGCTCAAGAACGAACTCGACCAGCTCATCGCCAATCGCCCGGTCATCGCCGCCGAGATCAACGAGCGTCGCGAAGAGGGTGACCTGAAAGAGAACGGCGGCTACCACGCTGCCCGCGAAGAGCAGGGTCAGCAGGAAGCCCGCATTCGCCAGCTCCAGGAGCTGCTGAACAGCGCAAAGGTCGGCGAGGCCCCCACTCAGTCCGGTGTCGCACTGCCCGGATCCGTAGTCAAGGTCTACTACGACGGCGACGAGAGTGACACCGAGACGTTCCTGATCGCTACCCGCGAAGAAGGCGCACGTGACGCCAAGCTCGAGGTCTACTCGCCGAACTCACCGCTGGGCGGCGCGCTGCTCGAAGCCAAGGTCGGCGACACGCGTGAGTACAACCTGCCCAACGGCAGCACCATGAAGGTCACGCTGCTGAGCGCGGAGCCTTACCACAGCTGATCGGCTGTACCAGCTCTGAAAAGAAGCGCCACCCGACTCGGTCGGGTGGCGCTTCTTGCTCTGTCGGTGCTCGCTGTTTCCTGCCCACTCACACCACGCGGCGAGCCTTCATGCCTGCGAAGATCGGGCCGACCTTCACCACGTCGCCGAACGTGGGTGCGTGAAGCATCTGACCGTTGCCGACGTAGATCGCCACGTGGCCGGGGCCGCCTGCCTGCCAGTTGCCGAACAACAGGTCACCGGGCTGCGCCTGATCCAGCGGGATCTCGACGCCGACACCCCACTGCGTCTCCGAGGTCCGGGGCAGAGTCACCCCGGTGGCCGCGTGGATCGCGTACGACGTCAGCCCCGAGCAGTCGAACCCGCCCATCGACGGCCCGTTGATGTTTCCGCCACCCCACACGTAAGGCAATCCGAGAAACTTCAGACCGGCCTCGACGACGCCGCCCACCGCTGCGGCGAGGTTGTTGTAGTCGAAGGGCGCAAGCATCAGGGCGAACGAGTCCTGCAACGATTTGATCTGGGCGACGAACGGAGCGGCGACCGCCTGCTCCGCAGGAACCTCGCCCGACTTGTCTGCCGGAACGCCGCCCGCTTCGCGAACTGCGTCCGGCCCGACGTCGTAGGCAGCGAGCGCGAGGTCGACGGTATCGCCCTCGACCTCACCGGACTTCTGCCAGGACTGCGCTTGCTTCACGAGATCGCACAACCGGTATCCGGTTGTCATCACCGGATCGGCAACGCCCAGGATGTCCATCTTTCCGTCGCCGTCACCGTCCTTGCCGTATGCCGTCCACGCTGCGGTGGTGAAGCGGCCAGGCCCGCGCCCACCTTCCGGTGAGATGTCGGTATCGGGTCCGTACTTGAATCCGTTCTCGACCGAGTACAGCGAGGCGATCACCGCGGGCGTGATCTCCGAGCACAGAGCACCGGCCTTTTTGATCCACGGCGCGAACACTGCCACCGCTCCCACGGGCGCCAATGTCGCTCCCGGAAAGTTGGAGGGTACGGAAGGCACGATTCCCTCAGGTGTGTCCTGAGTTCGTGCCGGTCCGTTCCAGGCTGCAAGTGAGACTGCAGCATTCGAAGACTCGTTCTTCTCGACTTGTGCGGGCGCTCCGAGAGTTCCACTCATCACGCCCAGTGCGGTGCCGATCGACACAGCGATCGCCAGGACACCGACTGCCATCCGAACCTCCGATAAACCTCTGAAAACCCATGTACGTGGTCGTACCCGAAACTTGTCGGTGCGAACATCTACTCTTTCGAACATGCATTCGACACGGCTCAGTCTCGCGACTCCTGTAACCAATGTCTCATTTATCTCGGCGGGCGTTACGCAAATGACTACAGACGCCAAGGCTTTTCTCAGGTTCGGCGTGCAAGCTGAGTCCATGAGCGACGATCGGCCACGACCCGCCCGGGGACGCACTACGGTGTATCGACCCGTTCGCCTCGCCCTCGCAGCCACGGCTGTGGCGGGAGCACTCGCAAGCGGCGGACTTTCACTCGTTTCTTCTCCCACTGCCACGGCACTCGCGCCGGACACGTCGGCTTCTCACACCAAGAATCCCGTAGCGAAGCGGCCCGTCGTGGTCGCCGGATTCGGAACCCCGGACGCCGTCTCCAACGGTTCGTGAGTACTCCGCGCTCGGCCTCCGAGTGGCTCACGTGGGGGGTTCAGGCCCGGGTCGTCGTCACCGACCCTGAAGTCCTTCCCTCCGCGGCCAGCCTGGTTCGCGGGTACCTCACCGCTGCCGACGCCGCCACCAATCGAGATCGTGCCGACTCCGAGATTCGTACCTATGTCAGCGCCGCGAGCAACGTCGACGGCGTCGCCGTGACCCCGATGTTCGCGCACTTCCTCGAAGACGCGTTGGCTGTCGCACGACTGACCGACGGCAAACTCACGCCGACGGCCGGGTCGGCAGACCCTCACTCCTGGTGGAAGATTCGCGTCGAGAACAACCGCGTGTACAGCCCGGACGACGTCGTTCTCGATCTGTCCGCGACGGCCCGCGCCAGTTCAGCGGACCACTGTGCCGCGTCCACTGCGACTCTTCTCGGGTGTGGCGTGCTGGTCGGCCTCGGCGGGGACATCGCGGTTGCCGGCCCGGCGCCGGAAGACGGCTGGCAGATTCAGGTGCAAGACCTGCCCGGCGACCCGACCTGCCAGGTAGCACTTCCGTCCGACTGCGGGATCGCCACGGCCAGCACCGTCAAGCCACTGCACCGCGAATCGACGGCGACGCCGATGTGGCGCACGGTGTCGGTGATTGCATCCTCCTGCGCCCAGGCCGCCGCATTCAGTCGGGTTGCGGTCGGCATGGGCGGTTCGGCCATCGACTGGCTACATCAACTCGACGTACCCGCCAGGCTGGTCGACCAGGAGTACCGCGTGACGGTTCTGGGCGGCTGGCCTGACGAGTAACTCGCCTCAGTTCTGCAGTCGTACTGCGTAACCGGCGCGGTCGAAGGCCGTCAGAAGTTCCGCCTTGTTGTCCGGACCACGCGTCTCGACGGTGAGGAAGACTTCCACTTCGTCGAGTGCAAGTTCGCCACCGGTACGGGAATGGATGACATCGACCACGCTGGCGCCGTTCGCTCGAACCACTTCGAGCAACGAGACCAGTGCGCCCGGCCGATCGTCGATGGTGATGTGAACTCCGAGGAACCGTCCGGCCGCTCGCAGACCGTGCGAGATGACGTGCGTGAGAAGTAGCGGATCGATGTTGCCGCCGGAAAGCACGGCGCACACCGGCCCTGTCAGTCCCAGCTCCTCCGGAGTACAGGTCATCAAGGCCGCGACGGCCGCGACGCCGGCCGGTTCGACGATGAGCTTGGCGCGTTCGAGGCACAGCAGGAGCGCTTTGGACAGCGCTTCCTCGCTGACCGTCACCACGGCGTCGACATGGGCGGCAACTTCGGCGAACGGAACCTCGCCCGGGCAGCCAACGGCGATACCGTCTGCCATCGTGGACATCGACGCCAAGGCGGTCGGCTTCCCGGCTGCCAACGACGCCGGCCAGGCAGCCGCGGTCTCGGCTTGCACTCCGACGATGCGGACCTGCGGGCGCACAGCTTTGACGGCTGCAGCCACTCCCGCGATCAAACCGCCGCCGCCGGTGGGAACGAGGATCGTGCCGACCTCAGGCAGTTGCTCGAGGATTTCGAGCCCCACAGTCCCCTGCCCCGCCACGACGTCCTCGTGGTCGAACGGGTGGACCAGAACTGCTCCGGTTCGGTCCGCGAATTCGCGAGCGGCCACGAGCGCTTCGTCGACAGTCGAACCGTGCAGGTGGACCTGAGCTCCATATGCCTTGGTGGCCACCAACTTCGGCAGCGGCGCACCCGTCGGCATGAAGACGGTCGACTTGATTCCCAATTCTGTTGCAGACCAGGCAACTCCCTGCGCATGGTTACCGGCACTGGCCGCCACCACGCCCGCTGCCCGTTCCTCTGCGGAAAGATTGGCAATGCGGTTGTACGCACCGCGCGGTTTGAAAGAGCCGGTGCGCTGCAGGTTTTCACATTTCAAGCTCACGGCGAAGCCGGTGGTTTCGGACAACACTCGCGAGGCCACGACCGGGGTGCGTCGCATGACCGGGGCGAGCAGTTGCTGTGCAGCCTTTATCTGTTCGAGATTCACGCATGCCTCCAGAAAGTGCGCCTCCACACCCTCGTGAGGTGTGAAGGCGCACTGCAGATTCGAAGTCGAATTACTGTAGAGCGAAGATCAGGACAGCGCTTGCTCGATGTCGCCGACCAGATCGGAGGCGTCTTCGATGCCGACCGACAGGCGAACCAGATCGTCGGGAACCTCGAGAGCGGAACCGGCCGTCGAGGCGTGGGTCATCGCACCGGGGAATTCGATGAGGGATTCGACTCCGCCGAGAGATTCTGCCAGCGTGAAGATCTCGGTGCGCGAGCACAGGTCGAGAGCTGCCGCCTTGCCGCCCTTGAGGCGGACGGAGATCATGCCGCCGAAGCGTCGCATCTGCTTGGCCGCGACCTTGTGCGACGGATGCGAAGCCAGTCCGGGGTAGATGACGCTGGCAACCGCGGGGTGGCCGTCGAGCAATTCGACGACCTTCTCCGCGTTGTCACTGTGACGCTCCATGCGCAGCGCCAGTGTCTTGATTCCGCGCAACGTCAGGAACGCGTCGAAGGGGCCGGGAACGCCGCCGGATCCGTTCTGCAGGAAGGCAAACGCGGTGTCCAGTTCTTCGTCGTTGCAGACGAGAGCGCCACCGACCACGTCGGAGTGTCCGCCGATGTACTTGGTCGTGGAGTGCAGCGCGATGTCGGCACCGAGCTGCAGCGGCTGCTGCAGGTACGGCGAGGCGAAGGTGTTGTCCACCACGATCTTTGCGTTGCCCTCGTGGGCGACCTCGGCAAGGAGCTCGATGTCACCGATATTGAGCAGCGGGTTCGTGGGCGTCTCGACCCAGACCAGCTTGGTGTTGGACTTCATCGCCGCGCGCACCGCATCGACGTCGGACACCGGAGCCGGGGTGTACTCGATCCCCCACTGCGTGAACACCTTGTCGATGAGACGGAAGGTTCCGCCGTACGCGTCGTCGGGGATGACCAGGTGATCGCCGGGTCGAAGTACCGAACGGAGCAGGCAGTCGGTGGCCGCCATTCCCGAACTGAACGCTCGGCCGTAGGTTCCGGATTCGAGCGCGGCGAGGTTCGCCTCGAGTGGGCGACGGGTGGGGTTACCCGTTCGCGCGTACTCGAAGCCACTGCGCATTCCACCGACGCCGTCCTGGGCGAAGGTGGAACTCGCGTAGATCGGCACGTTGACCGCACCGGTCAGCGGATCGGGTTCGTAACCCGCATGCACCGCTTTCGTGGAGAAACCCTGCCAGCTGATGTTGTCGGCCTTGCTGCGTTGCTCACTCATGGTCCCCAGCCTAATGGCGCCGGTGCCGGCGCAGGAATCCGAACTCAGGAATCCGAACTCAGGAAACCCAGGAGATCGTGGCGCGTGATGACACCGACCGGCTTGCCGTCGTCGACGACCATGAGTGCGTCGGTGTCCCCGAGCGCCTTCGTGGCAGCCGAGACCGGCTCGCCGGAACCGATGAGCGGGAACGGCTTGCTCATGTGCTTCTCGACGGAATCCGCAAGGTGCGCACGGCCTTCGAAGACCGCGCTCAGCAGATCCCGCTCGGACACACTTCCGGCGACCTCGCCTGCCATGACCGGCGGTTCCGCACCCACGACGGGCATCTGGGACACGCCGTACTCGCGCAGGATCTCGATCGCGTCGCGCAGGGTCTCCGACGGGTGGGTGTGAACGAGGTCCGGCAGCTCGCCCGACTTGCCACGCAGAACGTCGCCGACGGTGGGGACGTTGGTCTTGCCGTCGAGTGGGGTGCGCAGGAATCCGTACGACGCCATCCACTGATCGTTGAAGATCTTGGACAGGTAGCCGCGGCCACCGTCCGGGAGGAGGACGACGATCAGGGCGTCGGGGCCCTCACGCTTGGCTACTTCGAGGGCAGCGACGACGGCCATACCGCAGGAACCGCCGACCAGCAGTCCCTCCTCGCGGGCGAGGCGACGCGTCATCTCGAAGGAATCGGCATCCGAGACGGCGATGATCTCGTCCGGGATGGACGGGTCGTATGCCGACGGCCAGAAGTCTTCGCCGACGCCTTCGACCAGATACGGACGACCGGTGCCGCCGGAGTAGACGGAGCCCTCGGGGTCTGCGCCGATGACCTTGACCTTGCCGCCCGAAACTTCCTTGAGGTAGCGGCCGGTGCCGGTGATGGTGCCGCCGGTGCCGACGCCCGCGACGAAGTGCGTGATCTTGCCGTCGGTGTCGGCCCAGATCTCGGGGCCGGTGGTCTCGTAGTGGCTCTCCGGTCCGCCCGGGTTGGAGTACTGGTTGGGCTTCCAGGCGCCGGGGATCTCACGGGTGAGACGGTCGGAGACGCTGTAGTAGCTGTTCGGGTTGTCCGGCGCGACGGCCGTGGGGCACACGACCACCTCGGCGCCGTAGGCGCGCAGGACGTTGCGCTTGTCTTCGCTGACCTTGTCTGGGCAGACGAAAACGCACTTGTATCCACGCTTTTGCGCCACGAGCGCCAAGCCGATTCCGGTGTTGCCCGAGGTCGGCTCGACGATGGTGCCGCCCGGCTTCAGTTCACCCGAAGCCTCGGCTGCGTCGATCATCTTGACGGCGATGCGGTCCTTGGAGCTACCGCCAGGGTTGAGGTATTCGACCTTGGCTGCCACCGTGCCGAAGTTTTCGCCCGTGACGGACGTGAGCTTGACGAGTGGGGTGTTGCCGATGAGGTCGACGACGTGTTCCGCGATGCGCATTCGTCCATGTTCCCAGATGAAAGAAAACGGTGCGCGCGGACGTCGGGCGAAGGTGGTGCAATCCGGCTAGATTGGCAAGTGTGAGTCGAACCGGACTGAAAGCGTCGGTGGCCACGGTGGTGGCCGGATCGAGTGCAGGCACGCTCTCCTGGTTGGGCTACAACTATCTGATGTCGCAGGCGGGGGCGGCCCGCGGGGTGATCGGTCGCAATATCGCCAAGCCACCCGAGGCGGACGGGGTGTACGCACCCGGCGCCGACAACCCGGAACTCTGGTGGCGGGCCGTGCCCTTCGATCTCCACTTGATGATCTTCGGCGATTCGTCTGCGGCCGGCGTCGGCGCGCTGACGGCCTCGGAAGTACCGGGTGTTCAGGTCGCGAAGCTGCTTGCGAGTGAAACCGGGAAGCGAATCCGTTTGAGCACCAAGGCCATCGGGGGCGCCACCTCCCGCGGGTTGAGTGGGCAGGTCGACGCCATGTTCGTCGCCGGTCCTCCCCCGGACGCTGCGGTGATCCTGATCGGCGCCAACGACGTCACCGCCAAGAACGCGATTCACGCGTCGGCTAAACGCCTCGGCGACGCGGTTCGACGCTTACGCGAGAGCGGTGCCGTCGTTGTTGTCGGCACCTGCCCGGATCTGGGGGTGGTCACGGCAATCCCGCAACCTCTGCGCTCCGTGGTGCGCGAATGGGGCCATCGCCTCGCACTCGCCCAGGCGGCCGCGACCAGAAACGCCGGGGGTCATCCCGTTCCACTAGCCGACCTGCTGGCCAAGGAATTCCTGGCCTCGCCCGACACGATGTTCTCGGCCGACCGTTTCCATCCGTCCGCGGCCGGATACGAACTCGCGGCGAAGCAGATCGTCCCGGTTCTCGCGTCGGCTCTGGGTGAATGGCAGGGTGGCCCGCTACCCGAGCTCCCCCACGTTTCGGAGGCGGCGCAAGCCCGCACCGTCGCGGCCCGACTGACGGCGGCGGCAACCCAGTGGAAAGCCTTCGCGAGACGCACCAAACCTGCAGGTCAGCGCCCCGACGTCAACTGAGTGAGACTGCGTGACCACCATCTGGGAGCGGCAACGTAAATTGTAAGTCGAAGCTGCATTCAACTTGCCCTGCTCGACGGCGTTTCAAGCCGCCCTCGAGCAGTACACAAAAGGAGTTTTCATGCCCGAGGCAGTAATCGTCTCAGCAGTACGGTCGCCCATCGGCCGCGCAATGAAGGGTTCGCTCAAGGACATCCGCCCGGATGACCTCGCAACTCAGATGGTTGCCGCCGCGTTGGCAAAGATCCCCGAGCTCGACCCCACCGAGATCGACGACCTCATGCTCGGTTGCGGCCAGCCCGCCGGCCAGTCGGGCTTCAACATCGCCCGCGTCGTCGCCGTCCAGCTCGGCTACGACTTCCTCCCCGGTGTCACGGTCAACCGTTACTGTTCCTCCTCGCTGCAGACCACCCGCATGGCTCTGCACGCCATCCGCGCAGGCGAGGGCGACGTCTTCATCTCCGCCGGCGTCGAGTCCGTCTCCAGCTTCATCACCGGCAACGCCGACGGCCTCCCCAACACCAAGAACCCGCTCTTCGACGCAGCGCAGGCCCGTAGCGCCAAGCTCGCCGAAGGTGGAGTCGCCTGGACCGATCCTCGCGAAGAGGGCCTGATCCCCGACGTGTACCTGGGTATGGGCCAGACCGCGGAGAACGTCGCTTCCGCCACCGGCATCACCCGCGAAGACCAGGACCGCTGGGCAGTTCGCAGCCAGAACCGCGCCGAGGAAGCCATCGCTCGCGGCTTCTTCGAGCGTGAGATCACGCCCGTCACGCTCGCCGACGGCACCGTCGTCTCCAAGGACGACGGCCCCCGCGCCGGCACCACCTACGAGGGCATCAGCGGCCTCAAGCCCGTCTTCCGCCCCGACGGCACCGTCACCGCCGGCAATGCCTGCCCGCTCAACGACGGCGCAGCCGCACTGGTGATCATGTCCGACACCAAGGCAAAGGCACTCGGCCTGACCCCGCTCGCTCGCATCGTCTCCACCGGCGTCTCGGGCCTGTCCCCCGAGATCATGGGCCTCGGCCCGATCCAGGCCGTCAAGAACGCCCTGAAGATCGCCGGCAAGTCGATCTCCGACATCGACCTGTTCGAGATCAACGAGGCATTCGCAGTGCAGGTCCTCGGATCCGCTCGCGAACTGGGCATCGAAGAGGACAAGCTCAACATCTCCGGTGGCGCGATCGCGCTGGGTCACCCCTTCGGTATGACCGGTGCCCGTATCACCAACACCCTGATCAACAACCTGCAGGAGCAGGACAAGACCTTCGGCGTCGAGACCATGTGTGTCGGCGGCGGACAGGGCATGGCAATGGTGATCGAGCGCCTCAGCTGATCCCCTGAGCACGTCGAAAGCGGCCGCCCGGCTTCTGCCGGGCGGCCGCTTTCGTGTGGTCGGGTTTCAGGTAGTCGTGAACTTCCGAGCAAAACTCCCCAACTCGCGAATCAACTCTCGCGCAGCGTCGTCCTCACGCTGCACGGCAGCGCGAGCTTCGTCCGCCCATCCGTGACGGAGCAGTCGTTTGGCGGCAAGGACTGCCGGTCCGACGTTGGCGGCAATCTGCTCGGCGCTCTCCCGAGCACGGCTGTGAACCTCTTCGGCCGGTACGGCCACGTTTGCCAGTCCGTAGTCGGCCGCTTCGACGCCGCTGAGCCACCGCGCCGACAGGATCAGCTCGGCGGCGCGCTGTGTTCCGATCACCTTGGGCAGCAACCAACTACTGGCAGCTTCGGGAGCGGTACCCAGCGAGGTGAACGGTGCACGCAGACGTGCGTCCTCGGCAACGTAGACGACGTCGCAGTAAAGCAGCATGGTCAGGCCGATGCCGACGGCAGCGCCGTGTACCGCGGCGATCAAAGGCTTCGGGAACTCCACCAGCGCGACGATCAGCGGCGCGAATGCGTGGCCGAAGTCGGCGTTGTCTGCGCCTGGTTCGGCGAGTGCGCGTAGGTCGACGCCACTGGAAAATGCCTTGCCTGCGCCCTCGACGATCACCACGGCCACGGCTTCGTCCGACGCCGCGTCGTCGAGCGCTTTGGTGAACGCTCGAAAACCGGCTGCATCAAATGCGTTCAGGCGACTCGGATTATTGAAGGTCAGCGTTCGCACTGCTCCGGCATCCGCGACCAGGATGGGTTCAGAGGTGTTTGTCGACATTCGCTCCCCTTCGTTCCAAACCAAGCAGTTGCTAGGCATCCAAGCACCGTAACCGCCCACAGACGACAAAAGAAGGGCCCCTCGCGGGGCCCTTCTTCGTGTTACGGATCGACTCGAGAACTAGTCGTTGTTGAAGTAGCTCAGCAGACGCAGGATCTCGACGTACAGCCAGACCAAGGTGACGGTGAGCCCGAATGCGACGCCCCAGGCTGCCTTCTCGGGCGCCTGTGCGCGGATCAGCTGATCAGCGGCGTCGAAGTCGAGCAGGAAGCTGAAGGCTGCGATGCCGATGCAGACGAGGCTGAAGATGATGGCGAGCGTTCCGCCGTCACGCAGTCCCAGTCCGCCCTCGACGAAGAAGCTCGCGACGAGGTTACCGAGGGCCAGAACGACAACGCCGATCAATGCGCCGATGATCATTCGCGTCAGACGCGGTGTCACCCGGATCGCACCGGTCTTGTAGACGACCAGCATGCCGAAGAACACGCCGAACGTTCCGAGGACTGCTTGCGCGATCAGTGCGGATCCGCCGACGCCACCGAATTGAATATCAGTGAACATGAACGACAGCGCACCGAGGAACAGACCCTCGGCGACGGCGTACGCCAACACGATTACCGGGTTGTCCATTTTGCGACCGAACGTCGCGACCAGAACCAGAACGAGGCCGACGAGACCGCCGCCGATGACCAGCGGGGCTGCGAGGTCGGCGTTGTTGTTGACCAGGAAGTACGACACCAGTGCCGAGATCGTCAGCACACCGAGCGTGATGCCCGTCTTGGTGACGACGTCGTCGATCGTCATGGCCCGCGAGGTGGGACCGGTCTGGTACGGCTCGGCCGGAGCGTACTGCGGCTGACCGAACTGCTGGGTTGCCTGCGAGGCGCCCGCCGTCGCAGATCCGAACGAGGCGTATCCGTTGCCCTCTTGCTTGGGCAGATTGCGGAACACCGGGTTGCTGGTGGTGCGCACCGTGATCATCCCTTCATCGTGGTGGCCTACGACGGGTGCGTCGCGGGTTCGCCGGACGGATCCGAGTTTCCGACACGGTCCGTGTACCTGACTAAAAGTAAAGCACTCGTAATTTACAACGT
This sequence comes from Rhodococcus sp. MT28, assembly GCF_058792695.1. Lineage (NCBI taxonomy): Bacteria > Bacillati > Actinomycetota > Actinomycetes > Mycobacteriales > Nocardiaceae > Rhodococcus > Rhodococcus sp. MT28. Next base: position 227,100 of record NZ_JBXAFD010000001.1, read on the forward strand.
CGAAGCTTCGGTTGTAGTTCCCGGCGCATTTCCGGAAGATCAACACTCTTCGACACTCGTCCCTTTTCGATACTAGGACGGTTTGACCGACTTCATCACGATGAACTTCGCGTTCTTCGCCATCGCCTCGCTCGGACCCACCGCGGCTTTCAACGGTTCGCGATACCCCAGATGCGCGTTGTGAACAGTCCACAACTCGCCACCGGGACGCAGGACACGGCCAGCAGCTTCGAACATCTTGAGTGCTCCGCCGGTGTGGACCGCCGCGCCGACGTGGAACGGCGGGTTCAACAGAACCAGATCCGCGCTCGCACTGGGCAACGAACCCACGGCGTCGTCGCGCAGGCCGCTCACTCGATCGCCGACGCCATTTGCGGACGCAGTCGCCAGAGCCGAAGCGACGGCTGCCGAGGACTGATCCGTTGCGATCACGTGCACGTCCGGGAACTTCCGCGCGATCGCCGCCGCGAGAATGCCGCTGCCACAACCCAGATCGATCACGTCGCTCAGCGGATCGACCGCAATCTTTCCGAGGTTCTCCAGGAGCAACCGGGTGCCGATGTCCAGGCTCGCACCGGCAAACACTGCGCCGTGAGCAACGACGTCGAGGTCGAATTCGTCGAGGCGTTCGGTCACCGGGAACGTGATAGCAACATCGGGCTTCGGTTCCGAAGCCTTGAGTACGCGGGACTTCTGACGCCCACGCGAGGCGCTGACGTCGGAAAACGATTCGCCGAGAACCTTGTTCATCGCCGGGGTGATGTGCTTGTCACGCCCACCGGCGAAGACACGAACCGCCGGGTCGGCGTGAAGCGCGATCAGCTGGGCGATCTCGGCAAGTTCGGCGAGGCTACGCGGCAATTGCATGAGCACGACGCGGGCGCCGCTGAGCAACTCCTCGTCCAGTCCGTGCGAGGTGAAGGCGTCACTGAATCCGAGTTCGCGCGCATTGTTCGCGAGGGCCAGCTCTCCGGTGAGCGGATCCTGGTGAACGCGCACGGCGGCGATTCCGTGCACGAGCGCAACACCGGCAGTCAGCGCACCGTAATGATCGCCGATCACGACGACGGTGCCCGCCGGTGCCGCGGCGAGAGCGTCGGCGGCCTCGTCGAGGATCAGACGATCAGCCGCATCGACGGCAAAGAGATTGGGTGCCTCGACATCGGGGAATCGGCGCAGACGATCGAACAGTTCGGGTGTGTCGGACATGCCACCAGTCTTTCAGGTGGAACTACGCAACACTCAATCCCCCGACCAGCAGGTGATCAGTTCGACATCCCTGTCAGTTCGACATCCACTGCACGACGTTGTCGACGATTTCGCGTTCGGTGCGGAATCCGTTCACCGGGTGGTCGGCGTCGGGGTATCCGAACGAGATCGCGCAGACAACCTTGCGAGTGTCGTCGATACCGAAATGCTCGTGAATGAACTTGGAGCTGCCCGCGAGCGCCGCCTGCGGAATGGTGGCGACCCCCAGACTCTGGGCCGCGAGCAGGAAGCTGTTCACGTACAACCCGCAGTCGACTGCGCCGTAGGTGCCCAATGCCTCGTCGGTGGTGATGATCGCGACGTGGGGAGCGCCGAAGAGCTCGAAATTCTTCATCGTCTGTGCCGCGGATCCGGCGCGGTCACCGTGCTCGATTCCGACGCTCGAATACAGCGCCATCGCGCAGTCGAACCGACGCGACTTGTAGATGCCCTGGTACGCGCGCGGGAACTCGAAGTCCGACTCCTGGGCGTTGGCCATCACGTACTCACCGAGACCGGCGCGGAATCGCTCGGTGCCCTCCCCTTCGGTGATCGCGACCTGCCACGGTTGCGTGTTGCACCACGACGGCGTCTTCTGCGCCAGCCGAAGGATCTCCTCGATCACCTCACGTGGCACCTGACGGTCCTCGTAGGCGCGGCAGCTGATCCGGGCGTCGAGCAACGCTTCCAGGCTCGTATCCACGACGATGCTCTCGGTCATGTGTTCTCTCCTCGATCAGGCTGCACTACAACACTTCGCACGATAGAACTACCGCCTCGACGCAATCGTCAGCGGGTCACCTTTGCGAAGGCCGCCACCAGCTCGCCGAACTCTGCCATCGCCGCATCCGGATCCGGATCTACTGCCGCCAGCGCAACCAGCACATCGGTGGCACCGGATTCGAGCAGCTGCTCGGCGCCGATCATCGTCGCCGGGAGGTCGATCGAACCGTCGGACCCGCGTACGACGGTCAGTCGCCCACGGACCTGCAATTCCGCTGGATCGCGTCCGAGATCCGCCATCGCTTTGCCGATGACGTCGATCCCTTCACGTAGGTCGTCGTCCGCGGCACCCATGATCGGAATCCACCCGTCACCCCAGGTTGCGACGCGTCGTACAACGGCCTTGGAGAGCGAACCGGACACCCAGATCGGGATTCCAGCGGCCGGACGGGGCGCGCAGTACACGTCGTCGAACTTCAGACGAGGGGTGTCGATGCTCGCCGGCGCCGAACTCCACAGGGCCCGGCACACTGCGAGAGCGTCGTCGAGCAGTGGTCCCCTTTTACCGAAGTCCATACCTGCCGCCTCGTATTCACGTTCCTGCCAACCTGTTCCGACGCCCAGGTCGAGTCGGCCCCCGGAGAGCAGATCGAGTGTCGCGGCCGTCTTGGCCAGTACCGCTCCCCCACGCAGCGCCGCGATGACGATTCCGGTCCCCAAGCGAATTGTCTTCGTCTGTCCGGCAACAAAAGCCAGGACGGTCAGCGGCTCGAGCCAGTTGGCGTCGGGCTCGGTGGGGAACGCCGACCACGTGTACGCCGAGTTGTCCGAGCCCATCACCACGTGATCGGTGACGAGGACCCGGTCGAAGCCGGCAGCTTCCGCGTTCTGACAGACCTGCACGAGTTTCGCGTAGGAGTCCTCCGCGAGAGTGGTGCCGAAGTTGGGAACATTCAGACTGAAAGTTGTCATGTGTCAAGCCTTTCGGGGCCGGTTGGTCCAGCCACCCTCTTCTGTGGGGAACCAGCCTCCGGCAGCGTGCGAGCCGCCGTCGACGTGGATCACGGTTCCGGTGATGTATCTCGCCAGGTCGGAAGCCAGGAACAGTGCGGGGCCGGCAATGTCGACCGGCTGGCCCGGTCCGCCCAACGGTGCCCACCCCGGCCACTTGTCCCAGTCGTCGGCGGGAACGATCGTGCGATACGGCACCTGTACCGACTCGATCAGATCCGGGGCAATGGCGTTGACGCGCACTCCGGTTCGACCGATCTCCACACCAAGGCTCCTGGTGAACTGTGTCAGCGCGGCCTTGTATGCCGAGTACATCGTGTGGCCCGGGATCGCTCGATGCGCCTCCACCGTCGTCAGGTTCACGATCGATCCACCCAAACCGCGGTCGATCAAGCCGGGAAGCAGGGCATGGGTCAGACGCACGACGTGATCGAAATTGATGCTGCCGGCCTCGGACCAGAAACCGGGATCCGTACCGGTGAACTCTGTCGGCGGGTTCAGGAAATGACCCACATTGTTCACCAGGACGTCCGGGGCGAACTCGGTCAACGCGACGGGGACTTCCCGCGTCCGCACGTCGTACTCGAGATAGTTGATCGAACCACCTGCAGCCGAGTCGAATTCGACGTCGCCAAGAGGAGCCACGTCGACAACCAGAACTGACGCGCCATGCGATGCAAATGCTCGAACAATCGCTGCGCCGATTCCCTGGGAACCGCCTGTGACCACTGCCTTCTTACCCACCAACATCGGCCCTGGGGAGTACGCCGATCCGACCACCACGAAGACACCCTTCTGCAGTTCGATGTGAAGCACTTCGGCGTACCGTCACACATCGAACGGCAAAACGGGCGCAAAGTTCTCACTCAGTGGTAGCCGCGACACCCCACCTGCTCGAACCGCCGAGTCGCCCATTCAAATAGTGCGGAATCTCGGCTGCCCGTATCGGCATTCCCTCGAGGTACCCCTGGATCACGTCACATCCGCACTCGGTCACTATCGCGCGCTGCCTCTCCGTCTCCACGCCCTCGGCGACGGTGTCCAGCCCCAGAGACTTGGCAATCGCGATGACGGCTCGCAAGACAGCGAACCTCGAATTCGAGGGATCCGCGTCCAGCGGTGCGACGAACGCCCGATCGATCTTCAACCGATCGAGCGGCAGCCGGGCCAAGCTGGCAACCGAGGAGAACCCTGTGCCGAAGTCGTCCATCGCAATGGCGATGCCGAGCGCCGAGAGCTGTACCAACACATCTCGGTCGGCGTCGTCGATGACCAACGATTCGGTCACCTCGATCTCGAGTCGGCTGGGGTGGAGGTTCACCTCGATCAGTGTCCGGCGTACCGAGTCGACGTATCGACTCGAACGCAGTTGCACCTGAGAAACGTTGACGGCAACCCGAATGTCCTCCGGCCACGTTGTCGCCGCCGTGCAGGCAGCCCTCAGAACACCTGCACCGATCGGCACGATCAAGCCGGTTTCCTCGGCGACCGAAATGAAGTCTCCCGGCGAGACGAGACCTGAAGTCGGATGGTTCCACCGCAGCAGAGCCTCGAACCCGACAACAACTCCCGTCGCGGCCGAGACCTGTGGCTGATAAACCAACTCGAACTCTTCGTCGATCAACGCACGACGAAGATCCAACAGTGCCCTGGCCCTACCCGTCGCACGATCCCGCAAAGTCGCATCGAAGGCGCGAATCTGGTTCCGACCGCTCTCCTTTGCGTGGTAAAGCGCGAGGTCCGCGACAATCACCAGGTCTTCGAGGCTGTCTGCGTCGTCGGGCATCGAGCCGTAACCCAGACTGGCACGAATGCGAATCTGGTTGCCGACCAGTGAAAATGGTCGTTCGAATGAGTCGAGAATCGTTTGGAATCTCTTCTCCACCTCATCTGCACTCCCGATGTCGTCGAAGGCTAGGTCGTCGAAGGCGATGGCGAACTCGTCACCCCCCAGTCGGCCACAGATCTCGTTCGATCGCAGAACGCTGTGCAGTCTGCCGGCAACATCGCGAAGCACGTCGTCTCCGATGTGGTGTCCCAACCGGTCGTTGATCGACTTGAAGTTGTCCAGATCCAGAATTGCCAGCCACACCCTGTGTCCGTCCCGAATCCGCGAAGACAGTTGAGCGTTGAAGCTGTACCGATTTCTGAGACCGGTCAACGAATCGATCTCTGCCAATCGCAAGATGTTCTGGCGCTGGTGATACGAGTGCGTGATATCGGATCCGACACCGCGCCACCCGTAGGTCGCCCCATCGCCACTGCCCGGGTGACCTGACATCGACCACCAGCGAGTATCGCCCCGAACGACGACCTGCATGGTGAGGTCCCGAAACGCCGTCCCGGCTTGAAAATTCGCGGCGAGGAGATCAAGGGACTTCCTGCCCACATCTGTTCGGGACGCGCCGATCCCGATCAGGATCTCGTGCATTGTGCGGCCCCGAATCTGTGCTGCCGGCAAACCGACCTGCTCGGCGAATCGATACGACACGGTACTGGCGATACCGCGCGAATCGGTCTCCCAGAGCCAATCCTGTGCTCCGTCTTCGAGATCGTTGAGCAACAACTCGACGAGATCTCGTTCGTCCTCGGCTATGAGTTCGGCGCGTAGCCGTCTCTCGAAAAGTTTGGCCAACAGCAAAGTTCCGCTGTAGAGCGAACCTACAAAGACGACCAGCACCCCGATCAGCACGAAACGCGATGTGCCCGGTTCCGTCCAGAACGCCCCGGCCAACCCGACTCCCACCAGGCTGATCCAGACCACAGTGATTCCGCGAAACATCATGGTGGGAAACACGCCGACCGCGATCCCACCGATCAAGGTCGAGCTCAGTACCAACTCGTCACGAGGATCGAGCATCGGGAAGAGAACGAGAGCCAAGCACGCCAGGAGCACTCCCCAGACAATGATTTCGACTGTGAGTACCACCAGTTCGGTGGTCTGGGACTCGGAGACGCCGAGACGCGAGCGCCGGAGCCAATACACACTGAATCCAGCGCTCGACAACAGCATGACGCTCGACCAGGCGAAGGTGAACCATCCGGCATCCACCGGCAGAAGCACCACGATCGCTGACAAGGCAACCGCCGCGGTCAGAAACGACCACGGCAGTACGCGCGCGGTGAACCGCAGTCGTCGATCGAGTAGGCGACGGCGATCGTAATCCGAGAGGTGTTGTTCCGTGCCGCTGCGACCGAGTTTGCGCACCGACGTCCCGACGCGATGCCTACGGAGTACTGCCGGGTCATCCACGTCGGCCTGCTACCGCCGCTGCGACCGCGTCGACCGACATGGCTCCGCCGGCGATGTATCCCTGAACAGTCCTCACCCTTGCAGCGGCCACGGACTTCAAGTCTTCCTCACCGTCGACTCCCGAGACGACGACCTCCATTCCCAACGCGTCGACCAGATCCACGACAGCTTCGAGGATCGACCGTCCACCAGGCACTGCACCCGAAATGGAGCGTTCTATCCGGACTCGGGTGAACGGAAGGCCGGACAGTGATGCGAGCGAGGAGAATCCGGCGCCGAACTCGTCCACGGTCAGCGCGATTCCCATGTCCGCGATGGCGTGCAACGCAAACTTGGACTCGTCGGTGATCGCCGATGATTCGTTGAGTTGGAGCTCGAGCTGATGTGCACTGACACCTGATCGTCGAAGCGAGTCCCCTATCGCGACGACAAAGGAATCCGATTCGAGCTGACGCGTCGATACCGCGACGGCTACCCGCAGGTGATCAGGAAGGCGGGACGCCGCCTCGCAGGCCAACTCGAAGACGGTAGTCCCCAGTGAGTACGCCAAACCGGTGTCGTCTGCGACGCTCATGAATTCGGCGGACGTAACGGCACCGAGGCGGGCGTTGTGCCAGATCACGCGGACTTCCACGGCCACGATCTCGCGGGAAACCACGTCGATCCTGGGCAACAGCTCGAGTTCGAGGTCCTTCTCCGCGACAGTGTTTCCCAGATCTTCGAGCAGGCGGGCCCGCCGATCGGCCACGGACTTCATCGAGTCTCGATATTCACGTACGGCCCCGCGCCCGGATTCCTTTGCCGCGAACAAAGCCAGGTCCGCAGCGCCCATCATCTCGTCGGCGGAGGACGGCAGCTCGTCGGGGAGGTAGTACCCGATGCTGCATCCGATCTCCAACCGCGTACCAGCCACTGTGATCGGCTCGCGCAGAGTTTCGATGTAGCGGCCGAGCAGAGTACGAACTTGTGAGCTGTCACCCACATCGGTGAAAAGAACCGCGAACTCGTCTCCCCCCAGACGTGCGAACAACTGTGACACCCCGCCGGCTTCGGACAGGCGATCCGCGACCTCTCGCAGAACCGCGTCGCCAACGGTGTGTCCCAGTGTGTCGTTGACCGACTTGAAGTTGTCGAGGTCGAGCATGGCCAACGCGAGACCACTTTCGCTTGTGTACGGCTCGCGCAGCAGTCGCTCGAGCTCGGTCCAGAAGCTGTGCCGGTTCGGCATACCGGTGAGTGCGTCCACACGACCCATCCGCACGATCTCGTCACTCTGCAGTTTTACTTCCGTGACGTCGGAACCGACTCCTCGCCAGACGAACTCGTCGGGTGTACGGCCGGGGCGCGGGCGTCCGGAGATCTGCCACCACCGAATTTCACCGTGAACTCGGACCGGAACGAGCACGTCGACGAATGCGGTCTTCGTGTGGCGGGCCTGCTGCAACTCCATGAGCGCATCGATCCCGCCGGGGATCCGTAGGGTGCCCAACTCCATGAACAGGTCCTGCCACGCCGTTCCCTGCAACTCGGTGGAGTCCAGCCCCGCTTCGACCGCGAGCCGCGTCGGGATTCGGTTGAACTTGCCTTTCTGGTCCGTCTCCCACACGAAGTCCCCGGCGTTGCCTTCGAAGTCTTCGAGAAGCATCTGCACGACCGATCGTTCCGACGCGGCGCTCAATTCAGCTCGATAGCGAGATTCCAGGTTGCCCGAGACCACTATCGTGCCGCCGATCAGAGCCGCGCCATAGGCGATCATTCCAATGAGAATTCGTTCGAACTCGGGTCCCAGCTGAAGCCAGAATGCCACCCCGAGGATTATCAGATTGGACAGGACCCAGGTGACCCCCACCACTCGCAACATCGCGGTGGCCACGGCTCCGGCACCGGTGATCGATGTGGTGACCGCTATCAGGATCAGATCGCCGGAATCGTCCAGGATCGGGTACAGGACCAGGGCGAGCGAGGAATACAGGATCCCGACTACAGCAAATTCGACGATGAGAAACGCGTAGGACATCCGGTACGTGGGTGTGATCAGGTTGAAATGAATGGCGAGACCCAAGCACATCCCCACCAACCCGATCACGCCGGACAGCAAGGGCCACACACGCGGCAGCGGTCCGCCGTCCGGGGGAATTACATACAACGTCAGCCCGAGTGTGACGACGAGGTGGACGGCAGCGGCCCATGGCAGCACGCCGAAGGTGACGGCTATCTGCTCACGAGTTACGTCATCACGTTGGGCGGGCGTCAGTCTTTCTCTCTGGCGGGGTTGCAGAAGCGACAGGACTGGCATCACTTACCTCCCGCTCCCACGACGCAATTGAATCGGACGTCCGACTCAGCAATTCTTCCGTAATTGGACGTTGCCGTGTCAACCAGTGCGTCCACCCTATTTCGGAGTCGCGTCTGCCCACAGACACAGTAATCAGCAAACTGCTGGTCTGCCGCAAGTTGGCGCCGCAAGTTTGATGCCCATGGGTTGAAATCAGACATGAGGGACAATGGCCGGAGATCGCCGATCACGTCGGTGGAGATTCCTCGACGGGTAACACGATCGGACTCATTCGAGTTCAGACAAGGACTATCACGATGGCAATCGACTACACCCGACGTTCCGGCGAGTCCACTCCGTCGCAAGCGCCGGTCAGCTTGAGCAAGATCACGCTCACAAAATCGGCGCCGACGGTCAACCTCGCGAAGGCGGGTGAACGACAAGGCAATATGCGCGTGAACCTCAACTGGTCACAGGGGGCACCACCGAAGAAGACCGGTTTTCTCGCCAAGCTCGCCGGCGCAGGCTCTGGTGCGGTCGACCTGGACCTCGGATGCCTCTACGAACTTGCCGACGGGTCCAAGGGAGTAGTTCAGGCCTTGGGTAACAGTTTCGGTTCACTGACTTCTCCGCCCTACATCTCCCTCGACGGCGACGACCGCAGTGGTGCGAACACCGGCGGCGAGAACATGCACGTCAATCTTGGTGACCCAAGCGCCTTCCGGCGAATCCTGATCTTCGCGATGATCTACGACGGCGCTCCCAACTGGGCGGCGGTGGACGGCGTCGTCACCTTGTATCCCACCAACGGACCGGAGGTGGAAGTGCGACTCGACTCCACCAGCAACCAGGAGCGACTGTGCGCGATCGCTCTCATCCAGAGTTCAGGTCAAGGCGTGACGGTGACGCGCGAAGTTCAGTACATCAACGGCAGTCAGTCAGATCTCGATCGGGCCTACAACTGGGGAATGAAATGGGCTGCCGGACGAAAGTAGGGGCTGCGGACGGGATCTCCCCCATCCGAATGACAATGTCCGAATCATCCACAATGTCGCAAGTTACTGGATAGTGTCGAGAAGTGGGGTCGGACATGAGGGGTCACGCTCGACACCGATAGTGGGTCGGTGACGCTATGTGCTTGGCGGCGCCGACGTTCGACCGGAAAGGCCCTCGATTTCCCCCGAGATCGAGGGCCTTTTCGTATCTTGCGTCACTGTTCGCACCCTTTCATTAGTTGATCGTTAAACTAGGCGTTCGTCCAACATGCACCGATGGAGAACGTGAATGTCCACGAATTCAGATCGACGCCCGCGCCTGCCCGTGAGAATCGCCTACCTCGCCGCAGGAGTTCTCTTTGTCGCCGCCATGCTCCTGTTGGCAAGCGTCGTCAACCCTGATCGGGACCGCGATTTCTCGATGAACCACGTCCCCGCGGGGACGTCGACGACCGCCTTCGCCGCAACGTCCGACCCCGGCTAACGAAGGTACCGGTACGTAAGTGGCGCACGTCACGAACTGTGGGTAGTTTCAACGCCGATGGTTCGCCGTAGGTCGGTATTGAGAGGGACGGCCAACCACTGCCCTGCCTGGTTGCCCCACCCAAGCAGGCAGGGCACCCCAGATCAGGCAGGCACCCCCGATAATTTAAGTCTCAAGTAACTGTTACTCGGGAAAGACTTGTATCAAACCGGGACGAATCGTACATTTCATCCGGCAGTCGGCCTTCGTCCGACGCCTTTGCCGTCAATGTCGACGGAACTTCTCTGAACACCACCACAAGTCGGCCACTTGTCGTGACCGCATTCGTCCTCGCGAAAGGCTCGCCCATGTTCGATTTCTTCGGCGCAATCTCCGGCTTCTTCGGTCTACTGTTCGGCACCGGCTCGTCGAGTGGGAGCTCGGGAGGAAGCAGCGACGCACCCGTCGCCCCGCCTACCTGATCCACAAGCCTCACCCGGCACCGATCCGCCGGGTGAGGCTCTCGCGAATCTCCTTGAAACACAACGTAACAGCACTTCAACTCCACCGACTTTTCTGCGGATCCACGCCGACGCACTCCGGCGTCCGGACAGTTTCACCACATCGCCTGCAGTAATGGGTCCTGTGTCCGCCATTCTCCGTCGAGGCACACCCGCAGACCTCCCAACCGACAAGGCATGTGTTCGCCGTGAGCCGGTGTCCGTTGGGGCAGCAGTCCGGGGATTGCTCGGTCAACCGCATCTCCACATTTTCGCACACATGTTCGACAACTTGGTACTGCACGCTGCACATTCGATTGCACCGGCCGCTTCCGGTCGGCCCGAGCGCAACTATCCCTTCCGTCACTTCGGTCTGCTTTAATACGAAGGCTTTGTCGGGGGTTTACCAATGTCCGAAGTTGTCGAGTTTCTGCGAGCACACGCAGGCGAACACGGGGTTGAACTATGGGTTTCTTCAAGAAGGCGGCTGTGACTGCTCTAGCGGTCGCTGCAGTCGGAGCATCAACAGGGATCGCATCAGCTGATCCGTCGACCGACGTGAATTACGAAGCGAAGGTCGTCGACAAGTCGATCGTCACCACCATCGACGCCGGGTTGTTCAAGGTGTCCGGCGACGGCAAGTCCGTCGTCTTGCAGGACAGCAAGGGAGCCGACCTTGTTTCCCTGCCTCTCGCATACAACCTCGGGGATCTACAGTTCCCCTTCGATCGCACGATCAGTGAAGACGGTAAGACCCTCACACTGACACCGATCACCGATTCTGCGAAGGCAACACCTCGACCCGAGAGTGCGCCTGCGGCAAAGGAATGGACGCCCGTCGCCTCGCCCGAGGAGAATGATCGGGCGATTGCGCACTTCCAGAGCCAACTCGGACTCGGCACTCAGGTCGGCAGCCTGCTCGGCACCATCGTCGGCGCCGGAATCGGTTGCGCTGTCGGCGCTCCGCTGGGCTTGACCATCGTCGGACTCCCCGTCGCCGCGGCACTGTGCCTGGGTGGCCTCGCAACAGGCGCCGGAATCGGCGGTGTCGCCGGAACGATCCTCGGCGGCGGCGGCGCGGCTGTCGTAGCCGGCATCGATCTCGTCAACACGCTGAATGCTCCTGCAGGGACGACCGTCTGGGCTCAGTAGCCACTTGGTGGTCAGTCGCTGCTCCACGGAAAGCCCCGCCCGAAGAGGACGAGCGGGGTTTTTCGATTCAATGTGCAGGAGGATCTACGTGGTGCCCCCAGTCGGACTCGAACCGACACTTGACGGATTTTAAGTCCGTTGCCTCTGCCAATTGGGCTATGGGGGCCTTGCCGCACCCGACGGGTCGGATGCGGCAGGGATCAGACTATCGGGTCGGTCTGAGCTACCGACATCGCGATGCCGTCGAGTATGTCGTGTTCGCTGACAACCAGTTCGGTGATCCCGGCTTTGGCTTCGAACGCTTGAGCCAGCACCGTGGTGATGATCGCTCCGCCGCCGATGACGTCCACCCGCCCCGGATGCATCGGGCCGAAGGCAGCACGATCAACCCGAGGCATAGCAATGAGACGCTCGCACACGTCGAACAGTTGATTGAACGGAATCCTCGACAGGTGCACCTTCTCGACGTCGTACTCCGGAAGTTCCTGAGCAATCGCGGCCAGCGTCGTCATGGTTCCAGCGACACCCACCCACGTGTGCGCCTTCTCGACAGGTACGGCCTCGAACGCCTCGGCAAGTTTCGCGGTCGCGAAAGCCGTCGCCTCGGAAACCTGCTCTGCTGTAGGCGGATCCGACGGTAAGCACCGCTCCGTGACGCGCACACAGCCGATGTCGGTGGAGTACGCAGCCTGGACGCCGGACGCGTCGCCGAGGACAACTTCGGTGGATCCGCCGCCAAGATCGACGACCACGAACGGGCCCTCGGACGGATCAAGTTCTCCCACAGCACCGCTGAACGAGAGGCGCGCCTCTTCGTCGCCGGTGATGACCTCTGCTCCGGATCCGGGAATCACCGCGCCGAGCACGTCCCGCGTCATCGTGAAGAAGTCTTCCCGATTCGCAGCGTCGCGAGTAGCCGAGGTGGCGACCATGCGAACGGCGGTTGCTCCGGCATCGGCGATCATCGACGCGTACTCGACCAGCGCGACCCGGGTGCGTTCGATGGCCTCGGGCGCGAATGTCCCTGTCGCATCAACACCTTGACCGAGTCGCACGACGCGCATCTCGCGCCGGACATCCACCAGACGACCGTCGGCGCCGACGTCGGCGATCAGCAGTCGAATGGAGTTGGTACCGCAATCGACTGCGGCGACACGGCGAGTCACCGGTCGGTGTTGTCGGCATCGTCGATGCCAGGCCAGTCCGCGGGAATTGCAGTGCCGCGCAGCTTTCCGTGACCGGCCAACGCGACGGACTCGTCACCGAGCGGATTGACGCCGGGTCCCTTGGCAAGCGAATGTGCCATCAGCACGTGCAGGCACTTGACACGATCCGGCATCCCACCGCCGGCAAAGTCGGTTCCCAGAGATTCGATCGCGTCCCGCTCGGCAAGGTACGACTCGTATGCCCGTCGGTAGGCCGCGGCAAGTTTCGGATCCTGGGTCAGGCGTTCGGTCATTTCACGCATGACGCCGGCGGATTCCTGACGGCTCGCTTCGGCAGTCAGTCGCGGGTCCGTGAGGTAGTACAACGTCGGGAACGGTGTTCCGTCCGGAAGTTTGGGGGCGGTCTTGACCACGCCCGGCTGACCGTCCGGGCTGCGGTACGCGATCTCGATCACTCCGCGTGGCTCACGGCCCAATTGAGCGGCAACGGCGTCGAGATCCGCTTGTGAAACCTGTGGGGAATTTTCGGACGTGTTGCTCACCCGGTGGGTACTCCTTGTTCTTCTGGCTCTATCGGCGCCAACGGCATCGGGGCCGGTGTCGTCGTCTCGGGAACCACTGGCGGTTCCGAAATCGTTTGCCACAGATCGCGATACCACGGACCTGTGAGCGGTGTTTCCTTTTCCTGCTTCTTCTCGGGTTCCTTGTAGTCACCGGGAAGCTGAACCTGGAACGGGGTCTCGCCCGGTTTGACGTACCGAAGGCGTTCTCGTGCAAGAGCTTCGATGTACGCAGGGTCGTCGAAGCGCGCGTTCTGCCCTTGCAGCTTTCGCAGTTCTTCCTCGAGTACCTGACGTTCCGCCGCCACCTGCGCGGCATCCGAACGCTGGCTGATGTAAGTACGGAGCGGCACTGCCAGTGTCAGCGCCAGCATGAGCACAACCATCGCGAGCACAACTGCCCGACTGGTGGACAAGCCGAAAATGGTGTTGTCCGACTTCGGAAGCCGAGACCAGAACTTGTTGGTTCCGCTCTTCCCCCGGGCCGACTTCGACCCTCGCGCCGACGCTTTCTCAGCGGAGACCCCCGGTTGCGCGGGGCCTGTCACAGCGGAATCGACTGCTTCCGGATCTACCGAAGGTTCCGACACGCGTGGGCGTCGGGCACTGTCCCGACGCGCACGCGACGGTGTGTCCCCACGACGGGAACCACGACCCCCCGGACTTCCGCCGGGGGATCGTGGCTTACCGCGCTGTGCAGACACTACTGAATCTTAGATTTCCGTCAGGCCTCGAAAGCGAAGCGCGGGAACGCAACCTCGCCGGCGTAACGTGCTGCGTCGCCGAGGTTTTCCTCGATGCGCAGCAGCTGGTTGTACTTGGCAACGCGCTCGCTGCGTGCCGGAGCACCGGTCTTGATCTGGCCGCTGCCGACGGCAACCGCGAGGTCGGCGATGGTGGTGTCCTCGGTCTCGCCGGAACGGTGGCTCATCATCGTCTTGTAGCCGTTGCGGTGAGCGAGATCGACGGCGTCGAGGGTCTCGGTCAGGGTGCCGATCTGGTTGACCTTCACCAGGAGTGCGTTGGCCGCACCCTTGACGATGCCTTCTTCGAGGCGCTCGGGGTTGGTGACGAAGAGGTCGTCGCCGACGAGCTGGATCTTGTTGCCGATCTGATCGGTGAGTGCGACCCAGCCGTCCCAGTCGTCTTCGTCGAGCGGATCCTCGATGGAAACGAGCGGGTAGGCGTCGATGAGCTCGGCGTAGAACGCCGCCATCTCGGCCGCGGTGCGGTTCTTGCCCTCGAACTTGTAGCCGGTGCCGTCGGTGTAGAACTCGGTGGCAGCGACGTCGAGAGCGAGCGCGACGTCGGTACCCAGCTTGAGGCCGGTCTTGTTCACGGCGATCGTGATGAGGTCGAGTGCTTCCTTGGTGCCTGCGACGTCGGGCGCGAATCCGCCTTCGTCGCCGAGACCGGTGGAGAGGCCCTTCTCCTTGAGAACCGACTTCAGAGAGTGGTAGACCTCGGCGCCCCAGCGCAGCGATTCCTTGAAGCTCGGTGCGCCGATGGGAGCAACCATGAACTCCTGGACGTCGACACCGGTGTCTGCGTGCGCGCCACCGTTGAGGATGTTCATCATCGGGACAGGGAGAACGTGAGCGTTGGGGCCACCGACGTAGCGGAACAGCTCGAGGCCCGAGGACTCGGCGGCGGCGCGAGCCACGGCAAGCGAGGCACCGAGCAGAGCGTTTGCGCCGAGACGCGACTTGTCCGGGGTGCCGTCCGCGTCGAGCAGCGCCTGGTCGACCGTGCGCTGCTCGGTTGCGTCGATGCCGATGATGGCAGGAGCGATCTCGCCGAGCACAGCCTCCACGGCCTTCTCGACGCCCTTTCCGCCGTAGCGTGCGCCACCGTCGCGCAGTTCGACGGCTTCGTGCTCACCCGTCGAAGCGCCGGACGGCACCGCAGCCCTGGCGAAACTTCCGTCTTCGAGCAGAACCTCGACCTCAACCGTGGGGTTACCACGGGAATCAAGGATCTCGCGAGCTCCGACCTGCTCAATACTGGCCACTGTGTGGTTCTCCTTCGAATGGGCTTCGCATTGGGGCACGCTCTGCGTGCTTGACACTTGGGCTCCGACCCCTCCGGTCGAAAGAGGACCACGATCGCGGCTGGGCCTCTGCAGTGCCAGCACCTCTGTAGTGCCAGCACACAGCCTAACCGCACGGGCCGAAGGCTTCTTTATCGACGCGCGGTCACGGGTCCGACCTGCGGATCGATCACCGTCAGTCCGGCCGTACCCCGACTGAATACGCCGACGCACGATCACGAACGAGCGCGAGATAGTCGCCCGAGAGGTTGTACGCCATCAGTGCCTGCTGCCATCCGGCAGCGGAAGTGAGGTCTCCCCCGCGTGCACACAGGTAGCGGGCGGCCGTGAGGGCAGCGTCGTCGATGTTGTCGGGGTCCACCCGGCCGTCGCCGTTGGCGTCGACTCCCCATTTGAGCCACGTCTCGGGGATGAACTGCATGGGCCCCATCGCACGGTCGTGCACTGGATCGCCGTCCATCGCCCCGCCGTCGGTGTCGGGGATCTCGGCAACTCCCGGGCCACCGTCGAGAGGGATTCCCCGAATGATCGGAGCAACCTGGCCGAACGCGTCGACCGACGAGCCGTCGTAGGTCCCGTGGCGGCTCTCGACGCTGCCGATACCGGCCAAAGTTGTCCAC
Organism: Rhodococcus sp. MT28; assembly: GCF_058792695.1. NCBI lineage: Bacteria > Bacillati > Actinomycetota > Actinomycetes > Mycobacteriales > Nocardiaceae > Rhodococcus > Rhodococcus sp. MT28. The sequence continues at coordinate 243,116 of NZ_JBXAFD010000001.1, forward strand.
CCGATTCCGCAGCCGGGAAGCGTCTCGGCCATCACCGCGGCGGCGTACCCGTAGGCCTCGAGTGCCGTCGTCCCGATCCCGATGTCGTCCGACAATCCCGCTGCCCAGTCGGCGAGTTGATCAGCACTGCGGCCGGGAGCATTGATGTCGATCGGCGGCGTCGGAGAGCCGGTACCTGGGGGTATGCCCTCGGGAATAGCAACCTTCGGTTCGTTCGATCCGCAAGCCACGACGCCTGCGCCCAGCAAAGCTGTTCCGGCAGCTACTGCTGCTACGGCTCGCGAGAGACGCCGGGGACTTCTGCGGGCTGCGGGAGTTCGGTACACCCCTCCATCATCCACATGCGAGTGAACTACTCCCGGATCCATTGGTAAAGAACAGCAAAAGTACAGGTGAGAGCATGGTTCGCCGTCGATGATGGAGTATCTTCTTCTGAGTTAAGGCTGGCCTAGCCTCATGCGTTCGTCAGAAGCTGTTGCACTCACTCAGTCAGGAGTCGCCTGTGCCCGTGTCGGTACTCGCTGCCGCGAGCACACCATCAGTTGCCACCCAGCTATTCGGCAGTGGCCTGATCGGTCTGCGCGAAGGCCTCGAAGCGGGCATCGTGGTGATGATTCTCGCCGCCTACCTCGTAAAGGCGCAGCGCAAGGACGCACTGAAATGGGTGTGGCTCGGCGTCGCGATCGCCGTCGCGATGGTGGCGATCATCTTCTTCGCGATCCACTACGGAACGTCGACGGTCGACGGCCTGACCGCAGAGATCATCGCGGGCGTTGCCTCCCTGATCGCCGTCGTCATCGTCACGATCATGGTCCTGTGGATGCGCACGGCCGCCAAAAACATTTCCGGAGATCTGAAAGCGGGGATGGAGAAGGCGTTGATCGCCGGACCCGTCGCCATCTTGTCGCTGTCGTTCTTCGCGGTCGGTCGTGAAGGCGTCGAGACTGCATTGCTCATGGTCGGTTACGCCGAGAACACCGCAGGCAGCTCCTGGCCGTTGGTCGGACTGCTCCTCGGAATTCTCCTGGCCGCCGTCTTGACCGTCGCCATGTACTTCGGCGCCCTCCGTCTCAACCTGACGACGTTCTTCCGGTACACGGCGATCTTCCTCATCGTCGTAGCCGCCGGAATCCTCTCGTACGGTGTTCGCGCTCTGCAGACCGGAAACGTCCTGCCGGGCGGTTCGAATCTCGCGTTCAACCTGACACCCGGCTACGACCCGTCGACCTGGTACGGCACCGTCCTCGCCGGAATCTTCAACTTCCGCCCGGACCCGACCGTCCTGCAAGCCGTCGCATGGCTCGTCTACCTCGTAGTCGTCCTCGCGCTCTTCCTGCGTCCCCTTCCGTCGAGCCCATCGGAACCGACAACCCCGCCTGCGCACGACACACACGTTCCCGAAAAATCCTGAGAGGCATTGCCGACATGCGTAAATCCACCCTCGTACTGGCCACGGCCGCGGTACTTCCCTTCTCCCTCGCCGCATGCACCGAGAAGACGACCGCGAGCGACGGCGACATCGTCGTCACGGCCACCGACGATTCGTGTGACGTCAGTGCCACCACTGGAACCACTGGCAGTGCGACGTTCCAGGTGACGAACAACGGCTCGAAGGTCACCGAGTTCTACGTCTTCGCCGAGGGCGATCGAGCGATGGGCGAAGTCGAGAACATCGGCCCCGGCCTTACCCGGCAGCTGATCGTCTCCCTCCCCGAGGCTGCGACCTATCAACTCGCGTGCAAGCCGGGCATGGTCGGAACCGGCATCCGTCAGGACTTCGTCGTCACGGGCGATTCGCAGGCGGCCACCGACGAGAGCGGCCAACTCGCCGAAGCTGCCGACGGCTACCGGAGGTACATCCGCAGCCAGATCGTCGCGCTGCAGGACACCGCTGCTCAGTTCGTCGCCGCCGTCCAATCCGGCAACGTCGACCAGGCGAAGGCACTCTTCCCGATCGCACGTACCTACTACGAGCGCATCGAACCCGAAGCCGAGAGCTTCGGCGAACTCGATCCCAAGCTGGACCTGCGCGAAGCGGATCTGGAGCCCGGTCAGGTCTGGACGGGATTCCACCGCCTCGAGAAGGATTTGTGGGTGACCGGGCTTCAGCCGGATACCAACGCGGTCGCCGATCAACTGCTCGAAGACATTCAGTATCTTGCCGACCAGCTGAATGCCGAGGATTACACGATCGATCCAACCAAGATCGCCGGCGACGCCCAAGGACTGCTCGACGAGATCTCGACTTCCAAGATCACCGGCGAGGAAGACATCTTCTCGCACACCGACCTGTGGGATTTCCAGGCCAACGTCGACGGCTCGCAAGCGGCGATCGCGGCACTGAACCCGATTCTGCAGGAACGTAATCCCGAGCTCGCCCAGCGCATCGCTGACCGATTCGCCGACCTCGACGCTGCGCTGGCGCAGTTCCGGGTCGGCGACGGATTCGTGTACTACGACACCGTCACCGAGGCGCAGCGTCAGGAACTCTCGCGTAAAATCGATGCACTGTCCGCCGAGGTCAGCCAGGTCCAGGAAGTAGTCGCGGGACAGTAGATGACTGATTCACCAGAAGGCACACCCGCTGCGGAAAACGCAGCACCGCACGCAGTCTCACGACGCCGACTGTTCGGCGCGGTGGGGGCCGGCGCCGTCCTGGCCGGTGCCGGTGCCGTCATCGGGCGGGTGACCGCCGACGAGAGTTCCGGCGCCGATCACGCAGACGTGGTCGCCTTTCGCGGCGAGCATCAGGCAGGCATCACGACGCCGGCCCAGGATCGTATGCACTTCGTCGCTTTCGATGTGACGACGAAGTCGCGCGACGAACTGATCACGCTGCTGCAGACGTGGACGGCGATGGCCGAACGAATGACGGCGGGTCAGGAAGCAACCGAGGACGGAGCGACCGGCGACGGTCCGTATGCACCACCGAGCGACACGGGTGAGGCACTCGATCTCGCGCCGTCGCAACTCACCCTGACCATCGGATTCGGACCGTCACTTTTCGACGACCGGTTCGGTCTCGCAGACAAGAAACCTGCTGCCCTGCTCGATCTCCCCCACTTCCGTGCGGACAACCTCGATCCGAATCGCAGCGGGGGCGACATCGCCATCCAAGCGTGCGCCAACGACCCCCAGGTTGCCGTCCATGCGATCCGCAACCTCGCGCGAGTCGCGTTCGGGACCGCGTCGGTCAAATGGTCACAACTCGGGTTCGGACGAACATCCTCGACCTCGACGACGCAGGCGACACCACGAAATCTGTTCGGGTTCAAGGACGGAACAGCCAACATCAAGGCGGAAGATCCAAACGCACTCGCCCAGCACGTCTGGGTTGATCCCACTGACGATCAGGCCTGGATGGCAGGCGGATCATTCCTCGTCGCCAGACGAATCCGCATGCTGATCGAGCAGTGGGATCGCGCAGTACTCAAGGAACAGGAAGCTGTCATCGGCCGCTCCAAACGGAGCGGAGCGCCGCTCGGTGGCAAGGACGAGTTCGACGAGCTCGATCTCGATTCCAAAATGGGACACGACTTCGTCATCCCGGAGGATTCACACGTGCGCCTGGCCTCTGCCGAGGAACTCGGTGGGATTCAGATCTTGCGCCGCGGATACAACTTCACGGACGGCTCCGATGGCTTCGGCCACCTGGACGCGGGACTGTTTTTCGTTGCGTACTGCCGGAATCCGGTCGAGCAGTTTGTTCCGATGCAGCAAAACCTTTCACGACACGATGCGCTGAACGAATACATCCAGCACGTCGGTTCTGCGGTCTTCGCTTGCCCCGGCGGTCTCGCCGACGGGAGCTACTGGGGCGAAACACTGTTCAACCCCAAATAGTCGATCAATTGGTTGGATACCACACTTGCTAACAAACTTCGAGTAATTTTATATATCGAACTGATAACAATCTTGGGATCAATGGTCCCGAAGGTGATATCTCGCCCATACGATCTGCGCATGAGAATTTCAGCACTTCTTCGAATTGCCCTTCTTTCAACAACTCTGGCGACGGCAACGATTAGCTTGCCTCCTCTTATGTCGCCAGCACGCGCAGCAGATCGTTTTACGGTCTATGCATACGACGAGTTCAATGGCCCTGCAAATTCAGCCCCCAACCCAGCCATCTGGCGCTACGAAACCGGCGGAGGTTGGGGGAACAACGAAAAGCAGGTGTACACCGACTCGCGGTCCAACTCGAGACTGGATGGGCAAGGAAATCTCCTCATTCAGGCCCAAAAAGTAGGCAACACAATCACTTCCGCACGACTTGGAACTTTCGGCAAGGTCGACTTCACTTACGGACTAGTCGAGGCGCGAATAAAACTGCCAGCAGGAAAGGGCATGCATCCGGCATTCTGGACGCTCGGCACGAATCTATATACAGCCGGTTGGCCCGGCTGTGGCGAAATCGACGCGATCGAAACCATCAACGATGCGAAGACATACACGAGCGCCGTGCACGGCCCTACCAAATCAGGAACACGAGTGACCGGAGTTTGGGACCGCAGTGTCGGCGGCGCACGACCCGGCACCGACTTCACCGCATTCCACACCTACGGGATACTCAAGCGGCCCGGACGAATCGAGACCTACATCGACGGCGTTCGAATGCTGTACCTCGATCGGTCACAGGTATCCGGAGCGGAGGCATGGGTGTTCGACGCTCCCGCATACACCTTACTGAATATTGCCGTTGGTGGAACCTGGCCAGGTTTAACCGATTCCACCACACCTTGGCCATCCACGATGACTGTCGACTACGTACGTTGGTTCCACGAGAACTGATACGCGGAGTTACCGACATTCATCCAGCAGTGCGGTGGGATCGCAAGCGACCGCTCGAAGCACCCTCCTGATCATTTCGGTATCGAATACGTTGCTGTGGAAGGTAACTGAAAAGTGACGTAGCCCATCGATCTCTGCACCGAGGAACGCGATTCCTTCCGCTCCATATGGATCGGTGGCCGCCACACACAGCGGATCGCCTGTCCATCTGATTTCATCCGAATTGGGAAGACGACCTATGTCCGAGTATGAAACCAAGGCGTGAGGCTTGATGCTCACGCTCGCCTCGGCGACCGTGGCGTGGGACCTCCCGAGGACCGAAGCCACAGTCGCCTTCGCACTGATCGCTGAAAGGGTCAGCAACGGGTGACCCGAAACGAGTGCCCCCGCGATACCCCGACTGACCTCCGACAAAGTCACGGATTCACCCACCGGAACATATTGCCCCACAGCAAAATTACCATTGACCACGGTCGACGGATGCGCATATCTGCGCGCGTCCATCAACACGAGCGCATTGGACGCGGTTTCCACTCCATGACCTCGCAAGGCAGCAAGAAAAACAAACAGTGTTATCGCGCGCAGAGACGCCGACGGTGCGTGCTCGTCGCGCCAGCACACTAGTCGACGTGCAACTTGCGGATCCATCGGGAGCGAAAGACTGACCGGGTTGGGCCGCCAGGGCGTTCGGCGAGTCGCCGAAACCGCCTCAATCCGTGTTCCACGCACGTGCGAATGCCATCGAACGGCCGCTCCGAGCCGCCGAGGATCAGCTGCAAAAGACCGAATAATTGTGCGCGACAAAGGAAGTCTCGACTCCGCTGTATGCAGAGATGAGGGTAGTTGCCCTGATTGAGCGGTGCTGACAAGGGCAGCCCACAATCGCGAACCACCGATCCCGTCGGAGATGCCGTGCGAACCCAAACATGCAACATATTCCCCCGACGCAACGATTCGGATCGACGAGTGCGTCAAATCCGAATTGAATACGGCGGTCGCAAATCTCGAAATGTCCGCCGCGTCGGTGGGCGGAACTTCTTCGACTGCCGCGCCAACAGCATCCGGATCGAACAGCCAACGACGGCGAGAGGAATCCGCGCGCAATCCGAACCTCGTCTGCGGACCGATCCGAGCAATCTCGATCAGCGCGCTCCGCAGATCACTCGACGAGATGACACCAACTGGTCCGCCGATGACGAGCGCACGATCACGAACCCGCATCTGATCAACTGCAGAAATTTTGTACCTAGACATTATTCACTTTCAAGGCGTGAATCGAATCCAGTCGACGGTCAAGGTCGACACCTCCGGGGTGGTTGCATCCGTCGGCCCGGGCCATTCTCCGCCCACCGCTATGTTCATTACGACATAGAACGGCTTGTCGAATACCCATTTGGAGCCGTCCGGCGACTCGCTGCGCAAATACTCGCCCACCATTACACCGTCGATGAAGATCGAGATGGAGTCAGATCTTCTCGTCACCTCGTAGACATGGAAGGTGTCCGAGGCATCACCGCCGAGATAACCATCCGACGACATCTTCCACTTGCCTTCTGTGTGTGCAGAAGGATCGGACCACGGACCGTGGATTGCGTTGTGATACTCAGTGGCATTGTGCACCAACTCCATTACATCGATCTCGCCGCTCTCCGGATAGCCCACCGTCGCCAAATTCTCGCCGAGTAACCAGAATGCCGGATGGATTCCCTGCGCCATCGGGAACTTTATGCGGGCAGAAATCGTGCCCTCGGTGAACGAAAACTTGTCCCTTGTCACGATCCTCGCCGAAGTGAATCCCCCCAGGACCCGACGAGCTTCGAGCACGAGATTACCGTTTCCATCCAAACGCGCGTTTTCGGCGTTGTCGGTATAGATCTGCTTCTCCTGATTTCCCCAACCTCCGCCCCCGACATCGAATCCCCACATCGCCGCGTCAGGAGAATCCCCTGCAGCACCATCGAATTCGTCTGTGCCGAAATCGCTCGAGACCATTCGCATCATTGGACTCGGGGGTTCACCGGTGGTGCACGAAGTAGCCAATAGTAGTGAGGCCACCGAGAGAATCATCCCAGCCCGCACCACGACACGCGTACTCCCACTCATTTCGCAACCCTTCGATAGACGTCAATCAGTCGATCAGCTCGCGCTGAGACCGCGTGGTCCTCCAATACCGACCTGCGTGCACCGGTCACCAACCGAGCGCGAAGCTGCCTGTCATCCAGAAGGGACAGAATTCTCCCGGCCACGTCTGCGGAATCACCCGGTACGGACAGCAGTCCGTTTTCACCATCGACGACGTAATCGAGGAAACCGTCGGTCCGACTGGCCACCACCGGAGTACCAACTGACATCGCTTCGATCGCTATGAGCCCGAAGGGTTCTCGCACGGAGGGAACACACAGGATGTCAACCGACCGCAAAATGGCCGCAACATCGTTCCGTTGTCCGACAAATCTGACAGCACCAGGAGCCAATTCCGCAGCTTTTCGGCGAAGATTCTCGCCATAGCGCTCGTTCCCCGGGCTCGACCTGCCAACGATGACCAGATGTAAGTCCTTGCCGCGGGAACGGATCTGGGATACTGCCTCGATCAAGGTGTCGATTCCTTTGACAGGGTCGACCCGTCCAATGACTGCGACCAATGCAGAATCGGGGGCATCGGTGAGCTCAGCTCGCACCGTAGCTGGTCCTGGCGCAAAGACCGCCGAGTCGACGCCCTGAGGAACTACTGTCGTCTTTCTCTGAGCCGACTTCGAAAGCTGCTGCCGTGCAGCATTACTCACTGCGATCGCGGCTGAGGCCCCACGAACGGCCGAACTCAGCAGACTCCGACCTCGCCCCGGGTCGAGTATGTCGTGAATCTCGAGCACAACAGGTGTTCGCGCCAACCTGCCAGCCGCAACGCAATCCAGATGTGACAAGAGCGAATTCGAGTGGACGACATCAGCACGCCGAGCATGTACCAAAAGCTTTGAAACCCACGTCGCAGACCGCGGGATCTGCGACAACAACGTCGCCGGAGTCTGAGAAGCGCCAGAGGAATCATGCAGACCGACACGCGCCCCGTCTGGCATCGGTATGAATTCGAGTCCCATCTCGTTCCACGTCTGTTCGAGCTCACCACCAGAGGGCGCGGCCATGACAACGTTCACACCTTGCTCACCGAGACGTGGGAGCAACCGAATAACACTGTGCTCGATACCCGTGACATCGCGAGTCAGCGTCGACGCAAGAATTCGCAGCCTGCGATCAGCCATCGTTACCACTTTCATCCTTAACGGCCACTCGCTCGAAGACTACGAATCCACTACCTTCGAGGAAGACTTTCCACATCGGGTCCAACCGCATTCGTGCCTCCAGATTCGGCAATGCGTCCCGTGGGGAGAGCCCGAAGTACCAATTGTAGAAAACCATTTGATCGGAAATCGCGAAGTACGTTGTCCGGTGGTCAGCGACGAAGTATTCATTGAACTTCGCGTACTCTTCGTCAGTCGCAAAGTCTGCACCGTAGAAAAGAGTCGCGGCCTCCGGTTGCACATCGAACTTCGGATCGAGGCCGGCCAACCGCAGATAAGCCTGAGTTGGCCGATCAGGCCAGGCCGGGGACGGAACCCTCAGTACACCATAGGGATCCGCCGACTCCAACACCTCGGAAGCGCCCTTGACTACTGCAGGTTTCGTCAAGTAGGCGAACCACGCACCAAAATACGCTTCTGATGAAGACAGCGTGACACCGATGAGCAGGATGCCCGCCGCTATTAGCTTCATCCTCGAGGCTCGGCACGCGCGGAGCATCGCAGTGACCGGAAATGCAAGCAGCAGGGAACAACCCACCAAACAGTAAAGATAGACACGAAAGATCGCTTCACCACCATAGCCTTGCCCGGCCAGAATGGCGAGCGGAGAAAACGCGACAATCGCGAGAGCAAGTACCGGCATCTTCTTGCGCCACATGATAATTGCCGTGACCGCGGAGGAAACCAACAGTCCGACAGTCAAGAAACGCATCGTCTTACTTGCAAATGCCTGTCCTGCAGTCGGCGTGAGATTCGCTCCGGCGAGGTTGGACTTCGCGTTCGACGTCACGTCGAAAGAGAATTTCGCAAAGTCACCTGCACTGTCCCAGTTGTAGATGAGGAAACCAATGGCTATTGCAGCGAACACGAATGTCAACCACCACGGCCGAAGCATTCGAAAGATCATGAGCGCCAACATGATCAATCCCATCCAATACGGAGTGAGTTGGTGAGTGACTACTATCGCGCAGAAGACCACGATCATGACGACGACAAGGTTAGGTCGGTCTCGCGAGGATCCAACCAGGGTTAAGAATGCAAGAACTAGGATCAGAGCCAGCGATTGAGGGGCGAAGTAATCCTGCGCCACCCAATTGAGCACCTCGAAGAGAAACGTGGCGGAAATAGCGGTCGGGACATCCAGCCTCCACGCCCTCGCCATGCAGTAGAACAGAATCACCATGAGGAGATGCGCAGCGATCGCGAACCAGTTCGCAACGGTTATGTCCGGCACGCCGGTAACGCGAGAGAACCAAGCCGTTGCCGTGAAGAGGCCAGGCCACCCGTTGTACACATCGACACCTCGTGCCAGGAAATGGCTTCGCTGGATCAGATCCGTGACCCCGAGATGCTTGTACGTCCAGGTATACAGCGGCACATCGGACGCCATGAGTGTCGCAGTCCTCTGCACGAGCGCAACAATCACCACCGCGCCGAACGCTGCACGGTCGTTCCTTCGTGACATTGCGACTGCGAAGCCGATCACCGACAAAGTGATTGCACCGGCGAAGAACGGCGACGCCGCGAACAGCAGGCCGAAATCCGACGCCTGTGCAGTCGACAGCGAAGGGGCAGCGATCCACCAACTCACCAGTGCTGCAACGAGAATCCCCCACGAAATCCAATCGCGCCTCTTTCTGTCGGATACGACAGCAATCGTCAGCCGGTCAGTCGGAGCATCATATGACTTCGTCGACGACAGCTCGTTACGCTCCTTCAATCTCGTCATGACCGCCGGAACCCCGACAGGACAGCCCCGATACGTCGCTTGAGGTTTTCGCGACCGGAAACTTCCGGGCGATTATCGAGGGTGAGAAGTCGAACTAGAGATGCTCCGATGGTAGCGAGACTGGGAATCACGAGCTGCGAAAAGGGATAGTACTCCTCGATTGTGGTCATCAGGAATGTCATCAGCACGACGATCGAGATCCCCAGGGCCGGAACAGCTGCGACCCGTACGTAGCCAGGTTGATCAGGCATGTACGACATAATTGCCGCACCCGGGCCGACCGCGACAAAAACGATCACGGCTACACCGGTGAGAGCGCCGATCGCGCCCAGGCCGGCGCCGACCAGACCACAAACTCCACCGACCAATCCCAGAATTGCCAGTCTGTGCTCGTCGGTCGGCCACCGCGCGTCAACCATCGCAGTCGCCCGACGAATCGACCTAGCGCCGGGAAATTCGACGGCTATCGAACTGCGCACCGGGCGCGTTCCCTTCGGGAGAAGTGGTCGCCCCCGCAATCCCCCCAAACGCGAGCGCACCAACGCTGCGGGGCCTCGCAACAATGCGCGCCGCTCGATCCAAGGCAATTTGTCAAGATCGGGTGTAAGTCGAATCTGACCTTCTTCAGGTTGGGAGACGCTCCCGAAGTGCGAAAGTCCCTTGACCATACGCGTCGCCAACATCATCGCTATTCGCGGATCCATAGCGAGTTTCGTCAACCAGGCTCCCAGGCCGAGGCCGTAGTCGGCCATCTGTTTACTCAATCCCGCTGAATCGATGCGATGGCGGTGCCAGACTCGCGCAGCAGGCGCGTAGACCAGCGCACCCCCGTCGAGAATGACCCTGACGAACATGTCGATATCTTCACCGCCGCCTGACGGCGATCCCACCCCTAGCCCCTCGTCGAATCCGCCGAGTTCGAGCATCACGGATCGTCTTACCGCGAAATTGGCACCCGTCCCGAAATCGCCCACACGGAAAGGGAACAGAGCGTCGTTCTCAGGCGGAGCTGACAAGCGGTACGTCGTTCGCACAAGATTCTTCGACCAACTCACGCGACGATCGAAAAAGGCTTGAGCAGGAGTCGATACCTCACCTGTCGGCACGAGACCTGTGACGATGTGGACGTCCTCCGCGACTGCGAATCCGCCGACCAACTCACGGAGCCAGTCCTTGTCAATCACGACATCGTCATCCGTAAATGCCACGAACTCTTCAGCGGCCGCAACTAGGCCTATGTTTCGTGCCTTGGACAGGCCACGTTCCGGCGCATCAACGATCCGAACTCCGGCGAAAGCGTCCACTATCGGCGGTGTCAACCCGGACGAAGGATCGTTGTCCACGACAAGCACGTCGTAGTTTCGGTAGTCGAGATCGGCGAGTGAAGTCAAAACTTCACGGAGCATGTCCGGTCGATTCATCGTGCAAATGATCAATGTGACAGGCACTTCGGGAACCTGTGAAGTGGTTACAGGCTCGGAATCCGGCAAGTAGGCCAGTACTTCCTTCGATCTGATCATTCCGTTCGCGACTTGAACCTCGACAAAGGCAAATGATCCGTTGAGTCGGGCGACCAGCAGGCGAGCACGTCCGTACGCTGTTCCCCCGGTCAATTCGATGACACTCGATGCAAGTAGCTCCCACTCGTCCACCTGACCTATCCAAATGGCCCCTGCCCACAATTCGATTCCGGCCGTCGGCGTCATCACCGGATCGAGATTCGTGAGTCCATCACGCCGAAGGCCCTGTGCGGCTGGCTCACCGGCGTCCTGATTTCTGACATTTTCTTCAAACCTCATACTGAAACACCCGCCTTCTTATTGCATCTCGACGCCGAGCTATCCCGAAGACTGCGGCGATGCTGGCCGCCGTCTGGGCCACACCGACCGCAACCGCAGCACCCACAGCTCCCCAGAGAAAGCACGCGAAAGGCAAGACCACCATGAGAAGTCCGGCGAACAGACCGTTGATGACCACCAATGGTCCGATCTCGCGCCTCGCTCGCTGCAACGCAGACCACACCACGAACATCGTTCTCATCAACGACCCGATCGCAAGGATGATCACGACAAGTTCGGCATCCAAATCCAGATACTCGGGATCGAGTATTCCGAAGATAATCGGTGCACCCAGCGAGACCAATACCCCGCCCACAGCGACCAGAACAGAAACCCTCACAAACAAAACCAACGCCATCTTGGAACCATCTTTCGGGTTCTTCGAGGCGTGAACCACGAGGGAAGTCCCCATGGCAGAGCCGACGAATTCGAGAGTCTGTGCGATGCTCATCGAAAGAGAGAAAACTGCGCCCTGAACTGGACCGGAATAGGCGGTGACGAGAAATGGCATCAGAAGGATCACCCCGACACCCATGGCTTGGGTCGGGACAGCTTGCCCGCACATTCTCACGACCTCAGCCGACGCGTTGCCTTCAGTCCACAGGCCAGGGGGCGAGGTAGCCGATCGCCGTTCGACGATGCGGCCGATCATCAACCGCATGAACACAACCGACGCTCCGCCTACCACGACCGTCGACATGACCACCGGTTGCCAATTCGCTAACCACACCAACGCGAGAAGAACACCAATGCGACCAGCGCTGACGATCCCGTTGATCAAGGGCAACTTCCGGGACTCGTCCAAACTGGTCAAAGTGCTGTTCTGCAGAATGAACATGCCCCAGACGACAACACCCACAAACACTAGGCAGGCAACCGGAATCGAGCCCCTCACTTCCGGAATGAACCAAACCGCCGCGACCGCTGCAATGACGCCCACAGGAACCGACAACATGTAGAACACCTGCAGACCTCGCCGGTGCACGGCGCCGAGGCTTGCACCTGCTGCGGGCATCATCGAATTGAAGACATCGCCGACTCCGGTACCGATTACCATTGCCGGAGCGGTAACGAGCGCAAGCAGCGCTGTCATGACGCCCAGCTGTGCCGGCGGTAAAACTACAGCCGCGACTGCCCAAAATCCCATGCCTAGTGCGGCATTGATGACCTGGGACGACGCCATCGACGCTGCATCCGCGTAGATTCGCGGTCCCTTGTTCGTCATCACGGGCCTACAAAGTGCCGACGCCTGCACACGATAGCGGACAGGGCGCCCATACCCGCCGAAACGATTCCGGCAACTACGGCCCCTGCCCTCGACAGGGACACCCGACCCCCCAAGACGTATCGCCGAAGCCCGCTGGTGAGAACACTGCGCACGTAGTCACGCTCATCGTCGAGTTCCTCCGAGCCGTTCCGGTCGTCTCGCAGTTCGATCTTTCCCTTCCCCTCGGAATAGCAGCGGGCCAGGAAGAAGCGAAACGTGCTGCGTTCCAAAGGAATATCGTGATCGATCACCGATGTCGGCACGTACATCCAATGAAAGTCGTTGCCAAGTTCCGCCATTCGGATACACAGGTCGGTATCCTCGGGTTGCGATCGCTCGCCGCTCTTGCCGAACCCGACTCGAAATCCTCCGACCGCGCGGAAAGCCGCTGTACGAACGGCCATGCTGCCACTCCAGACGTTGCGAACACGGGAGGTCTCGATCGGCATTCCGTGAAACGATTCTCCGACGACCCACCCGAATTCGTCCGGAAACCAATTAGGCTTGGGTGATCGCCATACTGCCCTGTACCGTCCGCCCGTCCCGACGACCCGCTCGTCCGCGAACGGTTTGATCAGCTCCGACAACCAGCTGCTGTCAGCGATCTCGTCGTCATCGATGAAGGCAGTGTAGGGCGTCGACACGACAGCAACTCCAGCGTTGCGAGCGCCAGACGCACCTCGAGGCCCGTCCTCGTAGGAGATCACACAGATGCCCGGCATTTCGCGGCGCAAGGTGTGCGCGAGCGAGCGATTGTGGTCGACCGCAACGATGATCTCGGCAGGCTGCAAGGTCTGCGCTGCAATCGAATGAACAGCAGCAACTATCCCCCGCAACCGCTCCATCGAATAACAAGCCATGACGACGCTTACCGCACCGCTATTCGAATTGAGGCCATGTCGTGTGACCATGGTCACGTCTCCAATCATCGTGCCGGCCGATTTCCCGTCCCGCTCGCGTCCGGACCACCGCCTGGACACACAGACCAAAACATCTCAGTCGCCACAAAAGCCCAGATTGACAGACTATCGGTCTGTTCTTTGGCTATTTACTTGACGGTTCCCCCGCCGACTGTCGTGGACCAATGTACCCCAGTAACGTCCCAGCGATCATTTCACCGATGCGGTACAACCGAGGTTGTGACGTTTCTGAAATGGGCATGCTGGACCACCCTCGTCGTGGGCGCAGGACTGCTCGTCCTTCGATACTTGCCGCTACGCAACCCCGCACTGCTTTCACTGGTGATCGCAGTGCCATACCTACCGCTCGCAATGGTGCCTGCAACGCTGACATTGCTCGCCACTCGCGAGTGGGTCGGCTCGATCATCGGGCTGGCGATGATCATGTTTGCAATCGGCACACAGGTCGCGGTGCCCGTCACCCCGCCTCGGACAGGCGAGGCCATGCGAATCATGTCGATCAATGTCGCAAAGGGTGCGGCCGACGTGGACGCAGTCGTCGATGCAGCGAGACTTCACAACGTCGACGCTGTCGCGGTACAGGAATTGACCCCGGCCTTTGCGGCCGCACTGGAAGTTGCAGGAATGCCCGGGATCTTCCCGTTCAGCGTCATCCGGCCAGACAATGACGCACGAGGAACCGGACTGTGGAGCCGATTCCCGATCAGCGAACCCCGTCAAATGGAAGGGTTCGGGTTTGCCTGCGTCGCAGGAACAATCGAATTCAAAGGCGGAAAATACGACCTGGTGGCGACACACATCACAGCCCCGATACAAGATCAGGATTCCACGAACTGGATCAATGAACTCGCACAAATCCGCGCACTATTGGACACGAATCTCAACCCACTCGTTATCGCCGGCGACTTCAACGCAACCGTCGATCACAGACAGTTTCGAGGTTTACTGCATGGTGGAACGCAGGATGCCGCGAGGCAGGCTGGTCGGTTCTACGTGAACACCTTTCCCGCGAACTGGTCGTGGCCGCCATTCGCCGCTCTCGACCATATTCTCGTCCCGCCCGAACTGACGGCGACAACGTTCGATACCGTCGAGATCGCCGGCTCCGACCACCTCGCAATCGTGAGCACACTCGTTCAGCGCTGACGAAAGTCAACTTTCCGCAACTGTCTGGCAATTTCCAAAACAAACCTGTAGATTGTTTTGGGGCAGATCAGCTGTCGATGAGTACGTTCTCGACTGAGGACATCCTCTCAGTCCAATCGGATGTCGAAGGATTCAGATGCGGTTAGCGCGCGGTCACGTCGAACCGGCAAGCTCGACATGTCATTTCGGAGCGTCACCGAGCACTGCTGGGAACACCATCGAGATAAACAAGAGCGCATCCTCAACGCATGTGGCCACCGATGGCGGAAAGTTCACGACTTGGTTCGGCAACGAGGCTTCGCCACTGTTCGGCACACTGCACGTTCCGGCTGGGGGCACAGCACGCGGAGGGGTCGTGCTGTGCCCTCCGATCGGAAAGGAGCATGTCGATTCTTATCGCGGCCTGATGCTCCTGGCTCAAAAACTTTGCGCGCAGGGCATGTTAGTCCTTCGGTTCGACTATCTAGGCACAGGGGACTCGTCCGGTGAACAGACCCGAGAAGACGCTGTCCAGATATGGGAGTCGAGCGTCGTGGAGGCTGCTGAGTTTCTCCAGTCCTGCGGAGTTCGCGAGATCACACTGGTCGGGCTGCGAGTAGGCGCGTTGGTCGCAACTTCCGCGGCGTCGAGGATACGAGATATGACGACGCTGGTACTTTGGGACCCCGTCATCCGTGGGCGCACGTTCGTTCAGCAGCAGAAGGCATTGAATCGGCTCACAGCGGCCCCCGATGCCGACGATCCACTCATCCCGCTCGTCGGGATGTCGGTGCACCCACTTGCTGCACAACGTCTTTCGGGTATGAATCTCACTGCGCTCCCCATCGACCCTTCAATTAAGGTCCTAGTTGCGTCGCGGCCAGAGCACGCCGACACTGCACGAGTAAGACAACTCGTAGAATCACTGTCAGCTGACCACATGAACATCGACGGCCAGGCCCCCTTCATCGAGCCAGCCGACTTCGCGGTCCAAATACCCTGGCATACAGTGTCTTCTCTGGCGCAATGGATTGGCGATTCGACGCGCTCGCCACGCACAAGTGTCACCGCACATCTTCGTCATTCCACGACCTTGTTGAACTCTCAGTTCGAAATCCCGATCACCGAATACATCTCCTACGCCGGCACGAACCGTATGCTGACTATCCGCACAGCGCCGGCCTCGAGCATCCCCGGCGGCCCGACTCTAGTTCTATATGGCACCGCGTCCGAACACCGGATCGGTCCCAGTCGCCTTTGGGTTGAGTTGGCAAGAGAGTTGGCAGGCTACGGAATCACGACTATCCGCTTCGACCGCACTTCAACCGGCGAAACGACCGCTGCGCAGGATCGAGAAATCAGCACCATCTACACACCCGAGCAACGCGCTGATGGCGTAGAGGCGGCCAGAAACGCTGGCGTGTGCCCAGAAAACCTGGTAGTTGCCGGCTTGTGCTCCGGATCGTGGAGTGCCGCAATCGCTGCCGCAGAACTCGGAGCAAATCGCGCAATACTAGTCAACCCCCTTCGGTGGACTACGCGACAATTAGAGTTCACGCGAAGCCAGTCTCTCGCGCCTGCAGAATGCTCGCGAGGAACCTTCGCCCTTCGAGCACACAACTGGGCCGTCAGGTTCAAGGACAAGCTTCGTGACCGATTGCCGTATCGCGTCTGGCTCGCATTGGGTCGGATTGGTCTCGTGCAGGTCCCAGAGGTGCTTCTCGCGCCGTTGGTCCAAGCAGGCGTCGCAACGACAGTGCTTGTATCACCAACCGATGAGGAATGGTTTAACGAGAATCGCGGTCGCAGCGGAGTCCAACGCCTACGGAAAGCGTTCGGCACCATCGAGATTCGACAGCTTTCGCAGGGTGATCACGCGTTGATCGGACCAAGGATTCGCGCCTCGGTTCACAAGGAAATGAAGAATTCAATCTTGACGACGTTTGGAATCCCGAGTTCACGACTACTCTCAGTGCCGCCGGAGGCTTTGAGTGATTCGGCTCAGGAGACCACTGCTGCGGCGAAATCGAGTGCATTCACATAAGCCACAATCACTCCCCGACCGCAAGTGCCGGTGGGCGTCATTTGCATGTCCGCAGCGACACTGCAGATTCGAACCGGTGAGGCGAAATGTCGACATCCAACAATGTTGGCACATCGAGATCGTCTCGTGCGGGGATTGAACGTAGGAAGGCCCTCCCGCCGGACAGGTGGGAGGGCCTTCGCCAGTCACCGACTACTTTGCGCGAGCCGCTTCCCGTAGCGGAACCCGACGCTCACTCCGGATGGTTCGCAGTACTCGAAATCCGTCACGTACTGCGTTGAGATTGCTCTCGCCATAGATACGGTCGCGCTCGTAGCTCGGCACTTCGGATATCTTCAGTCCTGCATTGGCTACCCGAACATTGATCAAGGTTTCGATCTCGAAACCGTCGCCCCATTGCGCCTCCGCGGTACCAGTCTCCGGCAGGTTCATGACAGGTATGTGGCGACGCCAGAACGCGTTGTAGCCGTAGCATAGGTCGCTGAAAGACGCACGGAACTTGATGTTTACGATTCCATTCAGTGCTTTGTTTCCAAGTTTACGAGAAAAAGTGATGTCATCGCTCCCCCCTCCTTGCGCAAACCGTGTCCCCTTGGCAAAGTCGGCCCCCTGCACAAGCGCATCGACGAACAAAGGAATCTCCGCAGGGTCCGTCGAACCGTCAGCGTCGATCATGACGACAATGTCACTCGTTGCCGCCCGAAATCCACATGCGAGTGCGTTGCCTTTCCCTCGTCTCGTCTGCGTTACGATCGTCGCCTTCGGCCACAACCGCTTGGCAACATCCACCGAATCATCGACCGAATGGCCATCGACGAAAACGATCTCATCGATTCCGTCAGGCATCCGTTCTGCAACGTAAGGCAGATTTTTCGCCTCATTCATCGCCGGCACCACCACCGTCACAGAGGGACGCTGTGAAGCCGGTGCATGCTCCTGCTCGGATATCTGGATGCGGTCAGTTGTGTCCACGCTCATTGGTCCTCTGTCTCCCCGGTTGCGTCCCCCGCCAGATATCAAAAACGGTGAACCTTTGGCTTCAAGCAAATAGTTGGCCAACCGCCGAACGCCCCACCGTCCGACGAAGACTGGCTCGCCTCTCGCTTGACCTGTACCGAACCAACGGTTGGTACCCCCAACCCTGCACGTAGAGCGGCACGGTTTGCTTGTCTGGAGATAAACATACCTTGAGTTTGTTTATTTCGCAGCCTCGAACTCAGGTGACCTTCCACTCAGCTACAGAACGGCAATCAAATCACGGGAGCCGCCGAATTCGCCAAGCATCAGCCCACCGTGCGGTCGAACGAGCAGAAGGCTCCTCGCCCTGCACATTCACCGAATTTCTCGCCGACGACTGAATCATCGACTCCGCATCACGAAAGTGTTCAGCAAAGCGCTGAGCCTCGAGGCGAAGAGCCTCGTCGGCGTCAAGGGACCGCGCAACCGCGTCCCGCAACTCAACCGGTACCAGGTCCTCGGGGAACCCTCCACGGACAGCCCTCTTCACATACTGCTCAGCCAGCATCGCTGCGGGTTGGCTTTGTGCAATGCCGTCGAGCTCTGAGGCACGCGACTTCTCCTCCGCCTTTCGCTGATCCCATGCTCGCTCCTGCGCCGCAATGTCGACCGACTCCGACGGTTCGCCGGCCAGGTGTGGGCTCCGGTGGCAGAGTTTCGCCACCAATGCGCCGGCAATCGTGTCTATGTCGACTGGCGGTGCAGTTGGCTCGCACTCCGCTATCCGTGCATGAAACAACACCTGCAACAAAAGGTCACCGAGTTCCTCGTTCAGCGCCTCGCGGTCGCCGGCCAGAATCGCATCGAGCACCTCATACGTCTCTTCCAGGAGGTAGTTCGACAAGCTCTCGTGAGTCTGAGCAACCTCCCAGCCGCCAAAACTCCACATCCGGTCCATCAACGCACTCGCTGCGACGAGTCCGTCGCCCTTCACGCTTTCAGCGGCAATCAAACGTGCACCATCCTCGAGCCTGCTGCGCGCCGCCTCACACTCGCGGTCGGTCGTCACCAATACCCGGGCGCCGGGTACAGACTCGGCAAATCGGTCCCGAACCTGCGATGGCACATCTTCGGCAATCTCGACAGGACCGGCGAGGGCAGTCAAGGCATCAATTGGAACGGACATGGGGCGAAACGGGTCGAGCACGACCACAGTCGGCTGGTGGTCGCCATCTGATATCTCGTTCACCGTGTGCTCACGCCTCGACCAGGACGGCACCGGCGGCGCGCCCGTCAATCGCCAGGATGAAGTCCGCGATGTACTGGAGCAATTCGACGTCCCGCAGGCGATCCGAGCCGACTCCGCCGGTGCGAGGCAGCGGGAGTTGCACGAGCCCGGTCGTTGCCCGGTACTGCGCGCTCGGATAGATCCTCTTGAGCCTGATCTGTTTGGAATCGGGCAGTGACATAGGCGAGATCTTGAGCTGAGTTCCGGTGACGGCGACTTCCTCCAGTTGATACTCGCGGCAGAGCAGTCGAAGCTTGGCCACCGAGATCAGCCGTCGAACCTCTTCGGGCAGTGGGCCGTAGCGATCGACCAGTTCTTCGACTACGGCAGCGATGCCGTCGGAATCAGTTGCCGCAGCGAGCTTGCGGTACCCCTCCAACCTGAGCCTGTCACTGGTGACGTAGTCGGGCGGGATGTGCGCGTCCACCGGTAGGTCGATCCGGACTTCCTTCGTGCCCTCGTCCATTGTGATCGGTTTGCCGTCGGCTGCAGCCCGGAAGGCTTCGACCGCCTCACCGACCAGCCTGACGTACAGATCGAACCCGACCCCCGCGACGTGGCCGGACTGCTCTGCGCCCAGAACGTTTCCGGCTCCACGGATTTCGAGGTCCTTCATCGCGACGGCCATACCCGCGCCGAGGTCCGAATTCTGCGAAATCGTTGCCAGTCGGTCGTATGCCGTTTCCGTCAAAGGCTTTTCGGCCGGGTACAGGAAATAGGCGTATCCACGTTCACGACTACGCCCGACGCGTCCGCGAAGCTGATGCAACTGCGAGAGGCCCAGCGAATCCGCGCGTTCGACGATCAGTGTGTTCGCGTTCGAGATGTCCAGACCGGTTTCGATGATCGTGGTACAGACCAACACGTCGAAGTCGCGTTCCCAGAATCCTTGCACGGTCTTTTCGAGAGTGTCCTCGTTCATCTGACCGTGCGCGACGACGACGCGAGCCTCCGGGACGAGTTCGCGGATCTTCTTGGCTGCCTTGTCGATCGAGCTGACACGGTTGTGAACGTAGAAGACCTGACCGTCGCGCAGAAGTTCACGCCGGATGGCCGCGGCAACCTGCTTGTCCGCATACGCGCCGACGTACGTGAGGATAGGATGACGTTCTTCCGGCGGTGTGAGGATCGTGGACATTTCACGGATCCCGGCCATGCTCATCTCGAGAGTACGAGGAATCGGGGTAGCCGACATCGTCAGGACGTCGACGTGGGTGCGTAGCGCCTTGATGTGTTCCTTGTGCTCGACTCCGAATCGCTGTTCCTCGTCGACGATCACAAGCCCGAGGTCCTTCCAGCGAATACCGGTCTGCAGCAACCGGTGAGTACCGACGACGATGTCGATCTCACCTTCCGCCATGCCGGCGATGATTTCCTTCGAGTCCTTGGCGTCGGTGAACCGGGACAGCCCTCGCACCTTCACCGGGAACGACGACATTCGTTCGGTGAAGGTCTGAAGATGTTGCTGTGCAAGCAGAGTCGTCGGCACCAGCACCGCCACCTGCTTGCCGTCCTGCACTGCCTTGAACGCGGCGCGGACGGCGATCTCCGTCTTGCCGTACCCGACGTCACCGATGACCACCCGGTCCATCGGAACCGGCTTCTCCATGTCGGCCTTGACCTCACTGATAACGGTCAACTGGTCGATCGTCTCGGTGAACGCGAATGCGTCTTCGAGTTCCTTCTGCCACGGTGTGTCCGGGCCGAACGCATGCCCGGGAGCAGCCTGACGCGCTGCGTAGAGCTGAACCAGCTCGCCCGCGATCTCACGAACTGCCTTGCGGGCCTTACGCTTTGTGTTTGCCCAGTCGGATCCACCGAGCTTGCTCAGCGCCGGCAACTCTCCACCGACGTATCGGGAGAGTTGATCGAGCGATTCCATCGGGACGAACAGACGATCGCCCGGGTGACCGCGCTTGCTCGGCGCGTATTCGATGACCAGGTATTCACGACGCGCCCCACCGATGGTGCGTTCGACCATTTCGACGAACCGGCCGATACCGTGCTGATCATGCACGACCATGTCCCCTGCCGACAGCGCGAGGGGATCAACCTGATTGCGGCGCTTGGCCGGCAAGCGCTTTCCGTCGCCGACCGCGGCAACGCGGTTGCCGGTCAGATCGGACTCGGTGACGATCACCATCCCAGGCGTCGAGTCGTCGCCGGCGAGTACCAGTCCGTCATGCAGTGATCCGCGGAGCACCGCGACCTGTCCACGGGCGGGGGTAACGCCGGCATCGAGCATCTTGGCGGGCACTTCGGCTTCACCGAGTCGCTCCACGACGCGGCTTGCGGTTCCGGCACCTGCCACCACGATCGCCGCGCGACCGCCCGTGCTCACGTGCGCCCGAAGGCTGACGAACAGCTCGGCCAACAGGTCGTCGGAACCGCGCACCTGCGGTGCCGCATGCACCGGGAGTTCGAGTTCTTCACCGTTTCCCGACGCCAGCGGGCTGACTGTCCACCAGGGTCTGCCGGCAGCTTCGGCAGATTCGCGAACATGACGAAGCGACCGGTACGCGGAGGCACCGAGATCGACTCCTCCGCCGTTGAGGATCGACGTGTCGAGCGGTGCAGCGCCGCCGATCGACGCCGCCGTCCACGATGCTTCCAAGAATTCCTGGCCGGTGCGCACCAGGTCGGTGGCGCGGGTGCGCACCTTTTCCGGATCACACAGAAGAATGTGCGCCCCTTCAGGAAGTACATCGGAAAGTAGCTGCAGTTCACCGGGTTTGAGAACCGGGAGCAGAGCTTCCATCCCCTCGACGGGGATACCTGCCGAGATCTTGTCCAGCATCTCGACCAACGACGCGTCAGCCTGGTTCTCAGCAGCGAGTGCGGCAGCTCGATCACGAACATCAGCTGTCAAAATCAGTTCACGACACGGCGGCGCGATCACGGAATCGACGTCGACGTCCGCTAGCGAACGCTGATCGGCAACTGAGAAGTAGCGAAGCTCCGATACCTCGTCACCCCAGAATTCGATACGGACCGGATGATCCGCCGTCGGCGAGAACAGGTCGAGAATGCCACCACGGACCGCGAACTCACCACGCTTTCCCACCATGTCGACGCGGCTGTACGCCATCTCCACCAGACGAACCAGAACGGAATCGAAATCGATCTCGGTGCCGACGCGCAACGTGATCGGTTCTATCTCGCCCAGGCCTGGTGCCATCGGCTGAACGAGAGAGCGCACCGTGGTGACGATCACCCGAAGAGGCGATCCGTACGAGGCGTCGTCTGGTCTGGCGAGTCTGCGCAGTACCTCCACCCGTCGCCCAACGGTATCCGCGCTCGGCGACAGTCGCTCGTGCGGCAATGTTTCCCACGACGGAAACTGCGCCACGCCTCCACCGAGCATCTCGGTGAGTTCCGAAGTCAGATCGTCGGCTTCACGACCGGTGGCCGTCACCAGCAGCACCGGCGTGCGAGCGGCGAGTGCAGCGGCGATGAACGGCCGAGCCGGCTTCGGAGCCACGATGTCCAAGGCGGCCGAGCCGATGGATTCGATCACCGGAGTGAACGCGGCATCTGCGAGGGCGACCTCGGCGAGTCCAGCGAGCGCAGTCTGGGCAGAGGACAAGGAAGTCAACGAACGCGCTCCTGAACAGTAATGACGGGTTGCGGACGCACAGCCCGAGCGCAATATCCCCACCGAGGCAGAGTTGTGCGCCGGTTCGATTCTATCGGTGTGCGATCTCGCAGCGCAGTCCGATCCGTTCAGTTTCCCGTAGCACTCGTCTTCTTCGACGTCCGCTTGGACGGCGAGGATTGTGTGACCGGAGTGATCGGCGGCGCCACGGCCACACTCACGTGCGAGTTGAGCGCCCGAACGCGACCGATCACTTTCGTCGCCTGACCGGTTCTCCGTAGGCGTACAGTCCTGCGACCGTTCGGCGCGAGGTGGAACCAGGAGTCTTCGGGCTCGAAGCCCTGCAGTTCGAGGGCAACGTATTGGGCTGAAGCATCCGTCGAGACGTCGACTACCCACTCCGAGTCACCGACGTTGCGCGCTGTGGCAACAAGTCCGACCGATCGCTCGCGAGGCCGCGCCGAGCCACCCAGGAGGTGGACCACTTCGTCCACCATCTCGCCGTCTTCGTCCTCGAGTGTGACGGTGACGGCGTCGTATGTCCGCGCCCCGAACCGAAAGACGTGAGTGAGGTCGGTGAAACGGCCGACAAGGCTGTCCACGGACCAGGTCAGACTTGAATGCGCTTCCACCTTGACCGGTAGCGCGACGTCGACCGGGACGACACCTGACCGACTGTGCGCTCGAAACCTGATCTCGCCGACGACAGGTTCGGCGGTCTCGTTGATCGCGTCGAGCCTCAATCCGTCCATACCGTCGTCCGTGACGAGGAGCGCAATCGGTTTGGCGCTCCTACGGAGCACGAACCACGGAGCTTTGGGGCTGCCGCTCCAATCGAGGACCCCCCATCCCGGTCCGGGCTCCAGGTCTCGCAGTGCGAGTGTCAAGGCGCCGTCGCACCGAGAGTCCGGGCGACGCCAGTATCCGAGCGTCGATGCGAACGCCTCACATACAGCTGCTCGCCCCAGGTCGAGATAGCGTTCCGGGTCGGACCACCGGACTTCACGAGCGTCTTCACCGAAAAGCGCGTAGACGTAGTGGTCCCGAACATCTTCGAAATCCCACGACGATCCGTTGTCCCTAGGCACCGCGGCTTTCCATGCCGGGTGGTGCCCCGCGACGGCGAGTGAACCGAATTCGTTCTCGATCACGGCATTCGACGGTGGAATCGAAAATGCCAATGATTCGGTCGCAAAACGTACTCGCGCGCTGAGCACGTCGGCCAGTGGACGACGATAGGCACCCACCCCGAAGTAGTGAGCGACCCCGCTTCCGACATGCGTTGCCAATTGCTCGCCCCCGCGAGGCGCCGAGGGGGACGACGTCACGTACTCGAGTTCGGGTGCCACCGTCGAGATCAACTCCGGCAGTCTCGAATGAATGAGCGGGATGTGTTGATCGACCAAGCCCAGCATGGTCGGCTGCTGTTCGGTCTCGCTGCCGCCGCAGAAGACTGCCAAAGCGGGATTTCCGCGCACTCTGTACAAGAACTCGGTGACCTCGGAGGCAACGAGTTCGAAGAATTCGTCGGTGTCGGGCGGATCGAGCGTCGCCAACATCATGTCCTGCCACACGAGAATGCCCAGTCGCGCGCATTCCTCCCAGAAGTGGTCGCTCTCGTAGACCATCGTCCCCGGGATTCGAATCATGTTCAGGCCGGCCTCTGCCAGGCGTTCCAAGACGCGAGTGGTGCCGGCGTCGCCTTGAAGCGAGATCGGGTCGGTCGGCACCCACACCGAACCACGGCAGTACACCCGGATGCCGTTGACATACAAACGGAATCCACCATCGGATCTGTCGACCTCCACCGTCCGGAAGCCAACTGAACCGAGATGCTCGGAGACTCCGACCGCTTCCATCGTCACCGGATAAGTGCGCGGGGTGCCATGAGTGTGCGGCCACCACAACTTCGCTTCCGGCACTTCGACGACGCCGGACACCTCGAGAAATCCATCCGGTCCGGCGGATACAGCCAATTGCCGCGAGTGTTCGCCGACACGCACGGTCACGTACTCCAGCGAGGCCGGCAATCCGGTGAGCCGAGCACTGACGGCAACGCGACCGGTTGTGCCGTCAACACTCGCATGCTTGACAGCAGAGACTACGGCGACAATCCCCTTGTCCAACAAGCGGATACCCCGCCACGGACCCACCGGTACCGGCACACCACTGAACACGGGAGCCATACCGAGCATCGTGGTTCGGATCCACCGAAGGCCCTGCTCACGGACCATCGACGAGCGCCAACGTCCTCGAGGACGCCTCGATCTCAAAATCGCGGAGAGAGAATGAAAATGAACAGCCACCTGGACACGTTTACCAGCGCCGACTCCGGCCGGAATGCTCACTTCCCCAGGTGCGAACATGGATTCAGTGGACGCGACACGGACACCGCCGATCCAGACATCCGCAAACGCCGTCATACCGTCGAACTGGAGCAGCCACGACCCCTCACCAGTCGTGGCCACGGTAGTCACGAACCACCAGTCCGACGATGAAACGGATGATTCTGAAACAGACGACGAAACGGACTTTGTGCGTCCGGCGTCCGTTTGCGCCGCACGTAACGCACCGACGACTGTTCCAGGCACGGACGCTGCGACCCACTCGGTCACGGCTTCGAGGGCATCCGGGTCAGATATGGATCCGGGTTCGGTTGCAGCGCATCGCCATATCGCGCCGGCCAGCAGGTCTGCTGACGAACGTGGCACTGTCAGACCAACCTCAGGTGTCGATGCGAGTCGACGCCGACTGTGTCGGCAACGATTTCCATCGCCCTCTTCCACGACACGGCCATCTCGTCGAGTTGCTCACGCGGGTCCACCGCGCGGCCCCTGGAGGCACGCGCCATCTGAAACTGCACGCTCTTGGCACCGGATGCCACTTTGCGGAAATCTGGCGCAGCTTCGCCTGTCCCGGAGAAACCTGCAGTGTCCAAGAACTCGCTGGCGTCGGCGGCCAGCTCCGCGCTGGCCCCGCACTGACGAAGTAGCCCGAAGGACCAGAGGTGAAAGGCATCCATACCCGCCCCCTGCACCCATTCGAGGTCGTCGATCACCTTGCGTCCCAGCTCTCGCACGGGATTACCCACCGCTCGAACCGCTACATTCCGCCGAGCCACTTCGGCGATGTTTCCGGCGTTGGTCGCGTGAACCGGATTCAACCTGATCTGTTCGACGTAGGGCACGAACGAAGGAAGTGAGGAACGATCGAGATCGAAGACGCCGGAGAAATCGTCGCCTCGCAGCAAGTAGTACCCGCTGTTGTGAAAGTACTCGAGCTCGCCGGCAACGCGATCGATCCGATTGGGCACGATCGTGGTCTTGGTGTGCCCCTCGTGATAACTCGTTCCAAGAGTGTCGGGAAGCCAGTATCCGTCCACTTCAACCGTCGACAGCATCCCAACCGCGAGGTTGTCCTCGACGTGGATCAGCGGTGCCCGCCAGACGTTCATCTCGGCGACTTCGATTCCGTACAGCGCGTAGATGTCCTCGGCCTTGAGCTTGAGGAACGTCCACTGAGTCCCGTCGAACCGCGATGAGAAGGCACATGCCAATGCCGGGACGGGGTCCAATCCCAGCGAATGCAACACTTCGATCCACAGATCCGTGTAGCAGTTGGTCTGCGCCCACACGCGGTCGTCCTGGTGCAACGAATGGGGCCGGTAGCGATCAGGTGAAATGTCGATCAGCCGTGACATCAGATGCCCATTCGTTCACGAACGGAGGTTGGCCATGCAGCCACGTCAAGACCATGAGTCCGCAACAAGGACAACGCGATTCGCTCCATCCCGAAGCCGACGCACGAGCTGTGTGCCACCTCCCCCTCCGCCGTTCGGATGTCGAAGTTGACACCGAAATGGTCGAGATGGTTGTTCGAGGACACGATCGCCGTGCCCTCGTCGAGATCTCCGTAGAGCCGAACTGTCAGTTCCGTCTTGAGATTCTCTTCACGCTGGTTGGCTGCAAGCATCTTTCCGGCGCGCCCGAAGAAAGGATCATTGGCGATCACCGGGGTAGCGTCGAGTTCGAGCCGGCCGAGCACCTCGAGCCCCCGCTCGATCCAATGCTCGCGATGCGCTCGCGCTGCCGCGGCGTCACCGATCGTCACGAACTCGTGCATCCGAAACGCTTGCATGCGAGCCGGATCGATCGCCGGTTCGTGCCGGAAGCAAAAACCGTAGATGTCCAGCAGCACTCCGCCTTCGGGGAGAACTCCGGTATACCGCGCATAGGCAGGATGGCACGCTGCGGACACGAGCATGGTCTCGGTCGGCTCGAGGTGGCGGTCCCACGATTGTCCGTCGGCGCGATCGGCCAGCAGTCGCGCGTGATCGCGATTGGAACCAGCGAAGGTGTTGATGGCGCCGGTGAGGTTGGGAAACGAAGCGATGTAGTCGGTGCGCTCGAAACTGCTCCGCGGGAACACCGGCGGGAACCGCAGCCGAGTCGCGGCGTCGCCTGGCCCCGCTGCAATCACCACTCGGTCGATACCGTCGACGATGTCCTCGAACACGCCGGAACGCCCGTAGAGTCCCGGCACCTCCGTCTCGACGAGAAGTCCTTCGACGAGCAGTTCACGTTGAAATGCAGCCCGGGCCCGATCCAGATCGGTCTCGCCTGTCACAGTCTCGGTCGTCACAGTCTCGTTCGTCATAGCGTTCCCCGGTATCCGATGGCCATGTGCGCTGAACCTGCCATGATTCGATCGTTGTTCACCATCACCGCTGCGCCGTGCGCGTCACGAAGGTGCCGACCGAGCGAAAATTCGGTGTCCTCGCGATATCCCGAGATTCCACAGATCAACATTGTCTGCCCCACGATTTCCACCACCGCTGTCGACGCTGTGACTTTCAGGTTGTTCATCGCGAGCGAAAATCCCACCGCTCCCGTCGCCTCGAAATCGGCAACGCCTTCCTCCGCATGGACTGCGCGGTCGTACCTGCGCGCAGAGGCGCCGACGAGATCGGCGAATTGTTGTGCCGAAGCGGCAACTTCGGCGAGCCGCAGCGCTCCGGGGGAAGTGACCCCGGGCTGCTTGCGGGCGGCGGCACGCACGTACTTGCGCGCCTTCTCGACTGCAGCGTCGGCAATTCCCAACCACACCGAACTCCAGACGACGTGCGAGACCGGAAGCATGGTGTGGGTGGAGATATCGGAATACGGTACGCCGGCGACCATCTCCGGCGTCGAGGTGGCCCGAAGGATGTAACCGAGACTGCAAGTACCCCTCAGCCCCAGCGTGTTCCACTCGGTGGTGCGTTCGAGCGTCAGGTCTGGGGTACGACACACCACGAGAACCTGATCGTTCGGCTGACTCTCCGGTGTTCGCCGAGCCGTCACGACTATCGCGTCGGAGTGTTCACCGTACGAAATGACAGGCGCGTTCTTGATCAACAGCAGGTGACCGCCCAAGTCTTCCACCGCGCAGTAACTCCGGCTGACGTCACCACCGATTCCCAGCTCAGTGGTTGCCGATGCCAACAGCAATTGCTTGTCGACCGTTTCTTCGACAAACTCGCGTAGTGCTTCGGTGTTGCCGTGCTTGACCAACGAGTATATCTGCGTCTGATGCATCGCGAAAATCATTCCGCTTGCTGCACAGCGCGTTCCGATCACACGGGCGATCTGCGACACTTCCTGCAGCGAGAGCCCTTCGCCGCCTAGTTCCCTCGGCACAGCTACGGACAGCAGCCGTTCGCTTCGCATGGCGTCGACAGCTTCACGCGGAAACCTTGCTTCTGCATCGACTTCGTCGGCCCACACCGCTGCAACTTCGTCGGCCAACCGTGCGGCCCGCTCGAGGGCCGTTCCGGTGGAGCACTGCGATTGCGGAGCGTTCATGCAGCACCCAACTCCGTCAACGCACCCTCGATCGCCTTGACGCTTGCGAAAGTACTCTTCCGCAACAACTCGTCAGGGAACTCGATGTCGAACGAATCCTCCAGCGCCAACATGACATTCACGCTCGCGTGCGACGTCAAACCCAACTCGTAAAGATCGGCCTCTCCGTCGATCGTGCTCACGTCGACTGCCAGCCGACCGTGCTCGACGAGCACTTTCCGAATTGCCTGATCAATCATCAGCGATGTCGTCCTTCTTTTCGATGCGAGCGCCCGAGCGTGTTGCGATCACCATTGCGATGGCCACGTCCGCTTCGTGCGAGATAGATACTTGAAAATCGTGCAGATCCTGGGCCCGCGCGAGTTCCGCGGCATTACCGGACAGTGTCACCCCACAGCCACCCCACTCGGCCCGAGTGATTTCGATGGAACTCCACGGAACGGGAACGTCACCAGGCCGCAGTACCTTCACCACAGCCTCTTTGGCGGCGAAACGTGCAGCCAATCGTTGATCCCGCGCCGGCCCGGCGCACGTCTGCAATTCGTGCGGGGTGAAGGTCCGATCGAGATACCTCCGCCCGAAGAGTTCGATACTTCGAGTGACATCCACGACGTTCACTACGTCACAGCCGATCCGCGGGCCGATGTCGAGCATCGGCGTCGGCGCAGTGTCACCCATCTGTCGACTCCCCATCTGGGGTCGTACACGCCGGGCAGCCCCCTATGCTGCCCGGTGCGCCGACGCCGTCACCCTGCCCTGACAAACCTTCATTCTCAGCAATTCTTCAGCTACCGATAGAACATACCGCAATCCGAAGATTGACGGCAAGATCGGACTTCCAGATTCCCATCAACACTATAAACATACTCTCAGTTTGTTTCGAATGCAGAACAAAGAGAACAATGTCCCTACCAGGACATTTGCAGCAAATTGACCAAAGGAGCAGTGCGGAGAGCCAGTGATTTCAGTGATCACTGGCAAGGCGACGGGCCGCGAATTGCCTGAAGTACTCCACTTTCGATTCCGGGACCACGATCGGAAGTATCAGATTCCACGATGCCTTCATGGAGTCCGAAAGCTCACGAACGGTCCCGGTCGCGGCTGCCATCAGCCGAACTCCCGACGCAACTTCCAACAGGAAACGAGCAATGTCAGCAGAATCCGCGTCCGAACGCAGATCACCCTCGTCGGCGGCACGGCTGGCAAGTTCACGGTAAATGTCGAGCCACACGTCCAGAGTCGCCGGCCCGGAGCCCCGGTAGTCCCCGATCTCGACCAACAAGCGGAACGTCGCTCTAACCATGGCGTCATGCGCACCGATGTCGACGATGACCGACGAAATACCGATCAGTGACTCGAGTGCGGGAGTTCGACGGTCCAACCAGAGCTCACATTTTGCGTCGAAACGTGCCGAACCCTCGTCTATCACCGCCCGCGCGAGTTCTTCCTTGGACCCGAAATGGAAGTACAGGGCGCCTTTCGTCACCTGCGACTCGGCGATGATCTCGCTCAAGCTGGCATTGGCATAGCCCAGGCGCAAGAACACACCCGCTGCTCCGCGCAGCACCGAATCACGGGTGGCTTCTGCCCGCTCTTGCCTCACCATCGATCCGGCCTCCAATCACCACACATCGAACGAATTCTTGGTCTTACCCGTTCACAGCGTCAAAATGGATGGCACGGTTCGGCATTCAACCCACCCTGCAAACAAATGAGACATTTGCCCATCAAACGATCGTGATACAGCGAACACAGCTTAGACCGCGATCCATCTCTGCGCGGCAGGCGCGCCTGGTTAACCCTCCAATTGTGGATCGGCTTCCAGATTCGTCAGCCCATTCCAACACAAATTCACGAGGTGAGCGGCGACAACTTCCTTCGACGGAGTCCGTTCGTCGAGCCACCAAGTAGCCGTAGTGGACACCATGCCGACAAGCGCCTGTGCGTACATCGTTGCTAGTCCGGGGTCGAAACCGCGTCTGGAGAAGTCCCCCGCCAACAGGTAGCCCACCTGACTGATCGCGTCGTTGAGGAGGCTCGAATATGTCCCACTGGGCGCGACAACGGACGAATCGCGCACGAGTATCCGAAATCCGTCGGTGTGCTCTTCCACGTAGGTGAGCAAAGCCAACGCAACCCGCTCGACTCGAACTCTCGAGCGATTTTGTGAGAGCGAAGACGTGATCATCTCGAGGAGTCGCGACATCTCCCGGTCCACTACGACGGCGTACAGCCCCTCCTTGCCGCCGAAGTGCTCGTACACGACAGGCTTGGACACGTTCGCGCGCTGGGCGATCTCCTCGATCGAGGTCGCTTCGTATCCCCGTTCGGCGAACAATGCCCGCCCGATCTCGATCAGCTGTTGCCGACGTTGGGTACCGGTCATCCGGATCCGTGTCACTCGTTCGGGAACTGGATCCCCGCCACCCGAACCGGACACCGTCGCCATTGTCTTCCTCTCGCCGACACACAAATTACTGCTGTGGACGCTCAGCCTATCGGGACTTCAGGGGCCCGATCGGAGGAGCGGTTCGACCTACGGCGGGTCGGCATGCGATTATTCTTTCGCGCGTTCGGCCGCAAGGCTCGGCAATGCGTGGCAATCCGCCGTGGTGTAATGGCAGCACCTCTGATTTTGGTTCAGATAGTTCAGGTTCGAGTCCTGGCGGCGGAGCTGGTGAACAACATGCTTTCCCGAGCGGAATGTATGTCTTGATCGACAGTTTGATCGACAGAGGGAGCTCAAACCAGTGCAGACCGCCGTGATCGTTCTCGCAGCGGGTGCCGGTACACGAATGAAGTCGAAGACTCCCAAGGTCCTCCACACTCTCGCCGGACGCAGCATGCTGGCACATTCGCTTCACGCGGCAACCTCACTGAATCCCACGCACCTGGTGACCGTCGTCGGTCACGATCGTGAGCGTGTCACCGAAGCCGTGAACGCAGTCGCCGGGGAACTGGACCGTTCCGTCACCGTCGCTGTTCAGGACGAGCAGAAGGGCACCGGGCACGCTGTCAGTTGTGGGCTCGAGGGGTTGCCGGCCGACTTCTCCGGGACCGTACTCGTCACAGCCGCCGACGTGCCTCTGCTCGACGGAAAGACCATCGCAGACCTCCTCGCCCAGCACACGGCTGCTCCCGCGGCCGCGGTGACGGTGTTGACGTCGACGGCCGTCGACCCCACCGGCTACGGGCGAATCCTTCGTACGACGGACGGCGAGGTGAACGCCATAGTCGAGGAGAAGGAAGCCACCGATTCGCAGCGCTCGATCACCGAGGTCAATTCAGGGGTCTACGCCTTCGACTTCGAAACTCTGCGCGACGCGCTGGCGTCCCTCGACTCCAACAACGCACAACACGAGTTCTATCTCACCGATGTGATCATGATCGCCCGTCGCGCGGGCAAGCGTGTTCGTGCTCAGCACATCGCGGATTCGGTTCTCGTCGCGGGCGCCAACGATCGCGTGCAGCTCTCGACGCTCGCCCGCGAGATGAACCGTCGGATCCTCGAGAAGTGGATGCGTGCCGGCGTCACCGTCGTCGATCCTGCGAGCACATGGATAGATTGCGACGTGCACGTCGCACAGGACGTGACGCTCCTGCCCGGAGTTCAGTTGACCGGCACGACCTCGGTGGGCGAAGACGCCGTGATCGGCCCGGATACCACCTTGGACAACGTGACCGTCGGTGAGCGCGCAGTAGTCGTCCGCTCGCACGGGACCGACTCCGTTGTCGGCGCGGACGCGACTGTGGGCCCCTTCGCCTATCTCCGGCCTGGTACCCGCCTCGGGGCACACGGCAAGATCGGCGCTTACGTGGAAACCAAGAACGCGGATATCGGCGAGCATTCGAAGATTCCGCATCTTACCTACGTCGGCGACGCCACCATCGGCCATCACAGCAATATCGGAGCTTCGAGCGTCTTCGTCAATTACGACGGGGTGAACAAGAGCCGTACTGTGGTGGGGTCGCATGTCCGAACAGGCTCCGACACCATGTTCGTCGCCCCTCTCGTCGTGGGAGACGGCGCATACACGGGTGCGGGCACGGTCTTGAAGAACGACGTACCGCCTGGGGCGCTCGCCGTCTCGGGTGGGGTGCAGCGCAACATCGAGGGCTGGGTCCAGAAGAATCGTCCCGGCACACCCGCGGCCGATGCCGCTGCAGCAGCTGCACAACCTGACGGCCCTGCAACAACCTGACAGCCCTGCACAACAGACAGCACAGATCACCACCAGATCGACCGGCAAGTACAAAAGGACGGCATGAACCAGTGACTGCGAATTGGATCGACAACCAGAAGAACCTGATGTTGTTCTCGGGTCGCGCACATCCCGAGTTGGCGGAGCAGGTGGCGAAGGAACTCGACATCCGCGTCACCCCGCAGACCGCGCGCGACTTCGCGAACGGTGAGATCTTCGTTCGATTCGAAGAGTCGGTTCGCGGCTCCGATGCGTTCGTCCTGCAGAGTCATCCGGCACCGCTGAACACGTGGGTGATGGAGCAGCTCATCATGATCGACGCTCTCAAGCGTGGATCGGCAAAGCGCATCACCGCCGTTCTTCCGTTCTACCCGTACGCCCGCCAGGACAAGAAGCATCGCGGACGCGAGCCGATCTCCGCTCGCCTGATTGCCGACCTGCTCAAGACCGCCGGCGCCGATCGCATCATCACGGTCGACCTGCATACCGATCAGATCCAGGGCTTTTTCGACGGCCCCGTCGATCACATGCACGCACACAGCCAGTTGGCCAACCACATTCGCGCGGGCTACAACCTCGAGAACATCACGGTGGTGTCCCCCGACTCGGGCCGCGTTCGTGTCGCCGAGAAGTGGGCCGACTCGCTCGGCGGTGCACCGCTGGCATTCATTCACAAGACGCGCGACCCGTTGGTACCCAACCAGGTCAAGTCCAACCGCGTCGTCGGTGAGGTCGAAGGTCGCACCTGCATCCTGATCGACGACATGATCGACACCGGCGGAACCATCGCCGGCGCGGTCAAGGTGCTCAAGGAGGCCGGTGCAGGTGACGTCGTCATCGCTGCAACCCACGGCGTCCTCTCCGACCCTGCGGCCGAGCGTCTGTCGACGTGTGGCGCGAAGGAAGTTGTTGTCACCAACACACTTCCGATCGACGAGTCGAAGAAGTTCCCGACGCTGACGGTGCTGTCCATCGCACCGCTGCTCGCTCGCACCATCAAGGAAGTTTTCGAGAACGGTTCTGTGACTTCGCTGTTCAACGGCAGCGCCTAGTCTCGCGCCGCACTACGGGCGCGTACCTGTGACTTCACGGTCACCGGTACGCGCCCGTCGTCGTCTTCGTGAAGGTCTCAGAAACAGACCACCCGGTCATCATGAAACCACCTGTGGGACACACGAATACCGCCGAATGCGACGATTGACATGATCTTGATCACGCTACCGTCGAGAAACCCAGGTCGATGTTGGGGCGGTGTTCACCGCGCCGCAATCTTCGCCTAGTGTGGCTCGTCGTGATCGACGCGCAAACCCTGGAATCCCGGCCCGAATCTCATTCCCTGAATTCATCAGTTCCGACGATCCGGCGGTGGCGCCCAGGATCTTGTGTCTGGTGCGGAGACGACAACTCCGTGGACATGTTCCGCAACGAACCCCGCTGCGGAAAATGCCGTGAAAACGAAGGCATCATCGACGACGCCAAGCGCTTCCTCGGCATGTACGGTCTGCGCCCGCTCGGCGGCACGCTGCAGTCCGACGACGACGAAGAGCGCGAGTACCGCGTCAACGCACGCGAGGCACGCCGAGTCCTGAACGAGATCCGCATGGACGTCCTTCCCGATGCGGCCGCTGTTCGCAAGGCAATTCGGCCCCGCGCCGCAACGGTTGTCGCCGACACGTCACCCGCACGCGCTTCCCGCCCCGCCAGCACGGGCACAGCGACGCGCGTTGCCGCTCCGGTCAAGACCGACACCGTGGACATCGACACGCTCCAGACGCGCGTCCTAGGGCTTCTCGATCAGCTCGGTTCGATCGACGAGCAGATCAAGGTCGCCGAACTCGCACAAGGGTTGCCGGCTCGCGCACGACTGAGCGATCTGAACAAGCAGAAGGCCACGGTTCTTCGCACGCTGGCCGCTCTCGAGAAGGCCCGCATCGCCGCCTCCAACTAATTCTCCTCGCGTCCGTCCCACGGCCCCGTCTCACTTGCGAGACGGGGCCGTTCTGTATGAGCAGGTACCTTTACGAATCGTGAATGACATCACCACCACTTTCGTCGTGCTTGCACTGGTCGTGGCGCTGTTCGTGATCGGCCGAATCCCGGTCGGCATCATCGCGATCGGCACTGCCCTGGCGCTGTACGCCACCGGTGTGATCACGATGGAGCAGGCGCTCGCCGGATTCGGCGATCCCACGGTGGTGTTCATCGCCGCGCTTTTTGTCGTCAGCGAAGCCCTCGACGCCACCGGTGTCACCACATGGGCGGGCGAGAAACTGCTGGCGAAAGTCGGCGAATCCCGAGTCCGCCTCGTGAGTGCGATCATGTTGCTGGTTGCCGCGTTGACCGCATTGATCAGCGTCAACGGGGCCGTAGCCGCGTTGGTACCGATGGTGGTCGTCTTGGCGGTACGTCTCGGTAAATCGACGTCACAACTGCTTCTGCCGTTGGCATTTGCCGCCCATGCCGGATCGATGCTCACCTTGACCGGAACACCGGTCAACATCATCGTTTCCGAAGCCGCCGAGGAATCCGGGGCCGGTGCTTTCGGGTTCTTCAGTTTCACCTTGGTCGGTGCGCCGCTCGTATTGGGAACGATTGCGATCGCCGTACTTCTCGGTCCTCACGTCCTCCCCCATCGTGCTGGGACGTCGATGTCGCCTGACCTGAGCCGGCATGCCAAGACCCTCGCGAAGCAGTATCAGCTCATGGGAAAGGATGCGCCGTCCGCAGAGCCCTTGATCACCAAGCACGACGGCGTGGTCGAAGTGATCATCCCGCCGCGCTCGGAAATGATCGGCGACAGGGCTTTTCCGGGCATGGTGACCGACAGTGGAGATCTGGTGATACTCGCAGTCCAGCGCGCCGGTGAGGACTGCGGCCCCAAGGGCGTCAAGTTGGCGGCCGGTGACACGCTTCTCCTGCAAGGAAGCTGGGACGATCTCGACACCCACACCGCCGTCGATCCGAACGTCCTCGTGGTCGACGCACCTGCCCAGATCCGTAAGCAGGCAGCCCCGTTGGGAACCCGCGCGGTCATCGCTCTCGTCGTCGTTGCGGCGATGGTAGTGATGCTGACGTTCGGATTGGTGCCATCCGCGATAGCCGGACTCCTCGCGGCATGTGCGATGGTGCTGCTACGAGTCATCAGCGTCGAGCAGGCGCATCGGTCCATCTCGTGGACCACGTTGATTCTCGTCGGCGGAATGATCCCGCTGTCGACCGCAATCCAGCAGACCGGCGCGGCCGAAAAGCTCGCGCATGCGTTTGTCGACGTCGTCGGTGGGGCAAGCCCGTATGTCGTCGTCGCTGGACTCTTCGTCGTGACGGCGACTCTGGGCCAGCTGATCAGCAACACTGCAACCGCGTTGATCATCACGCCGATCGCGATCTCGGTCGCCATCGAACTCGACATCTCGGTGCTGCCCCTTCTGATGACGGTCACCGTCGCTGCCGCGGCCTCCTTCCTGACGCCTGTAGCCACTCCCGCGAACATGATGGTGATGGGCCCTGGTGGTTACAAGTTCGGCGACTACTGGAAGCTCGGACTCCCGATGTTGTTGTGGTTCCTGATAGTTGCAACGGTGTTGATCCCAGTGATCTGGAGTTTCTGATGTGCTCACCGAAGGTCTTGTCGGAGGTCTACGAATCAATCGGACGCGAGGGCAGGAAGATCAGCCGTCGATCGATGTTCGCGGCGCTGGGCACCGGTGCCCTCGGCGCGACCGTCATGGCCGGCGCTGTACAGCCCACTGCGTCGGCAGCACCAACAGGTCAGACCATCGTCGATCTGACCCACGTACTGACGCCGGAGTTCCCGGTGTGGCCGGGCGCGCGCTCGTTCGAGATGAGAAACCTGGCGAAGATCGCCGACGCCGCCGGATCTCTGGGCTCGCTCGGCTCCGCCGGGTCAGGTGGAAACTTCTACCTCAACGAACTCCGCCTCGAAGAACACACTGGTACTCACATCGACGCTCCCGCACACGCCAGTGCGGACGGAATCACCGTCGAGAAGATTCCCGTCGCCGACCTCGTCGTGCCGATTGCGGTCGTCGACATCAGTGCCCGAGCCTCCGTCGACCCCGACACACTGCTCACCCGCCAGGACATCCTCGATTGGGAGTCCCTCCACGGGACCATCGCTCCCCGCAGCCTGGTTGCGATGAACTCGGGTTGGGATACCCGGGCCGGTGCCGGTGGCGCCTTCACGAATCGAGATGCACTCGGCGTGCAACACACACCGGGATTCAACCCCGAGGCGATCGACTTTCTCGTCCGCGAGCGCAACATCGTCGCCGTGGGCTCGGACACCCTCAGCATCGACGCGGGCCGAAGCACCACCCACGGGGCTCACCGAAGCGCTTTGGGCTCAGGAAAGTACGCAGTCGAAGCCCTCGCAAATCTGTCCGCACTTCCGGCCGTCGGCGCCACGGTGATGGTGGGAGCGCCGACGCATGCGGGTGGTTCGGGTGGTCCGTGCCGGGTCATCGCCTGGTACTGAAGATCAGGGCGTGGGCGTCACCCGCAGCACCTTGTCGCCGGCGCCGTTGTCGGTGGTCACCAGGAGCGAGCCGTCGGGCGTCGGGGTCACCGACCGCAAGCGACCGAACTGGTTCTCCAACCCGAAGGTCTGCGCGTCGACCGAGCGTCCGTCGGCATTCAGGCGGAGGAAGATCAGTTCCTTGCTCTTGAGGCCACCCATTACGAGCGCACCGTCCCAGGCACCCCATGCAGCTCCACCGGTGAAGGCAGCGCTGGCGGTAGCCAACGTCGAGCTACCCGAACGCCACACCGCCGCAATTGCTCCCGGCACTCGCACCGGGTCGGTCATCGGCACGGATTCGTCGTACGTTCCGGGAAGCCGATCCGGGCGGTAGCCGTAATTTCCGCCGGGGGTAAGCAGGTTGACTTCGTCGTCGACGCTTGTGCCCTGTTCAACCGAGTACACCCGGCCGGTTCCGGGTTGCACGGCCAAGCCTTGGACGTTGCGGTGCCCGAGCGTGTAGACCGGGCTGGAAGCATTCGGATTCCCCGCCGCCGGAGTTCCGTCGGCGTTGATGTGCAAGACCTTGCCGCCCAGCGAATTCGGATCCTGGGGGACGCTCGGCGTCGCGGTGTCACCCGTCCCGACGAACAGCGTTCCGTCCTGCGCC
Source organism: Rhodococcus sp. MT28 (assembly GCF_058792695.1). Classification (NCBI taxonomy): domain Bacteria; kingdom Bacillati; phylum Actinomycetota; class Actinomycetes; order Mycobacteriales; family Nocardiaceae; genus Rhodococcus; species Rhodococcus sp. MT28. Next base: position 281,158 of record NZ_JBXAFD010000001.1, read on the forward strand.
GCAAGAATTCGGCAACCCCCGTGACGCCCGGACGAGACCGGGATTCCTGGCAATACAGTTCCGGTTCGCGTGAGTGCGGTCCATCCGGCGTCGACGGTCCACGCGATCACTCGAACGTCCGTGACTCCCCCAGCGCTGAATCCTTGGCAGGTGTACAGGGTGCGCGACTGAGCGAAGTCGCGAGCAAGCGCGATGCCCATGAGCCCGGTTTCGGACTGCGCGTAGAGATCCGAAAGGTCAGCAGCGACTGGACCTGTCGTGTTGTCGCCTCGGCGAACGAAGAATCCGCCGGATCGTTGTCCGGTCAGGATTGCACCGTCCGGGGCCGCCACCACGTCCCAGGGGTGGTCGAGTCCGTCGACCAGTGTGGTGACCGACAACTGCGGGAGGGTGTCCTCGATGGGTATGTCCGGGTCGTCGCTCCCCAACGATCCGGTGCTTCCGTTGCCGAAACTGCCGGGGTCGAAGGGGAATGGTTGAGCCACGCTCTGCGTTACCGGCATCACCAGTACTGCAGTCAGGGCCACGGTCAATGCGGCGAGCTTCGGATGACGCACGCGTTCTCCTCGGGTCGGAAACCGTTCTGCGCCTCACTATAAACAGACAAACACCATTTTTCGGGCCCTCTCGCTATACCCGCAGGCCACAGGAGAAACGAAACCCCTTCAGAAGTCGGCAAACTCCGGCAAAGCGTTCGCCAGTGGGTATGCGTTACGTCTTGATGCAGATCGTGCCTTCCGCCAGCCGGGCACACTCCAGTCCAGGAGGTATTCGAGATCCGCTTCCACTCCCCTGTCCCGAAGTCCGAAACGTCGTTCCAGCGCATCGTCGTCCGTCAAATGCAGTCTCGCCGCGTCGGGCACTCTCAGTTCGGGGTCACAGAATGGGCCTACGGGCGCGGTAACCGTTCGTCGTCCTGACGGATCTTTCCACTCCAGAAGACCACCTCCGATTTGCTTCACTGTCCACCTGCCAAACGTCTTCAGTCGGTGATGTTTTCGACACAGACAGGCCAAGTTCCGTTCTGCAGTAGGCCCTCCCTGAGCGGGGTTGCCGTGATCGAACGGCACCGTGTGATCGATATCGCAACTATCAGAACGCACAACACAATTCGGAAAGCGGCACGTACCGTCTCGCGTCCTTACAATCGTCACCAACGCCGCGGACGGCTGGTACGTGGATTCACCGCGCCGCGAACCACTGTTCCTTCTCGAGCGATTATCCCTTGCCGCAGCGGGCAATATCTCCGGTGAGCGCATCGACCGACCCACGCCGAGCACCGGTCCGACTGCCCCCGCAGTCGAACAATGTTGCACCTCGGACGGTGCAAGGGTGAGGACTCTCTGCCACGTGGCGTCCGCGGCGATCGCGCGCGCATGGTCGGCATCGATGTGGCCGTACCCCTGCAAATAGCCTGGCAGGTCGTCGAATCCGAGCAGGGTGGAGGCGTTGACACCCACAAGAATTGTCGCAATCGGGAGCGCGGAGGTCTTCGTATCATCCCTACGGGTGCAATCGCCGTCGCACTGACAATCCAACGACGTCTTTCCTTCCGCCAATGCGATCAGTGCATCGGCACGCCGTTGCCCGAAAGTTCTCGGATCGGAACCACAGACCTGCATCGACATCGCACGGAGCCTCGTGGCCAAAGTCTGAGCGCCGACCGCTGGAAGCATTCCGTCCAGAGTCGACATACCGTCGTGCGACGCGCACGTCCGAACGTCCCGATCCGCCTCCGCACGAACTCGCCTGGCACGCACCCCATCAGGGTCGTGCCGAGCAATGAGACCTCGTGCGCGCGCCTTCAACTTGTTACCGGTTACACGGCAGGCACCGTCCACGAGGAGTCGCTCGATGTCATCGAGCGCGTGCTCGGAAACGTTGGCGAGAGCTTCGGACAGTGCCATCGCTTTGGCCAGATCGATGTCACCGCAAGCAAAAGCGGCCGCCACCCGCGGAAGTCGCCAGCGCAGGTCACATCCCAGTGCAATCATTTTCTGCGCGGCGTACTCCGTAATGCTCAGTATCGACGCGATCTCCACGTGCGCGAATTGACCCCGAAAAGCCTCATTGACTCCAACCGCGGCATCCTCCTCACAACGGTCCAAGTACAGCGCAGTGACCGCGTCGATCTCGAGGAAGTGGGCGCGCGCGATTTCCGCATGCTGCCGAAACAGCGCGTCCGCGGAAGTCTTCGATTCGAACATATGAGCGATTCTACGGGCGCCCACCGACAAGTTTTTGCGAAATCCCGGGGTATTCACCGATACCTTTTGCGCTCCGATGTCACTACGTTCAATCGCATGACTCAGCATCCGACACGAGATCAACCGTACTTCGGCATAGCGATATTCGAGTTGGGGAAGAATGACGGGGTCGGGTGCTTCTACCGAGAGGACTGTTATCTCATCTGGGCTGGCGACCCCGCTGAGGCGCAGTCAAAATTCGAGCGCAAGGCCGGCGAGCAGGAGTATCCGCTCGGCGCGAGCGATGACCAGTCCTATGTAAAACTCGCGCATCTCGTGGATCTTGCGCCGGTGTCGGACGCTGTCCATACCGGCACCGCAGATCTCTACTCTCGACACTTCTCAAATATTGCCGCCTACAGAACTTTTGAGACACTTCTAGGGGGGAGACAGCATCCTCTGACAAGCGCCCACTTCACGCCCGCTGCGCGCACAACAGCGCAAAGCGCTGATCCTGATCCGTCCACACCTTCCGCACCCCGAAGCCCGCGGACGCGAGTTCCGCGGCAATCCCCTCCTCGGTGAACTTCGCCGAGATCTCGGTGCGCAGCTGCTCGCCCGCTGCGAAGGTGATCTCCAGATCCAGGTCGTCGATATGCACCGAGACTTCACGAAGTGCTTCCAGGCGCATCTCGATCCACTCGTTCTCGGCATCCCAGAGCGCGACGTGACGGAAGTCCTCCAAGGGAAAGTTCGCTCCCAGTTGCTTGTTCAGGACCGAGAGAACATTGAGATTGAACTGCGCAGTCACACCGGCAGCGTCGTCGTAGGCGGGAACGAGGACTGCGGGATCGATCACCAACCCCACGCCCAGGATCAGGTTCTCACCGGGATCGAGCACCGCTGCAATGCCCGAGAGGAACTCGGCGCGTTCTGCCGGAACGAGATTGCCGAGAGTTCCACCGAGAAAAGCGACCGCGCGCCGTCCACCCCCGGGTAGATGATGCAGCGAACCGGTGAAGTCACTGACCACCCCTACCACGTCGATTCCGGGAAACTCGGCACCGACTTGCTGCGCCGCACCTTCGAGGGCCGTCACCGAAACATCCTGTGGTACATACGTTCGCAGAGTTCCGCGAGCCGTCATCGCGTCGAGGAGTAACCGCGTCTTCTCAGAGGAACCTGAACCCAGTTCGATCAGGATCTCGGGTTCGGTCAACGCCGCGATCTCGTCGGCGTACCGAGCGAGCAGGCCGCGTTCGGTACGGGTGGGGTAATACTCGGGTAAGGCCGTGATCTCCTCGAAGAGTTCACTTCCACGCGCGTCGTAGAACCATTTGGGCGAGAGCCACTTCGGCGTAGCGGTCAAGCCCTCCCTGGCCTCGGCTCGCAATGCGTCGACCGATTCGGCCGGTGTCAGATAAACCTCGAGCGTAGGGGTTTTCATTGTTCTCCCATCGGTATCGGCGTGATGATCAAATGGCCGGGACGCGCGCAGACGATGTGCCGGTCCGGCACCTGCTCCCAGTCCGGCGAACGATCGGACGGTTCGGAAACGATCAGTGCCCGCGACTCGTCGACCCGCGTGTACAACGTGTGGCCCCACGCCGTGGCCCACAGTTCCTGCCCGTCGCCGAACAGGAGGTTCAATCGTGAATCCGGTGCCGCCGCAGCCACATCGTGAACGAGGCTCGTCACGGCGGCTTCCGCGGGCTTCGACTTCAACCGATGCCGAAGCACTGTCCACAACAAGGCAGCATCCGTCGGCGCGGGCATCTTCAGCAATTCGACGGCCGGAACTTCTGCTGCCAAGTCGGCGAGTGAGCCAGGCCAACCGGATACCGCTCCGTTGTGGCTGAAAGCGTAGGTTCCGTCGACGAACGGTGCGCAGGCACCGATCTCGACGGCCATCCCCTCCGTCGCGGAACGTACGGCGGCGAGAACGGATCCGGAAACGATGTGGGACAACGTCTCGTCGACTGTCGGGTCCGACCAGATCGGCGAGATACTGCGGTACCGTCCCTGCCTTCCACCGTTCCACCACACCGCGCCGAATCCGTCGGCATTGATGGTCCCGCCGCCACGCATCTCGCGAGGTGCCCACGACTGTCGCATCAGTGAGTTCTCGCCGTCGTGGAGGAGTTCACGAACCGAACGCGGCGGCCCGAGATACCCGAGGTGCCGACACATGTCAGGATCTACCCGAAATCGTTCTGGCGCAGCGAAAACCCGAGAAGATCTGGCGCCTGATCGGGTGGTCCCAGTTGCGGAACGTCCCCCGGCAGGCAACGCTGTCGGTCCCGAACGATCCCCCTCGCAACACTTTGTAGTCGCCGCCGAAGAACACCTCCGAGTACTCCCGGTAGGGGAAGGCCCGGAAACCCGGATACGGATGGAAACCCGAAGACGTCCACTCCCACACGTCACCGATCAACTGCTCGACACCTGCTGCCGATGCACCCGCCGGGTACGAGCCGACGCCGGCGGGACCGAGATGGCGCTGACCGAGATTGGCAAGTTTCTCGTCTGCGGACACGTCCCCCCACGGGAATCGTCGCGATCTTCCGGATTCCGGATCCCACCGCGCGGCCTTTTCCCATTCCGCCTCGGTGGGAAGCCGTTTGCCTGCCCAGCACGCGTAGGCCTCGGCTTCGTAGAAGCTCACATGCACGACGGGCTTGTCCGGTGGGACCGGAGCCTCGACGCCGAAAGTCTCGTGCCACCAACCCGAACTGTCGCGTTCCCAGAACAGTGGTGCACGGAGCTTCGCGTCGACGCGATGCCGCCAACCGTCTCGAGACCACAGTTCCGGTCGGGAATAGCCGCCGTCCTCGATGAATTCGACGAACTGCCCATTGGTGACCGGGAATCTGTCGATCGCGAAGTCGGTGAGATAGACCTGATGCGCAGTGCGCTCGTTGTCGAGTGCCCACGGTTCGTCGTCGGTCCCCATGACGAAGGGGCCGGCGGGGATCGTGACCTCGTCGAGTTCCGGCATGCGGGCCGCTTGCGGAGCGGGTGTGGCAACGAGTGCCGTGGGTCCCGAACGCAATTGGTGTGTTGCGAGCATGGTTTCGGCGTGTTGCTGCTCGTGCTGCGCGATCATCCCGAAGGCAAAACCGTCCATGTCGAGTTCTGTGCGTCCGAAGGTGCTGGCTTCGAGCACATCCCAGACCTTCCCGCGAACCGTACGTACGTATTCGCGCGCCTCGGCCGGGTTGAGCAGGGGAAGTGTGGGTCTCGACGATCTCGAATGCTTGAACGCGTCGTACAGCTCGTCTATGTCGCTACGCACCGGATCGCGGCCACCGACATCTCGCACCAGCCAGAGTTCCTCTTGATTGCCGATATGCGCCAGGTCCCACACGAGTGGACTCATCAACGGAGAATGCTGAGCGACCAATTCGGTATCGTCGACGCAGTCTGTGAGCAGCGTCGACCGTTCACGCGCTCGCAGAAGTACGGCCTCGACCGCTTCCTTGGTGATCTCCCCCGTCATGTGTCGCTCTCACCGGGCACAATTGCGCGACAACACCGTTCGGCTGCGGCATCGAGAAGACGGACAAACTGCGGCTCCGGCGCGTACGACGCGGCAAGCGACATCAGAGAGGTTGCCGCCGAACGCAGTTCGACGTCGTCCAAACCGTACTCTGCCGCATCCCGCCATCTCCCGGCCGTCGACGCTGCGGCATCACTCGCCTCACGCATCACGGCAGGCCCGGACAGCAACGCGTCGATCGCTGCTACCGGTACTCGCCACAGATCTCCCGGCTGCGCATCGATGTAGCGAACCTCCAGATGGCCGACAGCGCGAACCGGCGGGAACAGCGTGGACAGGTGATAGTCCAAGTCCGCCCAGACGGGTCGGCGTCCGACCTCGGCATCCAAAGCGCCGTCTATCCAGTCCCCGAAAGTGGCACCCCGCGGAGCCGTCCAATCGTCGCCCTCGTTTCGCACACACATCAGCGGAACATCGAGCGCCCAGCCGGCGTAGTCCTGCACTTCCGGGACTGCGACCGTTCGCCAGGAATCGAGTTCGAGCCACGTCCGCATGCGTTGGGACGCCCAATCCCCTCTCGGAACCCCTTGCAAGCGTGGAGAACACGCAAACGCAGCGATGAGCGCCGGCCCCATGTCCCCGAGGAGCCGCCAGCGCTTGGCAATGGACTCCGGGCTGCCGCCGGCATCGACACTGACCTGCACTGCTGCTGTATTGCACATCATCAAGGTGCCGTACGGTCCTATCCCGGCGAAGCGGGATTCCATTGCGCAATAACGTGGCAACCGGAGAATCCGGGAAGGTGGTCGGGCGACGTCGGCCGCGGCAGAACTGATTTCGATGGAGTACGACGCGAGGAGTGTTTCGAGAGTACGACGGTCTTCGTCGAGACAGTCACACAGTTCTCGGGCGGACGTCCGCGGCGCTGACGAGAGTTCGATCTGTCCGCCAGGTTCTACGGTGACGAGGCTGCCACGAGGAAGCGGAACCGCTGGTGAATCCGGGTCGATACTGGTGGGTGCGTGTCGCCCGAGTGCCTTTGCCAGAGTCGCTGCTGACGGCCGCTCCCCACCGGGAACCTGGCTGGTCAGCCATTCGAGCTCAGCTCCGACCAAACGGGGTGGCCCCTGTTTGAAGCACACACCACCGACGTAGGCCTCGGCCGCAGGACGTGAATCCACCTGCGTGGTCTGTGCTGCTGTCAACGCTGCTGTCACCATTCGACTTCCCCTTCGGGCGGTCTTCGCGGTCGCTACCGACGATAGAACGCCAACGTCCGAGATGCACCCTTTGTGGTGTTACGTGTCGTTGAATTTCTTCAGTCGTATCCACCGGTACCCACAACCGGCCAGAACCACACCTGCGCCGGAAACAACCGCGATCCACGGAAGTGTGACCACCAGAACGACACAACCAGCCGCGCCGACCGCTTGCAGCCACTTCGGATACATCCGGTCCACACCGCGTTGGCTGTACGCACTCACGTTCGCGACGAAGTAGTAGAGCAGCACTCCGAACGACGAAAAGCCGATCACCCCACGAAGATCGGTTGTCGAGACCAAGGCGATCACAACGGCACCGACCACAAGTTCCGCATGGTGAGGGACCCCGAACCGTGGATGGACTGCAGCGAGGGCCACTGGCAGATCGCGCTCGCGGGCCATCGCCATCGCCGTACGACTCACGCCGGCGATCAGAGCCAGCAGCGCCCCCGCCGACGCCGCCGCGGCACCGATCACCACTACGGGAACGGCCCAGCTCCACCCGACTGCGCCCACCGCATCTGCCAGTGGTCGCGCCGAATTCGCCAGCCGATCAGGTCCCAGCGTCACCAACAGCACCACCGCTACCAGCGCATAGAGGATGACGGCGACGGTGAGTGCGATCAGGATCGTCCGCGGAATCGTTCGACGCGGATCACGCACTTCCTCCCCCAGCGTCGCGATCCTGGCGTACCCGGCGAAGGCAAAGAACAGCAGTCCCGCCGATTGCAGAATGCCGTACCACGACCCGAATGCGAGATCCGGGAACTCGCGCACCGCACCAGGACCGACGACGGCAACCACCAGCGCTACACACAGCGCCGTCGTCGACACGGCGACGATCACCCTGGCCATGTGCGCCGTCCGCGTGACTCCGCGGTAGTTGACTGCAACCAGCGCTGCCACCACCAATACCGCGACGGGGACACGCCACGCCGTAGGCGCAACATACGTCGCGAAAGTTAGAGCCATTGCCGCGCAGCTCGCGGTCTTCCCGATCACGAACGACCAGCCGGCGGCAAACCCCCACCAGGGTCCGAGCTGCTCACGTCCGTAGACGTAGGTCCCGCCTGAAGTGGGGTATCTGGCCGCAAGCTGCGCCGACGACGTCGCGTTGCAGAATGCGATGAACGCTGCAATCGCCAGGCCCACAAGCAACCCGGTACCGGCTACTGTGGCAGCGGGCGCGAACACCACGAAGACTCCGGCGCCGATCATCGCGCCGAGGCCGATCACCACGGCATCGGCCGTGCCCAGTCTTCGCTCCATCGGGACAGCTTCGTTCACAGGTAGTTTGAACCACACCGACATGAACGGAAGGTGCCATGTTCGATCTCGACACGATCCGCCGCGACACTCCCGGATGCCTTGACAAGGTGTTCCTCGACAGCGCGGGATCCTCGCTCCCGCCCGAGCCGGTGCCGGCCACGATGATCGAGCACCTGCGACGTGAAGCCGACGTCGGCGGATACGTCGCAGCTGCTCGTCAGAGCGGCGCCCTCGCTGCTGTTCCCCATTCGCTGGCCCGGGTCATCGGTGCTCAGGCAACCGATATCGCTTTGACGGACAGCGCGACCCGCGCGTGGAACGACTTCCTCGCTGCCGTTCCGCTCGGACCCGGTGATCGAATTCTCATCAGCGGAGTCGAATACGCGAGCAACGCCATCGCTGCACTGGGGCGGGCGCGTTCGACCGGTGCCCACGTCGAGATCATCCCGAGCGATCAGTACGGACGCATCGACCTCGACGCACTCGAGAACATGCTCGACGATCGGGTTCGCGTCGTCTCCGTCGTCCACGTCCCCACCAACGGCGGCCTGATCAACCCCGTTCGCGAGGTCGTCGAACTCGCGAGGGCCCACGGCTCGCTCGTTCTGCTCGACGCATGCCAGTCCGTCGGCCAATTGCCCATCGACGTCACCGAACTCGGCGTCGACGCCCTCAGCGCAACCGGCCGCAAGTGGCTCCGCGGGCCACGCGGAACCGGATTCCTGTACGTCCGCCCCGGACTCGTCGATGCACTCGAACCCGCTGCGATGGACCTGCACGGAGCGGAATGGACCGGCGAGAACAGCTTCGTCCCTGCGCCGGATGCAACACGATTCGAACTCTGGGAAACGAGTGTCGCGGCGCGCCTGGGTCTCGGCGTCGCCGCCGACTATCTGCTCTCGATCGGCACCGACACGGCGTGGGAGCAGATCGAATCCCGAGCAGTCACGCTGAGGGAAGGTCTGGCAGCGATTTCCGGAGTCGAAGTCCGCGATCGAGGAACCCATCTGAGCGGCATCGTTTCCTTCACCGTCGACGGTATTTCCGAGCACCTGGTTCGGGATCAGCTTGCAGCACAGAACATCACCGTCACCGTCAGCGGTCGCGGGTCCACCCTCCTCGACATGGATGCCCGCGGACTCGACGCCGTGGTTCGCGCATCGCCGCACTACTTCGTCGACGAAGCCGACCTGGACACATTTCTGGGCGCGGTGAGGAGTTTGCAAACCTCCCGTTGACCGGGACCATGCCTGATCTGCGGAAGTCGAAACTGCAACTGTGGGGTGATCAGCAGTTTCGCCTTCCGAGAGGACTATTCGCATGGCCGACCCCACCGTCAGACCGATCTCCGCTGCCGACATCACCACCTGGGACTACGAGGCCGACGTCGTCATCGCGGGATACGGCATCGCCGGCGTCACCGCTGCGATCGAAGCAGCTCGTGCCGGCGCCGAGGTGCTCGTCCTGGAGCGGACGGGCGGTTGGGGCGGAGCCGCGTCACTGGCTGGTGGATTCATCTACCTGGGCGGTGGAACGCCGTTGCAGAAGGCGTGCGGGTTCGAGGACTCGGTCGAGAACATGAAGACGTTCATGAAGGCAGCGCTCGGCCCCGGAACCGACGATACGAAGATCGACGCGTACTGCGAGGGCAGCGTCGATCACTACAACTGGCTCGTCGACGCCGGGGTCCCGTTCAAGGAATCGTTCTGGGGTCAGCCCGGCTGGGAACCGCCGTACGACGACGGCCTGATGTACTCGGGAGGCGAGAACGCCGCGCCGTTCAACACCCTCGTCGACCCCGCGCCCCGCGGACACGTTCCGCAGATGTCCGAGAAGAACACCGGCGAGAAGGGCGGCGGCTACATGCTGATGAAGCCACTCGTCGAGACGGCCGAAAAGCTCGGCGTCCGAGCAGAATACGATCTGCGCGTCCAAACTGTGGTGGTAGACGGCGATCGGGTTGTCGGCGTCGTCGCCAAGCGTTACGGCAAAGACGTCGCGATTCGCGCACGCAAGGGAGTCGTGCTGGCGATGGGCAGCTTCGCGTACAACAACGAGATGGTGCGCTCGAACGCACCGCGTATCTTCGGCCACCCGGCGGCCTCCATCGAGGCGCACGACGGCCGCGCAATCCAGATCGGTCAGGCACTCGGCGCCGACACCGCACACATGGACGCCACCGAGGTCGCGTTCTTCTGCGACCCGCAGTTGATGGTGCGCGGCATTCTTGTCAACGGCCGCGGTCAGCGATACATCCCCGAGGACACCTACCCCGGCCGCGTCGGCCAGGCAACGCTGTTCCAGCAGGACAACCAGGCATTCCTCGTGATCGACGAAGCTGCGTACGAGGAAGGCATGAATGCCGAATCGTCCAGTGCACAGTTGCGGGCGCAGCCGAGCTGGGTGGCGGAGACCGTCGAGGAACTCGAAGCCGAGATGGGATTGCCCGCCGGATCGCTGCAATCCACCGTCGACCTCTACAACCGGCACGCGGCTGAAGGTTCGGATCCGGTGCTCGGCAAGAAGTCCGAGTGGGTGAAGCCGATCGTCGGCCCGTTCGCGGCAATCGATCTCCGTGGCCGCACAGGCGGATTCACGCTGGGAGGATTGAAGACCACCGTCGATTCCGAGGTTCTGCACGTCTCGGGTGCGCCGATCCCCGGACTTTTCGCAGCGGGTCGCTGCACGTCCGGTGTCTGTGCGGGCGGTTACGCCAGCGGGACAAGTCTCGGCGACGGCAGCTTCTTCGGACGTCGTGCCGGAATCAGCGCGGCGCGCTAGATCACCACAACTCGCACGCCCTCGGCAAAGCGGTACGGCTGAGTCTGCAGGACCGCGCCGAGGTGTTTCCTCAGTCTGGACACCTCGGCGCGCACTGCCACGACATGCTCGCGATCACCGAAGAGCACTTCGCTCAGGCCTGCGGCATCCACACCTGCCGGACCGACGGCTGCCAGTGCCCGCAAGATCTGGGCGTGACGCGGCGAAAGCGCGCGCGTCCAGTTGGCGTCACCACGCACCGTCACCTGCGGCGATGCGCCGAGGGCCAGCTCCAGCTCGATCAACGGCCCGCCGACGCCGGTGCGCAACAGCCAGCCGTCTCCGAGCGGCTCAGGCAGACACATCCCCAGACCTGGCACGATGACGGGCTTTCCCGCACTGGGTGCTGCCACGCGGTCAGGCGCGGCAATCCCGCTGGCGCCGGCCACCCAGCCGTACTCGTCGACCACCAATGCCGGACCTGTTCCTGCCGCGAACAGCGGTGCCGCCCGCGAGCGCAGGCGCTCGAGCGAAGCCGCGTGCTCGCGCCACAGCGTCGCCTCCGCGAGGCGAACCGCGGTGCGCACCAGCGCGACGGTGGTGGGATGCACCGAAGCTGCGGATCCACTGATGTCCACCACGCCCAGTATCTCGCCCGTCCGTGGGTCGTGCACGGGCGAGCCGGTACACGACCAATTGTGATGCGTGGGCGCATAGTGCTCGGCCGAGAAGAGTTGCACCGCAGAGTCTTCGATCAGCGCGGTACCTATCGCGTTGGTCCCCACCGACTGCTCCGACCAGCGTGCGCCTTCCGCGAACCCGAGAGCGTCCGCCGCACGTTTGACGGTCTTCGCCCCTTCGCGCCAGAGCAGGACACCGTCGGCGTCGGCAACGACCACGATGAAGCCCGCGTCCTCGGCGACCTCGGTGAGCGTGGTTCGCAGTTCGGGCAGAACGCTTCGCAGCGCGGTACGCGAACGCCTCGCCTCCAACTCGGAGAAATCGGCAACAGTAGACGCACCGCAGTGATCCGGCGTGAGCCCGCCGGCGGCCACCCTCGACCACGACCGCGCCACGACGGTCCGCGGCTGCGCCGGTGGTTCCTGGCCGGAGAGAACTGCGTCGTGCACCCGACTGAGTAGGCGAGCATGCTGCGACAGGTCGGTACCCGGCACGACGGCACCGAGCCGACTGCCTTCGGGAGCGTTCCCCACGGTGGTCACTCCGTCAGGCTACCGCTTTCGATGTGACGCGAACCACGTCCACACGGCCAGGTCCCCACCACCTGCGATTAGCGGCCGGGAGCAAACTCCGGTAACGTATCCAAAGTTGTCTCGGCGAGGGTGAATCGCAGCAGTTCCACACGTTGCAGGTTTACCGTGATCGACGCGGCTACGGCTCAGCTCGAGCGTTTCGCTCCTGGCCGTGTGCGCGCCTGTCCGCCTTGCCGCAGGCAAAACCACACGTCAGTAAACCGAGCACGAACCCCGTGAGTTGTAGGAGCCGTTTCATCATGTCTGAAGAAAACAACCTCGTCGCCGTCGTCCGCACCGAATTCGGCAAGGGCGCAGCTCGCCGCGCACGTCGTGACGGCCAGGTCCCCACGGTTCTGTACGGCCACGGTGAAGATCCCCGCCACCTCAATGTGCCGGCTCGCGACTTCGCCGCCATCCTCCGTGCACACGGCACCAACGCCATCCTCACCCTCGACATCGAGGGCACGGAGCAGGTTGCACTGACCAAGTCGGTCGTCGTGCACCCCATCCGCAACTACATCGAGCACGCCGACCTCCTCGTCATCAAGAAGGGCGAGAAGGTCACGATCGACGTGAACGTCATCGTCGTCGGCGATGCTGCTGCAGGCACGATGGTCGCGCAGGACGCATCCACGATCTCCATCGAGGCCGACGCGCTTCACATCCCCGAGCAGATCGAGGTTTCGGTCGAGGGTCTCGAGATCGGAACCCAGATCCTGGCCAGCCAGCTCGAACTGCCCAAGGGCTCGACCCTGCAGGCTGACGCCGACACCCTGATCGTCAACGTCGTTGCTGCACCCACCGAGGCAGACCTCGAAGAGGGCGCAGAAGCTCCCGCCGCCGACGAGGCTGCAGAAGAGGCCTGATCCTCTCGGTTCCAACAGAACTCACTGCGCGCGGCGCGTCATTCCGATTCGGAGTGACGCGCCGTTCGTGCGTAGCAGGAAAAATCAAGCCAGAAAGTAGCGTCCGTTGAGCACAGATACCGCCCTCGTCATCGGCCTGGGTAATCCCGGCCCCCAGTACGAGAAGACCCGGCACAACGTCGGCTTCATGGTCGCCGGCACCCTTGCCGGGCGCATGGGCGGAAAGTTCAACGTACACAAGAAGAGTGGTGCCGAAATCGTCGAAGGTCGCCTCGCCGGCCGGCGCGTGATTCTCGGAAAACCACGCTCGTACATGAATCTCTCGGGTGGCGCTGTCGCCGGTCTCGCACGGTTCTTCTCGGTCGACGCCGCGAACATCATCGTCGTCCACGACGAACTGGATCTCGATTTCGGGACGATCAGACTCAAACTCGGCGGCGGCGAAGGCGGCCACAACGGCCTGCGGTCCATTTCGAGTTCGTTGACCACCAAGGACTACCTGCGCACGCGCGTCGGGATCGGTCGTCCGCCGGGCCGCATGGACCCGGCGGACTACGTTCTCAAGCCGTTCTCGTCCACGGAGCGAAAAGAACTCGATCTCGTATGCGAAGAGGCTGCGGATGCAGTGGAGCTACTGCTTGAACTCGGGTTGGAAGCCGCACAGAACCGCCTGCACTGACGGTCAGTTACCCAGCAGTGCAGCCGAATTCGCGCGGCGGAGCTTCCCCGACGACGTCTTCGGGATACTGCCGGGACCCAGGACCGCAACGGCGCGAGGTCGGACACCGACGTCGGCAACCACGGCGTGGACCACTTCGCGTTCGATACGCTTGACCTCTTCCGGATCTTCGAAAGCGTTGGTCTCGACGGCGACTGCAAAGCTCTCACGCTTCTGGCCGGCGTCGAGACGAATCGCGACGGCATTTCCGGGACGCACACCGGCAACGGTTCCGGCCGCCCGTTCGATGTCTGTGGGGTACACGTTCCGGCCGCCCATGATGATGACGTCCTTGACTCGCCCGCACACCACGACCAGTCCTTCCTCGGTGAAGTACCCGACGTCACCGGTGTCGAGCCAACCGTCGGCGTCCTGGGCCGGCTTGTGTCCGTCGACCGTGACGTACCCGGGAGTGACTGCCTTGCCGCGAACCTCGATGATTCCGACACCGCGGGCCGGAAGCACCTGACCGTCACGGTCGACGATGCGTCCCTCGAGGTCAGGCACCATCTTGCCGAGTGTGGCGAGGGCACGAGCGTTGGGGCGATTGGACGGCACCGCTCGAGACATCGATTCGAGAAAGTCTGGATCGACGTAGTCGAGGACCTGACCTTGATCGGGATCCGGAATCGACACGGCGAGCGTGGTTTCCGCCATTCCGTACACGGGCGCCAGCGCAGTCGGGTTCAAACCGAAACGCGCACCGGCCTCGGCGAGTGCATCCATCGTGTCGGGATCCACCGGCTCGGCGCCGTTCCACATGTATCGGACGCTGGACAGGTCGACTGCCCCGTCTTCCGCCTGTGCGAGTCGACGAGCCAAGAGCGAGTACGCGAAGTTCGGTGCGGCGGTGACAGTTCCGCCGTACTTGCCCATCAGTTCGGCCCACAGCACCGGGGTGCGCAGGAAATCCATCGGCGTGATGCTGATGACCTCTGCGCCCACCTGCATCGGAACCGTGAGAAAACCGACCATGCCCATGTCGTGGAAGAGCGGAAGCCAGCTCACCATCACGTCGTCTTCGATGGAGAACTTGATGCGGTTGATCATGGCGTAGGCATTTGTGTAGAAGTTCTCGTGCGTGATCTGCACGGCCTTGGGCGAACCGGTGGAACCGGACGTCAACTGCTGGAGTGCGATATCCGATTCGGCCGTCTCCACGGGATCGATCGACGTTCCGCTGCGAAGCTCGTCCACCGTCACGACGGTGATGCCACGCTCTTCGAGGAGCGGCTTGGCCGCGTCGAAGGGCGCACCCAGAATGACGGCTTTCGCGGAGATCATGTCGATCACAGTCTCGGTGTCCTGAGCCCAGACGCCCAGATCCGTTCGGGGGGTCGGCTGATGCAGCATCGTCACCGACGCACCGCGCATCCACGTCGCCTGGCAGGCAGGTGCGATGTCGACGGGCTGTCCGGCGAGAATGCCGATCGCGACGCCGCGATCGATACCGACCTCGGCCAGGCCGCCGGCCATGCGCCGAGCCTCCTGGTGGATGTCGCCCCAGGTCTGACGGAAAGCGTTGTCCGGCTCTCCCGTCACCAGGCCGCGGTCGGTGACTGCGGCGGTCGCATACATCTCTTCGGTGAACTTGCTCAACGCAACTCCTCGGTCAGTGTCACTCTTCGATCAGTGCAACTCTTCGCAGGACACAAATGGCTGTGTGTTCGAACACACACATACATGGATAATCAGCGATCGTTCGCCGAGTGTTACGCCGCAGTGGCTATTGCATCGTGGTCTGCGAGTATCCTTTCTCTGTTGTGCTGCCGCACTCTCCACCTGTCCGCGCACCGGCACGTCGCCGGCACCGACGCCCACTTCGAGAGGTTCTTCGTTGACTACCCCGTCCGACTCGACCGTCCCTTCCGACTCGACTGTCCAGTCCGACACCGAAGGCCCCGATTCAACCGAGAGCGGGTCGGTCGCGGTCACGACGACGACCAAGGGCCTGTCCGCCGAGGCAGAGCGTCGCCGCACCTTCGCCGTCATCTCGCATCCCGACGCCGGAAAGTCGACGCTGACCGAAGCGCTGGCACTGCACGCGAAGAAGATCTCGGAGGCAGGAGCCGTCCACGGCAAGGCAGGCCGCAAGTCGACGGTCTCGGACTGGATGGAGATGGAGAAAGCCCGCGGCATTTCCGTCAGTTCCACCGCACTGCAGTTCAACTACCACTCCTCCGAGACCCCGGACGAGCAGATCAACGTCATCAACCTCGTCGACACCCCCGGTCACTCCGACTTCTCCGAGGACACGTACCGCGTCCTGACCGCCGTCGACGCGGCGGTCATGCTCATCGACGCTGCCAAGGGCCTCGAACCGCAGACGCTCAAGCTGTTTCAGGTGTGTCGTCACCGCGGCATTCCGGTCATCACCGTCATCAACAAGTGGGACCGTCCCGGTCAGACTCCTCTCGAACTGCTCGACGAGATCAGCGAACGGATCGGCCTCACGCCCACCCCCCTGTACTGGCCGGTCGGCATCGCCGGCGACTTCCGCGGACTGCTGCGGCGCGGTGAAGACGGTGAGGCTCGCGAGTACGTCCGCTTCACCCGCACCGCAGGCGGCGCGAAGATCGCCCCCGAAGAGGTCATGGACGCCGACGCGGCGCTCGCCAAGGAAGGCTCCGAGTGGGAGACCGCGGCCGAGGAGAGTGAACTGCTCTCCGCTACCGGCCAGGACCACGATCAGGAGATGTTCCTCGCCGGTCAGACTTCCCCGGTGATCTTCGCGTCCGCGATGCTCAACTTCGGCGTCCGCCAGATCCTCGACACCCTCGTCGAATTGGCGCCGCCGCCGCGTGGGCGCGAAGACCTCAGCGGAAAGCCACGCGAGGTCACCGATCCGTTCAGTGCGGTCGTCTTCAAGGTGCAGGCCGGTATGGACACCGCGCACCGCGACCGTCTGGCGTTCATGCGCATCGTCTCCGGCGTGTTCGAGCGCGGCATGGTTGTCACACACGCCCAAACCGGCAAGCCCTTCACGACCAAGTACGCCCAGACGGTGTTCGGACGTGAACGTTCCACCGTCGAATCCGCGTTCCCCGGCGACGTCGTCGGCCTCGTCAACGCCACCGCACTCGCACCCGGCCACACGCTGTACACCGAGAAGAAGGTGGAGTTCCCGCCGATCCCGTCGTTCGCGCCGGAACACTTCTCGATCCTGCGCGCCGAAAGCGCCGGCAAGTACAAGCAGTTCCGCCGTGCTGTCGACCAACTCGATTCCGAGGGCGTCGTCCAGATTCTCCGCAACGACATCCGCGGCGACGCCTCCCCCGTCATGGCGGCTGTCGGCCCGATGCAGTTCGAGGTCGTCGCAGCGCGCATGAAGGCCGAGTTCAACGTCGAGGCCAAGATGGAACCGCTCGGCTACGCATTGGCTCGCCGTACCGACGCCGCGTCCGAGGTCGAACTGAACCGTCAGCGCGGTGTGGAGGTCTTCACCCGTTCCGACGGTGTTCTGCTCGCCCTGGTCAGTGACAAGTGGCGCCTGCAGTACATCCAGAAGGAACTCCCGGATCTGACGCTCGAACCCCTCGTCGCTGCTGCGGACTGATGAGCCTGATCGAGGCGCTGTTCGACGCCGAACTGCACATCGGCAGCGCCACGATTCTCTGGCGAGAGATCATCGGAAACGCGTTCGGAATCGGCTCCGCGATCGCGGGCGCGCGACGCTCGGTATGGGCGTGGCCCGTCGGTATAGCCGGAAATGCCTTGTTGTTCACGGTGTTCATGGGCGCACTTTTCCACACGCCGCAAGAGCTCAATCTCTACGGCCAGGCCGGCCGTCAGTTGTTGTTCATCACCGTCAGCGTCTACGGGTGGACTCAGTGGCGACGCGGGGCACGCGACTCCGGTCGCGCAGTCCTGCCCCATTGGGCGACAACTCGCGAGCGCGTCGCCATGATCGCCGTCATGACCAGCGGCACAATCGCTTTCGCCTGGATCTTCGACCTCCTCGGCTCGTACGGAGCGTGGGCAGAGGCCTGGATCTTCACCGGCTCCATCCTCGCGACATACGGCATGGCGCGCGGCTGGACCGAATTCTGGCTCATCTGGATCGGCGTCGACGCCGTTGGTGTTCCCCTTCTTTTCCGAGCCGGCTATTACCCTTCGGCGATCCTCTATCTGGTCTATGCATTCTTCGTCCTGTGGGGCTTCGCAATGTGGCTGCGCATTCAACGCCGAACTCCACAAGGGGTGTGACCGTAAACCAACTCCTGGTATGTTTGCGTCGATTAAGCAAACCGGCGGTCTGTTTACGGGCATCAGGAGCGAAACAATGGAAGACAAGAATTCTCACGGAATAGTGGGCCCCAACGGTTCCGGCAACGGATCGAGAGCCAATAGCTCCGCAAGTAATGGTTCTGCAAGCAATGGTTCTGCAAGCAATGGTTCTGGGAGCAACCTTTCCACGGGTAACGGTTCCACCAGTCCCACCGCCACAGCGGATTTTCTGTCGACCGCACCCAAGCAATCCGATGCATTCACGTTTCCGCTTCCTGCCCGAACCACGGCCGCACACAGCAGCGGAGAGGACCTTTCAGTGCCAGCTTCAACACGCGAATCATCGAGGACGCTCGAAACTCGGAGTCGTACCGTCGTACGTCGCGACGCGATGGGCGTAGCCGCCGTTCGAGTGGCCGGTCGACTCACCCACACCGAACTCATCGCAAATCAGGCCTCACCCTCGAGCGCACATTCCTCCGATCCCACGACGGATCTGGACGAGTTGCTCACGATGCTCGGCAGCTACCTGTTGTCCTCGGGGTTCGAACATCCCGAAATCCACGCCAAGCTGGGCGGACAGTCGATCGTCGTCAACCTCGTATCGCCGGAGATCAGCGCGAGCTGATCTGGGCCCAGCTGCCCCTTAGGGCCACAGCACTGCTCGTGTCCATGCTCGGTCCGAGCCGCGCCGGTACAACCACCGCAGATGCCGACGCCCGGAGTCTGCCTGCCAGAACTCGACAGACTCCGGCTGGAGGCACCACGCACGCCAGTCCTCCGACACGAACCCTGGGTCGTCGCTGATTCTTGCTTCCGCAGCGGCCACCGACGTGTCGTACGCCCCTAAGTCTTCGAGCACCTCGCTCTGCTCACTTGCCGTCGCCACCGCTCTCGCCGTGACGGAGCGTTCGACGAAGTCTCGGCGTCGAAGTGCGTCGTCGCCCTCGCGAACCGTTCCGCGAATCCGGACCTGTTGGCCTGTTTCGCGCCAGTAGAAGGCGAGCGATGCTCGCGGATTTTCTTTCAACTCAACACCTTTCGGCGAAGCAGCTGAACCAGAGAACCAGAACCCACCCTCGGTCACGTCCTTGAGGATGAGGAAACGAGAATCAGGCATACCGTCGCCGTCCACGGTCGAGAGCGCACACACGTGTGGCTCGACGACGCCGAAGGCCACGGCCGCACGGAGCCAGTCGAGGAACAACTCCCCCGGCTTTTCCGGAAAACACTCGGGCGCGGGCGGCGGAGTTCCGGTCAGCGCGGGGATACCGCGAATCCACGTCCGTACGTCAGGCAGCGAAAAATCTGCATCAACCATGAGCCGACTCTAATCGCGGGCGACCTCAGGAGACGTTGCGAACGACCGAGTCGCCGAACGACGGTTGCTGCAGCAGCGCCCACTTGTTGGACGTCAATCGGAAACTCGGCATGTCGGCGAGCGCCACCACCGATTCCCAGGTCCGCTCGTAGCTCGTGTGGGAGATTCGCCATTCACCGTCGCTGCAGCGGGTGTATCTGTCGTGATAGAAGGCCGATCCGCGAAGCAGCATGCCGTCTTCGGGGATTACCACTGTGTCCGCGAGGCACCAGATCCCGGTTGCGGTGTCTCCGTCGACGTCGATCTCGGGTTGCCCGCACTGATGTTCGGTGATGATGTGTGATCCGAGAGTGTTCTCGAGGAAGGAGACGAACGAATCTCGGGAATCGAAACTGAGTTGTTCTCCGTAGATCGCGGTGGCGTCGACGGTCAGAGTGTCGGCGAATTCGACCCACGATTTGGTGTCCAAGGCGCGTGCGTATCGGTACTTGAGTCTTTGGATGAGAACAATCGCTTCGAGATCCATGATCCCCGCCTCCCGGTGCAGCAACCACCCGTCCTATGTGTGCACATTAGCCTGTATCACGCCGAAACGGGCATTACTCTCAAAGCTAGTAGAAATGTCAGCCGATAACACGCTTTTCCAGGCCGTCGAGCATGATCGTGATCTTCTCGTCCAACCAACCTCGCCCGTGCCACGTCGATTCGTCGCCGATTCCCTCGATCAACGACTCCGATGCATTCCAACTTTCCTGATACGCCTGTCGCGCGGAACGTGAATCGGCGGAGCTGACGGTCTTGTCCATCGCCGCCATCATTGCGAACTGCGTCATGGTCACCTCGGAGATGAAGTCCACCGCCAATATCGCATCGTGGGGTGTGAAGCCTTGCGCAGTCAACGAACCGACCAGTTTCTCCACGATCTCGATTATCGCCGGCGGCGTGCCCGGAACTGCGAGACCGACCTGGGCCAGACCTGGATAGCGCTCGAACGAGGACCACAGAACGTCGCAGAAATCCTTCAGGAATTCGCGCCACGGACGATTCGTATCGGGCCATACAGTCTGACGCACAACATGATCCGAGCAGGCACGCAGCAGCGCTTCGCGGTCTGCGAAGTAGCGATAAAGTGCAGAATGACTGACGCCCAGCCGCTTTGCCACGCTCGGCATGGTCAGTTCACTCAGATCACCGGCCAGGGCGGCCTCGACGATGTCCGTTGTCGACAACGTCGGCGGCCGCCCCGTCTTCTTTCCGGTCTGCATTCTGCTCAGCTTGCCACCAACCGCCATCCCGACGCACGGTGGCGCTGGTTCCAGAACGCGGCGTAGTTCCCACCGGCTGCGAGCAGAACTTCGTGGGTTCCCACTTCGACGATCGATCCGTCGTCACCGAGCACGATGATCTGATCTGCGGCCACGACGGTCGACAGTTTGTGAGCGATCACGAGCAGTGTGCTTTCCCTGGCGAGTTCTTGCATCGCACGCTGCACGTGTGCCTCGTTCTCGGGATCGAGCGCGGCCGTCGCCTCGTCGAGCAGAACGACAGGTGCGCGTTTGAGGAGTGCGCGCGCAATGGAGACCCGCTGCCGCTCTCCACCGGACAGTGCCGTCCCGCCCTCACCGACACGGGTGTCCCAACCCCGCGGAAGCCGCTCGACGATTTCCGCGACGCCCGCGATCCGAGCCACGTCGAAGACTTCTTCGTCCGTGGCTTCGGGGCGGCCGAGGCGGATGTTCGCGATCAACGTGTCGTCGAAGAGGTACACGTCCTGGAAGACCAGAGACAGCTGCGACATCAGGTCGGCACTCGTGAGGTCCCGCACGTCGACGCCGCCGACACGCACCACACCGGAGTCGACGTCGTAGAAGCGCGAGATCAACCGGGTGACGGTGGTTTTGCCGGACCCTGACGGACCGACCAACGCCGTCAACGACTTCCGTGGCACGTCGAAGGAGATGTTTCGCAGAACCTGCCCACCGTCCGCGTATCCGAAGTCGACGGCGTCGAACTGCACTGCCGTCTCCCCCGTCGCCGTCCCGCTGGTATCGGGTTCAACCATTGGTTCAACTTCGAGGATCTCGGACATTCGCCGGATTTCATTGCGTGCCATTCTGATTGCACCGCCGAACTCGCCGATCTCACCCAGCGGCTGGATGAACCGTGCGGTCAGCCCGAGTAGCGCGATCAACGTGACCGGATCGATGTCGCCGCCGAGCGCGAGGAACGCACCCAAGATGATCACGGCAGAGAACACGAATTGCAGGGCGATCCCGTTGACCACGGACCCGATCACCACGAACCACAGTTGTGAGCGACCCGCAGTGTGTTGCGCTTCGATCGCGTCGTCAAGCGGTTCGTACACCCCGTGGGTGCGTCCGAAAGCACGCAGGACCGGTTGGCAACGCGCGTATTCGAGCACTCGATTGTTCGATTCGACGGCCGCTGCATGAGCCCGATCGTCGGCCTTGGCAGTCATCGTCGAGGCAAATCGTGCTGCCGCGAAGAGAATCGGAACGCTGATTACCAGCGCGAGCCCGAGCCGCCAGTCGAAGAACAACATGCACACGACAATGGTTGCCGGGCTGGCAATTCCGGAGATGATCGGTGTCATCAGGTGGGCAGCGGCCCCCATCACCGAGATGGTGCCCTTGCTGGCAACCTGCGACACCTGCCCGAGTCGGCCGGCGCCGAACCAGCCGAGCGGCAGAGTGACGAGATGATCTCCCAGGCGCAGATGCATCGTCCGCAGCAGAGTGAGGGCCGACTCGAAACCCTTCATCGCCTGCAGGTAGTGCGCAATCGAACTGATCACAGCGCATACGGCCATGGCGGCGAGCCACCGAACGAAACTGCCCCAGTTCTGATCGAACAGTGCCTGCACCGCCGGGACCAGAAGCGCCACTGCCAAACCCTGCATCACGCCGTACAACACTGCCCACACCAGGAACTCGCGATATCGGCCCTGATTCTGCGGGCCGAGTATCCGGAAGAGGTCGCGAATCATGAGTTGGCCTTTCCTGCTGCGTCAGACGTACCTGCGATGCTGTCGGCCCGACTGTGCTCAATCGAGTCGGCCCGACTGTGTTCAATCGAGTCGGCCCGACTGTGACTCGCCCACATCCGGGCATAGGTTGAACCACTCGCCACAAGCTGATCGTGCGTGCCCTTCTCCACGATCCGTCCGGCGTCGAGGACCACGATCTGATCGGCACTCACGATCGAAGCCAACCGGTGCGCGATCACCAGCACGGTGCGCCCCACCGTCAAGCGCGACAGCGCTTCTTGGATATCGGCTTCGGACTCCGGGTCGGCGAACGCAGTTGCCTCGTCGAGCACGAGAACAGGAGTGTCCGCGAGAATCGCACGCGCGATGGAGACTCTTTGGGCTTCACCACCCGAGAATCTGGCGTCGACCCCGACCACCGAGTCGTACCCCCTCGGGAGCGCTTCGATTCGGGTGTCGATCTGCGCGGCTGCGGCAGCGGCCTTCACCTCGGCCGAAGTCGCCTGCGGTCGGGCAAGCCGAATGTTGTCGAGCACGGTCGCTTCGACCAGCTGCACGTCCTGCAGAACGAATCCGACGTGGCGGTACAGCTCGTCGGTAGCGACTTCCCTGACGTCGACACCACCGATGGCCACGGATCCGGCACGCACGTCGTGGAACCTCGGAACCAGCGTTGCCAGCGTCGACTTACCCGAACCCGAAGGTCCGACCAACGCCGTCACCGTGCCCTCCGGCAGCGTCAGATCGATGTCGGACAGGACGTCGGCGCCGTCGTCGTATGCAAAGGAAACTCCGGAGAATCGAACTTCGTTCCCCACAGGCTTTTTCGGATGATCGGTTTCCGGCAGAGCGTCGGTTGCGAACAGCGCGATCAGTCGCGCCGCAGCGGCGGCTGCCTCGCGGCGAGCCTGCATACCGAAACCGATGGTCGTCACCGACACCGGAATCACCATCGCGACAAGAGAACTGGTCAGCACATCGACGGGTGACACCCATCCGGAGTGGACGAACCACGAGCCGAGGCCAAGGTTGACCACCAGCACAACCGGTGCGCTCAACGCAATCGAGGCCAGCGCCTCGGTCCGGAGCATCGGGCGAACCCAGCCCTCGTACGAGACGGCAAACGCCTTGGCAGCGTCGCGGTATCGAGAATGTGACTGCTTGTCCTGACCGAAGGTCTTGACCACTGCGATGCCGGTGACGAACTCGACGATGGTGTTGCTGATGGCCGCGATGCCCTCATTCATCCGGCTCATCTTGACGGCCATGTCCTTGGTCATCATCGCGTAGGCGATCATGTAGATCGGGAGGGTGGCAATCGCGACCAGTCCCAGACGCCAGTCGATCGAGATCACGTAGCCGAGCCCGACGAGCGGCACCGCAATGGCGCCGGTGGTCTCGACGGCGCTGTGCGCAACCAGGTAGTGGAGATCGGAGATGTCGTTCTGCGCGGCTTTTCGCACGGTTCCGGACGAGTGGGAGGTGAACCAGCCCAGTGGAAGTCGACCGAGTGTCGCTGCGATTCGACGCCGAAGCACAGCTTGAAGATTGACATCGGCGAAGTGCGTCACGATCAATGCACCGCCTCCGAAGAACGCGCGCATACCCAGACCGAAGACGACCACCCACACTATCGTCCAGACGCGAGACGAGTCGATGTCGCCGCCCACGATCAGCGTCTTACCCAACTCGGCGATGGCCACGTACGGCACGATGGCCGCGACCGCGGCGATCACCTGCATCACCATCGCGATGGTGGTCCGTGTACGAACTGGCGCAAGGAGTTCGCGAAGCGCGCTCTTGTGCGCCGCCGCTTCAGCTTTGGCTTGCGAGGCTTCGGCCGTCGCTCCTTGTGATGCGTCGGCCTCTTCAGATGAAATGTCTGCTTTCGTAGCCTGTGTCGTCGTCATTTCGAGAACGCCTTCCATCGGGTTACTGCGTCGGCGTCGGATGCGATGCGGCCTTGGAGTTCCGCGCCGGTGAGAGTGCGATCGGCAAGAGCCTCGAGGTCTTCGAGGATCCAGTAGACCGCGAAAGGATAACTGCCGAACCAAAGTTCACCGCTCACGTCCGCCGTGCGTCCGGCCTTCACTGCGGAGATCTCGTTGAACAGTGGATTTGCGTGAACTAGAGCGCCGTCGTAGATGTTGCCCGAGGTCACGACCATCGCGTCCGCCGCGTGCTGTCCGACCTCCTCGCCGGACACCGAAGACGTGGCAACACCTGTGTTGGGGCCGATCTTCGCGTCGAGTTCGGCTTGCGGGCGCCCGAAACCGGCTTCCTCGATGATCGAGGACATCGGCGACTGTGGGATGACGGTGTAGATGCCGCCGGAGAATCCCACCAGCACTGACAGTGTCTGCGGTTGCGCCTCGACCGTTCCGGATACTTCGGCAAATTTGGCCTCGAGCCTCGACACGATTTCGCGAGCTTCGGACTCTCGACCCAGTGCAGTCGCCGCGGTATTCAGAACTTCGCGCCACGGCGCCGCATAGGCGAGCACCGTCGTCGGGGCAATCTCGTTGGCCTGCACGGTGATCGACGTCAACGAGCCGACATCACTGAGCAGGATTCGGTCAGGATGAACGGCCGCGATCTGCTCCACATCTGGTGATTGGAAGAACGTCGGTTTGTCGACGACCTCGATCCCCTCACTCTGCAATATCTCCTTCGCCGCCTGCGACTGCAGCGTGGCGAAGACCGTATCGGGCTTGACCCCGAGCGTGAGTGCGTTGAGCGCTGCGAACTCGTCCAGTGCGAGCAGTTTCTGAGGTGCAGGTACGGCCGACGACTCGCCTGTTTCCGATGCGTCTGCGTCATCGCCGCCCACGGAGCAACCGACAAGCGCCGTTGCTGTCGCTGCGAGTGCCGTTGCTCGCAGGCCCCACTGCTGCCGCATCCTTCTCTCCCCGCTTTAGTTACACGCTGTCTCGATTAGGGGAGCCTACAATAAGTCACGCCTTTTGTGCAGTCCTCGTCGCTGGAAGTGCAATCGCCGGCAGACAGGCGACAACACTGATGACGGCACCCATCACGAACGCCAGCGCGAACGAGTCGCCGGAAATGCCGATCGCCAGGACCGCTGTGGTCACCGGGGCGCCCACCGCCGAACCGACGGTTCTGATCACACTGTTGACTCCACTGGCTGCTGCCATTTCCGATGGCGGGACGATCGAGGCAACCAACAGAGCACAGACCGCGAACCCCACGCCGTTCCCCAATCCGACGAGGGAAAAGAACGCCACGATCGCAACCACCGAACTCGGCCAGATCGCGAGTCCGACTGCGCCCGCCGCCATGAGGGCCAGCGCTATGACAGCGGGCACCCGCGGCCCGAATCGCCGCGCGAGAGCCGGCGTCAAGCGGCCACCGAGAAAGACGAGGACAGCGGCGGGCAAGAGCGCCAAGCCGGTCTGCACAACGGTGAATCCGCTTCCATACGTGGACGTTTCCGGCGCCTGGAGGATCCGCGGCAGACAGAGATAGAAAATGTACGGCACGAACCCGAACACCAGGGTGAGTGCGCTGGTGATCATCATCGGCTTGTCCCGAAAAACTCGCATGTCGACGATCGGCGCGTCGTGGCGGGAATCGACGGCAATCAGTGTCGCGAACGAAACGAACGCGACTACCACCAGACCCCAGAATCCGAGCGACAAAACTCCCCAGTCGGAGGCTTTCGTGATCGCCAATAGCAGGCTCACCAATCCGAACGCCAGAGCGCCGGCACCGGCCCAGTCCGTCGGCATACCCGGGCGGCGATGCGAGCCCGGAACCACGGCCACCACTGCGACCAATGCGAGCACGATCAAGATCCCGGTGATCACGAACAACCACTGCCAACTGAGATACTCGAGGATGACACCGCCGATCACCAGTGCACTTCCGGCACCGATTCCCAAAGTCCCAGCGAGCCAACCTATCCCTGAAGACAACTCGGGACCTACTACCGTTCTCCGCAGTACTGCCATCGCAAGCGGGAAGCTCGCCATGCTCACTCCCTGGACAGCTCGAACGACAAGCAGCACCCCGATATTCGGGGCGGCTGCCGCGGCAAATGTCGCGAGAGCGAAGATGATCAGGACGATCACCAGGACTCGCTTGTCGCCGAATCGGTCACCCATCGCGCCGACTATCGGAGCCATCACCGCGGCCGCCAACAGGTACGCCGTCAGGATCCAGCCGGTCACCGCCACGGACGTGTCGAAATGCTCACCCAACACCGGCAACGCCGGTACCAGCATGGTCTGCATGAGCGAGTAGACGAGTACCGCCCCCGCAAGCGCGGCGATCACCCGGCTCCCGGATCGCGTGGGCGCCTCCGCCAAGGTTGTCATCGACACCTTCCTCCAATCATGAATCGAATCGGAACGGAACACTCCGTTCCGATTGAGTAAACCATGCATTGCTAGCCTGTGGGAATGGCGAAAGAGAATGCGAGCCTCCCCGGACGCGCCCGAGAAGCCGCAGACAACGACGTCACCGTACTGCGAGCAGCGCGCGAGATTTTTGCCGAACAGGGTTGGAATGCACCGGTATCGGCAATTGCCACCCGGGCCGGAGTGGGAGTAGGCAGCATCTATCGCCGATACCGAGGCAAGGAGGAACTGGCGCAATCCCTGCGCGTCTGGGCGATCGACCACCTCGCCACCCTCGCCCGAGAGTGCATGAGCACCGCGAAAACCGATGAAGCCGTATTGAAGACGTTCTTCTCGCGATATCTCACCGAATCAGTGGGACCGCTCATTCCGGTCCTCGGCGGCAAGTTGCCTGAACACGCCGAAGTCACTCGTGCCGCCGAAGAATTGGAGGCCGCACTGCAATCGATGGTCGACGTCTGCATCGACGCTCGCGAAGTCCCGCCCGACTTCACTGCTGCGGACGTCATGCTCATGACAGTGCATCTGCGGCCGACTCTGCCAATCGAGGGTGATCGAGCCACCGAAATACACACGCGCTATCTCGACTTCATGCTCGACGGACTTCGTGGCGGAACACCTCGACCAACGATCACTCCCCCGTCCTGGAGCGAATGGCTTCAGATGTGGCAGGGCAACTGACCCCGAGAACACCCGAATGACATGTCAGGTTAGGCTTACCTAGCTTATTCGCCATGTTCGGAAGGTTCTCATGAAAATCAATCGCCGGCTCGCCGGCTTCGCCGCACTACCCGCCGTCGCCACGCTCCTACTCGCCGGTTGCGGAAGTAGCGACGCAGCGCCCTCTACCGAGACCAGGTCTGCCGACCAGTCCTGGAGTTACACAACGGGATACGGAAACACGATCACCCTCGACCACGCCCCGGAGCGGATCGTCGTCGACGCGTACTCCGCTGCGGCTCTGTGGGACTACGGCATTCGGCCGGTCGGCATCTTCGGTTACGGCGTCGGCAATCCAGACGTCACCGATCGCGCTGACGAGTCGACGATGACCGTCGTCGGCCGTGAAGGTGAACTCAGCGCGGAAGCTCTTGCGGCGCTGGACCCAGACCTGGTCATCGGGTACGGCAACAGCGACGACCCGACACGATGGACTTGGTGGGACGAGCCGATGGGCAAGACCGTCAACAATGTTGCACCGTTTGTCGGCGTCAAGTTCTCCGGAGCCTCGACACCGGACGTGTTGAACGAGTACGCCTCACTCGCCGAAGCTCTCGGCGGGGACACCGACACAGCCGCAGCACGCGAGGGCAAGGAAGCATTCGAATCCGGTGCAGAGCGCATCCGAACTGCTGCGGCCAAGGTCGACGACATCGAAGTCCTCGCCCTGAACGGTGACAGCTCCGAGTTGTACGCAGGCACAACGGCGCTCGCTCAGTTCGGTTACCTGAAGGAACTGGGCGTGAAGTTCACCGGT
Organism: Rhodococcus sp. MT28; assembly: GCF_058792695.1. Taxonomy (NCBI): domain Bacteria; kingdom Bacillati; phylum Actinomycetota; class Actinomycetes; order Mycobacteriales; family Nocardiaceae; genus Rhodococcus; species Rhodococcus sp. MT28. The sequence goes on from NZ_JBXAFD010000001.1 coordinate 309,385, forward strand.
CCGGGAGGTGACAAGGGCTGGGCCGATCTCAGCTGGGAACAGGTACCGGACTATCCGGCGGACATCGTGTTCCAGTTCGCGAAGTCGGCAGAGGCATCCGCGGCATCACCCGTGTTCGTCAAGCTGCCCGCGGTGACCGCGAACCAGGTGATCGACTTCGACGACAAGCGTCCCAACACCTACGCCAATTACGGCGCCTGGTTCGAGCAGGTTGCACAACTACTCGACCAGGCCCGCAACGTCGCCTGAATTACTGCCCAGTAGTGATTCGTCCGGCCGCTTCCTCGAGAACGTCGAGGAAGATGGCCGCGGTGAGCGCAAATCCTTGGTTGTATCGCGCGTCGCTGGTCAACACGTTGCCCGCTTGAACTGCAGGCAACCGCTGCCACGTCGGCTGCGACTTGATCGCGTCGAGCGCTTCCTGATCGCGTGCTTGGGCGATGATCACATCCGCCGGAGCCAAGGTGTCGAGTTGCTCGAACGACAACTCGAACGAGTTCTCTGCATTGTCGTCGTCACGGAAAAGCACGTCCAGGCCGGCATCGAGTGCAACACTGATTCGCAGATTCCGCTGATGCACAAGGAAGCCCGTCGGCGTCTGAACGCCGAACACGATCTTCTTTCCGCCCAGCTTCTCCTGCAACATCGGTCGCAGTCTCGCGAGCTTGTCGTCGTACTCCGCAATGGAAGCCTCGGCGATCGTCACCCGGTCGAGCTGGCTCGCCTGCGCCATCAGAGCACCTCGCCAGTCGACCGGGTGCCCGGCAATCGGTTCGACGTCGTCGCCGACGACCAACAGCGGCGCGATGGAAGACAAGCGCTCGGTGCCGTACCAGTCACTGGTGTATCCGATCGCAGTGATGACGATCAGATCGGGCTCGAGAGCGAGCAGAGCCTCGAAGTTGGTGGAGAAGTCGCCGGCGACGTTGACGAAGCTCGCGTCCTCGATGGTGCGGCCGGGAAACTGGAATCCTGCCTTGGCGTCGGGGAACCAGAAGTTGCCCGATCCGACGATCGGGTAGTCCATCATCATCGCGAATTCGAGGTCGACGCGGCCGTCGAGCACCACCACACGCTTCGGGTCGCGCGGAACGTCGCCGCTGAACTCGGCCCACGTGTACGGGAGAGTGTCACTGGCAGAGTCGGATTCGCCATCGGAGCTTCCGCAGGCGCTCAGCGCCAATGCTGCAGCCACACCAGCTGCGCCACCGAAGAATCGGCGTCGCGAAATGCGGTCGACGATCTGAGCCCACTCCGTGTCGGTAACCTGCGCATCCAGGACGAGTGTCATACCTTTGCTCCTTCGATGTTTCGCTGACGCTCGCGTCCCAGCGGAATGACCAGCGGTGTGTGGGAAACCGGATCGTCGATGATGCGGCACGCCATGCCGAACACCTCCTGCACCAGTTCTTCGGTGATGATCTCCGCGGGCGGGCCCTCGGCGACCACCGCGCCGTCCTTCATCGCGATGATGTGAGTTCCGTAGCGGCACGCGTGATTGAGATCGTGAAGCACCGCCACCAGCGTGTGTCCGTCGTTCTCGTTCAGATCGCGGCAGAGTTCCAGCAGCTCGATCTGGTGCGCGATGTCGAGGAACGTCGTCGGCTCGTCCAGTAGCACCAACGGAGTCTGCTGCGCGAGAACCATAGCTACCCAGACACGTTGGCGCTGACCACCGGACAGTTCGTCGACCGGCCTGGCCGACAGATCCGTGACCTTGGTTGCTTCCATCGCCTTGATGACGGCGGCCTCGTCCTCTCGGGACCACTGGCGGATCAGCTTCTGGTGCGGATAACGCCCTCGCGCAACCAGATCGGCGACTTTGATTCCGTCCGGCGCGATCGACGTCTGCGGCAGAAGCCCGAGTCGCCTCGCAACTTCCTTTGCCGGGTACGACGTGATCGTCTTACCGTCGAGAAGGACCTTGCCGGTGGTCGGCTTGAGCAACCGGGACAGCGCACGCAGAAGCGTCGACTTGCCGCAGGCATTGGGACCGACGATGACGGTGAAGCCACCGTCGGGGATTTCGACGTCGAGGTGTTCCGAGATGACGCGCTTGTCGTAACCGATCGTGACGTCCTCGGCGCGAAGCCGATTCGTCCTTTCGACCACGACGGCGGCCGTACTTGTCTCGTTCACGCTGTTCCTCGTTCCTTCACCGATCACTGCTTACGTGGCTCTCGCGCGAGAAGCCATACGAAATAGATGCCACCGATGGAGACGGTGACGACGCCGACCGGCAACTGTGTCGGCGCGAAAGCTCGCTGCGCCACCCAGTCGCTGACCATCAGCAACGCGCCACCCATTGCTGCCGACGGCAGCAGGGTCACTCCGGCACTACCGGTCAATCGCCTCACCAACTGCGGAGCCGCCAGCGAGACGAACCCGATGGGACCGGCCGCTGCTGTCACCATGGCCGTCAGGGCGACGCCGAGAACAACCAGGGAAAGCCGCGTGGGTTCGGCCCGGACGCCGAGCGCCTTGGCGGCGTCGTCGCCCATCTCGAGCATCTGCATCCGCCTGCCCAACACCAGGATCAGCGGAACGAGGATGGCCAGCACGACGACCACCGGCCACACCTGAGTCCAGCCGAGTCCGTTCAACGAACCGGCACCCCACACTGCGGCAGCCATGGCGTCGTCAAGTTTCGCCTTGAGGATCATCCAGGTGTTGACCGAGCCCAACATCGCGCTGATGGCGATACCGACGATGATCAACCGGAATCCCTGCACACCTCGCTTGTACGCAAGGAGATAAACAACTGCTGCGGTGGCGATTCCGCCCACCAGAGCACCGACTGCGATCTCGTAGTAAGTACCACCGATGAGGAGGATGACCACCAGAGCGCCCGTGTACGCACCGGAGTTGAAGCCGATGATGTCCGGGCTACCCAACGGGTTCCTGGTCAGCGATTGGAAGATCGCACCGCTCATACCGAGCGCCGCACCGAGCATCAGCGCCAACAGAACTCGGGGCAGACGCCATTCCACGACGACCATGTGGATACGCGCGGGGGCTTCGCCGAACAGTGCACCGAGGACGTCCCCGATCGGCACTTGGTAGTCACCACTACCGAGCGCGATGACACCGATGGCCAATGCAAGCGCAACGAGGACGAGGCAGACTGTGACCGTGCGGACGTCGATCCGCGCGGACCAGCCTTCTTTGGGTGAGCGCACCACCGTGGTGGCGCGCCCGAAATCGATGCTCACAGACCGCTCACCTTGCTTCGACGCACCAGCATGATCAGCACCGGAGCGCCGATGAAGGCCGTGACGATGCCGACCTGAAGTTCACCCGGGCGCAGCACGATTCGGCCGACGACGTCGGAGAAGAGAAGAAGAATCGGCGAGCACACCAACGTGTACGGGAGAATCCATCGCTGATCCGGTCCGACGAACCATCTCGCGACGTGCGGAACCATCAATCCGACGAATCCGATCGGCCCGGCCGCAGCTGTCGCCGCGCCGCACAGCAATGTCACCGCGATGACACCGAGGATGCGAGTACGAGTGATGTTGGCACCGAGCGAACGTGCCAGATCGTCACCCAGGGCCACCGCGTTGAGTTGGCGCGCCAACGCGAGCGCCAGGAAGAGCCCGATGAGAATGAACGGTGCGACGGCGAGAACGATTTCCAACGAACGCCCGCTGAGTGAGCCGGCATTCCACTGGCGCATCTGGTCGAAGGCGGTCGGGTTGAGCAAGGTGATCCCGGACGAGATACCGCCGAGCACGGAGCCGATGGCAACACCGGCAAGCGTCAGCCGAATGGGCGTCGCACCACCTCGACCGATCGAGCCCAGCGTGTAGACGATCGCTGTGGCTATCACCGCTCCGAGGAAAGCGAACCATATGTACGACCAGATGCTGGTCAAGCCGAAGACCGCGACGGCAACGACCATCGCGAAGCCCGCGCCGGCATTGACACCGAGAATTCCGGGATCAGCCAAGGGATTTCGTGTCATCGCCTGGATGAGGCCACCGGCCACACCCAGTGCCATACCGACTATCAGACCGAGCAGAGTACGCGGTAGTCGCAGGTCACGGATGATCACGTGATCGTTCGAGTCGTCGTAGTTCACCAGCGCGTCGATCACGGTCCCGAACGGAATGGTCTTCGATCCCACCGCGATACTCAGCAGGAGCACGGCGGCGAGCACCACCAGACACACCAGAAGACCCGCCATACGACGAGAGTTGGTCGATACCAGGCCGTCCGGTTGCTTCTGCTTCTCGTGCAGCGACTCGTCGATCAGTTCTTCGGTGTGTTTGTCGACTGCACTCTTGTCCGCCGCACCGCTGTCGACAGCACTCTTGTCGAATCCAACGGTCACAAGCCGGCGCTCTCTAGAGTCTTCTCGACCTCGTCGCGGATCTCTTCCTCGTCGCGGTCCGATTCCCAAGCCGCATCGAGTGCCGCGCGGACACTTTCGTCGAGGGCCTCGTACTTCGCGTTCCACACCTCGGCTTTGTACGTCCAGTAGCCGATGACCTTGTACTGCTCACCCGGCAACTTCAGTTCGTGGCGAAGGTACTTGCGGATGTCACGGAGCATCGTGCTCTCGCCTGCAACCCACACGTATCCGAGTTCGGTGGGCAAGTTCATCGCGCGAACCGCGTCCGGCAACTTCGACGGTGCAACACCGTTGCCACTGCCGACCAGCCAGATGAACTCGACGTCGGCGTCCGAGGTGATCTGCTGCTTGTGAGACTCGTCCACCACCTCGACGATCGCCTTGGCCGACATCCCGGCGGGCAACTGTTCGATCAAGCGCCCGAGTGCGGGGAGTCCAGTCGCGTCGGCGACGAACACCTGCCAACGTGCGTCGGCCGGGGGCTCGTAGAGGCCACGAGACTCGCCGATCGCCAACTTGTCACCGATCTCGGCCTTCTGTGCCCAGTCGCTGGCGATACCACCCTCGTGAACGACGAAGTCGATCGTCATGCGGCTGGTTTCGGAATCGAACCGTCGCACGGTGTACGGCTGGCACGGGGACGGTTCCGCTCCCTCCGGGTATCGCCAACCGCGCGGTGCATCCGGATCTTCCGCCGGAAGAACGAACTTGCCTGTAGCCGGGACCGGGAAGTGGAGGCGCAGGTATTCGTCACCGGTACCGGTGGTTTCGAAGGCGGTCAGCTCCTCCCCACCGAACACGATACGAACCATTCCCGGGGTCACGTACTCCTTGTGAAGTACCTCGCCGAACACAAGACTCACAACAATCTCCAACATCGATGGAACATGAACCGGACCCGAACACGAGGATCTATCCGACTTCCGGACATAGTTAACCCGTGCTAAGTAAGGTAGACCTTAATTTATTGCAGTGTCGTCGATGAGTCGATGCCTTCTCCGCTGCAACGGGGCCAACTACTATCGCAATTCGGCCAACGCAATACGTATGGCCTGTTCACGACAAGTATTGGCACCGGTGTGACTTCTGACTACCGCCCACGATCCCTAGCGTGGACCCAGTGCCTTCGACACCACTTCTTTCGGCCGAGACAAACGGTCCCCCAACCAGCCCGGCGATCACGCCGCGTCAAGTAATCACACGCGCGATCGCTTCCGAAGGTCGCGGAGCCAAGCTGGCGGCCGCGTCCGTCGGCTTCACCGGCCACCAGGTCGCGGAAGCGTTGGTGCCGGTGGTGATCGGTGCGGTCATCGACCGTGCTGTGGCGACCAACGATGCCGCCGCACTCGGAAAGTGGATCCTCGTTCTCGGAATTCTCTTCACCGGCTTGTTGCTCAGTTGGCGCTTCGCGGCGCGCATCTCCGATTCCGTCACCGAGCACGGAGCACATCGCTTGCGGATGGACATCGCGCGCCGAGGCCTCGATCCGCACGGCATGTCGCCGCGGCGTATGCCGGGCGAGGTCTACTCGATTGCAACATCCGACGCGGGTTCGGTGGCCGGATTCACGCACACGCTGAGCACCAAACTTGCGGCCGCCTGCGGAGTGCTGACCGCCGCGATTTCGCTACTGGTGATCTCGGTGCCACTCGGCCTGCTCGTCATCCTCGGCACTCCCCCGGTGCTGGCTCTCATGCAGGTGGTCAGTCGGCCGCTCGAACGCCGAGCCGAAACCGATCAGTGGCAGGGCGCCAAGGCCGGCGCGCTAGCCGCAGATCTACTCTCCGGACTCCGAATCCTCTCCGGAATCGGCGCCGGAGATGCTGCAGCGCAGCGGTATCGGGGAGCCAGCCGGACTTCGTTGGAAGCAACCCTTCGCGCACAGAGATACCAAGCGATGTACTCCGCCGCCAACGTTGCGATCGCCGGCGCTTTCCTCGCTGTCATCGCGTACGTGGGCGGACGGATGGCAGCGTCCGGGAGCATCTCGGTCGGTGAATTCGTTGCCGTGGTTGGTCTGGCACAGTTCCTTCGGGGTCCGTTGATCGACATCATCTACTTCGGCGCCGGTCTGGCACGGGCGCGTGCTTCCGCCAACCGCGTCGCAGCACTTCTCGGGACCACCGAGGCTGTGACTCCCGCGGGTGAACCTGTGTCCCTGAATCACTCCGAGTTCCTGACGCTGCGCGACGTCGTGTTGGCCGGAGCGTCACCAGTCGATCTCGACGTCAAACGCGGCGAGATCATCGGCATCGTCACCGAGAATGCCACATGGGCGGATGCGTTGGTCGACGCACTGGCGCGTCGAATCGAGCCTTCGAGCGGAACAATTCATCTCGGCGACAACGCCATTCACGAGCTGCACATCGACGAACTTCGCACTCACGTTCTGGCAGCACCGCACGACGCGGCACTGTTCATCGGCACAGTCGGCGACAACATCGACGCCCTCGCACCGATCGGCAGCCGCAACGACGAGGCCATCGCCGCTGCTGCGGCAGATCAAGTGATCTCGGCACTGCCGCTCGGCCTCGCAACCCGAGTCACCGAGCAAGGGAATTCTTTGTCCGGCGGTCAGCGTCAGCGCATCGCGTTGGCGAGGGCACTGGCGAGCGAAGCTCCCGTCCTGGTCCTGCACGATCCCACCACTGCCGTCGACTCCGTCACCGAAGCGCGCATTGCTCGCGGGATCGCCGAGGTACGCGGGGCGCACGCCACAATACTTCTGACCAGCAGCCCCGTGCTGCTCGATATCTGCGATCGGGTGATCGAGCTGTGAACGAACTACTCCCCACCGCAACACCGAAACAAGCGCGCCGCGCGGCACTTCGGTTGATGGGACCCCACCGGATTTCCGCGATCGCAGCAGTCGTCACCCTGACCGCCGCGACCGCGATCGGTCTGCTCACACCGCTGGTCCTCGGCGCCATGGTCGACGCCGTGACCGAGGCAGACGGCGACGCTGTCTCTCGCATCGGCACATTGACTCTCGCGTTGGTCGGCATCGCGGTTGCCTCATCCCTTCTCGTCGGAGTGAGCAACTACCTGCTCGCCGGCGTCGGCGAGCGCGTTGTCGCCGACCTTCGCGAAGAAGTCGTCGTCCGGGTTCTCGACCTTCCGCAGAGCGACGTCGAACGCGCCGGGCGCGGAGATCTCGTCTCCCGCATCACCGGCGACGTGCGGTTGGTGACCCGGGCTGTATCCGAAGCACTTCCGGTTTTTGCCACCGCGGCACTGACCATCGTGTTGACGCTGATTGGCTTGGGTAGCCTCGATTGGAGATTCGCCGTCGCCGCGGTGATCGCGGCACCCATCCAGATCCAGGCGCTGCGTTGGTACCTCTCGAGGTCGGCACCGGTCTACCGCGAGGAGCGGGAGGCAGAAGGTGCACGTGCGCAACAGCTCCTGGACTCGCTGAGCAACTCCGACACCGTCGGATCGCTTCGCCTGGCCCAGCCGCATCTCGAACAGATCGAATCTCGATCGATGGCCGCCGTCCGCCTGAGCTTGTTGACCACGCGTCTACGCACCAGGTTCTTCGGCCGGCTCAACATCGCGGAGTTCATCGGCCTCTCCGCCGTGCTGATCACAGGCTTCCGGCTGGTGAAGGACGGTCAGATCAGCATCGGCGCCGCCACCGCCGCAGCCCTGTTCTTCCACCGCCTCTTCGATCCGGTGGGCGCAGTTCTCAGCGTGTTCGACGAATTGCAGGAAGGCACAATAGCGTTGGCTCGGCTGGTCGGAGTCACCCTTGCGCCCGTGCCATCCGCACCGACCGATCCGCAGGAACCTGTCGACAGCTCAGCATCTTTGGAACGCGTCACGTTCTCGTACCGAAGCGGCGACGCTCCTGTTCTGCGAGACATCGACATCACCATTCCGGCAGGAAGCGTCACCGCACTGGTGGGCGCTACCGGAGCCGGAAAATCTACAGTCGCAAAGCTGATCGCGGGAACCTACGAACCGACCGAAGGCGTCGTGAAGATCGGGACGGTGCCCCGGAACGAACTGCCACCGTCGACATCTCGGAGCGCGGTGGCCCTCGTGACTCAGGAGGTCCACGTCTTCGCCGGCACGTTGGCCGAGGATCTGCGGCTGGCCGACCCGTCGGCAACCGACAACGACATCACCGCGGCGCTCGATACCGTCGGCGCGTCGGATTGGCTGCGGGCCCTCCCGGACGGACTCGAAACCGTGGTCGGAGACGGTGGACACCGGCTGACCGCAACACAGGCCCAACAACTTGCGTTGGCAAGAATCGAATTACTGGATCCGCCGCTGTTGATTCTCGACGAGGCGACCGCCGAAGCGGGCAGCGCCGGAGCCAGGGTCCTCGACGATGCCGCTCTCGCTCTGACCCGGGGTCGCACTGCTGTCACAGTGGCACACCGACTCTCACAGGCCGTCGACGCCGATCAGATCCTGGTGATGGACGACGGCCGCGTCGTCGAGCACGGCTCTCACGACGAGTTGGTCAACCTCGGGGGTCGGTACGCGGAGCTGTGGGAAGCGTGGTCCGCTCCGCGGAGTTGACCGCGACGGTTGCACCGAGCACTTCCGCCCGGTGCAACCCAACTCATGCGTGCAGAAGGTACGGCACCGATTCGGGCGCCACACTCCCCTTGTTCATCATGCTGCCGGGCGTACGGCCGGTGACCCGGCGGAACACTGCGACAAAAGCACTCGGAGTTTCGTATCCGACCCGCCTACTGACAACCGAAACCGGCACTCCAGCAGCCAGATACGTCAGTGCTGCGCGGACACGTACCTGTATTCGCCACTGCGCAAAAGTCATTCCAGTGCCCTGCGCGAACACACGCGTCAGCGTACGGACGCTACCGCCAGCCGTCAGCGCCCATTCGGACAGCGACCGCTGGTCTGCCGGATTGGCGACCAACGCTTCGGCGACGAACAACGCTCGCGGATCGGTCGGCATCGGAACCTCCACCGCAGCAACTTCGAGCGGCTGCAACATGTCGAAGGCCACCCGCTCGGCGCGACTGCGCGCCTCGTCGGGCATGTTCCTCCGATGCATGTGCAGGAGTACCTCACGCAGGAGAGCGCTGACACCGAACAAGCCCGGAACACCCGACGGCGCGGCGTGAGCCTCGGGCCGGAAGTAGGTGCAGAAGAACTCCGTACCCGGACCTGCCTTCACGGCATGCAACGCCCCGGCAGGCAGCCACAGTCCGGCCGAAGGCGGAACCTCCCAGGTGATGCCGTCAGCGACAACCGTGAGCATTCCGCCGGAGTTTCCCCAGATCAGCTCATGTTCAGGGTGACGGTGCGGTGCCCACTGCCGCTGGTGCGAGAGCTTCAGAGTCACCGTTGTCATCGAGTAGGGGTGATCGATGGAACGCGGCCCCACGGGCACCGAAATTCTCTCTGCCACAGCTGTCATGAAGACGAGTATAGGACTTTCGTTAGGCATACCTAAATAGGAACCCGAAAATCGTTGACTGTGACCCCAGAGTTACACATACCAGGGTCCCCGATATCGTGACTGCAACTCCCGGCTACGGGTCGGCAACGAGAGGTACATGATGGTTGACGCATCACGAATCCCGGTCATCGTCGGCGTCGGCGATCTGCGCTGGAATCCTGCCGACGGGCACCGCGAACCCCTCGATCTGATTCACGACGCCACCGTCGCCGCGTTGAACGACAGTGGACACGCTGAACTGGGAACACAGATCGATTCCGTGTTCGCGATCAAGACAGTCAGCTGGTCGTACGACGATCTCCCCGGGCTGCTTGCCTCACGATTAGGCGCGACCCCCACGGTCACCTCTACCTCGCCGATCGGTGGCCACTGGCCCGCGGCGCTCCTCGATCGGATCGGCGCGGCCATCGCTCGCGGTGAATCCTCGGCTGCTCTGCTCGTGGGCGGCGAATCGCACGCCAGCAGTACCGCCCTGCGAAAGTCCGGAGTCGCCCCCGACTCGATCGGGTGGACAGCCGCGCCGGGTGGGCCTCCCGGATTCGATCCGACCGACCTGGGAAGCGCCGAAATGCAGCGCGCCGGTTTCATCGTGCCGACTCGTGTCTACCCGCTCTTCGAGAACTGTTTCAGTGCTGCCGAGGGCCACGACGCCCGTGAATCGCTCGACTGGTCCGCGCGGATGTACGCCGCGTTCTCGGAACTGGCTTCGAAGAATCCCGCCTCCTGGACGTCGGAGATCCGATCGGCAGACGAGATCGGCACCGTCGGCCCCTGCAATCGGATGGTCTCCGAGCCGTACCCGCTGATGCTCAACGCCATGCCTTTCGTCAATCAGGCTGCGGCCGTTGTCGTCTGCTCGTTGTCGACGGCCCGCGAGTTCGGGATCGATGAAAGCAAACTGGTGTACCTCTGGGGCGGCGCAGGTGCGAGTGATCCGTTGGACATACTCAGCCGCAACAGCTTCGACAGCTCGGCCGCGATGCATGACGCCGTACATCGCACACTCGACGGTGCCGGAGTCGGCGCCGACGCACTCGACATCGTCGATGCCTACAGCTGCTTCCCGATCGTGCCCAAGCTGTTGATCCGCGAACTCGGACTTCCCGATACCGCGATCCCAAGCGTCACCGGAGGACACTCGTTCTTCGGCGGACCGCTCAACAGCTACACCCTGCATTCCGTCGCTGAAGTCACCAGGCGAATTCGCGACGGCGCGAACCTTGCCCTCGTCCACGGCAACGGTGGATTCCTCACCTACCAGCACTGCGTACTGCTGTCGTCCGCCGCTCATGCCGACGGGTACGTCGGTGATCCCGACGCACGCGCTTTGACCGCGGAGGCTCCGGAACTGATCACCGATTACCAGGGCACTGCAGAAATCGTCACTGCCTCTGTCGAATACGGTCGCACCGGGGAGCCTGAGATCGGGTTCGTGATCGCGGCAACGCCGGACGGCCGGCGCGTCGCCGGTCACACCGGTCCCGAGAATGCCTCCGAACTGACCCAGCTTCGCGGTGACAACCCTCCGTCGATCGGGCGAACTGTTCACATCAGCGACGAGAACGGGCGACTCACGCTCACGTTCTGACAGTAGCGTTCTGACAGTAGACAGCCGTCAGCACCGGGGCATGGTTGTGCCCCGGTGCTCACGTCTTCAGTTGTCGCGATTCACGCCGCGGTGGGTGGGCTGTTCCCGCCGATCGGCTGCTGATACGGATCGATCGACATCGGTGGATAGAACACCGTCTTTCGATCCGGTCCGATCTCCACCCGCCATTCCGTGTGGTGCAGTGTCCGGTGGTGATGACCGCACAACAAGATCAGGTTGTCGAGATCCGTTGGGCCACCATCGTTCCAGTGAACAATATGATGGGCATCGCACCACCCCGACGGAGTCCCGCACCCCGGAAACGCACACCCACCATCACGAACCGCCAACGCCCGCCGCTGCGGCACCGTCGCTGTTCTCGCTTCCTTACCGCAGTCGAGCGGAACACCACTCTCATCCAGGAGGATCCGGGTGACTGTGCAGTCGCACGCCAACATCCGGGCGGTGTCGATGCTGATCGGGCCCACCCAATCCGTCCACGCAAATCCCAGCTCCTCGGTGGACGGCAACAGGTCTTTCAGAACTTTAAGGTCGGTCATGTCTTTCGCGGACGCGGTAACGGTGATGTGCGGTTTCACCCCGCCCTCGATCGGACCCAACCCCGCCCGCTCGTACCGGCGCAACAACTCGCAGAACCCGTCCGCACGTCGTAATGCCGGAGTGCGGGTGTCTTTGGCGCCGTCCTTCTCCGGCGTCGGAGCCGACAGACTCGACAACAATGTGATCAGACGCGCCCCGTTCACAGCATCTAGGTCTCCCTTCACCGACACGCGCCCGTACAAACCTTTCGACGCGTAGAACTCGTTACGCTCCGAATCTTCCCCCACCGGAACGCCGTCCTCACGGTTTCCGTACTGCTTGTCGATCCGCCGGATCGCCGCCCGCACCGCATCACAATCCGCAATATTCTGCGACGCCAGGCCAAGCAGGATCCCGCGAGCCTTGTCCACATCCGCCAGGGTCATGTTCTTCGGCGGATGCTGACAAAACGACGCCACCTGCCGCGCCTTCAACGCATCAACGTCACCGCGATGAAACGCATCCGCGACAACAGGTTCGAGCATCAACAACCGCGCCAACCCGACCAGCAGACTGCACTCACCGATCTCCAGATTCGTCGACCCGTACAACCACTGCGCGATCGCCCGAAAACCCTTCCCGCCGAGAACCTCACGGGAAAACATCTCCACGATCAGCAACACCATCCGCGACTGCAACTCGTGCCGGGCGCGCACCAGATCGAGAACCTCACTCTTGAGGCCCTCGCCATCCAGCTGCCACGCTTCCCGACTGTCCATGCTCAAAGTTTAATCGAACATACTTTCGATAACCAGAGACAAACCGGACAACTTCGGGAACATGAAGACTTGAGACCTGTTGAAGTACATCACCATTCAGCTAGCCGTCAAAGACGACGCGATAGAGGACGTATCCCGCGAAACACACAATCGCAACAACGCACAGCACAAGCAGGATGTCGAAAAAGATGACCACGCTTCACCCCAATCAGTTCGACCCACCGGCCACTTCTCCGTGCGGAGAAATTCTCCAAGCGGAGAAGAGGATATCACGGTATCTTCTCTGCGTGGAGAAATCGACTCGAGAAGCACTTCTGGACGCCGGGCTCGACCTGCTGGGCCGGGTTGGGTTTCGAGCCTGGTCGATGAGAGGCGTCGAAGACGAGGCGGGCGTGCCACACGGCAGCGCACGGCACTACTTCGCAAACCAGCGTGGACTGATAGTCGAGGTGGTGCGACACCTTCTGGACGGTGATCTTCCTCGCCCGGGCGAGACGCCGAAGCAACAGGTGGCCCGGTGGCTGGGGCCTGAATCCGGCCGCACTCGGGCGCGTTACGAACTGATCATCGCGTCATTCCACGATCCCGACCTCGCAGTGGAACTGGTGCGTGGTCGGGATCGGTTTGTCGACATCTTGATCGAACGCGGCATGACCTCGTCCGATGCAACGGAGTTGGTCGCAGCACTGGACGGGCTCGTTCTGGACGCACTGCTGCGCAGGCATGCTCCGGAAACCCTGGATCCCGAGCGAATCTTCAAGAGGTTCGCAGCGAAGTTCCCCTAGCCGTCCAACTCGGCGAAGAGCTCCATCCACTGCTCTTCGGCGGCTTCCTTGTCGGCGATGACCTGCTTGAGTTCTGCGCCGAGTTTCTGCAGCTTGTCCGGGTCGGTGGCCGCGTCGGCGAGGGAAGCGTGCAGCTTCTTCTCTCGGTCGTCGAACTTCGCAATGGACCGCTCGAGCTTCGAAAGTTCCTTGCGTGCAGCGCGATCCGCGGCGCCGTCACGGACCTGCTTGCTCTTCGACGCACCACTCGCCGTCGAGGCCACCGACGGGTTGTCGCCATCCCCCATTGCTGCGCGCCGACGCAGGTAGTCCTCGATACCACCGGGCAGGTTGGTGAGCTTGCGGTCACCGAAGAGCGCCCAAGTGGTGTCACAGATGCGCTCGATCAGGTACCGGTCGTGCGAGATGACCACCATGGTGCCCGCCCAGCCGTCGAGCAGATCTTCGAGTTGCTGAAGCGTGTCGATGTCGAGATCGTTGGTCGGCTCGTCGAGAAGCAGGACGTTGGGCTCGGCCATGAGGACACGCGTCAACTGCAGACGGCGGCGCTCACCACCGGACAGATCGCCGACGGGGGTGCGCTGACGCGCCGGTGTGAAGCCCAGCCGCTCAGCCAGCTGACCGGCTGATACTTCCTTGTCTCCCAGCGTGATTCGCTCGGCTACGTCCTTGACCGCGTCGAGTACACGCATGTCGGTCGGCAGATCGTCGAGTTCCTGCTTGAGCCAACCGATGTGGACGGTCTGCCCCTGAATTCGCTTGCCTGCTGCCGGCTCGAGTTCACCGGCCAGCGTCCGCAGCAGAGTCGTCTTGCCCGAGCCGTTGACACCGACCAGGCCTACACGCTCACCTGGAGCGAGACGCCAGGTCAGATCCTCGACGAGTACACGGCCGTCCGGAGTCTCCAGACGCGCGTCTTCGAGTTCGATGACAACCTTGCCGAGCCGTCGCTGCGCGAACGACGCAAGAGCGACCGCGTCACGAGGTGCCGGAACGTCGGCGATCAGAGCCTCTGCGGCTTCGATGCGGTACTTCGGCTTGGACGTACGGGCCGGCGCACCGCGGCGCAGCCATGCGAGTTCCTTGCGCGCAAGGTTGCGTCGACGCTCTTCGGAAGCGTCAGCCTGACGCGAACGCTCGGCGCGAGCGAACACCCAGTCGTTGTAGCCACCCTCGTAGCTTTCGACGCCGCCGCCGACAACCTCCCAGGTGCGGGTGGCGACGGTGTCGAGGAACCAGCGATCGTGGGTCACGACGACAAGCGCGCTGCGACGCGAGACGAGGTGCTCGGCCAACCACTGAACACCTTCGACGTCGAGGTGGTTGGTGGGCTCGTCGAGCACCAGCAGGTCGAGGTCCTGAACCAGGGCCGCAGCGAGAGCCACGCGGCGACGCTCACCGCCGGACAGGCCGTCGACCTTGGCATCCAATGCGGACCGCTCGCCGCCGGCGCCCAGGTTGTCGATGCCGATACCCGAGAGCACCGAACGGATGCGCGCGTCGCCGGCCCATTCGTGTTGCGCCACTCCGAGCGGCCCCAGGACTACTTCACCGACAGTGGAGCCGGGAGGCAGTACACCGCGCTGCGTCACGACGGCCATACGCAATCCGCCGACGCGGCTGACGCGTCCCGAATCCGGCTGCTCCACACCCGCGAGGACTTCGAGCATGGTCGTCTTACCGCCACCGTTGAGGCCGACGACGCCGATGCGCTCGCCCTCCTCGACGCCCAGGGAGACCCCGTCGAGCAACGGCTTGACGCCGAAAGACTTCGACACGTTTTCCAGATTGATCAGATTCGCCATCAGTGCTGTCCCTTTGCCGCATTGTCGAGTATTCGTGCTCCGGGAACGGGTCCGCTCGCCACGCGAACGGTGCGGCACACCCCCGCTCCCGCAAGTTCTGCGCTCACTTCCACCGCGGACTGTGCGTCGGCGCAGAGAAAGGCGCATGTCGGTCCGGAGCCGGAGACGATGCCGGCCAAAGCTCCGGCTTCGACGCCCGCTCGAAGCGTCCGTCGTAGATCCGGGTTGAGTGAGAGTGCCGCAGCCTGCAGATCGTTGCCGAGCAGCGACGCAAGCAGATGAGCGTCACCCGTGGTCAGTGCCTGGATCAACGCATCGGCGCTCCCCACCCGTTTCGGGGAGCCTTCTGCCCGCAGCTTGTCCAGCTCGCGGAACACGACCGGTGTGCTCAAGCCACCCTTCGCCAGCGCCAACACCCAGTGAAAAGTGTGGCGGGTCAACACGGGGACAAGTTGTTCGCCGCGGCCGGTTCCGAGGGCAGTGCCACCGTGCAGCGAGAACGGAACGTCACTCCCGAGGCGTGCCGCAAAAGCGTCGAGATCAGGCCGCGAGAAGTCGAGCTTCCACAAAGCGTTGAGCGCAACCAAAGCGGCGGCTGCGTCGGCACTCCCGCCGGCCATTCCGCCTGCGACGGGGATGCCTTTCTCGATGACTATCTCGACGTTCGGGGCCACGCCACCCTCGACGGCGAGCATCTCGGCGGCACGCCACACGAGGTTGGTGCGATCGGTCGGCACGGCCGCGGCGTCGTCGCCGATCACCCGCACGGTCAAGGTGTCCGCAGGCGCCACCGTGAGGGTGTCTGCCAGCGACAATGCCTGAAAAACCGTCGTCAGCTCGTGATAGCCGTCGTCTCGCAGGTCCCCGACGGCAAGGTGGAGATTCACCTTGGACGGGGCCCGGACGACTACGGGGCGTGGAACGACGGAGAGCACAAGGAACAACAATAGGCGCTGCGAACACCTGGGCGAAAACCTGCGACCGCAGCAGCCCGTCCGACAGCCAGCACACCCACGCTATTTCACCGCGCGCACACCTACGCCCAGACCGACCACCGCCACGCCCAAGGCGGCGACGATTCCTGCCAGAACGCTGCTCGACGCGAAGTCTCCGGCAAAGAGTGCCCGCTCGGCGTCTACGACGTAGCCGAGCGGATTGATGTTCACGAGGACCTTCATCCAACCTGGTGCGTCCTCGAGTGGAAGCATGGTTCCCGACAGGATCAGGAGCGGGAACATCAGCGTCTGCTGAACGACCCAGAACATCCAATCCTGCTCCCGCACAGCCAGAGCGAGAGCGTACGAGAGCGCACCGAGTCCGACGCCGAACACTCCCAGCAGGACTATCCCGAGCGCGGCTCCCGCTGCATTGACGTCCAATCCGAGCGGAAGTGCGACCAGAATGATCAGAATCGCCTGCGCGGCAAGCGGAACCATCTCCTTGCACGCTCGCCCGATCAACAAGGACGAGCGTCGGAGCGGAGTCACCAACATTCGCTCGTGCGATCCCTGCTGCATCTCCATCAGGAGGTTGGACCCGGTCATCGTCGTTCCGAAGATCGCGATCATCACCAACACACCGGGAATGAACCAATTCCATACGCCGTCACCGGTACCCGGAACCCCTTTGAGCAGAGGCCCGAACAACGCCAACAGGATCAGCGGCTGGATGAGGCTGAAGATGACGCTGACCGGGTCGCGCAACATCGGTCGCAGCTCACGGCCCATCACGATTGCGCTGTCTCGAACGATGTTGCCGTGCACGGTACGTGGGGTATCGAGTGTGATTGTCATGGCGGATTCCTGTTCGTCGAAGTTCTTTGTCGTGTTTCAGGAAGCGACCGCGGCGGCGCTCTCGCGCAGGCTGCGGCCGGTGAGAGTGAGGAAGACGTCGTCGAGAGTCGGCCTGGTGATGTCGGCAGTGAGTGCGCGGGCACCACGGGCATCGGCTTCACGCAGCAACACCGGTAGCGTCGAATCACCCTCGCCGGCACGGATACTCACCGAACTCGCCTGGACGGTGACGTCACGCACAGTGACAAGTCGCTCGGCCACCGACGCTGCGACGGCGGCCGCCTCGACGCTGTCGAAGGTGAGCAGAAGATGATCCCCCGCAAGATCCGCTTTGAGTGCAGCGGCGGTGTTGTCCGCGATGACAGTGCCCTCGTCGATGACGATGACCCGCTCCGCCATCGAATCCGCTTCTTCCAGGTAGTGCGTGGTCAGCACGATCGTGGTGCCCATCTCGCGCCGCAACCGCAGGATGTGGTCCCAGAGGTTGGCCCGACTTTGCGGGTCCATGCCCGTGGTCGGCTCGTCGAGGAACAGGAGCGGTGGGCGATGCACCAGGCCGAGGGCGATATCGAGCCGCCGGCGCTGCCCGCCGGACAGCGTACTGACCTTTCGAGTACCCAACTCGGTGAGTTCGAGATCACGCAGCAATTCGTCGGCCCGGACCTGCGAGTCGCCCTTGGGCATTCCGTAGCACAACCCCTGCGTCACCAACTCGTCGCGAACCCGCTGGTTGTGGCCGGCTCCGTTCCCCTGCCCGACGTACCCGAGGCTCGATCGCACCTCGTTTCGTGCCGCAGCGATGTCGAATCCTGCGATTCGCGCGCTGCCGGACGTGGGCTCGAGCAAGGTGGTCAGCATGCGCAACGTCGTCGATTTCCCGGCGCCGTTCGGCCCCAGCAAGGCAACCAACTCACCCTCCGCTACGTCGAGCGTGACTCCCTTGACTGCTTCCACGAGTTTCTTGCCCTGAGCGAAGTGCTTGGTGAGCGCCTTCGTCTCGATCATCGGTCCGCCGTCGTTGATGCGACTCATGATGTGGCCCCAATTTCTTCTCGATTGGTCGGATGCGGACCAACCTAAATTCAATTGAGGACGCATTGGGTCCTAAATGTTTGGCAGACTTCTGGCCATGAAGGAGACATCGGCTCGCCTACTGCGGTTGCTGTCACTGCTCCAGACGCGTCGAGACTGGTCCGGTGCCGAACTCGCGGACAAACTCGCGATCACCCCGCGCACAGTCAGACGTGACGTGGACCGCCTCCGCGATCTCGGCTATCCGGTCGACGCGACAGTCGGAGTCGGTGGCGGATATCGCCTGGGTGCCGGCGCGGAGATGCCCCCGCTACAGCTCGATGACGAAGAAGTGCTCGCGGTGGCACTTTCTCTGCAATCCGGAGCGACCGGCTCTGTGGTCGGCATCGGCGAGGCTTCGATGCGCGCGCTGGCGAAGCTGCGGCAGATCATGCCGTCGAGGCTGCGACACCGTCTGGAGTCGCTGTCGATCGATGTCGTGCCACGCGAGCCCGCCGCGAGCGCAGTCGATGCGTCGGTCTTGTCCGCCATCGCGTCGGTGTGCCACAACCACGAACGCCTGCGATTCGACTACTGCACTCACGACGGCACCCAGAGCCGGCGCGAGGTGGAACCGTACCGGCTCGTACGGTCGGGCGTCCGGTGGTATCTGGTGGCCTGGGATCTCGCTCGCGAAGACTGGCGATCATTTCGCGTAGACAGAATGGAACCCAAGATCCCCACCGGCCCACGATTCGTGCCGCGGGAACTACCCGCCGGTGGTGCAGCAGACTTCGTTTCCCGCGGTGTCGCTCGGGCCTATTCCTCCACGCGCGCAACAGTTCTACTGCATGCACCCATCGAGCAGATAGCACCCATGGTCAACGAACAGTGGGGATCGGTGGAGTCCACCGACGAAGGGCGTTGCGTCATAGTGCTTTCGGGCACTTCTCTGCGATCGATCGCACACTGGCTCAGAGCTTTCGACGTCGATTTCACCGTTGTGAATCCACCTGAACTCCGCGAAGAATGCCGCACGATCGCGGCGGAAACGGCAGTCGCCACTCAGCGGTATCTGGATGCATGACAGCGTTTTTCACCCAAATACAACAAGACCCCAACTCCGAAGAGTTGGGGTCTTGTCAGTACGTCGTGCGTCGGTTGCCCGACTCACATGGACGTCTTAGACGATGGTAACGCCGGTGGCCTGCGGGCCCTTGTTGCCCTGACCAATCTCGAACGCCACGCGCTGGTTCTCCTCGAGAGTGCGGAAGCCGCCACTCTGGATCTCGGAGTAGTGAACGAAGACGTCAGCACTGCCGTCTTCGGGAGCGATGAAGCCGAACCCCTTCTCGGAGTTGAACCACTTCACGATGCCCTCTGCCATGTAAATCTCCTCTAACACAGTGTCAACAGGCAGTCGCTTCGACCGCCCGGGTCACTTACTACGACCGTTCTGAGACAAATCCGTGGAGGATGTCCAAACGCTCGCAACCTAACCATTTGCGAGCGTGGAAACACAAACACAAACACTTACGACCACCACAAGTAGACCACACATCCGCCGTGTTGTCTTCCCTGAGGCCTTCATCACTGCCCAGCCCGTTGACAGGCATACCCCCTGGGGGTACCTTCGATTGCAGAGCGATACCTACACCGGGTATCCGTAAAATAAGCTTTCCACAACCGAAGGGATCTGCGATGACCACCGCCGAATACACCGTTTCCGGAATGACCTGCGGACACTGCGTCGGATCCGTCAAGGAAGAGATCGGCAACATCGCGGGAGTAACCGCGGTGGATGTCGAACTGGCGAGCGGACGCGTCGTCGTCACCAGCGATGCTCCCGTCTCCGCAGCCGACGTCGTCGCAGCAGTCGACGAAGCCGGCTACGCAGTCGTACCAAGCTGAGTCAGCCGTGCGCACCTCGACAACACTTGCCGCCTACGCCGTAGGGCTGGTCGCCGTCTTCGGCGCCGCCCTCGGCGTGGGGGCCGCAATCGGAAGCCCGATAGACATGTCCACCACCCAGCACAGCACCCACGAATCAACCACAGAATCGATGCCAGGCATGGATTCGGCAACACCTGCAGGACTCGAAGTCTCTTCCGGCGGATACACACTCACCGATGTGACCGCACCCGGTCGAGCTGGGGAGCCGGGAACCTTGACCTTCCGGATTCTCGACGACACCAACACGCCCGTCGTCGATTTCGACCTCCTGCACGAGAAGAAACTCCACCTCATTGTCGTCCGAAACGACACCAGCGAATTCCGCCACGTACATCCGTCCCTCGCTGCAGACGGCACCTGGTCGATCGACTGGGCCTGGCCCGCCGCCGGCACCTACCGAGTCTTCGCGGACTTCGATCCCACCGACGGCACCCAACTGACACTCGGCCGAAACTTCGACGTGGCAGGCGAATTCACTCCTGCGCCGCTACCTGCGAAGAGCGCGACCGCAACCGTCGACGGATACACCGTGACTCTCGACGGTGATCTGACCACTGCCGGCGGCCCGATCACGCTGAGCGTTGCTCGCGACGGAGCCCCGGTCACCGATCTCGATCCGTACGTCGGTGCCTTCGGTCACCTCGTTGCCCTGCGCACCGGCGACCTCGCCTACCTGCACGTGCACCCCGAAGGCGAGCCAGGCGACGGCGTCACAGCTCCTGGTCCGGACATTTCCTTCCACGCACAGGCACCGAGCGAAGGCACATACCGACTGTTCCTCGACTTCCAGCACGAGGGCGTGGTTCGGACCGCCGAATTCACTGTTGATGCAGGCACTTCCACAGCTTCAGTTCCAGACAATCACGAGGGAGGGCACTGATGACGTCACCGACTGCGGTCGACAGTGCTGCCAACTCGAGCAGCGTCGAACTCGCGATCACCGGGATGACCTGCGCCTCCTGCGCGTCACGAATCGAGAAGAAGCTCAACAAGATCGACGGCGTCACAGCCACTGTCAACTACGCGACTGAGAAGGCCAAGGTCACCTTCCCGGACGGGGTACCCGTCGAAGATCTGGTCACTGCCGTCGAGAACGCCGGTTATTCCGCCGCGCTCCCCAAGCCGCCCAGCGCGCCGGACACCGTCGACCCGGATGCGGAAACCCCGCAGGATCGTGATCTGCGCGAGCTTCGTACCCGCCTGATCATCTCGACTCTTCTCTCCGTGCCGGTCATCGCTATGGCAATGATTCCTGCGCTGCAATTCGACAACTGGCAGTGGCTCTCCCTCACGCTGGCCGCACCGGTCATCGTGTGGGCGGCCCTCCCCTTCCACCGGGCTGCCTGGGTGAACCTGCGTCACGGCGCGGCCACGATGGACACGCTCATCTCGCTGGGCACCATCTCGGCCTTCGTCTGGTCGCTCTACGCACTGTTCTTCGGCACTGCGGGCGAAGCCGGTATGAAGCACGCCTTCCGGTTGACGGTCGACCGGATGGACGGCAGCGCCAACATCTACCTCGAAGTTGCCGCGGGCGTCATCACGTTCGTGCTGGCCGGACGCTACTTCGAGCACAAGTCCAAGCGCACGTCCGGCGCCGCACTACGCGCACTCATGGAACTCGGTGCGAAAGACGTCGCGGTATTGCGCAACGGCGTCGAAGTACGAATCCCCGCCGAAGAACTGGCAGCGGGCGACTCCTTCATCGTCCGGCCCGGCGAGAAGATCGCCACCGACGGCATCATCACCGAGGGCCGCTCAGCCGTCGACATGAGCATGTTGACGGGTGAATCCGTGCCTGAGGAAGTCGGTGTCGGGGACACTGTCGTCGGCGCCACCGTCAACGTCGGTGGAACCTTGACCGTCGAGGCAACCCGGGTCGGGAGCGACACCCAACTCGCCCAGATGGCGGCACTGGTCGAAGACGCCCAGAACGGCAAGGCCGAAGTTCAGCGCCTCGCCGATCGGATCGCCGGTATCTTCGTACCGGTCGTCATCGCGATTGCCGTTGCGACACTGGGCTACTGGCTCGGTACCGGTAACCCCATCGAGATGGCCTTCACCGCTGCGGTCGCCGTGCTGATCATCGCGTGCCCCTGTGCCCTCGGATTGGCAACGCCCACAGCCCTGTTGGTGGGCACGGGTCGCGGAGCTCAGATGGGAATCCTCATCAAGGGACCCGAGGTGCTCGAATCGACGCGCGCAGTCGACACCGTCGTGCTCGACAAGACGGGAACCGTCACCACCGGTCAGATGACATTGCTGGACACCGTGGTGGGCGAAGGAACAACCGTCGACGAGGTCCTTCGGCTGGCCGGCGCACTCGAACATCGCTCCGAGCACCCCATCGCCGCAGCGATCGCGAAGGGTGCGACCGAAGCTGTGGGCGAATTGCCTACGGTCGAGGATTTCGTGAACGTCGCCGGGCGCGGCGTACAGGGAATGGTCGACGGTCACGCCGTCGTCGCGGGCCGAGACGCGCTGCTCGCCGACTGGTCGATGCCGTTGCCGGAAAATCTCCGCGAGGCGAAGGCTGCAGCAGAGAAGGCCGGGCGCACCGCAATCGCGGTGGGCTGGGACGGCAAGGCGCACGGCATCCTCGTGATCGCCGACGCGGTCAAGGACACGAGCGCCGAAGCAATCGCGCAGTTGAAAGCACTCGGCCTCGAACCGGTTCTGCTGACCGGTGACAACGCCACCGTTGCTCGCACTGTCGCGGATCAGGTCGGGATCAGCACCGTCTTCGCCGAGGTCATGCCTGCGGACAAGGTCGACGCCGTCAAGAAACTGCAAGCGGAAGGACGCGTCGTGGCCATGGTCGGCGACGGCGTGAACGACGCGGCAGCCCTGGCTCAGGCCGATCTCGGCCTGGCGATGGGCACGGGTACCGACGTTGCGATCGAGGCCAGCGACATCACTCTGGTGCGAGGTGACCTGCGGTCGGCAGCCGATGCAATTCGACTGTCCCGCAAGACGCTCAAGACCATCAAGGGCAACCTGTTCTGGGCATTCGCCTACAACACGGCTGCGATCCCGCTGGCTGCGGCCGGCCTGCTCAACCCGATGCTCGCCGGTGCCGCAATGGCATTCAGCAGTGTGTTCGTGGTGAGCAACAGCCTGAGGTTGCGGCGGTTCAAATAAGGGGCAAGCCCCCTGTGCGCGGTTAGGGAGTCCCTGCACTCCTTAACCGCGCACGGGGCTATTCGCCTCCAGCCAGCCGAACGAAGGCTGCTGCGTCGAGCATCTCGCCACGCGTCTGAGGCTCGATACCGGCAGCGAGGAGCCGTCGTTCGGCCTCGGCAGGCGAACCTGCCCAACCGCTGAGAGCGGCACGCAAAGTCTTGCGGCGCTGTGCGAACGCGGCGTCGATCGCCGCAAAAACCTGCTTGCGGTGCTTCTCGTCCATCGGCCACGGCGGCTCCGCGTACCGATCGATACGAACCAGTCCTGATTCGACCTTCGGCACCGGCCAGAACACGTTGCGTCCGACTGCACCAGCGCGGCGAACCTCGCCGAAGAAGTTGGCCTTGACGCTGGGAACGCCGTAGATCTTGCTTCCCGGATCAGCCGCCAGGCGATCGGCAACCTCGGCTTGCACCATCACGAGTGCGGTCCGCAGACTCGGAAGCGACGCGAACAGGTGCAACAGCACCGGCACCGCGACGTTGTACGGCAGGTTCGCGACAAGCGCGGTCGGCTCGCCGGGAATCTGCGAAGGCAGCACACGCATCGCGTCGGCTTCGACGACGGTCAGGCGATCGGCCAGTTCCGGCGCTCGCTCGGCCACCGTCTTCGGCAGGCGAGCCGCGAGGTTGGGATCGATCTCGACCGCGATGACCCGATCGACCACGTCCATCAGCGCCATCGTCAGCGAACCGAGACCAGGCCCTACCTCGAGAACGACGTCGTCACGTGTCACGCCTGCCGTGGTGACGATGCGCCTCACGGTATTGGCGTCGTGAACGAAGTTCTGCCCCAACTGTTTCGTGGGCCGGACACCGAATTCCTCGGCAAGAGCGCGCACCTCGACCGGACCGAGCAGGGCTGCCTGCCCGCGCGGAGTAGCGATGGGTTCGTTCGATTGTTCGGCGTCTGACACCAGTAGAACTTATCCCAGTCCGAGGCGACCCGAGCACGACGGCCATGCGCCCCAACCCTGAGTGCGCTGGGTCTGTGTCGCAATCGCGATCTGTTCTTCACGGGTGGCGAGGTCGGCGCGGGGCGCATACTTCAACCCGCCCTGTCGTTCCCAGGTGTTCTGATCGAACTGCACGCCGCCGTAGAAACCGTTGCCGGTGTTGATGGCCCAGTTACCGGTGGCCTCGCACTGTGCGAGCGCATCCCACGTCGAACCGTTCTCCACGGGCGGCACCTCGGTGCCCGGCTTCGTTCCGACACGCACGACCTTCGGCTGCGCCGGTGTGGTGATCGTCTCCGAGACCTGGGTACGTCCGGCTTCGACACCGTTGACGAGATTCACGGCGAACGTCACGTCACGCACGCCGGGCACGCCCGGGTTCTCGACGATCGTGCGACTCTGGTTCATCGTCGGATCCTCGATGCGCTGATCCGGCGGATCGAGCGGCAAGGTCTCGACCTTGTTCTCGGTGCGGTTGCGCGTCACCGTGACCTCCAGGCCCTCGGTCAGTGGAGCGTCGGCGGCGGGAACCACCGTGTCCGACTGCTCGAGCGGAGTGCCGTTGGCGGTAAGGAACTCCCCGACCGTCGGCGCCGCGATACGCACGTCTGCTGCCGCGTTTGCGCCGTCGACCAGTTTTGCGACGACCGGTGTCAGCACGTCGAGCGCGGCGCCGTCCAGCGGAAGACGCTGCGAGCGCGAAGCCGACACGTGCACATCCGCCGCGACGTCCAACTGCTTCAACGCGTCGTCGACGGTCAAGGCAGTGGTCCAGAGCTTCTGCGGCTGACCGTCGACCGTCAGCGTGATCTCACGGGCACGACGGAGCACCACGGTGTCGCCGTCGGACAGCGAAGCGTCGGCCGCGGGAGCAACTGCATCCTTGTCACCGATCGGGTAACCCGCGTCCTCGAGAGCGCCGTCGACGTTGGTCGACATGGTGCTCAGGCGAATCTGCTCACCGTCGACATCGAGAGTGATGGTCTTGTGCCGGACGACGGCCAGAACACCACCCACGAGAACCGTCAGGAGAAGAGCGGCGATCGCCGAGTACAACAACGGCGACCTGGTCGAGTTGATCTTGGCGAACGGTGACATCGGTTCCTGTGTTCTGTGAGGTGTGAGCGCGTCAGCGCAGGCCCAATTTGCTGGTGCAGGACGGCCAAGCACCCCAGCCCTGACCGGCGCGGACTTTCTCGCCGATCGCGATCTGCTGTTCACGTGATGCGAGGTCGGCGCGAGCTGCGTACTGACCGCCGCCGAATGCTTCCCAGGTGCTCTGGGTGAACTGAAGTCCTCCGTAGAAACCGTTGCCGGTGTTGATGGCCCAGTTTCCGGTCGCCTCGCACTGAGCAATGGCATCCCACGTCGACGCGTTGGACACAGCGGGAGCGGAAGCCTGCTTGGTACCGACCTTCACCACTGCTGCGACCGGTTCCTTGATCACGGTCGCGGACAGTTCGGTTCGTCCGGCCTCGACGCCGTTGACGGTCTTGACCTCGACAGTGGCCGTGCGCTCACCCGGAACACCCGGGTTCTCGACGACGGTCTTGTCCTTCTCCAGCTCGGGATCCTCGACCTTGTTCTCCGGCGGCGCGATCGGCTGCGTCTCGACGCGAGTGTCCGTGCGGTCGCGAGTGACCTGGATGGTCAGGCCGTTGGTAACGGGTGTGTCGGCGGTGGGAACCACCGAGTCGGCCTGCTCGAGCGGCGCATTCTTGGCCGCGAGAAGATCGCCGACGGTCACGGCGGCGAGCTTGACCTCCGCCGCCGGAGCACCACCGTCGCTGACGCTGACGGTCTTCGGGCTGACGACGTCGAGCTCGGTCCGTTCGAGCGGCAGACGATGCGAGCGCGAAGCTGAGACTGCGAAGTCGTCGGAAACATCTACCTGCTTCAATGCCTCGTCGACCGTCAACGCGGTGGTCCAGATGGTGGTCGGCTGACCGTCGACGGTCAGAGCCAACTCACGGGCACGGCGCAGTACGACGGTATCGCCATCGGACAGGGAGGAATCGGCACTGGGTGCGAGCGCGTCCTTGGGATCGACCGGGTATCCGGCGTCCTCGAGAGCGGTACCGACACTGCTCGACATCGTGGACAGCGAAATCATGTCGCCGTCGACATCGAGGGTGATCGTCTTGTGCCGAACCACGGCGAGCGCACCCCCGACGATGAGCGTCAGAAGCAACGCACCCACCACTGAATAGAGAAGTGGTGACTTCGTGGAGTTGATCTTGGCAAAAGGCGACACAGGAAATCCCAAGGCAGACGACGTTCGATCACAATACGGTAACGACCGAGCGTTGTATCGGCAACCAAATCACAACGAAATGCGACTTTTGTCACGGAACGGCAACGGCGTGTCGTGTGTTCTGCACTTTCCGGCTCCGATACCCGTGTATCGATTCAGCTCTGGGCGCAGTATGTTCTCGTCTGGTTCAAAGCAGTCCGGCGATCCCGGGCGCGACAGAAGAAAGCTGGGCGATAGTGCGAAGAAGATTCGACAGACCACGTAATGCCAGGTGGCCGATCCTGGCCATCCTGCTGGCGCTGATCGCAGCGCTGTTCGCCCCCGGAATCGCGAGCGCGCAACCCGGCCGCACCTACACGATCGCCACCGATCTGACATTCGCCCCGTTCGAATTCGAGAACGAAGACGGCAAACTCGTCGGCATCGACATCGACCTGCTCAATGCGATCGCCGAGGACCAAGGCTTCAAGGTCGACATCAAGCAGCTCGGCTTCGACGCTGCACTGCAGGCCGTGCAGGCCGGCCAGGCGGACGGCGTCATCGCGGGCATGTCCATCACCGACGCCCGCAAGCAGGTGTTCGACTTCTCCGACCCGTACTTCGAGTCGGGCGTGCAGATGGCGGTCCTCGAGACCGACAACGACGTGAAGTCGTACGAGGATCTGAGGGGCAAGCGCGTCGCCGTCAAGAACGGCACCGAGGGCGCCAGCTTCGCCGAGTCCATCAAGGACCAATACGGCTTCACCACAGTCTATTTCGCCGACTCCGCCAGCATGTACGACGAGGTCCGCACCGGGAACTCCGTCGCAGTCTTCGACGACTACCCCGTCCTCGCCTACGGCATCACACAGGGCAACGGCCTCAAGACGGTCACCGAAAAAGAGGTGGGCGCGAGCTACGGCTTCGCAGTCAACAAGGGCCAGAACGCCGAACTGCTCCAGATGTTCAACGCCGGACTGCAGAACCTGCGCGACGACGGCCAGTACGACGAAATCGTCTCGACCTACCTCGGTCAGGGCGCGTCGACGTCGGACAACTCCATCATCGGCTTGATCAAGAGCACCTACCCGCAGCTTCTCAAGGGCCTGTGGTTGACGATCGTTCTCTCCGTCGTCTCGATCGCGATCGCTCTGGTCCTAGGCGCGATCTTCGGTCTCTGCCGCGTGTCCACCAACATGTTCGTCCGAGGTATAGGCACAACCTACGTCGACATCTTCCGCGGCACACCGCTGTTGGTGCAGGCATTCTTCATCTACTTCGGCATCCCGGCAGCCCTGCATTTCCAGATGTCCGCCTTCACCGCAGGCATCATCACGCTCTCGCTCAACGCCGGCGCGTACATGGCTGAAATCGTCCGCGGCGGCATCCTGTCCGTCGACAAGGGACAGATGGAGGCGTCACGAAGCCTGGGCATCAGCTACATGAAGTCGATGCGAAAAGTCATCATGCCGCAGGCAATTCGCACGATGATCCCGTCGTACATCAACCAGTTCGTGATCACCCTCAAGGACACGTCGATCCTGTCGGTCATCGGACTCGCCGAGCTCACTCAGACAGGGCGCATCATCATCGCGCGCAACTTCCAGTCGTTCAACATGTGGCTGATCATCGGCGTCATGTACTTCATCATCATCATGGCGCTCACCAAGCTGTCGAACCGCCTCGAGAAGAGGATCAACAAGTGACCGAAACAGCCGTCAACATGGGCAAGTCCGCCACCGAGGTCAAGATTTCGGTCAAGGGACTGAAGAAGTCGTTCGGCGACAACGAGGTCCTCAAGGGCCTGGACGTCGACATCAAGAGCGGTGAAGTGGTCTGCGTCATCGGGCCTTCCGGTTCCGGCAAGTCGACCTTCCTGCGTTGCCTCAACCGCCTCGAAGACATCACCGCCGGATCCGTGCGCGTCGACCAGTTCGACCTCACGAACAAGGATGTCGACATCGACAAGGTGCGCCAGCACATCGGGATGGTGTTCCAGCACTTCAACCTGTTCCCCCACATGAGCGTCGTCGAAAACGTGATGCTCGCTCCGGTGCAGACCGGGCGATCGACCAAGGAGCAGGCTCGCGAGATCGCCGTCAAACTGCTCGGCCAGGTCGGTCTCGCGGAGAAGGCAGATGCCAAGCCCGCCAGCCTGTCCGGTGGGCAGAAGCAGCGCGTTGCCATCGCCCGCGCACTCGCGATGAGTCCGGACATCATGCTCTTCGACGAGGCCACCAGCGCCCTCGACCCCGAAATGGTGGGTGAGGTTCTGCAGGTGCTGCGCGACCTCGCCAAGCAGGGCATGACCATGGTCGTCGTGACCCACGAGATGGGCTTCGCCCGTGAGGTTTCCGACCGAGTCATCTTCATGGCCGACGGATACATCGTCGAAGAAGGTAAGCCGGAGAGTCTGTTCGGCAACCCCCAGCAGCAGCGCACCCAGGACTTCCTGGCGAAGGTTCTCTAGGGGCAAGCCCCCTGTGCGCCTTTTTGGTAGTGGGGACTACCGGAAAGGCGCACGGGTGGTGGCCAATTCGACGACCAGCCCGGTCTCGATCCGATTCTGCGGCTCGAAGTCGAAGTCGCCGAACCTTCGGAACCACCGAGGACTGGCCTCGACCCTTCGATAGGTCTCGCTACCTTCGACGGGCAACCACATGCGTGGACTTCCGACTTCCTCGTACGTCGTCGTGACCACGAGAATCCCGAGCACCACACCGGTGGTCACGACTCCAGACGCCGGCATCCCGCCGTGAACCCAACCGTCGAAATCGTCGTCCTGCGATCGCGGTGTCAATGTCCACGAGCATGGTTCACCGACCACCGGAAACGGCCCGCAGCACTCGACTTCGACCGCGTCGACATGAACGCTGACGATCCGGACCGAAGAGTCGACCGGCGTCGGCTCAGTGAAGCTGTGCGCCCTCATCCCCTCGCGGGAAGAGCAAGCTCGACGACAACGGCCGTCTCCATCCAGCCACGACGACCGGCAACCAGCGACGACATGCCGCGAAAAGACCGTGGGACCTTCTCGACTCGAACGTGATCGGTGCTCCCAGGTACCAATACCCAGTGCCTGGGTTCTTGTTCGACAAACTCGCCGCGCTCGAGTCGGATCGAGAGAACGATCCCGGCCGTAGGTTCCACGTCGTCGGGATAGATTCCTCCATGAACCGTCCCGTCGAACCACAGCGACTCACGTGTGGGGTGCAAAGCCCACGCAGATTTTTCGCCGACCACCGGCAACGGTGCACAGCACTCGAATTCCCACGTTTCGATGCGGACTGTGACCACGTTGTAGTCATTCATCTGAATACTCCGCGCAGTAGACGAACCGGGACACGACCGTCCCGGGCGCGGAGTTACCTGTCAGACCACCATAGCGTCAGAGCTTGTAGACGCGCTCCGCTGTCGCCGTGGACGCTGCTGCCAGCGCCTGCGGATCCTCACCGCGGATGTCTGCGAGCGCGCGCACTGTGTACGGCAGGCAGTACGACTCGTTGGGCGCACCGCGGAACGGGTGCGGCGTCAAGAACGGCGCATCCGTCTCGACGATCAGTTGATCCGACGGCACCAACAGCGCGGCCTCACGCAGCGCCTTCGCATTCTTGAAACTCACGGTTCCCGAGAAACTCAACACGTAGCCCGCGTCGATGCACGCACGGGCCATCTCCGAATCCGAGGAGAAGCAATGGAACACCACGGTCTCCGGCGCGCCTTCCTCGTGCAGCACCCGCAGCAGGTCCTCATCGGCTTCGCGATTGTGAATCATCAGCGTCTTGCCGAGACGCTTCGCGAGGTCGATGTGCCACCGGAAACCGTCGACCTGCTCCTCGATGGTGGCGCACCCTTCGAGCTTGCCTGGCCAGTAGAGATCCAGCCCGGTCTCCCCCACCGCGACGACCCGCGGATCGGACGCCAACCGTTCTATCTCGGCTCTGGTGTCGACATCGAGGACGTTCGCCCTGGTCGGATGGATTGCGACGGCTGCGTAAACCCTCGAATCCCAGTTCGCAGCGTCGACGGCAAAGCGTGCGGCATCAAGGTCGTCGGCCACCGTGACGACCCGTCCGACGCCGACGGCTTCGGCCCGATCGACAATTTCGGCCACGGTCGCAGCGTCGTGCGCACCACAGGCGTCGAGGTGCGTATGTGCGTCGATCAGAGGCGACAAGGGCTCAGGGGCATCGGGGGCGGGACGGTCTTTGCTCACGCCCGATAGAGTAAGCCCACCATGACTGTGCCTGCCTCACCCTCCCAGACCCCGCGCCCGGACTCCGCTGCCCCGGAAGGCGCGGAACGATCGCCGTTCTACATCACGACAGCGATCGCGTATCCCAACGGCGCTCCGCACATCGGCCACGCGTACGAGTACATCTCCTCGGACGCGCTCGCCCGTTTCAAGCGGTTGGACGGTCATGAAGTGTTCTTCATGACCGGCACCGACGAGCACGGTCTGAAGATGCAGCAGACAGCGATCAAAGAGGGCATCGACGTCCGCGAACTCGCGGCTCGGAACTCCGACGTGTTCCAGAACCTCGACAAGGTCCTGAACATCTCGTACGACCGGTTCATCCGCACCACCGACGCCGACCATCAGGTCGCCAGCAAGGCGATCTGGGAAAAGATGGCCGCATCGGGCGACATCTACCTCGACACCTACTCGGGGTGGTATTCGGTTCGTGACGAGGCCTTCTACACCGAAGCCGAGACCACGCTCCTGGACGACGGCACCCGTCAGTCGACGGAGACCGGCACTCCGGTGGAGTGGACCGAGGAGTCCAACTACACTTTCCGTCTCTCGGCCTACGAGGACCGTTTGCTTGCTCTGTACGAAGAGCATCCCGAGTTCATTGCCCCCGCGACTCGTCGCAACGAGATCGTCAGCTTCGTCAAGGGCGGCCTCAAGGACCTGTCGATCTCGCGTACCACGTTCGACTGGGGCGTCGAGGTTCCCGGAGACCCCGACCACGTCATGTACGTCTGGGTCGACGCCCTCACCAACTACCTGACCGGCGTGGGTTACCCGAACGTCGACTCGGCGGAGTTCGAGAAGTTCTGGCCCGCGAGCCTGCACATCATCGGCAAGGACATCACGCGTTTCCATACCGTGTACTGGCCGGCGTTCCTCATGTCTGCCGGCATCGAACTGCCAGAGCGGGTCTTCGTCCACGGGTTCTTGTACAACAAGGGCGAGAAGATGTCGAAGTCGGTCGGCAACGTCGTCGACCCCATCGCGATGGTCGATCAGTACGGCCTCGACGCGGTCCGCTTCTTCCTGCTCCGCGAGATCTCGTACGGCCAGGACGGCAGCTACAGCCACGAAGCAATCGTGACGCGTATGAATGCAGACCTGTCCAATGAACTGGGCAACCTCGCGCAGCGTTCACTGACGATGGTCGCGAAGAACTGCGATGCCCAGGTACCGACCCCCGGCGAGTTCACCGAGGACGACCTGGCGATGCTGGCGTCGGCGGATGCCCTGCTTGCCAAGTGCCGCAGCGAGTTCGACGTGCAGGCGCTGCATCTCGCACTGGAAGCCATCTGGGGCGTTCTCGGCGAGACCAACCGGTACTTCTCCAAGCAGGAACCGTGGGTTCTGCGCAAGACGGATCCGGCACGCATGGCGACGGTTCTGTACGTGACGCTCGAAGTGGTCCGTATCGTCGGGCTTCTCGTTCAGCCGGTGATGCCCGACGCGGCGTCACGCATCCTCGATCTGCTCGGTCAGAGCGAAGAGAACCGTCAGTTCACCGACATCGCGGTTCGCATCGACGCGAACCGGAAACTGCCTGCTCCGGCACCGGTCTTCCCCCGCTTCGTCGAGGAATGAGCTAAGCGAGAGTGCCGCACGTGGGGTCCGAGATATCCGGTTACAGGCGGATGTGTCGGACCCCACGTGCACACTCCAGCCATGACGGAAAATAGAACATACATTCGAACCAGCGCTTCGGCGCAGACACTGCCATGGAACGGAGCGCGGGTGTCCACTCAGGAGGTCAGCCCTCAATCCGTTTCCGCGGTGCGAGATCTCGTTTCCGAACTGTCCGCGGCGTACGACCGCGGATGGCAGCCGGCGGATCTGATTCATCTGGCGCGTCGAAGCAAAGAAGCGTCCGACGCCGATCTCGCCGCCACCACCATCCTGTTCGACGCGAAGGCGTCGCGCGCCTCCGATCGCGCTCCGCTCGAATGGGTGGGGCAGTTGCAGACAATCGGCGAGCAGTATCCGAAGTCTCGGCACATCGCTTCTCGAATCACCGTGGACGACGACGTTTTTCGCTCCCTCGCGGCCGGCCTTCTGTTCCAGGATCCCTACTTCCTCGTTTCGCAGATCGTCGACGTCGCGCGATCGTGGATGCGCCTACCTCAGTGGACGGTGTTGCTCGCGCCACCATCCACCTGGCCGTCGCATCGCACCGATACCAGCTATGCCGGCGTCGGCGATACCGAGGTCGACGCCAAGGTACTCAAGCGAATTCGTGGACTACTCGCCAAAGCGGAAGCAACCAACTTCGCGGAAGAAGCCGAGATTTTCACCGCGAAGGCCCAGGAGTTGATGACCCGGTACGCCATCGACTCCGCACTGCTCCACAGTCGCGCCGGGGTCACCGACACATCCGTCAATGCCCGACGCATTCACATCGAGAACCCGTACGTGAAGGAAAAGGTTCACCTCCTGACCGAGATCGGCGAATCGAATCGAGTCAGGACTGTCTGGTTCAGCGACATTGCACTCGCGACCGTCGTCGGCACTCCGGTCGACCTTCAGCAAGTCGACATGCTGTTCACTTCCCTGCTCGTACAGGCAACCCGTGCAATGCAATTCGCCGACTCGAGCAATCGTGGCGGCTCACGCACCACCTCGTTCCGCAAGGGATTCCTGGCCGGGTTCGCCAGCCGCATCGGGCACCGCCTGCGTGACGCCGGCACCAAAGCCACCGCCGAAGCGGCCGACGCGGCATCGATGGACG
Source organism: Rhodococcus sp. MT28 (assembly GCF_058792695.1). Lineage (NCBI taxonomy): Bacteria > Bacillati > Actinomycetota > Actinomycetes > Mycobacteriales > Nocardiaceae > Rhodococcus > Rhodococcus sp. MT28. Next base: position 342,787 of record NZ_JBXAFD010000001.1, read on the forward strand.
TCGCGGATCTTCTGCCGATCCTCGCCACCACATCCGAGGCCGTCGACGCCGAATTCGATCGATTGTTCCCGACAACCCGCAAGACTCGCGGACGGTCCGTGGACGCCGAAGGCTGGCACGCCGGCCAGGCTGCAGCCGACGACGCCAACCTGCGTCCCGGCGCACCCGCCGTGAACCGCTCCCGCTAGTCCTTTCGAGCGGCCAGGACCGTCTCGTACAACTCACGCTTGGAGACTCCGGCCGTTGCGACCAGAGCACACGCGTCCTTCAATCGTGCTCCCCCCTCGACCAGCCTTTCCACCTCGTCGACCAGATCGGCAGGATCAGATGCCACCAGCACTGCGCCTTCGAGCACCACCGTGATCTCACCGCGAACGCCCTCGGCGGCCCAAGCAGCTAACTCCCCGAGAGTGCCGCGCTTCACTTCCTCGTAGGTCTTGGTCAATTCCCGGCACACGGCCGCGCGGCGATTCGGCCCGAGCACTTCCACCGCATCTGCGAGGCAGTCGGCAAGGCGATGAGGCGCTTCGAAGAACACACACGCTCGCTGCTCGGTTGCCAAGGCAGAGAGCCACGTCTTGCGCTGCCCCTGCTTACGGGGCGGGAACCCGTCGAAGCAGAACCGCTCGACGGGCAATCCGGAGAGTGCCAGCGCCGTCGTCACCGCCGACGGACCGGGCAAGCACGTGACGGCGAGGTTCTCGGCTACGCAGGCGGCGACAAGGCGATATCCGGGATCGCTGACCGACGGCATGCCCGCGTCCGTGACCAGCAGGACGGTCTTGCCTTCGGCGACGTCGGCGACCAGCGCGGGCAGCCGGGAAATCTCGACCTGATCGTAGAAACTGACGATCTTCCCGGTGATGGTTACCTCGAGCGCGGAAGCCAGAGACTTGGTGCGTCGTGTGTCCTCCGCAGCAACGACGTCGGCGGTTGCGAGAGCAGACCGAAGACGCGGAGACGCGTCACCGACATCTCCCATGGGTGTTGCGGCGAGTACCAAGCGACCAGTCATACCTGACAGCCTACGATTGCCAGGTGACTGTGCAGACGGACGAGCGGCCAACGCCCGCCACGAGCGATCGGGTAATGCGTAGTCCCGGCCCGCTGGTACCGGATCCTGATTTCGGCCCGACCGACAGATTGCGCGGCTGGATCGTCACCGCTTTCGTCACCGCTATCGCGGCGATCACACGCTTCACGATGCTCGCCTACCCGACCGACGCCGGCACACCTGTCTTCGACGAGAAGCACTACGTTCCGCAGGGCTGGCAAGTTCTGACCGGTGGCGGCATCGAGGACAATCCCGGTTACGGATTGGTGGTACACCCGCCGATCGGTAAGCAGATGATCGCGATCGGCGAAGCACTCTTCGGTTACAACGGTTGGGGGTGGCGATTCTCGTCGGCCCTGGTCGGAACCCTGATGGTCCTGCTGATCATCCGGATCGTGCGCCGCATGACGCGCTCCACGCTGATCGGCGCGATTGCCGGAATCCTGCTCATCGTGGACGGCGTCACCTTCGTCTCCTCACGCCTGGGGATGCTCGACATCTTCCTGGCTTTCTTCGTCCTCGCTGCTCTCGGATGCCTGGTGGTCGATCGCGACCAAGTCCGCGAACGGATGGCGAAGGTATACGAAGAGGGCCGAATCGGCGACTCTGCCTGGGGTCCGCGGCTGGGTTTCCGGTGGTGGAGGTTCGGCGCCGGCATCCTGCTCGGCCTGGCCTGCGGCACCAAGTGGTCCGGCATGTACTTCATTCTGTTCTTCGGATTGCTCAGTGTTGCCTTCGACCTGTCAGCGCGCCGCGCCTACCGCGTGCAGCGCCCATGGGTCGGCACTGCAGTTCGCGACATCGGGCCGGCTCTGTATGCGTTGGTGATCATTCCGCTCGGTGTGTACCTCGCGAGCTACTGGGCCTGGTTCACCAGCGAGACCGGCGTCGACCGTCACGCCGTCGGGAACGAGATCGGTGAGGGTGGCACATGGAGCTTCATTCCCTCCGCACTGCGTTCACTCTGGTACTACAGCGGAAACGTTCTCCAGTTCCACGCCGGTCTGACCAACTCCGCCGGAAACCACCACCCGTGGGAGTCGAAACCGTGGACGTGGCCGATGGGGCTACGACCGATGCTCTACTACTACGCCGACGGCGAGCAGGTCACCGGTTGCGGGGCCGCCAGCTGCGTCAAGGCCGTGATGCTGATCGGCACACCGGCGATGTGGTGGCTGGCCCTACCGATGTTGGCGTGGGCGATCTGGCAGACGTTCGTGCGCAGGGACTGGCGATACGCCGTGGTCCTGACCGGCTACGGTGCCGCTTACCTCCCGTGGTTCGCGACGCTCGACCGCCAGATGTACTACTTCTACGCAGTTGCACTCGCCCCGTTCATGGTCATGGGATTTGCGCTGGTCCTCGGCGATGTACTGGGCAAGGCGAGCGCGTCCGTCGAGCGTCGTACCACCGGACTTCTGGCAGTCAGTCTGTACATCGGTCTGGTCGTGGCCAACTTCGTCTACCTCTGGCCGATACTCACCGCCATGCCGATCACGCCGGAATCGTGGCAGAACCATCTGTGGTTGCCCAGCTGGAAATAACCGGACGACAAAAGGGGCACCGAACCGCAGTTCGGTGCCCCTTCACGGTTCAAGTCCTACTCCGCTCAAGTCCTACTCCACTGACTTACCCACACGGCGTCCTCGGCGCGGGCGTAGGAGAGCACGTTTCTGCTCCTTCGCCGCAATGATGATCGGGTCGTGCGAAAGATCCTTGTACAGCGAGAAGCACAATCCGATCATGACCAGCACGAACGGCGCCGCAGCGATGATCGTCATGGTCTGCAAGCCGTCGAGCGCTTCGGAACCACCGGTCCACAGCAGAAGCGCCGCGACGCCACCGGTCAACATGCCCCAGAACACCACGACCCAGCGACTCGGTTCGAGCGTTCCGCGCTGCGAGAGCGTCCCCATCACCATCGACGCAGCGTCGGCGCCGGAGACGAAGAACACTGCGACGAGCAGCATGACCAGGACAGTCGTCACTCCGGCCAACGGCAGATTGTCGAGCATGCCGAACAGTTGAGCCTCTTCCGAGCCTCGGCCGGACAAGCCGATTCCGTCGCGTTCCTCGCCGATGCCTGCGCCGCCGAAGATCGCGAACCAGAGCAAGCTGACAGTCGTGGGAACGGCGATGACGCCGACGATGAACTGGCGGATCGTGCGGCCGCGGCTGATGCGGGCCAGGAACATGCCGACGAACGGCGTCCAGGACACCCACCATGCCCAGTAGAAGATCGTCCACGACGAAAGCCACGCGCCGGTTTCAGGATTCGACGATGCACCCGTGCGGGCCGACATCTGGGCGAGGTCGGAAACGTATGCACCAATGGTCGTCGGGAGCAGATTGAGAATCAGCACGGTCGGCCCGAGAACGAACACGAACAGGGCCAAGATCAATGCGAGCACCATGTTGATGTTGGAGAGCCACTGAATTCCCTTGGCCACACCGGAAACTGCCGAAGCGACGAACGCCAGGGTCAGTACCGCAACGATGGCCACGAGCAGGAATACGCCGGCTTCTTCCATCCAGCCGACTACCTCGAAACCGGAGCCGATCTGAAGTGCGCCGAGCCCCAAAGATGCTGCGGTGCCGAAAAGTGTCGCAAAGATTGCCAGGATGTCGATGACCTTGCCGATCGGCCCTTCGGCTTTGCGACCGAGCAACGGGATGAAGGCCGAACTGAACAGTTGCTTGCGTCCTCGGCGATACGACCCGTACGCAATGGCAAGGCCCACAACGGCATACATCGCCCAAGGATGAAGACCCCAGTGAAACATGGTGGTAGCCATGGCAGTTCCGACGCCACCGTCGGTGCCGGGAGGCGGAGTCACGTAGTGCGCAAGCGGCTCCGCGACACCGAAGAACATCAGGCCGATGCCCATGCCGGCACTGAACATCATGGCGATCCAGCTGACGGTTCGGAACTCGGGCTTCTCACCGTCTTTGCCCAGCGGAATGTCGCCGAATCGACTGACAGCGAGGTAGATGGAAAACAGCACGAAAGCAGAAGCTGCGAGTACGAAGAGCCAGCCGATGTTCGTCACCAACCAGCCGAGAACACTTCCGGTTACCGAGTTCAGGTTGTCGGGAGCTACGAGACCCCACACGACAATAGCCAGCACCGCTGCGGCCGCCACGGAAAACACCACGTAGTCGGTCCGAACGCCTACCCGAGTAAAGCCCGTCTCCGGGCGCTCTTCGTTGGCCCCGGAATCTTGTTCGGATCGATCAGATTTCGTCACCATAGATGACTACGTTCGTCACTTTGTGGGCCAAAAGCAAGCTGGAAGGCGGGCTCAACAGCCGTTGAACCCGCCTTCTCACCCCGATCAAGCTGGGGTTTTAACCCAACCGTTGCCCTTGCCGATCAATCCGTCGATGCTGATGCGTCCTGCGCCGATAACAGCGATCAAGAGCGAACCGACACCGAGTGCGACGACGAGTTCATAGCCGCCGTTGTCTATGAAGACGCCCTTGTCGGCGTGCACGATGAAGAACGCGCCGACCATGTCGAGGAACAGCAGTGCGCCGACGAGCGGGGTCAGCAGACCCGCGATGAGCAGGATGCCGCCACCGAGTTCGATGGATGCTGCCAGAACTGCAGAAATCTTGGGGAGCGGGGCGCCCATCCCTTCGAATGCGGCCTGCGTTCCGGCGATCTTGTAGGTGAAGAACTTCTGCCAACCGTGGGCGATGAAGATGATCCCGAGGCCGACACGGGCGATGAGGAGTCCGAGGTCACGAGCAATCGACGAATTCATGAGCCAAGACTGACAGCTTTAAGTTGAAGCGTCAACTTAATCAATGTGTCACGCACCTCTCAATGCCGACTCCACCATGGCGACGATCTCAGTGTCGGAGTACCCGAGCGAGCGGACCTTATGCGCAAACGCGTTCGCCGCCTGCTCCGCCTGCGCCTGCACCGGATCGGTCCCCGAAGCGATGAACGTCCCTTGCTTTCCCCTAGTCTCGATCACGCCCTGATCGCTGAGCGCGCGATAAGCCTTCGCGACGGTGTTGGCCGCCAATCCCAGCTCCGAGGCCAATGCACGCACCGTCGGGATCTTGGTTCCCGCAATCAATCCGCCGCCGTGAACCTGCTCGATAATCTGTTGCCGCAGTTGGTCGTACGGAGCTGTGGAGGAATCGTGTTCGATCGCGATCTTCATCGTCACCCTCGTCGTATCTTCTCGGTCACAGCATCTTCTCTCTCACAAACCCTCGATCGCTTCGCGGATCGTATGCGGGCCGGAGGTCAGAACCAATATCTTGCCGACACTGGACGGCGCGTCGATGAGCGCTTCGATCACTGCGGCGACATCTGCACGAGGCACAGAGCCTCGATCGACGGGTGGCTCTGCAAGAAGGACTTCACCGGTGGGGTCGTCGTCTGTCAGAAGGCCTGGCCGAAGAATCGTCCAATCCAGCGAAGTCCTTGTCTTCAGGTCTTCCTCTGCTGCAGTCTTCGCCCGCAGGTAGGCGGCAAAAACCTCGTCGGTGTTCTCCGGTATTTCGTCACCAGCACCCATGGCGCTGATCTGTATGAACCGACGCACTCCCGCTTTCTCGGCGGCATCGGCCAACAGCACCGCCGCAGCTCGGTCTACGGAGTCCTTCCGCTCGATCGAGCTACCAGGTCCGGCGCCCGCGGCGAAGACCGCGACGTCGGCACCGTCGAGTACCTTCGCAACTTCCTCGACCGTGGAGGATTCCAGATCGATCACCACGGGGAACGCGCCGAGTGTGCGGACCGCACCCTCGTGCGCGGAGTTGCGGATCAGCGCTACCGGCCGATCACCATGTCCTGCCAGCAGGTACGTCAGGTGCTGCGCGATCTTGCCGTGCCCACCGGCAATGACCACGCGCCGTTCGTCCACACTTCGATGTTCCGTCATCGTTTTCTCCTCACAAGTCGGTACTTCAAGTGCAGCGCGCCGGAGGTGTCCGTTGTTCCCCTGTTTGTCCCACGAGTTCGGACACAGAGGCAGAATGACGGACATGGCATCTGCAACCATCTTCCACAATCAACGGTGCAACACGTCGCGGACTGTTCTCGGACTTATCCGCGACGCCGGCATCGAACCGACCATTGTGAAGTACCTCGATACTCCGCCTACCCGATCCGAGCTGGAAAAACTCCTCGCCGACGCCGGCCTCGAGCCCAGCCAAGCCGTTCGCAAGCGCGAAACGCAGTACAAGGAACTCGGGCTCGCCGATGCATCCGAATCCGAGATCCTCGACGCGATGATCGAGCACCCAATTCTGATCGAACGCCCGTTCGTGGTCACCGACAAAGGCACCGTCCTCGCGCGGCCTGCAGCCAAGGTGGAAGAAATTCTCTGACAGCGTCGACGGCTTACAGCGGATCGCGGGCGATCGGGCAGGACATGCACCGAGGACCACCTCGGCCGGACCCCAGTTCCGAACCCGCGATTCGCAAAACCTCGATACCCGAGGCCTCCAGCCTGGCGTTCGTTTCGACGTTGCGCTCGTAAGCGACGACGACGCCAGGCTCGACGGCGAGGGTGTTGTTTCCGTCGTCCCACTGCTCACGCTCGGCAGTCACCGTGTCGAGTCCGGTGTCGATCACACGCAGTTTTCCGATTCCCATGGCGTCGGCCGCCGCTTCGAGGAACGGCGTCGCACCGCGAATACTCACCCCGTCGTCTTCCTTGCGCAGAGTGAACGCCGCCAGGGTGTCCTGAATGGCCGGATACATGACGACCGCGTCGGCCTCGACCATGGTGCAAACCGTGTCGAGATGCATCGACGCTCGGCGTTGCTCGATCGGAACAACCAACACCGTGTGGGCGAGGCCGTCGTCGAACACGCTACGCGCCAATGCTTCTGCTCCGGCGGGTGACGTACGTTCACCGACACCGATTGCGATCACCCCCGGCGCGAGAAGCAGCACGTCACCTCCCTCGACAGGAGCCGTGTGCGACTCGTACGCGCGGCGCACGCCTTTGAATCGAGGGTGATGCGCGTAGACGAGATCCGTTATCGAGGATTCGCGAGCTCGCGCTGACAACGCCAAGGACGTGATGATGACCCGTGGCCCGACCCAGAACGACGAATCACGGGTGAAGAGCAAGTTGGGCAACGGGTCGATCACGAAGTCACCGCCGTGATGCATCCTGCGCACCAACGAGGTCGAGTCGGCATCGATCGGCAATTCGTCGAACGTCATTCCTGCAGTAAGGATCGACGAAAGCTCCTTCGGCTCCACCTTTCGCAGGTAGGCGGCCAGGTGTTGCCCGAGCGCGTGGCCGATCTTGCGTGCGTCGACGGCGGCCGCGATTCCCTGGATCCTCGCTGCGCCACTGACCTCGAGCGCCTCGGTGAGGAGATCGGACAAAAGCAGTACCTCGACGCCGCGCTCACGAAGGACGGTCGCAAACTGATCGTGTTCTTCCTGCGCGCGGTCCACCCACGGCAACGCGTCGAACAGCAGCTCGTCGTTGTTGCGCGGAGTCAATCGTTTCAACTCGTCGCCAGGACGATGAAGAATGACCGATCGCAATCGGCCCACCTCGGAATCGACACCGAGGGGGACGGAGCCAGAAGCGTTCATGAGTGAACACTAATCCCGTAGGCCCCACCCAGCAGGGACAAGCAGCTGTCGTACCGGTCCGCGTAACGTCTGATCCGACGCAGGCGAGAGGACCAGGCAATGAGTAGTACGGATCAGGCGGCGCTGAACGGCGCCGGAATCGAGAGGTTCACCGGGCGCTGGGTCGGCGCTGGAGCCGGACATTTCCCCACCATCGACGACTTCGAGTACTCCGAGGAGATCGAGTTCGCGCCCACCCCGAAACCGTTTCTCACCTACTCGTCGCGCACTCGTGGGCTCCCCGACGGACGACCGCTTCACATGGAATCGGGATACCTGCGCCCAACACCGGGTGGTGAGCTCGAATTGCTGGTCAGCCAGCCCACCGGATTCGTCGAGATCCATCGCGGCACCCTCGACTCCGAAGGCACTCTCGCCTTGACCCGTCTCACGCTCGCAGCATCACCCGACGCAAAACCGGTTCACGACGTCCGGCGAGTCATGCGCGTTCAGGGCGACACGCTGACATACGACTTGTGGATGGCGCACGGTGACACCCCGCTGACACATCATCTCCACGCCACCCTCCACCGGGCGACGGACCGGTAGTCGCCATGGAGATGCCGTCGTGGAAGGCAAAGGAACTCACGCCCGGCCAGCTCTCCGAGCGCAGCGGTGTCGCCGTCTCGGCCCTGCATTTCTACGAACGAGAAGGCCTCATCGTCAGTCGCCGGACCAGCGGAAACCAGCGCCGATACCAACGAGACACGCTTCGACGCGTCGCCTTCATCAGAATCTCGCAACGCGTCGGCATTCCGCTGTCGGAAATCAGAGAGGCCCTCGGCACACTTCCTGAAGGCCGTACCCCGAACCGCGCAGATTGGGAAAGATTGTCGACCGGGTGGCGGCGCCACCTCGATCTACGCATCGAGCAACTGGAACGTCTACGGGACAACCTCACCGGTTGCATCGGTTGCGGGTGCCTCTCGTTGGAGGGGTGCGCCCTCGCCAACCCGCACGATCAACTCGCATCCGCCGGCCCGGGTGCGCGCGTTCTGGAAGTAGATTTCGGTGCAGACTCAGGCGAGAAATGACTCGACGGCGTCCCGATCGCGCCCCAACAAGTCCTCGACGGTCTTCTTCAGCAACTTCTCGATCTGGCCGCCGATGATCGGCATCTTCACCTCAGCCGTTCCGTCGACGACCAACCGCGTGCAGGACTCGGCGGCGGTGAGATCGAGCGTCGTCTCGATTCGGATCGGCAGTCCCCGCGCGATTCCGGTGACCGACCCTGCTGCACGCCCGTCCGACAGAGGTCCCCACCGATCGACCCGTTTCAGACCGAGCCGACTCGGCGCAACCTTGGCGACCAGGCTCGGGAGGGAGGCGGAGTCGATTTCCTCGGACACGGATACTTCGATCGATCCGTCTCGAACTTCGATGTCCGAGGTGGCATAAAGGTCTCCGAGTCTGCCTTTCCAATAATTCGGGTCGGTCAAAGTTCGATGCACGTCGTCGATCGGATATTTGAATTCGATATCGAAGTGAAAACTCTTCGGCATGACTTTGGTCCCTATTCGACTAGATAAAAGTCCCGGCGGAGTTAACGCTCATCGCTTGAGCAATTTACTGAACTGGTCGTTCGCTTTTTGCATCACGAACTCGTAAGGCAGGGCGAATTTGCGCGCCCACCAGTATCCGAATCGGATGTCATTGGACGTATATACGAGGTACGTATTCTTCTCGATTCCCCGCAGAATGCACGACGCCACCTTCTCCGGGGAGACAGCACGCGCCTCGAACCGGTGCGTGAGTTTTTCGACCCGCGGGTCGTTCCTGTCGATACCCGCTATTTCCACGGTCCCCACCAATGGCGTCTTCACCCCACCCGGCACAACCAGACTGACCCCGATTCCGTGCCGCTTCAGATCGAATCGCAGCACCTCGGACACCCCGCGAAGGCCGAACTTGCTCGCACTGTAGGCGGCGTGCCACGGCAGGGCCAAAAGTCCGGCAGCCGAAGACACGTTGACCAGGTGTCCACCCTTGCCGGCACGAATCATGGGTGGAACAAACGTCTCCATGACATGTATCGGCCCCATCAGGTTGACGTCCACCATGGACTTCCAATGCCGATGTTCGAGGTTCTCGATAGTTCCCCACGCTGAAATGCCGGCGATATTCATGACGACATCCATCGCAGAGAATTGAGTGTGAATCTCGGTACCGAATTTCACGACCTCGTCGTAGTCCGAGATATCGAGTGCCTTCGCCATGCTGACCGTGCCGCCGCCGGCGCCGACCATCGCGACCGTCTCTTCCAATCCGACGCTGTTGATATCGGTGAGAAACAATTCGGCGCCGACCTCTGATGCACGCAGCGCAGTTGCACGTCCAATTCCACTACCGGCGCCGGTGATCAGGCATTTCTTGCCGTCGAGCGACCTTACAGACATGGATGAACACTCCCCCGCACTCGTACTGTGGACATGCGGGAAAGTCTACGCACGCACGGTGCGGCCGCCCTGAAACACGCAAGACGACCTGCGGGGCACGGCCGTACTCCGCGCAAACACCGCACAGAGACGACCGCAGCGAGCATTAGAGACGCTGCATCATCTGCTCTTGATAGCCCTTGACCGTACGGTCGAGTTCTTCCGCCGCTACATCGTCCCCACGCTTGCGTGCGTCGTGGGCTCGATCCTGAATTTCACGGATTGCGCGGCGCAATTCATCATCGCTCATCGTGTGTTTCATGTCACAATTCTGCACCCACTCGGAGGGTTTAGCTAGCACAGATCGCAATCCGGCAAACCGTTCAAGGTTCAACCCCGAGGTGATCCGCATGACATCGCAACCAGCCACCCTGATCGCGACCCCAAACCTTCAAACATCGCTTGAACTGCAGTTTTTCAATCGAAATAGTTGTGAAAAACCAGGCTAACGCATAGCTAATATCGCCAAAACGGGTAAAAGGTTTGATATTGGGCGGATTGGCCAAGTACTGGAAGGTTCGAATAGCGCAGTCGTAGCTGCACATTTCCGTGTGGCGGAAACTCAATGTGCGCTGAGACATAGCTGAGCACTCATTGGGCGGACGAATCGAATCTCGGACACATTTGACAACTAGTCCACTAAACAGACTACGGTGAGCTACCGATCGGTTATCCGCGTGATACCGTAGGATTCACTGAACGGACAATTGCTAGCTAGAGAGGATTACGGGGCGGTTCACAATGGCTGACTTTGCAGAACGATTGAACAAACTGTTCGACAGTGTTCATCCTCCGGGGCGCAAACCCCATACCAACGCCGAGGTTGCGGCAGCGCTCATCGAAGACGGCCATCAGATCTCCAAGCCGTACATCTCGCAGCTCCGCTCGGGACAGCGCACCAACCCCTCAGACGAGACAGTCGCAGCCTTCGCCCGGTTCTTCAAGGTGAAGCCCGACTACTTCTTCAACGACATCTACGCAGCCAAGATCGATCACGATCTCGAACTGCTCTCACAGCTCCAAGGCTACGGGCTTCGCCGCCTCTCGAGCCGTGCATTCGACCTCTCGGAAGAATCGCAGAATCTACTCACCACGATGGCTGAAAAGCTCCGCGCGAGTGAAGGTTTGCCAGAGGTTCCGCCTGACGCGTCACGCTGATGTGAACGTGCTGAAGCACTGACTCGATCTCGAGCACTGCAATGACATGGAGTAGGTCGACTACGAACGTCGACCTACTTTTGTCGTTTCATCGAGTTCTTTCGCCAACAACAACACCCATCGGCGCGCCGACATCTTCTCAGGAGGCGCAATCCACCTGGTGTCCAACACATCCGAGGCCAAGGGATCGGCGATCCACCCCGCCAAAATCCCCGCGTGTGCAGTGACGGCCCGCGGCGGTTCCTGACCACCGACGTCGAACATCCCGGCGCCGGACTGGATGTACATCGCATCCATGATCTGCGCGATCATGTCCGATGCCCGCAGCACAGACGTACTCCCGGCGCTGTCCGCGTCGACTACCTCGGGGAATCGCTTGACGAGAAGCGCGTGCATCCGCCGCAGCCGGTACAGATCTCGTCGCGCACGTAACCAGGTCTCGAGAAGCACCCACGTGATGCCCAGCGCAATCAGAACACTCGAGGCAGCGATGAACCACACCCCTGCGCCCGTCCAGATATCCGATTCGAGTGCGCCGGTGCCACCGATCGATTCGACAAGCATCACGACGACCACGACGAGCAGGATCGACGAACCGGTCACGATCAACGCGATTCCGCGCCCCAACGGCGCCCACGCAACGTGCCGTAGCCCCGTCGAAATGACAAGGGACAGAGCGACGATGATAAAGATCAGAGCCGGCGCCGGGTAGCCGAAGAGAACCGCGATCGCCACCAGGAGCCCCACCGAGTACAGCACGGTGGCGAGGCCGCGCATAGCCGGACGTGACATCACCGGCCACGCAGACACGGCGCCGACTGCACTGGCCGCAGACAACGCTGTCCACAAGACGATGACGATCATCGCGGCGGCATGCTGCTCCGGCGCAATGCGATCGACGATGTCCCATACCGCAGGCACCATGACCGTCGACGACAATGCGACCGAGAAGCCGGCGAAGACCATCGACATTCGCAACGGCGTCGCGGTGCGCGCGACAACTCGACCCAGTCTCGCGCCGGCTGCAACCCAGACGAGAAGGGCCACAGCCCAAAAGATCATCCGATCGCCTCGTCGTACCGCAACACCGACAGCGGTGTCCCACGGCCACTCATCGTTCGCAGACGCATGATCAACATCGACGCAAACGTCTCGGCTTCCCACTCCGCGATGTCGTCCATCGGCACGGGTTCGTTGCGCCGCAGAGAACGTTGACTCAACATGTAGGCGATCAAATCGTCACTGACCTCGAGCGTCGCCTCGGCGATCTCGGCACCCTCGTGGCGAAACACTATGTGCCCCAACTCATGTGCCAGAGTTCGCTCGACATTGGGAAGTCCGGGGGCCAAGACGATGACGTCGTGGTCGTCGTAGGCTCGGCGCTGACCGCACACTCCGGTGGCGAGAGGGGTTTCCAGATCGATCTCGATCGGGCGCCCACGCTCGCGGGCGACTGTCTGCACTACCGTCAGCAGTGACACTGCCTCCGACGACGCTGCTGCGTCGCATACGGCATCCACCGCGGCCAGAACGCGGCGATGTGAACGTCTGTCCGGCACGACTCACGCACCTCCCTGTGATCCGGGTGCCAGGAATTCGGCACGCGCGGCAGCCAATCGTGCCTTCTGCAGCGATGCTCCGCGGAAAGTCAGTGCTCCCGCACCGGCCGCTACCACTGCCATTCCGCCTACACCGCCGGCGACGGCGGCGGCGTTGAGAATCGGCGGAAGCCCTTGAGTGAACGCCGTCGGAAATGCCTGCGGGTTGTCAGTCGGAGCCGCGACGTTCGGAACGTTCGACGGTACCTGCGGAGCTACGGGTGCGGGTGCGGCCAGAACCTCGGGTGCGGAAGGGGCTGCGACTGCGCCCGGCGCAGCGTTTGCCGGTCCACCGGCAGAGGGTGCAGGCGCTCCGCCGCCCGCTGACGGTCCCTGCGGATCAGACGGTCCAGCCGGCGGAGCCGCTACCGCGGACGACTGCTCGGAACTCGGCTGCGATTCGGAAGGAGACTGTGTCTCGGAGGGTGCTTGGCTCGAAGGACTCTCGGTCTGCGAAGTTGCGTTGGTCGCGGGGGAAGCGCTGCTGCTCGGACGTTGCGACGCCGAAGGGTTGGTCGTGGGCTCAGTCGTCGTGGGCTCAGTCGTCGTGGGCTCAGTCGTGGTCGTGGGCTCAGTCGTCGTGGTCGGCTCAGTCGTGGTCGTCGGCTCAGTCGTCGTGGTCGGCTCAGTCGTCGTGGTCGGCTCAGTCGTCGTGGTCGGCTCAGTCGTCGTGGTCGGCTCAGTCGTGGTCGTCGGCTCAGTCGTGGTCGTCGGCTCAGTCGTGGTCGTCGGCTCAGTCGTGGTCGTCGGCTCAGTCGTCGTCGGCTCAGTCGTGGTCGTCGGCTCAGTCGTCGTCGGCTCAGTCGTCGTCGGCTCAGTCGTCGTGGTCGGCTCAGTCGTCGTGGTCGGCTCAGTCGTCGTGGTCGGTGTCGGAATTACGGTCGTGCCGCAGTTGTGACGGTGACAATGCCAGCCATAGTTGCCGTTGCCGTTGTTGCCGCCACCGTTGCCGTTGTTGCCGCCACCGTTGCCGTTGTGACCGCCACCGTTGCCGTTGTTATTGCCGCCGTTGTTGCCGTAATTGCCGTTTCCATTGCCGTTGTTGCCACCACCGCTGTTGCCGCCAGGTTGGGCGGCGACGATGGCGGGGAAGACCGATACGGCAAGGACGCCGATACCCATCAGGCACATCACAGCAACAAGCATGATCGCTAGCCGTCGTGGCTGGCTCATCGACATTCCTCCCCGACACATACGTCCGACCTGCGGAAAACTGCGGCAGACTCACCGTGCCTATCGCACCGGACACACCCTCGTTACATTTCCGGCAAACATGTATCCGCCCAAGGATCATCCCTCACTTGGAAGCTCAACGGTCCGGATCAGCGGTCGCAATCGTATGAAACGGCGCACACTCAGATCGAATCTTCGCAATTCGGGCAGGCCCTGAAAATGCAGGAAAGGGTCGTTCAACTTTCGTTGAAAGACCCTTTTCGCTGGTACTTCTTGGTGGAGCTGAGGGGAATCGAACCCCTGACCTCTTCGATGCGAACGAAGCGCGCTACCAACTGCGCCACAGCCCCGTGCCACCGCCTCAGCGGTGCTCGGCAACTCTAACAGGAACGAATACTCCCGTTGGAATCACCCGACACGAACTTTCGGCCCGACAAGATCGGCCCAGAAGATCACTGACCGGACGCGCGACGCATCTCGGTGTGCCTGATCTCTTCTTCGTAGTGATCCAGGTGATCGAACACCGGATCTTCGTCGTCGACCTCGAGGACAACCGCTCCTGGCCGACGCAGTCGCGCCGGAATCAGGCGAAGCTCTTCGTCGGTGTGCGATTCGACTCCGAGTCGCGATCGGTTGAGGCGTTCGGTACGACGGCGGCGAATCTCCTGCTCGATCCGAACCTGCCGACGCAAGTACGCCATGTACCCGCCGAGGCCGCACACGGTCAGCGCAAACAACCACCACACCATCGGCGAGATGATCAATGCGAGAGCGCCCGAGAGAATCGCGACGAACGCAAGGCCCAGCAACGTCCGCTGACGGAATGCATACCGCGCCTCCCGGGCGATGGCATCCGCTTCGGGGTCGAATCCGCCTCGGCCGCGCCGAACCGGAACAAATTCTCCGACCGGTGCACGACCGCCGGCGTAGTCGTCTTCTGCGTGAGTGTCCATCTGGTCCTCCGCGTCGTAGCTGCTGCGCACTGGTTCTGGTTGCCAGTTCGGATCGCTTCGATGTCCTGCTGCCGGCCCGCGCTGAACAGGGTTGCTGTCGCCGCGGTGGAGTACTCGAGTCGCGAGTGCCGCGTCACTCGTCTGCCGGATCCTGGGGCGCTTGTTGACAAGCATCGGCACCAGGACGAACAGCCACACGGCCACCAGCCCGATCCACACGAATGAGCTAGGCATGCCGCGGCCTCCTCCCGATCACCTACCAGCACCTATGCCAGCCGTTGACGAGTCAAGGTTAACGGCCGACGCCCTCGCATCGTTGCCGACGCGCCGAACCCCACCATACTCATGTGTCACACGCGTACCGAACTGAACTTCCGGTTCAGTCCCAAAAGTCTCAAGTTCTGGTTGAATCAAAAACCACATTTTCCCGACCGAAAGTAGGACTACTCAGCGGTAACTGCTGTTTAGCTCGCGTTTCTCACGCTTCTGGCGCCGTCTTCGTCACACCCACGAAGCGCGTCCGGACCGCACCAATCTGTCGACGACGGTGGTGGGTACTTCCTCGATGGTCATTCCGACCAGAAGATGATCACGCCATTGGCCGTCGACATCGAGGTAGCGCTTGAGAAGACCTTCCTCCCGGAACCCCACGTTTCGTAGGACTGCGCGACTCGACGCGTTCTCCGGCCGAACAGTGGCCTCCACTCGATGCAGACCGACCTTCGAGAATGCGTGATCGAGTGTGAGTGCAACGGCAGCTGTGGCTACGCCCCCACCGGTCACGTGCGAGGCGACCCAATAGCCCACCCAGGCGGACCGCAGAGCGCCGCGCACCACATTTCCGATGGTGACCTGCCCGCAGTACTTCCCGTCGAGTTCGATCACCAGGGGAAGGATCCTGCCCTTGCGCGCTTCGGAGCGAAGGTTTCCGCACAGGGACGGCCAGACGGTGATGTGGTGGCGAGCATCCCAGGGCGATTCTCCGGTGGGCTCCCACGGCTCGAGGTGCTCGCGATCGCGAATGCGGAGACGACTCCACACAGCAGCGTCACGGAGCTTCACGGGGCGGACGGTCACCACTCCCGCGGGCACTCGCAGCGGGCCGAGATCTTCCGGCCATCCTGGATGGACTGACATCACACCCCACTCGGGTCGGCGTTACCCACGTTGGGCGAGAAAAGCTACGTCGACTTCTTCACCGATGTGCACTTCGGTGACGTCTCGATCGACCAGAACCAAGCAATTGGCTTCCGCCAAGGTCGCGAGGAGATGTGAGGACGCACCGGGCGCACCCCCGAGGGCCTGCACCAGGTACTCCCCTGTCGCTTCGTCACGCATCAGCTGACCACGCAGAAAACCCTTGCGATCGGCAATCGACGTGATCGTTCCCACTGTCCGCGCCTTCACTACTCGCCGCATCGGCTGGCGGCGTCCGAGCGCGATTCTGATCAGCGGGCGAACCATGACTTCGAATACCACCAGTGCGCTGACCGGGTTGGACGGTAGGAGAAAGGTCGGAACCTCGTCCCTTCCCAGCTTTCCGAAGCCCTGCACTGATCCCGGATGCATGGCAACGCGCTCCACCTCGAGTGTCCCCAGGTCGGCAAGCGCCTCACGAACCTCGTCGGACGCTCCGCCGCCCACGGCACCGGCGATGACAACGATTTCCGAGCGAATCAGCTGTCCCTCGACTACTTCGCGAAGACGACGCGAGTCGTTGCCTGCGATTCCCACACGGTTGACGTCGGCGCCGGCATCGCGCGCTGCGGCGGCGAGGGCATACGAATTGACGTCGTAAACCTGACCAGGTCCCGGCGTGCGATCCACGTCGACGAGTTCTCCACCGACGCTGATGACGGAGAGGCGCGGACGCGGATGGACGAGTACTTTGTCGCGGCCGACCGCGGCAAGCAACCCGACCTGTGCGGCTCCGATGATGGTGCCTGCCCGAACGGCCACGTCGCCCGGCTGGACGTCGTCGCCTGCACGGCGAACGTAATCGCCCGAACGCACCGGCTCGAAGATCCGAACGCGAGCGCGACCACCGTCGGTGTTTTCGAGCGGGAGCACGGCGTCGGCCAGCGTGGGCAGCGGCGCGCCCGTGTCGACTCGAACGGCCTGACGCGGTTGCAACCGGATCGGTTGGCGTGAGCCCGCCGTCACCTCACCGACCACCGGCAAGGTGAGATCGGTAGGCTCGCCGTCCTCGCCTCGGAGGTCGGCTCCGGCGCCGGCGACATCGACACTACGAACCGCGTAACCGTCGATGGCAGCTTGATCGAATCCCGGCAATGGGCGTTCGGTCACCACTTCCTCGGCACACAGCAGTCCCTGCGCCTCCGAGATGGCGACCCGAACCGGACGGGGTGCCACTGCAGCAGCGGTAACCCTGGTCTGCTGCTCCTCAACCGACCGCATCTGGTCCGCGTCCTCCTGTGTCTGGAAATTCGGTGATATCCGTCAGCTCATGATGCCTTGCCGCCGAAAAGGGACAAGCACATTGATACTGCGTTATCGGGCGATCAACCACCGTGGCGACACGCTCAGCGGTCGAGCCGATCCGCGAGCCACTTACGCAAGGACGGGCCGTAATCGTCACTGTCGAGCGCCAGGTCCACCGAAGCGCGGAGGTACCCGCCGGGGTTGCCCAGGTCATGACGCGTTCCGCGGTGCACCACCACGTGAACCGGATGGCCCTCGGAAATCAGGAGAGCGATGGCGTCGGTGAGTTGCAACTCACCGCCGGCTCCCGGCTCGATGCGACGAAGTGCGTCGAAGATCGCACGATCGAGCAGATAGCGACCTGCAGCGGCAAAGGTCGACGGCGCGTCTTCCACAGCCGGCTTCTCGACCATGCCGACGACCTTGAGGACGTCGGGATTGACCGCGTCGGGAACGATCTCGACGTCGAAGACGCCGTAAGCGCTGACTGCGTCTTTCGGGACGTCGATTGCACAGAGAACGGACCCGCCGCGCTTGGCCCGAACTCGCGCCATGATCTCCAGGACGCCACGCGGTAGTACGAGATCATCGGGCAGAAGGACCGCGATGGCGTCTTCGTCGTCGTCGAGAACCGACTCGACGCAACCGACTGCATGCCCGAGGCCGAGGGGCTGCTCCTGAATCACGGAGTCGACTTCGAGCAAACCCGGCGCTTTGCGCACCTTCGCCAGGGCAGCGAGTTTTCCGCTTGCTTCCAGCTTGCTTTCGAGCACGAGATCCTCGACGAAGTGGGCAACCACGCCGTCTTTGCCCGGGGACGTCACGATGACGAGCCGCTCGGCTCCCGAGTCCGCAGCTTCACCTGCCACCAGTTCGATACCCGGTGTGTCCACGACCGGCAGCAATTCTTTCGGAACCGTCTTGGTGGCAGGCAGGAAACGCGTACCAAGTCCGGCTGCGGGAACCACGGCCGTACGGAAGGCCCTCGTGCTGCTAGCGACAACGTCTGTCATGCCAACACCTTAGCCGCCGCTTGTTACCGCTCGGTCAGCACGACGAATATCGTTGCGGGGTGACACCTCAGACAAAAGCACAATGGCGACAAATCACACTCGCAGCACGTGATGCAGTCTCCGAGCACACTCGAAACACGGAAACTGCGGCGTTGATCACGCACATACGTTCAGTGATTGTCGACGGCTCGGTCGTCTGTGCGTACGTCCCCACCCGCACCGAACCAGGATCCACCGATTTGCTCGACGCCGTTGCCGAGATCGCTCAGCGTGTACTACTTCCGATCACCGGGGAGCCGGGACCGTTGTCCTGGGTCGAGTACAGCGGCGCGGACGGTTTGCGTCCCGCGAAGTACGGCATTCGGGAGCCTGTCGGACCCGTCTTGCCACCGGAGGCCCTGTCCGACGTGGAATGCATGCTTGTCCCTGCTCTCGCGGTGGATCTTCGCGGAACACGCCTCGGCCGTGGCGCAGGCTTCTACGACCGGACGCTCGGGTCGGTCGGACCACAGACTCGGCTCGTGGCAATTGTCAGAGACTCCGAACTCGTCGAGGCCTTGCCTGCCGACGACCACGACATTCCCATGGGCTGGGCATTGATGCCAAGCGGCGGTCTCACGCCGCTCCAAGGCGATTGATCTGCGGGAATAGATCCCTGATTAGCGCTGTTGGCACTGTCACTTGTAGAGTGCTAAAGGCTGCGGTGTAAATACGCGGCTGCTCGAACATCACAGTGCGGAGGAAGCCCGGTGCCCACCTACTCATACGCATGTACGGAATGTGACAACCGTTTCGACATCGTCCAGTCCTTCAGCGAAGATTCGCTGACGGTCTGCCCAGCTTGCTCAGGCAAGCTCCGCAAGCTGTTCAACTCTGTTGGCATCGTGTTCAAGGGCAGCGGCTTCTACCGCACCGACAGCCGCGGCGGCTCCGGGACTGCGAGCGAGCCCGCCAAGAGTGATTCGGCACCCGCTACGAAGTCCGAGTCCAAGTCGGACTCCTCTTCGACATCGAGTTCGTCGACCAGCACGCCGGCGCCCGCAAAGGCTGCCGCAAGCTGATTTCCACAACCTCCGGGTTGTCCACAGGTTCACATTGTCAGGGCCGGAAGCACCGCTTCCGGCCCTAACGTGCATGAATGCCGTCAGTACGTTCTCGTTCGCCGAGGCGCTCCCATCCATTGCGCGCCCAGCTCGATCTCACGCCGAACACCTTCGATCGCGTCGTCGAACTGACACGCGGCACACGGTTTCGCTCAGCGACCGTCCGCAAGATCGCAGCGGTCGTCCTGGCCACACTCGGCGTTGTTCTCTTCTTTCGAGGCGATCCCGCGACTGACACCGTCGCCGTAGTTGTCTCGAGCCGCGATCTCACTCCGGGGCAGGTGATTGCGGATTCGGACGTCGAGGTCCGCGAGATCGACTCGAAACAACTTCCCGAAGGAGTTGTCTCCGACACCGACCTGGTAGTCGGGAGAACCGTTGCCGGCCCGATTCGCTCCGGAGAAACCGTCACCGACGTGCGCGTTCTCAGCCCACGGCTGGCCGGGTTGTCGGTAGGAACCGACGACGCCCGCATCGTCCCCGTCCGATTGGCCGATGCGGCCGTCGCGGACATGTTGCGCAGCGGGGACGTCGTCGACGTCCTGACCGTCGGCCCTGACACATCCCGCCCAGACACACCCCACCCCGACACACCCAACGAATCAATTGCCGACAAGGCCCCGCAGATTCTTGCAGCGGGAGCAGTAGTCGCGTTGGTCACCACGTCGGAAAGTACACGTAACCAGCAGGAACAGGTGATTTTGCTGGCCCTGCCGACACCAGCAGCCAACGTCGTAGCCGCGGCATCTCTGTCCAATGCG
Source organism: Rhodococcus sp. MT28 (assembly GCF_058792695.1). Taxonomy (NCBI): domain Bacteria; kingdom Bacillati; phylum Actinomycetota; class Actinomycetes; order Mycobacteriales; family Nocardiaceae; genus Rhodococcus; species Rhodococcus sp. MT28. Next base: position 363,096 of record NZ_JBXAFD010000001.1, read on the forward strand.
ATCACCGTGACATTCCGCTGACCGCACAAAGCGTCCGAAGCTCCTCTAGGATTTTTCCAGTCGGTTCGGTATCAACGGACCATCTGGCACTTGCCATCGGAGACTCGAGGGGACACCGACATGCTCAAGGGATTCAAGGACTTCCTGCTTCGCGGAAACGTGCTCGACCTGGCCGTCGCAGTGGTCATCGGCGCGGCCTTCACCGCCATCGTGACTGCCTTCACCAGCAATATCATCAACCCACTTGTCGCTTCGATTGGCGGAGCCAACGAATACGGGTGGGGCATTCAGCTGACGGGTGACTCCGCTGAGACGTTCCTGAACTTCGGTGCGGTCGTCACCGCGATCATCAACTTCATCATCATCGCAGCGGTCGTCTACTTCGTGCTGATCGTCCCTGCGAATGCGGCGAAGAAGAAGTTCGTCTCCGAGCCCGAGGACAAGGAAGCCAGCGAAACCGATCTGCTCATCCAGATCCGCGACATCCTCTCGGCCAATGCCGGTGGCGCCGACACGGGAGCGCACGCCAAGACTCTCGAATAGGCAGTGCCCACAGATCAAATCAGGCCCTCGGACAATTGTCCGGGGGCCTGATTTACTTCTCAACCCCCGTGGTGCGGGGGCCGCTGACTGCGCAGCCAGTCGTCGTCCGAGGACCGCGAGGATCCCTCGGGACCCCGCTCGTCCGACGTCGTCTCGGGAAAGACGTCCCCGAAGATGCGCGCCAGGCGCTTCTTGTCGACTGACGGCTTCTTCGGGGTATCTCGTTGCTCCGACAAGCTGTCTCAGCCCTCGAGGCTGGAGAGCTCGGCGATCACGTGACTCGCCAAAGCCGTCAGGGTTGCCATGCCGTCGCGAATTGCCGGCCTGGTCGACGCCAGATTGGCGACCACGGTGCTTCCCGAAACTCCGACGAGGCCGCGGGACAAGCCTGCTTCGAGCGATCCGGCCGAAAGACCGGAAGCACGAAGTGCTTCGGCAATTCCCGGGATCTCGCGATCGAGAACCTCAGCGGTCACGTCAGGAGTGACGTCACGCGGGGATACCCCGGTACCGCCGACCGAGATGACGAGGTCGACGCCACCGATGACTGCGGTGTTGAGAGCGTTGCGGATCTCCACTTCGTCGGCGGCGACGGCGACCGTCGCATCGACGAGAAAACCCGCTTCGTTCAGCAGTTCCGTGACCAGTGGACCGATGGAGTCGGTGTTGTCGCCGTGGGCTGTGCGATCGTCGACGATGACGACCAGAGCGCGGCCGGCCGATGTGGCTTCGAGTTCCATGACTCCTACCGTAGTGTCCGATCCCGACGCCGTTGCGATCTGGCCGAAGATCGGGTCGATCGTCTGCTGATCGCCGAACATCATCGACCGCCCTGCGCTGCCGCGGTTCCCAACGTGACGTCGACGGTCTTGGTCTGCCCGCCGTCGCTGTACGTGATCGAGACCTTGTCGCCGGGAGCATGTGAACGCACTGCCGCGATCAGCGAATCACCATCTGCGACAACACGATCGTCGACCTTGGTGATGACTGCACCCTTCGGGATACCGGCCTTGGCTGCCGGCCCGTCAGCAGTGACATCCATGACGGTTGCGCCGTCGGCGTTGTCCTGCGACGGCACGGTCACGCCGATCATGGCCTGAGTCGCCTTGCCGGTCTTGATCAGTTCGTCGGCGACGCGGCGTGCCTGATCGATCGGGATGGCGAAACCGAGGCCGATCGAACCGCCTTGGGTACCCGACGACGCTCCGAGCGAGGCGATCGCCGTGTTGATGCCGATCAGCTGGCCGTCCATGTTGACGAGGGCGCCACCGGAGTTGCCGGGGTTGATCGCTGCGTCGGTCTGCAGAGCGTCGATGACGGTGTTCTGGTTGCCGGACTCGCCGCTCGTGGACACCGGGCGATCGAGTGCGGAGATGATGCCTTCGGTGACCGTGCCGGCCAGGCCGAGTGGGGACCCGACGGCAACCACCTGCTGTCCGACCTGGACGTCGCCGGAGTTGCCGAGATCGATGGGGGTGAGGTCGTTGCGACCGTCGACCTTGATGACGGCGATGTCGGAGACGGGGTCGGCACCGACCAGAGTGGCCGAGGCCTTGGTTCCGTCGGAGAACGCAACGCGAAGTTGCGCTCCCTGTGCGCCGGCAACGTGGTTGTTGGTCAGGATCAGACCGTCGGAGGACAGGATGACACCGGAGCCCTCACCCCCCTGTCCCTGCGCGGTGGCTACCTCGATCTGCACGACGCTGGGCACGACCTTCGAGGCAACGGCCTGAACCGAGCCGGCGGGAGCGTTGGACGTGTTGGTCGCAGTGGGCTTCGGAGCGTTCAGAGAGTTGGTGACCGTCGCGGTTCCACCGTTGCGGTCCGCGACGACTGCGCCGACCACGCCACCGACACCACCACTGACCAGGACCAGGGCGAGAGCGCCGGCAACCAGCGCCATGCGTCCCGACTTCGGCTTTGTGGTGGTCGAACCGGAGTTCGGCCCCTGCAGCGGTGCGGGGATCTGGTTGTGGCCGCCGCCCGGGCCGTTCGGACCGCCGGGGCCACCAGGGTTGGGTGCGCCGTACGGGGCGCTCTGCTGGTACGCGGCCTCATGGGCACCGTGCGGGTGGCCGAAAGCCTGCGTGGGCTGCTGCTGCTGCGCCTGCCCGAAGGCTTCGGTGGGCCGGCCTTCAGTGGGTCGGGCTTCGGCGGGTCGGGCGAACGATTCGGTCGGCTGGTACGGCTGCTGAGGCGCCTGCCCCTGAGGCTGCTGCGGCGGCACGGGAGGCTGTGCCTGAGGTGCTGTCGGCTGTGCTTGAGGTGCTGTCGGCTGCGCCTGGGTGGTGGGCTCGCTGTTGGGCTGCTCGGGCCGGGTCGGCCCGACGTTACGGTCCTCGGTCATCGGCTCGCTTTCGTCTACGGTGACCACCGGACGGGCAGTCACAACTGTTCTGCCGACAATGCTGCCTTGCGCTGCTGAGAAGGCGCTGAGACGTGCCTGTCACTTTACCCAGAGTTCGACGTGAAAAACCGGTGTTGTCGGTTCGGCCCGAAAGACTTTCGGGCCGAACGCATTAAGCCGTGACGTCAGTCACCGAAGCGAGGGACCAACGGGTCTACAGAACACGCTACTCGGCACTCGGCCCCGGTTCACCGGGAAGCACGATACGAACAAGCGCTCCCCCACGATCGGATTCGTCGATCGCGATGGTGCCGCCGTGCTTGACGACGACCTGACGCACAATCGCAAGTCCCAGACCCGATCCCGGCATCGAACGTGCCGCAGTCGACCGGTAGAAACGATCGAACACCAACTCCCGATCCTCCTCCGGAATGCCAGGTCCCGCATCACTTACGGTCAATTCCAACAATCCTTGACCCACCGGACGCATTTCGACGCGTACCTGTTCGCCCTTCGGACTCCACTTCGCAGCGTTGTCGAGGACGTTCAGCACGGCACGCGACAGGCCCGCTTGATCTCCGTAGACGTACCACGGAGTGGTGACCGCCTCGAACTCGATTTCGTTGCGCCTGCGCCGCGCTCGTTCGAGCGCACGCTCGACGACGTCGCTGACGTCGACGCGCTCGTACACGGTTTCGGGTGCGTCTTCACGGGCCAGGTCGACGAGGTCGCCGACCAGAGTCGAGAGTTCCTCGATCTGCGCGACGACGTCGGCACGAAGTTCTGCCATGTCCTCGTCGGGAATCTGCGGCGCACCGGGGCGACTTGACGCGATCAGCAATTCCATGTTGGTGCGCAACGAAGTCAACGGCGTCCGCAACTCGTGTCCGGCGTCCGCGACGAGGCGCGACTGACGCTCACGGGACTCGGCGAGCGCCCGCAGCATCGTGTTGAAACTCTCTGTCAGGCGCGCCAATTCGTCGCTGCCGGTAACGGGGATCTGCGTCAGATCGTCGGTCCGAGCGACTCGTTCGGTGGCGGCAGTCAGCCTGGCAATGGGTCGTAAACCGGTGCGGCCCACGGTAGTACCCGCCACCGCAGCCAGGATGACACCACACCCACCGACCACGAAGAGCACCCAGGCCAGCCGATCCAGTACCGCAACGGTCGGCGCGAGCCGCTGACCGATCACCAAAGTGCTTCCGTCATGCGTTCGTTGAGCCAGCACTCGCTGGCCGTCGACGGTTCGCAGCGAAGAATCCGATTCACCACGCGCAACGGCATCTTCGGCTTCGCCGATCGGCACGTCGGAACCGGGCGGCTGGTACGTGCTCAGGTCCGAGAAGATCAGGGCCACACTGATGTCGGTGGTGTACAGCGTCGCACCGGAGATGTAGCGAGGATCGAATCGCACGACATTGCTGTCGATCAGCACCGCCGCCCTGGTACGCAACTGGTGATCGACGTCCGCGTAGAGCGCACGCGAAACCACCGCGTAGGCAGCGATCGCCATGACTGCGACGGCAATGGCCACCACCGATGCAGCGAGGAGCGTCACACGCCAACGCAATGACACCGAACGGGTCAGTGGCATCGGCGGGCGCATTTCGACGGACGCTTGGGTGGTGGAGGATTTCTTCGGTTCGGCGTTCTTGCCGAACGGAGCGGTGATCACGGAGGCGTCTCCCGCAGGACGTAGCCGACTCCGCGGACGGTGTGGATCAACCTCGGTTCGCCGTCGGCTTCCGTCTTGCGACGCAGGTAGCCGACATACACCTCGAGGGCATTGCCGGACGTCGGGAAGTCGTATCCCCACACTTCTTCGAGAATGCGTCCACGGGTCAGCACGCGGCGTGGGTTGGCCATGAGCATTTCGAGGAGGGAGAACTCGGTGCGCGTCAGGCTGATCGATCGTTCGCCGCGCTTGACCTCACGGGTGACCGGGTCGAGGGTGAGGTCCTCGAACGCCATCATTTCGGAATCGGCGTCCAGATCGGGCGCGGTGCGGCGAAGTAGTGCACGCAACCTGGCAAGCAACTCTTCCAAAGCGAAGGGCTTGGGCAGGTAGTCGTCCGCTCCGGCATCGAGACCGGCCACTCGCTCGCTGACCGAATCGCGGGCGGTGAGCACGAGGATGGGCAGGTCGTCGCCGGCACTGCGAAGACGACGGCACACTTCGAGTCCGTCGAGTCGCGGCATCATGACGTCGAGCACGACGGCGTCGGGCCGGTTGGCGAGGATCTTCTCGAGTGCGTCGAGTCCGTCGACCGCGAGCTCGACCGTGTAGCCGTTGAAGCTGAGCGACCGCCGAAGCGACTCGCGAACCGCCCGGTCGTCGTCGACCACCAAAATACGCATACCGACAGTTTGGACTGAAGTGCTGAGATGCGGCTGAGAGGGTCCGATTCCGGCCTCCGGCGTGTCGCGGTCAGTCCCGGGTTCGCCTCGGCCCGGGCAGGCTCCAATGACGCCATAACGCAAGCAGTCTGAACACCGCGGCGAACGCTGTGCCGCACACCAGCGCGGCGTTGGTGGACAGTCCGGCTTGCGAGACTGTGACCACCAACGCAGCGCCGAGCAGTGCGGGAACCGCGTACAGGTCCTTGTGCAGGAGCAGTGGCACCTCGTTGACGAGAACGTCGCGGATCACGCCGCCGCCGATCGCCGCGGTCGCACCGATCAACGTCGCCGCCAGCGAACTGGCGTTGTTGTCCAGCGCGATGACGGCGCCGGTGCTCGCGAACAAGCCCATCCCCAGTGCGTCGAGCGCCAGGATTTCACGACGCAGTCGATTGAGCGGCTCGTGGAGGTAGAACACGGCGAGTGAGGTGGCGGCGGCCGTTCCGAAGTACGGCCAACTGCTCAGAGAGCTGGGCGGATGGACGCCGAGGAGAACGTCGCGGACGATACCGCCGCCGATGCCGGTGAACACACCCACCGAGCACACCCCGAAGATGTCGAGTCGCTTGGTGACGCCCACCAGGGCACCCGAGGCCGCGAACGCCACGATGCCCACCAGTTCGAGGATCCTCAGCAGCACCGGCCAAGGATCGCACGGTCAGATGCGGCTCGGGTCGATCACCCCGAGTCGAACTGCTTTGACCAGTCGCCGAGGGACTCGGTGGGTCTGGCCGAAGGCCGTGACCTCGACCAGATCGGGCGCCGTCGCCTTCCACTGGGCACGACGGCTGCGAGTGTTGGAACGGGACATCTTCCGCTTGGGAACGGCCATCAGAGTGCCTTGCGCTTTCCGTAGCGCCGCTCGAACTTCTCGACGCGTCCGGCGGTGTCCATCACACGTTGCGCTCCGGTCCAGAACGGGTGAGAGTCGCTCGTGACGTCGACGACCAGCAGCGGGTACGTGCCACCATCTTCCCATTCGACGGTGCGCTCACTCGTCACGGTCGATCGGGTCAGGAAGCTCTTGCCGGTGCTGGCGTCCTGGAAGACCACCGGGTGGTAGTCGGGGTGCATCTGCTTCTTCATTCGTTTCCCTCTCGCGTTGATTCGGTTTCGGCATAAGGTGATTCGGATTCGTCACACGGGTCTTCGTGAAACTCGCCGAACGGGTCTTCCCACGTTGCCCACGACGCTTCGTCCGCCAATTCGTCGTCGGTGACCAAGGCGTGCTGCAGTGTTCGGTCGATCTCGAGCGGGTTCGCACCGCACGTCAGAACGACCATCGAGGTGTCGCGATCACCGAAACGCTCGTCCCATTTCAGGGCCGCGAGTGCACGGCGTTCAGCTGGAACGCGGTCTCGTTCCTCCGGCGTCATCGCGGCAAGCCAGGTGTCCGCGCTGGCAACTCGCAGGCCACCGCCCGCCGATTCGAGCCAGAGCGCTTCACCCGGTTGCGTTGCCACCCAGACTCGTCCGCGGGAGTACACGACGCCTTCGAGCAGGACGTCGATCGCCTCGTGCAGACGACCGGGGTGGAACGGCCGGTTCGCGGTGAACTCGACGAGCATCACTCCGCCGTCGTCGTCGAGCGGCGGCTGGCGACGCAACAGCGGTGAGTGAGCGTCGGCCAGTTCACCGCGTCGCGCATCCGCAGGCACCTCGAGGAGCAGTGCCTCGATGTCGTCTCCCTCATCGAAGACGGGTACCCGTGGAGCGATGCGCGCGAGAACCGCGTTCAAGCGGGACCGCTGCCAGCCGTCGAGCGCATCGGACCCGCGTAGGACGAGCGCGTCGGCGAAGTCGACCTGCCCGACGACGACCTGAGCCAGGGTGCGGTCGTCGTCGAGAGCTTCGTCGCCGGTGGCGTCTGCCAGCCAGGTCGCCGCGTCGATGCACGTCACGACGGCATCGACGCGGACGTCCCGCTGCGCCGGTCCGTCCAGTTGGCCGACGACGCCGGTCACGACGACGTGCTCGATCGCCCAGCACAGCGCCTCGGGCTCGAGTTGCCGGTCCAACAGCAACACGATCCGCTGCACCGAACTGTGCGAGTGAAGCCGGCGCAGGAGCGGCAGCAAGTCTTCGCGCAGGGTGCAGGAGACGCAGCCGTGCGCGAGCTCGAGGATCGTCTCGCGCTCGGACACAGTGCCGGCAGACCCGGCACTCCCGGTCATCGAGGTGACCGTCCGCCGGACCACCCCTTCACGGACGTGGCTCAGGTCGTGGTGGACCAGAACAGTTCCGGTCCGCAGCAACGCTCGTGCGGTGTGTGGGGTGGATTCGCTCATGCCGGCGACCAGGACCAGCGGAGTCCTGCCGTCCAAGATCGTGTTCACAGCGGGCCTTTCTGGGAATGATTGTCATTACCGAGGTTGAACGGTACATTGATCTCACCGCATTGTCGAAAATGATTGTCATCTGCAAGTTGAAAGGAACACCCATGTCGACTCACTGCCAAGTGACCGGACGTGTGCCGGGGTTCGGAAAATCCGTCTCGCACTCTCACAAGCGTTCGAACCGTCGCTGGAACCCGAACATCCAGCGCAAGACCTACCTCCTGCCCAGCGAGGGGCGTCGCATCACACTCACGCTCTCGACCAAGGGCATCAAGACGATCGACCGCGACGGCATCGAATCCGTCGTCGCCCGGATCCGCGCGCGCGGCGAGAAGGTCTGAGCAGATGGCACGCAACGAGATCCGCCCGATCGTGAAACTCAAGTCCACCGCGGGCACCGGGTACACGTACGTGACCCGCAAGAACCGTCGTAACGACCCCGATCGACTCGTACTGAAGAAGTACGACCCGGTGCTGCGAAAGCACGTCGATTTCCGAGAAGAGAAGTAGGCATGGCCAAGAAGTCGAAGATCGCGAAGAACAACCAGCGACGGGTCGTCGTCGAGCGGTACGCGGAGCAGCGGTCCGCTCTCAAGGAGACGATCCGCTCCCCGAAAAGCTCGGCAGAGGAGCGCGCGAAGGCCCAAGCGACCCTGCAACGTCTACCACGCGACGCCAGTCCGGTACGATTGCGCAATCGAGACGCTGCGGATGGACGTCCGCGCGGCCACCTGCGGAAGTTCGGGCTCTCCCGGATTCGCGTGCGAGAAATGGCGCACCGTGGGGAACTGCCTGGCGTACACAAGTCGAGCTGGTAAGGAAGTCGGATGGCAGTCAAGCGTTCACCGTCGAAGAAGCCACGCCCCGTAGAGGGTCGTAAGCCCAAGAAGAACCCGTTGTTCGCAGCGAAGATCACGCATGTCGATTACAAGGACATCAACTTGCTTCGCACGTTCATCTCGGACCGCGGCAAGATCCGCAGCCGTCGCGTCACGGGCCTGACCCCGCAGCAGCAGCGTCAGGTCGCCGTTGCAGTGAAGAACGCACGCGAAATGGCGTTGCTCCCCTTCACCGCCGCCCGGTAGTCATACGTGCTCAGTAGTCACACGTAGAAGTACCGAAGAGGTCGCGCAGTCACTCGACTGCGCGGCCTTTTTGTTGCCCGGACTAAGATTTCCCGAAGTCGTTCATTCCAGTCGAGAGGTGCCCGCAGCGTGTCGGGAGTTGTTGCGGGTTTCACCGTAATTTTTGTTGTCATCGCGGTTGGGTATCTCCTCGGCCGTCTCGGCACCCTCGGTAGCCAAGGACAGTTCGTTCTCGGTCGACTCGTCTTCTTCGTCGCGACGCCTGCCCTGCTGTTCACCACCCTCGCGTCGTCCGATCTTTCGGTGATCTTCTCGCCGACGCTCGCCGTTGCGTCGGCTACTGCCTTTGCCGTCGGCGCTCTGTACGTCGTCGTCGCAAAGATCTGGCTCAACCGGCCGCTACCCGAACTGACCATCGGCGCGCTGTCGGCTTCGTACGTGAATTCAGCCAACCTCGGAATCCCGATCGCGGTGTTCGTGCTCGGCGATGCCACGTTCGTCGCGCCGCTCCTGCTCTTCCAGATCGTCGTGTACTCCCCGATCGCCTTGACGATCCTCGATCTGACGGCCCTTCGCGGCGCGGATGCCGAGAAGCTCTCGTTGATCGACACCGTCACCGCCCCGTTCAAGAATCCGATCGTGCTCGCGGGCGCTGCGGGGTTGATCGTCGCGTTGATCGGTTGGGTACCGCCCCGGCCGCTGATGCAGCCTTTCGAATTGATCGGCGCGACGTCGGTACCCGGTGCGCTGTTGGCATTCGGGCTCTCGCTCTACGGCGTGCGGGTGCTGGAGAAGGGCTCGAGTCCACGCCGCGACGTCGCGCTGGCATCGACGCTCAAGATCGTGGTCCAACCTGTGCTGGCCTATCTGATGGCGCATTTCCTCCTCGGCATCGACGGTCATCAGTTGTTCGCCATCGTGGTCGTCTCGACGTTGCCGACGGCGCAGAACGTCTTCATCTACGCAAGCCGCTATCGGCGCGGAATGGTCCTCGCCCGAGACAGTGCCTTTGTCACCACTTTGGCGTCAATTCCGGCAATTGCGCTGGTCACAGCGCTACTCGCTTGAGCAGGGTTACGGTGGATTCATGCGTGTACTAACCCTCGCCGTTCTGGCCTGCCTTGCTGTGGCCGGATGCTCCGTCGGGGCCCAGACCACGGGGCCGGTTGCCGCACCGAATCCGATGGCGGCCAACGAAGCGAGTCCAGCCGACTGGTCGCTCGGAACCCCCGTTCCCGACGAGGTCGACGACAGCGAGATGGGCACGGAGTTCGACAGCCGCACCGACATCGTGGGTGCGACGGCCACGATGTTCGAATCGTGGTCCGAGGTCGACGATCACACGGTGGCCGTCCACTTCGTGACCGGCACTCCGGAGTGCTACGGCGCGTACGCAACCGTCGAAGAGACCGATACGACGGTGATCGTCACGCTCCGAACCGGAGCATTGCCGGAGGCCGCGGACAAGATGTGCATCTTGGTTGCCGTGTTCGGCAGCCTGGACGTTCCGCTGAGCCGACCGCTCGGCGATCGTCACGTCATCAACGGCTAGCTGCGCGCCTAAACGGCACAAGTTCGACGATTGAACACGCCGTTTCGTCAGGTGTGGTGTGCGTCTCCTCGGGACAGACTGAAAACCGACACCCGTTCACTCGCTCGTCGGCAGCTTTCGACTCGAGCGGTGCTCAACATGAAGGAGCTCGCAAGTGCCTACTCTCCAGAGAGACGTTGCAATCGTCGGCGCCGGCCCCTCTGGCCTGGCAGCTGCAACCGCGCTGCGCAAGGCCGGTTTGACCGTCGCTGTAATCGAAGCGCGCGACCGCGTCGGCGGCCGCACGTGGACCGACACCATCGACGGAGCAGTTCTGGAAATCGGCGGCCAGTGGGTCTCCCCCGACCAGACCGCGCTGATCTCCTTGCTCGACGAACTCGGCCTGAAAACTTTCGAGCGCTACCGCGAGGGCGAGTCCGTCTACATCTCGTCGGCAGGTGAGCGGACGCAGTACACGGGTGATTCCTTCCCCACGAACGACACCACGAAGAAGGAGATGGACCGTCTCATCGACGAGATGGACGATCTCGCAGCACAGATCGGCGCCGAGGAACCGTGGGCACATCCCCTCGCCCGCGATCTCGACACAGTCTCCTTCAAGCAGTGGCTGATCAATCAGTCCGACGACGCCGAGGCACGTGACAACATCGGCCTCTTCATCGCCGGTGGCATGCTCACCAAGCCCGCCCACTCGTTCTCTGCCCTGCAGGCCGTACTCATGGCCGCTTCCGCAGGTTCGTTCTCCCACCTCGTCGACGAGGACTTCATCCTCGACAAGCGAGTGATCGGCGGAATGCAGCAGGTATCGATCCGCATGGCGGAGGCCCTCGGTGACGACGTCTTCCTCAACGCACCCGTGCGAACGGTGAAGTGGAACGAATCCGGTGCAACGGTGTTGGCGGACGGCGATGTTCGCGTCGAGGCAAGCCGAGTGATCCTGGCCGTACCGCCCAACCTCTACTCCCGAATCTCGTACGATCCCCCGCTGCCGCGTCGTCAGCACCAGATGCACCAGCACCAGTCCCTCGGCCTCGTCATCAAGGTTCACGCGGTGTACGAGACGCCTTTCTGGCGCGAAGACGGCCTCTCCGGCACCGGCTTCGGCGCGTCCGAGGTAGTGCAGGAGGTGTACGACAACACCAACCACGAGGACGATCGCGGCACCCTGGTCGCTTTCGTATCCGACGAGAAGGCCGACGCGATGTTCGAGCTTTCCGTCGAGGAGCGTAAGGCCACGATTCTGGCCTCACTTGCCCGCTATCTCGGCCCGAAGGCCGAAGAGCCGGTTGTGTACTACGAATCCGACTGGGGCTCGGAGGAATGGACCCGCGGTGCGTACGCAGCGAGCTTCGACCTCGGAGGCCTTCACCGCTACGGCGCGGATTCCCGCACGCCCGTCGGCCCGATTCACTTCTCGTGCTCCGACATTGCGGCCGAGGGGTACCAGCACGTCGACGGTGCCGTTCGGATGGGTCAGCGAACCGCTGCCGACATCATCGCTCGCAGCAAGGCCTGACGGCCGCTTTGCCAAGTCTCGATCATTGCCCGGCAGTCACGATTGCCGGGCAATGATCGAGAGCAGTAGTTCCGCCCGAACCCTGGCCACTTCCAGCCGACAGTCGATTAGGCTCTCCACCTTCGCCATTCGGCTTCGCAGCGTGTGCCGGTGGACGCCCATCGTGATGGCGGCCGCTTCCCAGTGTCCGTTGGCCTCGAGAAATGCCCGCAGCGACGCCAGCAGTTCGGTGCCGTTGTCACGGTCGTAGTCCTCGATCGGTGTGATCATCGTTTCCGCCAGCGTGTTGAGCACTTCACGCGTCGAATCGAAAGACAGCAGCACACTTCCGGTCAGAGCTGCGAATTCCAAAGGCTCGCCACCGATTTCCGCCGCCGACGCACACAACTGGGACTGTTCGACGGCGACCGCCAGCGCAGCGACCACCCGTCGCGCGCTCAAGCCGACACGAAGCGCGCGAAGATCCGACCGCGATACCCCGCCGAGCAACTCTCGGGCGAACTCGACGTCGTCGGTTCCACGCAGCAGCACCGTGACGCGAGTGTCGTTGATCCGCGAGAACAACTGCCGCCCCGCCTTGTTCATGAACTCGGCAATCTCGGCTCCGACGCGTCCCGCTACGTCGGACGTGTCGGCAAGAACTGTCAATCCTCGGATCATTCCCTCACCGTCGGCGGCCTGCCTGATCTGTTGCCACGCCGGCGCCGGGTCGCGATCCTCGGTGAGCAGCAGCCCGAGGGCGTGCGAATTCAACTGATCCTGAGTAGCACGCAGACGCGCGGGTTTCTCGAAGTCCAACGCCAACAACGAGTTCGCGTGACCGAGCAGTATCTGATCGACGTAGCTGAGCGCCGAAGCACTGATCACCGCCAGGTATCCGTACGGCGTTCGCCCGACGCTGATCTGCTGCACCGCGATCGACGCTCCGGAACTGGCGAGCGTCACGCTGCTGGACGCGCCGCCCCCGAGAGTTGCTCGCAGTTCGTCGATCACGTCGTCCGTCGGCAGTTGAGGTGAGCTCTCGAGAACTCTTCCGGCGACGTCGAGAAGAAGCACCGTCGCCGAGGTTGCGATCGCCAGTTCACGCACGGTTGCGGCAGTTCCGCCGGAAATGACGGCACGCGTCATCCGCGGTTGCGCCCGCGACGCCCGGAGGACAGCTTCGTATTCCTGCTCTGCCAACCGGCTCATTACGCGCTTGACGACGGCAGCAAAAGGCGTCGGCAGCGGCACCTCGATGAGCGGCAGGCCGATCTCGTCGGCGACAGCCACCAGATCGGCCGGGACCTCGGGATACGAGAGTCCGGTCCCGAACCCGACCGCCGCCACACCTGCCGCGTCGAGCATTCGGAGATAACGGCCGCGCTTTTGCTGAGTGGACGGCAATCGGATGCCGGTGGTGAGGATGAATTCGCCGCCGGTCAACCATCGGAAAGGGTCGAGCAACTCCGTGGCGTGCGCAAATGTGATTTCGCGACCGACGCCCTGGGCGCCGCCTTTGAGTTCCAGCGCGAGGTCCGGCTGCGCCAACATCCACCGCACAGCGATCGTCATGGGCTGGACTGTACAACTCGGCGCGTCGGCGATCAAAGATTTCACCTTTTTGGCAGCTGCCTTTACTTGTGAGTCAGCGCACACTTGCTCACACACGCCCCACAAAGTGCGAGTTCCGTGCTGATCACCTCGGCCGGAACTCGTTCGACCTCGAGAGGAACCGGTACCGATGTCGATCGTCGTACTCGAGAACTACATCAACGGTGAATTCGTCGCCTCAGCCGCGACGGAAACACTCGACCTGATCAACCCCGTGGACGAGAGTGTGGTCGGGCGTACGCCGGTCTCCACGAAGGAAGACGTCGACGCCGCCGTCGAAGCCGCACAGAGAGCATTCGAGACCTGGGGCAAGACGACGCCGAGCGTGCGGCAGGCTGCACTCCTCAAGCTCGCCGACGCCATCGAAGCGCACAGCGACGAAATCGTCGCAGCCGAAAGCGCCAACACCGGCCAGGCCCACCAGATGATCGCCGACGAAGAGGTCAAGGTCGGAGCCGATCAGATGCGGTTCTTCGCCGGAGCCGCACGACTTCTCGAGGGCAAGGCGGCCGGAGAGTACATGGAGGGTTTCACCTCCTACGTCCGTCGTGAGCCGATCGGCGTCGTCGGTCAGGTCACTCCATGGAACTACCCGTTCATGATGGCGCTGTGGAAGATCGGGCCCGCCCTCGCGGCCGGCAACACGATCGTCCTCAAGCCCAGCGACACCACACCGGGCAGCACGCTGGTCCTGGCGAAGCTCTCGAAGGGCATCCTGCCGGACGGCGTGTTCAACGTCGTGCTCGGCAACGGCGGAACCGGCGCGACGTTGGTGGAGAACCCGGCCCTCGGTCTCGTCTCGATCACCGGTTCGGTGCGGGCAGGCATCGCTGTCGCCGTGTCCGCAGCACAGCAACTCAAGCGCGCGCACCTCGAACTGGGCGGCAAAGCGCCGGCGATCGTCTTCGGCGACGTCGACATCGAGAAGACCGCCACCGGCATCGCCGAGGCAGCGTTCTTCAACGGCGGCCAGGATTGCACCGCGGCCACTCGCGTGATCGTTCACGAGTCCATCCACGATCAGCTCGTCGAAGCCCTCGTCCGGAACGCCGAGAAGCTGCGCCCCGGAGCGCCTTCCGATCCTGATGCCTTCTACGGCCCGCTCAACAACATCAACCACTTCAACGCCGTGAGCGACAAGATCGCGAACCTGCCGGCGTCGGCCAAGATCGTTACCGGCGGAAAGCGTTCGGGCGAAACCGGATTCTTCTTCGAGCCGACCGTCATCACCGGCGTCGCACAATCGGACGACATCGTGCAGGAAGAGACTTTCGGTCCTATCCTCACAGTCCAGAGCTTCTCCGACGAGAAGGAGGCGATCACGCTTGCCAACGACGTTCGGTTCGGCCTGGCCTCGAGCATCTGGACCAAGGATCACGGTGTCACGCAACGCGTCTCCGCTGCTCTCGACTTCGGTGCGGTGTGGATCAACTGCCACATCCCGCTCGTCGCCGAAATGCCGCACGGCGGCTTCAAGTATTCCGGTTACGGCAAGGATCTCTCGGCCTACGGAGTCGAGGACTACACCCGTCTCAAGCACGTCATGAGTTCGCACGACTGAGTCGCCGCCCCTCCTGCTGTGCGCCTTTATCAACCCCCCGCGGTTAATAAAGGCGCACAGCAGATTCCTCCAATCCGGAAAAGAGCCACCATGCGCCTTATCGTCGGATACCTCGCCACACCCAGCGGTAAAGACGGGCTGGTCCTCGGGGCCCAGCTCGCGCGCAGTCTCGGCGCGCAACTCGACATCTGCATGGTCCTCCCACCGGATCGGACACTGCCGGCCAAGGTTCCCTCGGAAGCCGGCTACGACGACATCCTCGCCGCGCGTGCACACGACTGGCTCGCCGAGGCGAAAGCGTCGGTGCCCGAGGACATCCAGGTGGAAGTACACCTGAGCTTCCACGAGTCGTTCGCTCAGGGCCTGCTCGACGAAGTGGACCGACTGAATGCGCTCGCGATCGTGGTGGGAGCTTCCGGCGACGGTTTGCTCGGCCGTCACGCGATAGGTTCGGTCTCGACCGAACTGCTTCACTCCGCCCACGTCCCGGTAGCACTGGCGCCTCGCGGAACGCGGCACTCGGCGGCCACTGCGATACGAGAGGTCACCTGTGCACTCGGCACCCGTGTCGGCGCCGACATCGTCTTGAACACCGCCGTGCGCGCCAGCGAACTGATGCAGGTTCCGTTGCGACTGGTCTCACTGGTAGCGCTCGACCCCCAGAACGATCTGCGCGATCATCGCGACACCGCCGAGTCGGCCAGGGAGCGTGCACGAAATCACGCTCAGGACACACTCGACGTCGCAAGAGCCGCGCTCCCCGCGGAGTTCCCCATCGAGGTCATCATCGCCGACGGATCTACCGTGGAATCGGCAGTGCGTCAACTGGACTGGCAGGACGGCGACCTCGTGATGGTCGGTTCAAGTCGACTCGCACAGCCCCGCAAACTGTTCCTGGGCTCGACCGCCGCCAAGATGCTGCGCGTACTGCCCGTACCCATGGTCGTAGTGCCCAAGCACGAATTCACCCAGCCGGAGGCACTGTCATGACCAGCACCGAACTGAGTTCCAAAGGCCTCGCCACCGGCAAGATCGGCATGATCTCCGGCGCGGTGCTCGGAATCTCCTCCGTGGCACCGGGTTACACCCTGACGGCCAGCATCGGATTGATCGTCGCTGCGGTCGGTCTCAAGATGCCCGCCATCTTCATCGCCGGCTTCATCCCGATGTTCCTCACCGCGTACGCGTACCGCGAACTGAACTCCGACACTCCTGACTGCGGAGCGTCATTCACGTGGTCCACCAAGGCATTCGGACCGTACGTCGGCTGGATGTGCGGCTGGGGCATGGTGATCGCCACCATCATCGTGCTCTCGAACCTCGCTGCAATTGCCGTCGACTTCTTCTATCTGTTCATCGCGCGGGTGGCCGACAATCCCTCCATCGCCGATCTGCCGGGCAACAAATTTGTCAATGTCGGCACCACACTCGTCTTCATCGCCCTGGCCACGTGGATAGCGAGTCGGGGAATCACTACCAGCGAGCGCGTGCAGTTCGCACTCGTCGGCTTCCAGATGGTGCTGCTGGTCGTCTTCGCCGTCGTTGCACTGGTTCACGTCGGCGCCGGCGACGCCCCGGCCGGATTGTCCTTCGACCTGAGTTGGTTCAACCCGTTCAGCGGACTCGCCATCGGTGCGTTTGTCATCGGACTCACCGGATCGATCTTCGCGTTCTGGGGCTGGGATACCTGTCTCACGCTGGGCGAGGAGTCGAAGAACCCCAAGAAGACCCCCGGCCGCGCCGGTTTGCTCTGTGTCGCAACCATTCTCCTGACCTACCTGCTGGTCGCCGTTGCCGCGATGATGTACGCCGGCGTCGGCGAGGAAGGCCTCGGCCTCGGCAATCCCGACAACTCCGAGAACGTCTTCGGCGCTCTGGCCGACCCGGTACTGGGCAACTGGGGCGGAATGCTTCTGTTCCTCGCGGTCTTCGTCTCTTCAGTCGCCAGCCTGCAGACCACGTTCCTGCCCGCGGCACGAACCATGCTCGCCATGGGCGCATACGGGGCTTTCCCCAAGAAGCTCGCCGAGGTCTCGCCTCGGTTCCTGGTGCCGTCGTACGCGACCGTCGTGGCAGGCGCGGTAACCGCAGTGTTCTACAGCGTCGTCACGTTCCTGTCCGAAAGTGCTCTGCTCGACACGATCGCCGCACTCGGCATCATGATCTGCTGGTACTACGGCATCACCGCATTCGCGTGCGTGTGGTACTTCCGCAAGACGCTTTTCGAGAGCGTACGAAACTTCGTCTTCCGGCTCGCGTTCCCACTCATCGGTGGCCTCATGCTGCTTGCGGTGTTCGTCATTTCGGTCCAGGAGAGTATGAATCCGGACAATGCCAGCGGAGCATCCATCGGCGGAATCGGCCTGGTCTTCTTCCTCGGCTTCGGAATCCTCATCCTCGGCGCGGTCCTGATGATGGTCATGCGAGTGCGCAATCCCGAGTTCTTCGAGGGCAAGACCCTCAACCGCGACACGGAGGCTCTGCGCGACGAGAACGACCTCAGCGTGTCCTAGGAGACAGTAGATTCGGGGGCCTGCGCGATCAGGCCCGCCATCAACACGCGCAAGCCGAATTCGAAGGCGGCGTCGGCACGTTCGGGATTTTTCCCGGACGTTGCCAACGCCGCCTTCATCGCGTCGTTGGCTTCGGGTCCCGACGCCCACTGGACGTCCGGCGCCGCCAGGTCCAGGGCCGAACCGAGAACAAAACTGTCGACGGTCGTGATCGCGTGCAGTGTTTCGGTCGGGTCGAAGCCACCATCGGCAAATGCCTGCGCCAATGCGTTGTAGAGGGTGAACGCCACACCGGCCTGCACCGTCTGGGCCGTGAAGAGCGGAATCAGACGAGGATGCGCGGCGTAGCTTCGCCGGTACTCGGCTGCCAGCGCCGCGACGGTCTCACTCCAGGTCCCCGAGGCCGACTCGACGTCGATTCCTGCCATCAACTGCGCCCTCATCAGTTCGACGATCTCGGCTCGTCCGGAAACGTGGTTGTAGAGCGAGGACGGTCGAACCTTCAGTCTTGCGGCGAGTCCCGGCATGGTGAAGTCGCCGGATTCGTCCACCGACTCGATCGCTGCCTCGGTGATGATCGCCGGTGAGAGCAGTCGTTGCGATGGCCGCGGCATATGTCCTCCTGTAGTGATCCACACCGTTCGGGGCGCTGCAAAAAACAATTCCTCGAAAGTCCTTGATCAATCAGCGCTCACCCACCATACTTAACGAATCACATTCGTTTTACGTTGAACGTCGAATACCCGAGCACCGAGGAAACCCCATGCTGACGATCACCGCCCTCACCCCACCCGAGTCACCGGCCGCGACTTCGCCGTCCACGTCCACCCCTCTGCGTGTAGGTCTCGTCCAACATCGCTGGCACGAGGACCAAGACGACCTCCACGCCGAATTGAGCGAAGGCATTGCGTCCGCAGCGAAGCTGGGCGCTTCCGTGGTCTTTCTTCCAGAGCTGACGCTCAGCCGCTACCCCGCCTCCGCCCCGGCCGGCGACAATCCCGGACGCGCGGCGGAAGACCTGCTCACCGGACCCACTTTCGCCTTCGCCACCAAGGTCGCTGCGGAGAACCAGGTTCTCGTTCACGCGTCGTTGTACGAGCGCAGCGACGCCGAGGACGGCCTGGGCTTCAACACCGCGATCCTGGTCTCGCCCGGGGGTGAACTTCTCGGTCGTACCCGCAAGCTCCACATTCCGGTGACGGCCGGGTACTACGAGGACACGTACTTTCGCGGCGGTCCGTCCGAGGACGCATACCCCGTTCACGAGGCACTCGGCGCCAAGTTCGGACTCCCGACATGCTGGGACGAGTGGTTCCCCGAGGTCGCACGTGCATACTCCCTCGCCGGCGCCCAGGTCCTGGTGTACCCGACGGCGATCGGCTCGGAACCCGATCACCCGAACTTCGACACCCAACCGCTGTGGCAGCAAGTGATCGTCGGAAACGGTATCGCCAACGGCACTTTCATGGTTGTCCCCAATCGCCACGGCAGTGAAGGTCTCATCACCTTCTACGGTTCGTCGTTCATCTCGGACCCGTACGGACGCATCCTCGTTCAGGCTCCGCGCGACGAATCAGCCGTCCTGGTCGCAGATCTCGACCTGCAGCACCGTGAAGACTGGCTTGCGCTGTTCCCGTTCCTGGCCACTCGCCGACCCGACACCTACTCGGCCCTGACCGCACCGGTGAACACTGCAGGAGCCAACCGATGACATGGCGCATGCCCGCGGAAAGTGAGCCGCACGAACGTACCTGGATGGCGTACCCGAGCGCCGGATACTCTCTCGGGGACACTGCGGAAGAACAGCACGAAGCGCGCTCGACGTGGGCAGCCGTCGCCCACGCCGTCGCCGAATTCGAGCCGGTCACCGTCGTCGTCGATCCCGCCGAAGTCGAAGAAGCACGAAAGTACCTGTCCGAGAAGGTCGACATCGTCGAGGCACCTCTCAACGACGCGTGGATGCGCGACATCGGGCCGACGTTCGTCCTGTCCGACGAAGGCCGTCTCGGCGGAGTCGACTGGGTGTTCAACGGCTGGGGTGCACAGGATTGGGCGCAGTGGGACAAGGACTCGAAGATCGGCGCATTTGTCGTCGAACAATCCGGTGCCCAGTTGATCGACTCACCAATCGTCAACGAGGGCGGCGGTATTGCGGTCGACGGTCTCGGCACCGTCTTGGTCACCGAAACCGTCCAACTCGATCCGGGACGAAACCCCGACCTGACGAAGGCCGACATCGAGGCCGAACTCGCCCGCACCATCGGCGCCAAGCACGTGATCTGGCTTCCCCGCGGATTGACTCGCGATCAGGAGACCTACGGAACGCGCGGACACGTCGACATCGTCGCTGCCATCTCTTCCCCCGGAGTGGTACTCGTCCATGACCAACGCAATCCGGTGCACCCCGACTACGCCGTCAGCAAGACGATCATCGAGTTGTTCGAAAGCTCGACGGACGTCGGCGGTCGGCCGTGGAAGGTCATTCGGGTACCTGCGCCCGAGATCCTGCGCGACGACGAGGGATTCGTCGACTACAGCTACATCAACCATCTCGTGGTCAATCGCGGAGTGATCGCCTGCAGCTTCGACGATCCGGCCGACGCCGAAGCGGCCCGGATCCTTGCGGCCGCCTACCCCGGGCGCACCGTCGTCACCGTCGACGCCAGACCACTGTTCGAACGTGGCGGCGGCATCCACTGCATCACCCAGCACCAGCCCGCTGAACAAGACTGACGGCGGCAGAATTAGCGGCGACCTCGCATGTAGTCACTCACGACCGCGGCGCCGAGGCCGTCCAGGTCCGGCGCGATGACGCGTCCACCCACACGGTGCGCCATCCGGTCGACCACCCTGGCCAGACCTGGATCCTCACCGAGGCGGAAGAACGTGACCTTGGCGCCCAGCCTGGCCACCGCGTCGAGTGCTCGAACCGTCAAACCGAGGGTTCGCGCACTCGGCGGGTAGTCGAACCTGGCTTCTCCGTCCGCTTCGAGATGAGCCGTCGGCTCACCGTCGGTGACGATCAGTACCACCGGCTGTGCGTTGGAGTGGCGTCGAAGATGCCTGGCCGCCAACAACAGTGCGTGGTGCAGGTTGGTTCCCTGGTCCCACGCGCCGTCCAAACCAGCGAGCTCCGACGGGCTCAGCACGTGCGCGTGGCGTCCGAAGGCGATCAACTGGAGTTCGTCGCTGCGAAATCGCGTACTCACCAGATGATTGAGTGCCAGAGCGGTGCGCTTCATCGGTACCCAACGCTCTTCCATCACCATCGAGAACGACGTGTCCACCAGGAGAGCAACCGCGGCCTGACTGCGCTGTTCGGTTTCGGCCACCTCGACATCGACGACGCTCAGCCGCACCGGCATTCGGCCCGGGTCACGCAGGACGGCGTTGGTGATGGTTCTCGTGACGTCCCACGGTTCCGTGTCCCCGAATTCCCATTCGCGGGACGCTCCGGTCGGTTCACCCATCGCACCGGCCCGACGCGTATCGCGTTGACCGGTTCGCGACGACAGTTGCCCGGCGACATCGCGCAGAGCAGTCTGCCCGAGCTGTCGCATGGCTTTGGGCGACAAGCGCCATTGACCATCCGGTGCACGATCGAAGAAACCCTGTTCCTGCAAAGCCTTTTCGAGATCGGCCAGGGTGCGAGCATCAGCGGCGGCTTCGTCGCCGAGTTGCCGCGCGAGTAGCTCGGGGTCGATGTCGTCGAGCGCCGCGCCCGCGTATTGCTGCGACAGTTGATCCGCCAAGGATTCCAGCTCGGCGATGTCCTGCAGGGCACCGGTCCCCTCACCCAACCCCATTCCGTTGTCGCCGCGGAACTGTTGCGAACCTTCCCAGTCCTCACCCGGCCGAGCCGCCTGAAGGAACTGGTCGAGTTGACTCAGCTCACTCATCAGGCTCGGATCACCGAACGCCTGCTGCGCCAACGCATCCAACTCGTCACGCTGCTCCTGCGAGAGCGAGTTCCGCAATCGTTGTGCAGCCGCCGCGCGCTGCGCCAAAGAATCCAGAAGTTCCTCGACGTTGCGCGGGTTGTCCGGGAAATACTGCCCGTGCTTGTCCATGAACTCCGCGAACTGCTCCGCAGTGTCGACGCCGCGAGAGTGCGCGTCGAGCAGTTGATTCAGATCAGCCAGCATCTGGCGTATCTGCTCACGATCCTCGTCGGTGGCGCCCTCGAGTGCCTGCTTCATTCCCGAGAAGCGTTGATCGAGAACCTCACGTCCGAGCAGATCACGAATCTTCTCGTAATCCGCGCGAGCCTGTTCGCTGCGCCAGTTGTAGTCGGCCAGATCTTGCACGGCCTGAGCTGTCGACGGCGGTAACTCCTCGATCCGCATTTCGTTGAATCGTGCGTCGTCGTCGAGAGCACGTGCCAGTTCTTTGCGCTCTTCGAGCACCGCCTTGTCGAGAAGCTTACGAACCTCGTCGAGCGTTCCGTCGAGATTGTTGCGGCGTAGCAACTCACGTCGGCGCCGGTTCGCCTGGGCAGCAAGGTCGTCGAGCCCGCGCATGTCCCGGTTGCCTCGGCGCAGGAGCTCTCGGAGGGCATGGCGCGGCGACGTGCCCGACAACACGTCGTCGCCGATTGCTGCCAGGGCCTCGCGCAGATCCACGGGAGGCGCGAGCGGATCGGGACCACCGTCGTAAGGCCCGTACCGCGGATTGTGGATCATCACTGCCCCTTACGAATACACCGAGCGGCCGCCCGGGCCTTGATCTTTGGAGATCCGGCGCGCGAGGTAAAGCCCTTCGAGGGCAAGTTCGGCACCGGCGGCACGCTCGCCGTCGGATTGCGCGCCGAGGCGTTCGGCTACTTCGTCCAGGACCTCGAGGTCCGGAAGCTCGTCGAGAAATGCCTTGGCCGTGACAGATTCACCGGTGACGATCGTGTTGCCCATCTCCACCGCAGCAACCAGCATCCCCAGGTCGATCCCGCCGAGACGTACCCGAACCGTATCGGCCGTCGCGCGACGCAGCAGGTGCTCGAGCACCTCCAGTTCTCGTCCCTCTTCACCGGATTCGAACTCGACCTTGCCGCGAAGAACCTCGACCACGGACTCGAGATCGACGGGCCGCGCAACAGGATCGGCTTCGCCGAGCACCGCTGCCCGTCGTACCGCGGCGGCACTGACGGTTTCCGCGCCGGCGACGGCAAAGCGTGCCGACACACCCGATCGCTGGTCCACCGAGGTGGATTCGCGTAGCAAGCGCGTGAACCTGGCAAGAATTTCGAGAAGGTAGTCAGGCACCTCCGCGGCCAGGTGCGCCTCCTGCTCGATCACCGCGATCTCGCCCGCCAACTCGACGGGGTAGTGAGTGCGGATTTCTGCGCCGAAGCGGTCCTTGAGCGGTGTGATGATGCGCCCGCGGTTGGTGTAGTCCTCGGGGTTGGCGCTCGCGACCAGAAGAACGTCCAACGGAAGCCGAAGCGTGTACCCGCGGACCTGGATGTCCCGCTCTTCCATCACGTTGAGCAAGGAGACCTGGATGCGCTCGGCGAGGTCGGGAAGCTCGTTGATGGCCACGATTCCGCGATGCGCGCGAGGCACGAGGCCGAAGTGAATGGTCTCCGGATCACCGAGGCTCCGGCCTTCGGCAACCTTGACCGGATCGACGTCGCCGATCAGGTCGGCGACCGAGGTATCCGGCGTCGCCAACTTCTCGGAGTACCGCTCGCTGCGGTGTCGCCAGGCGATCGGGAGGTCGTCGCCCAGTTCCTTGGCTCGACGTATCGAAGCCGGGGTGATCGGCTCGTACGGGTGCTCCCCCAGTTCCGAGCCTTCGATGACGGGCGTCCACTCGTCGAGCAGGAGCCCGAGAGTGCGAAGCAGCCTCGTCTTTCCCTGACCTCGTTCGCCGAGCAGAACCACGTCGTGGCCGGCGATCAGCGCCCGCTCGAGTTGCGGGGCGACCGTGTCCTCGAACCCGACTATCCCGGGCCAGGGGTCACGGCCGTCCCGCAACGCGGCGAGAAGATTCTCTCGTAGTTCTTCCTTGACACTTCGCTGTACGTGTCCGGAGGCGCGTAGCTCTCCGAGGGTTTTTGCGACAGTCACCACTCCACGCTACGAGTGTTTGCGGGGTTTCGCCTCTCGCCAAGGAAGTTCGGTCGCTCAGCCCTCGATGTTCTCGGGATTCATCCAGATGATTTCCCAGATGTGGCCGTCGGGATCCTGGAAGCTGCGGCTGTACATGAAGCCGTGATCCTGCGTCGCGTTACCTTCGGAACCGCCGGTCTCGAGCGCCTTGTCGACGAGGGCGTCGACGGCCTCACGGGTCTCGGCCGAGAGACCGAGCAGCGCTTCCGTCGACGTCGAGGTGTCGGCGATGCCCTTGGTGGTGAAGGTCTTGAAGAAGGGCTCGGCCAACAGCATCACGACGATGGTGTCACTGATGACCATCGACGACGCGTTCTCGTCGGAGAACTGCGTGTTCTTGGAGTATCCGAGGCCCTCGTAGAAGGTGGTGGCCTTGCCGAGGTCCTTGACGGGCAGGTTGAGGAAGAACATCGGCTGCGGGTTTGTCGCCATGAAAGGTCCTTTCCGAGACTTTGCTGTGCGCCTTTATTAACCGCCGGCGGTTAATAAAGGCGCACAGTAGACCTAAACTCCACCCATGGATACCTGGGTGTTGCCCGCCATGCTCGGCCTCGGACTCGCCGCAGCGTCCGGAATGCGAACCTTCCTGCCCCTGCTGATGCTCAGCGCTGCCGTCCACTTCGAACTGTTCGGGATCACCGTCGGCGAGTCGATGCGGTGGATCGGATCGACCGGCGCGCTGGTGGCATTGGCAATCGCCGCGGTGGTCGAACTGGGTGCCGACCTCATTCCGTTCGTGGACAACGCACTCTCGGTGATCGGGAACGTCACGGGGCCGATCGCCGGAGTGATCGCGGCCTGGGCGGCCTTCAGCCATCTCGACCCTGCGATGGCCGCGTTGGCGGGCATCATCGTCGGAGCGCCGACGGCGTTGACGTTCAGCGCCGCGCAGACCGGCACTCGCGCGGTCAGTACGGCCACTACCGGTGGGCTGGCAAATCCCGTCGTTTCCGTCATCGAGGATGTGCTGACTTTCTTCACCTCCTTGATCGCGATGATCTTGCCGCTCCTGATCATTCCCCTGCTCGCCGCGCTCTTGTGGTTCAGCTGGCGTGGCTGGCGTCGTGTCCGGAGTCTGCGCACCGCCTGACCGCACCGACCTGGTAGACAAGTCGTCATGTCCGACACCGAGATCTCGTTCCAATCCGGCGACGTCACCCTGTACGGGAGTCTTCGCCTGGCCGCCTCACCCGACGCCCCTGCCCCGGCCGCGCTGATTCTGGCCGGCAGCGGCCCCACCGATCGCAACGGCGACAGCGCCCTCCTCGAAGGCGACATCGGAACTCTGCGGTTCATCGCGGATCTTCTTGAAAATCAAGGGATTTCAAGCCTGCGTTACGACAAGCTCGGCAGTGGCGAAACCGCCCTCGGCGACTACGACATCGAGGACATCGCCGATCTCGGCTTCAACACTTTTGTCGACGCCGCCTCCGACGGACTGGACTACCTCGCCGGGCAACCCGGTGTCGATCCCGAGCGCTTGTTCGTGGTGGGACACAGCGACGGCGCCGTAGTCGCACTGGCTCTCGCCACCGCGAAAGAGGGCACGAGAGTCAGCGCCCTCGCACTGCTCGAGCCACTCAGCGTCAGACTTCTCGATCTACTCACGACGCAGATTCACCGCCAGCTCGACGCCGTCGTCGGCGCCGGTCAGTTGCCGGTCGAACTGGCTGACGAACTGCGCGTCGCGCTCGCCGATGCCGTCGAGTCGCTGCGATCCGAGGGCACTGTTCCGGATGACCTGCCCGAGCCGCTGCAGAATGCGGGACTCGTACACGCCAATGCCAAGGCACTCGCCGAGGAAGACGCATTGGACCCGGTTGCGCTCGTGGCGGCGCTACCGGCGGGCATGCCCGTTCTCACGAGCTGCTCGGACAAGGACATCCAAGTCATTCCCGCCGATGTCGCGGCACTCGACGCCGCGCTCTCACATACAGCGCTGACTTCCGTGCGGATGCGCAACGCCAACTTCGTACTCAAGGACATCGGCGACGAACAGTCCACCGGTGCCGACTACGTCGCGCCGCTTCCGTACTCGGCAGAGTTCTCGGAGCCCTTCACAGCGTGGGTCCGTTCGTTCTCCTGATCACGTACAGACCGAACGTCCTCTTTTTCAGGTAGAAAGTTCCCTCCGCGAACCATCGCGGAGGGAATTCTGCTTTCTACGCCTGACCTGCAATGAAGACTCTTTCAATCCAGCGAACCTGGGGACAGAAGTCACCCGGAGTTTACGTTCGCGGCGCTTTTTATTGGTGCGAACCCTCGATCCGTGCTGTACGGTCATCCATTAACTAGCAACGCCACACAGAAAGGACCGGACATCATGTCGCTACACCCGCACGTCGTATCCGTACCTTCGTGGCGCAGCTGCACCGCAGACAAGCACATTTTTTCGGCCGCAATGTCGGCCAAGCACATGGGCAACAAGCGCGGTGTACCCCGAGAATGATCCCCAGTTTCACCGGATTCGTTCTCGGCACCCAGGGCAAACGCCTCGGGTGCCTTTTCTTTTACCTTTCACACGCAGGAGCACCACATGAAACTTCGAGTCAACCAACTGTCCATCGCGCCGCCGTATGTCGATCTGCCCGGTGACCTCACCGGATACGCCGTCACCCTGGATCTTTCACACTCCGATGCGGCCCACGAAGCTACCCTCGGCGCATTGATCAGCGAGATCCGCAGTCGCGGAGCCTCACGCGTCGTCATCACCGGCTCACCCCGCGAACTCCAGGGCACCCACAGCAGCGCCGCCTGAAAGACCCGGGCGGCCTGAATGCAGAACGGGCCCCGAACTCCCGTTGAGGAGTCGAGGCCCGCTACCGACGCAGGGGTCAGTGCGCGAAGTGGCGCGCACCGGTCAGATAGAGAGTGACACCGGCTTCCTTGGCTGCGGCAATCACTTCGTTGTCGCGAACCGAACCACCCGGCTGCACAACAGCCTTGACGCCGGCGTTGAGCAGCACCTGCAGACCGTCAGGGAACGGGAAGAACGCGTCCGAAGCTGCAACCGAACCTACGACGCGGTCACCGGCTCGCTGAACAGCCAGATGCGCTGCGTCGACGCGGTTGACCTGGCCCATGCCGACGCCGACAGAGGCACCGCCGGAGGCCAGCAGGATCGCGTTGGACTTCACCGAACGGCTGGCGCGCCAAGCAAATTCGAGGTCAGCGAGAGTCTCGGCATCGGCAGCCTCACCGTTGGCGAGGGTCCAATTGGCCGGGTTGTCGCCGTCGGCGTCCAGGACGTCGCGCTGCTGGAGCAAGGTACCGCCGGAGATCGGACGCAGTTCGATTCCGGTAGCGGTCGGAGCGGCTGCCTTCAGAACACGAATGTTCTTCTTACGCTGCAGAACCTCGACAGCTCCGTCTTCGTACGAGGGCGCGATGACGACCTCGGTGAAGATGTCGGCGATCTGCTCGGCCAGTTCGACGGTGACCTCGCGGTTGGCAGCGATCACACCACCGAAAGCACTGACCGGATCGCATGCATGCGCCTTGCGGTGGGCGTCGGCGATGTCGGTGCCGATGGCGATGCCACACGGGTTGGCGTGCTTGATGATTGCGACGGCCGGATCAGTGAAGTCGTACGCTGCGCGCCACGCTGCGTCGGAGTCCGTGTAGTTGTTGTACGACATCTCCTTGCCGTGCAACTGCTCCGCCTGAGCCAAACCTGCAGGCGCAGCCGGGTTTTCGTACAGCGCAGCGTCCTGGTGCGGGTTCTCGCCGTAGCGAAGAACTGCGCTGCGGTTCCAGGTAGCACCGACCCAGGCCGGAAACAGCGAACCGTCTTCGTCAGCGGCGATCGTGCTCGTCATCCAGCTCGCAACAGCGACGTCGTACGACGCAGTGTGCTGGAACGCCTGCGCCGCAAGCACAGTGCGCTCACGCAAGGTGAATCCGCCACCGGCAACGGCAGTCAGGACGTCGGCGTAACGAGCCGGATCGACCACGACGGCAACCGACGGATGGTTCTTGGCTGCAGCACGCACCATCGACGGGCCGCCGATGTCGATCTGCTCGACGCACTCGTCCGGGCTAGCGCCCGAGGCAACCGTCTCGGTGAAGGGGTACAGGTTCACGACAACCAATTCGAAGGTCGCGATGCCGAGTTCCTCGAGCTGAGCGAGGTGATCCGGCTTGCGGGTATCGGCGAGAACGCCGGCGTGGACGCGCGGATGCAGCGTCTTCACACGGCCTTCGAGGCATTCCGGGAATCCGGTCAGAGCCTCGACCGGGGTCACGGGGATTCCGGCGTCGGCGATCTTCGACGCGGTCGAACCGGTCGAGACCAACTCGACACCGGCCTCGTGCAGGCCCGTGGCCAGCTCGATCAGACCACTCTTGTCGTAGACGCTGACAAGTGCACGGCGCACAGCCTTGCGTTCACTCACTGGGGATCACGGCCTTTCGTCCATCGGAAACCACTCCGCGCGTAGCAACAGCGGCGATGACGTCCGCCAACAACCGTCGCTCCACAATTTTGATGCGTTCATGCAACGAAGACTCGGTGTCGTCGTCATGCACCGGCACAGCTTCCTGCGCCAAGATCGGCCCGGTATCAACTCCGCCGTCGACGAGATGCACCGTGGAACCGGTGACCTTCACGCCGTACGCCAGAGCGTCGGGAACCGCGTGCGCGCCGGGAAAGGCAGGCAGCAACGCGGGATGAGTGTTGATGATTCGGCCGCCGAAACGCTCGAGAAAGCTGGGGCCGAGGATTTTCATGAAGCCTGCACTGACCACGAGATCGGGTTCGTACTCGGCCACTGCTGCTGTCAGCGCCTCGTCCCAGGCGGCACGATTTTCGTAGGTCTTGATCGAGACCTTGAAGGACGGGATCTTCGAATCCGCAGCGTGCTCGGCGGCGAGGCAGTCACGATCTACACCGACGGCAACGATCTCGGCGGGGTATCCCTCGGCATGCGAAGCGTCGATCAGCGAAGTCAGCAGGGTTCCCGCGCCGGAAGCGAGTACGACTACCCGCGCGACAGAGTCGCGAAATTGGACCCTGTCGGGCATTGTCGGCTGCGGATTGTCGGCCGAGGCAGTCAGCGCACTACTCCTGAGAACTGGAAGATGATGCGGCCGGAGTATCGGCCGCATGACAGCCTAGTCGCTGGACTCCTGCGGCTTCGAGGGCAGGTCGGTCTCCGGCTCGGCCCCGGCTGTGGGGTCCGCCTCGGGTGCCGCGACAACCTCCGCGTCGACTACTTCGATCTCGACGGTTTCCTCTGTCACTACCTGCACGGGTTCGCCTGATTCTTCGACAATTTCGGCTTCGACGACCTTGGTCACTACCACCGCAGATTCCTGGGCGAGCACTTCGTCGGCGTTTTCGTCGTCCTCGCCATCCGTTGTGGCCGCGGCCGTGATCGCAAGTTCGGGCTCGGATTCTCGAGCCGGTTCAGCCGTCGGCGGCGCAACCTCGTCCTTCATGTGTCCGCGGTGTGAGAACCACATCGCGAACAGCGCCGAGACGGTTCCGAACAATCCCAGCCACGCGAAAGTCAGAAGACCGAAGCCCCACCACAGGACCTCGACGGTGCCGAACTGCCCGAGGTCTCCCCCCGCAGCAAGGGCAAGCAGAGCCATGACGACGCCGGCACCGGCAGCTGCCGTCAGCACTGCGAGCACACTGTCCTGCCCGGCGATGCGTCGAGCGCAATCACGGCCGAGCATCACACCCACCGCAGCCGGAACGACCAACAGCACCGGCCAGATTCCGCCGGCGACGCCTTCCGGAACCGCTCCGAGAAGGGGCAAGGGTGGCAGATCTCCACCGATGTTGCCGAACACGCTGATGGAGACGTTTCCGAAATCGGCCGTCGATCCCGTCATCACCGCGGCTGCACCGACCACGAGGTTCGGCAGGTAGAGCAGCGACAACACCGTCAATCCCAGTACGCCGACAAACCCGTTGCCGCGTGCGAGTAGGTCACCGACCGTCGACCACGACACGAGTAGCGACACCACGACGGCCACGGCGCCCGCAGCCAGCAGCGCTGCCGACGCAGCCACGGCCGGACGAACAGCGGCAGATGCCCACGGCGGAATCTCGGCGACGACGCGATCCCAGTGCGCAGCAGCAACACCGACGGACGCGGCGATCAGGTGAATCCCGGCGACCCAGCCGAAAGCGGCCAACGTGTTGGGGCTCGACAGCGGAATTGCCGCGGAGGCGTCGGCGACAACGGCGAGAGCGATTGCCGTGATAGTCAACGGTCCGGCTACCGCCGCCCCCACCAGGCGGAGGGTGTCGTCACGGGAGTCGGTGTGCACCGCAGTCGACGCGCATCGGCGTGCGACCACCCACATCATGACCGCCGTTGGAAGCAGTGGCAGTACACCGAGTTGGACGCCGCTGATAGTCGCCGGCACCTGGTGGATGGCCAACCATGTAGTGGCAATGGCGCCGAAGGTTCCGGTCAGATCGCTGCTCGCCGATACCAAAGTGACCACGACGACAGCCGCGATCAGCAGCATCGTCAGGCCCGACGGTCGGAAGGCGACGGTCAGCAGCTTGCGCGCCAGGTCCGGGTTCGGTCCCGGGCGACCGCCGCCGACGCGGCCGCTGCCAGTACGACCACGTCCGGGTCGTGAGGACGTGGGACGGGACCGGGTGCCATCAATCAAAGAACTCATCCCCTCGAGGGTTTCACTCGACAGTGCGCCGCGCACTCAGGCGCGCCGTCGGGCTCACGGAATGTGGCCTCCACCCGCAGCGGGTCGGAGGCCACATTCATGTTCGTGAAACGAAGAAATACTACTGCTGACGCTCGTCGGGGTTCTGCGAGCCGAAGACCTTGGTCTCGGCCGCGGAATCGCTGCTGCCCTGGTCAGGTTCCGCAGACGGCGTCGGCGCTTCGAAGGTAGGCGGCTCGAAGCCCGTCGGCTGCTCGGTCGAGCCAGTCTGCTGCTGGTTGTACGGCTGGCCGTAACCGCGTGGAGCGGTGAACTGATCCGACGAGTAACTCGGGTTCGGCTGGCCACCGGGCTGAGAGGTCAGCGGATAGTAAGACGACGTCGTCGCGGCCGACGAGTCGGTCTGTCCGGGATTTTGCACCGGGTTCTGCCCGTAGGGAGACGCAGTCTGGCCGTAAGGCGGCTGCGAAGCGGTCGGGTCGACGGGGGCGGCGTGCGCTCCCCCGTATCCCTGCTGCTGCGCCTGCCCGTACTGCGGATTCTGCTGGTACTGGCCCGGCTGCTGAGCCTGCTGAGGCTGGCCGTACTGAGCCTGTCCGTATCCCTGTGGCTGACCTGGCGCCTGCCCCGGCGCCTGGCCCTGGGGCTGGCCGTAAGGCTGCTGCTGACCGTACTGCTGAGCTACCGGTCGGGGCGCGGGCGCCTTCAGAATTCCGATCTCGAACAACAACGCGGCGACTGCGACGACGGTCTGCACGAACGAGAGGATCAGCACGATGATCAGGCCCCAACCGAGGCTGATGTCGACGTAGTCGCTGGTACCGACGGAGAACGCGGCGAACACCAAAGCGAAGAAACCCGTGAGGGTGAGCGCTGCGGCAATGCCTGCATACGACTGCTTCGGGAGGAGCGATACGCCCGCAACCACACCGCCGGCGAAAACGAATCCGAGGCCGTAGATGCTCGATTCGAAGAAACTCGAACTGGTATCCAGGCCGCTACCGATGCCGCTGCTGCTTCCACTGATCGACGTGAAGGGCGCAAAACCGAGCAGGAAATTGATCAGGCCGAGTGCCGCGACGGCGATGAGCAGGATGAATCCGAGATTCTTGGTTCCACCGCCCGCTGCCGGCTGATTCGGTGGCCCGAAGCTGGGCCCTTGCGGCGTGAACGTCATGACTTCTCCTCGTAGACGGTCTTCGATGGTTACCAGCGTATGTGTCTCGACTTCGCACGCTAACACCGACAGGAGACAATGGGCAGATGCCCTTCACCCTCGCGCCCGGCGCCGACCACGTCGTCGAAACCGAGGTGAAGCACTCACGATTCATCGCCGCGCTTCACCGGGTAGACGACGCCGAAGCCGCCACGGAGTTCGTCGCGGAGCAGAAATCGCTGTATCCCGATGCGCGCCATCATTGTTCGGCTTTCGTGATCGGATACGAGGCGAACTCACGCGTCGAACGTGCACACGACGACGGTGAACCGGGCGGCACTGCCGGGGTGCCGATGCTTCAGGTTCTCAAGTCTCGAGATCTGGTCGATGTGATTGTTGTCGTCACGCGCTATTTCGGCGGAATCAAGCTCGGCGCCGGTGGATTGGTCCGCGCGTATTCGGGAGCGGTCTCGGTGGCTCTCGATTCGGCCGAGCTTGTGGCCAGGGAGAGAAAGGTCCTGCGCACTTTGGCGATCCGGCACTCAGAGGCCGGTCGGGTGGAAGCGGAGCTGAGAGCGCGGGGCGTCTCGGTGCTCGGAACTACGTATGGATCGAAGGCGGTGATGACGCTCGCCGCCGGTGACGCCGACGATCTCGATTCGATCGTCGCATCCATCACATCCGGTGCCGGGCAGTTGGAACCTGCCGGGTCGATGTGGGTCGATACCACTGTGCGTGGTTAAGGAGTCCGGAAACTCCCTAACCACGCACGGGGGCGAAGCCCCTTACAGGGACTGAAGAATCTCGCGAGCGAGAGCAGCGGTAGCGGACGGCGTCTTGCCGACCTTCACGCCTGCAGCTTCGAGAGCTTCCTGCTTTGCCTGAGCAGTTCCCGAGGAACCGGAGACGATGGCACCGGCGTGGCCCATGGTCTTGCCTTCGGGAGCGGTGAAGCCTGCCACGTAGCCGACGACCGGCTTGGTGACGTTGGCCTTGATGTAATCGGCTGCACGCTCTTCCGCGTCGCCACCGATTTCACCGATCATCACGATGACCTTGGTCTCGGGATCCTTCTCGAACGCCTCGATGGCGTCGATGTGGGTGGTTCCGATGACCGGGTCGCCGCCGATGCCGATGGCGGTGGAGAAGCCGAAGTCACGGAGTTCGTACATCATCTGGTAGGTCAGGGTGCCCGACTTGGAGACCAGGCCGATGGGGCCGGTGCCTGCAATGTTGGCGGGCGTGATGCCGACGAGGGCCTCACCCGGGGTGATGATGCCGGGGCAGTTCGGTCCGATGATGCGGGTCTTCTTGCCCTTGGACTCGTTGTACGCCCAAGCGTAAGCGGAGTCCTGAACCGGGATGCCCTCGGTGATGACCACGAGGAGCGGGATCTCCGCGTCGATGGCCTCGACGATGGCGTCCTTCGAGAAGGCCGGGGGAACGAATGCGATGGAGACGTCTGCGCCGGTCTCCTTGATTGCCTCTTCGACCGTCGCGAAGACGGGGAGCTCGACAGGGGAACCGTCAGCTGCAACGTGCGAGACCGTGGTGCCGGCCTTGCGAGCGTTGACGCCGCCGACGACCTGGGTGCCGGCCTTGAGCATCAGAGCGGTGTGCTTGGTGCCCTCGCCGCCGGTGATGCCCTGGACGATGACCTTTGAATCCTTGGTGAGGAAGATTGCCATTGTTCTGTGAGTCCCTTACTTCGCTGCGTGAGCGAGTTCGGCGGCCTTGTCGGCGGCCTCGTCCATGGTTGCGACGACCGTGACCAGCGGGTGGTTGGCCTCGGCGAGGATGCGACGACCCTCTTCGACGTTGTTTCCGTCCAGGCGAACGACGAGCGGCTTGTTGGCCTCGTCACCCAGGGTCTTCAGTGCGCCGACGATGCCGTTGGCAACTGCGTCACACGCGGTGATGCCGCCGAAGACGTTGACGAACACGCTCTTGACCTGTGCATCGTTGAGGATGACATCCAGGCCGGCAGCCATGACTGCAGCGGAAGCTCCGCCGCCGATGTCGAGGAAGTTGGCGGGCTTGACGCCACCGTGGTTCTCGCCGGCGTATGCGACGACGTCCAGCGTGGACATGACCAGGCCTGCGCCGTTGCCGATGATTCCGACCTCACCGTCGAGCTTGACGTAGTTGAGGTCGTTTTCCTTGGCCTTGAGCTCGAGGGGATCGGTAGCGTCGCGATCCTCGAATGCCTCGTGGCCGGGCTGACGGAACGCTGCGTTCTCGTCGAGGGTGACCTTGCCGTCGAGGGCGAGGATCTGATCGTCAGGCGTACGAACGAGGGGGTTGACCTCGACGAGGAGTGCGTCTTCGCCGATGAAGACCTCCCACAGCTTCTGGATCGTCACGGCCGCTGCGTCGAGCACCTCTGCGGGCAGCTTTCCTGCCTCGGCGATGCTGCGCGCGAACGCGAGGTCGACGCCCTTGACTGCGTCGACGGGGATCTTGGCGAGAGCGTCGGGGTTCTCCTCGGCGGTGACCTCGATCTCGACGCCACCCTCTACCGAGCACATGGCCAGGTAGGTGCGGTTGGTGCGGTCGAGCAGGAAGGAGATGTAGTACTCCTCGGCAATGTCACTTGCCTCTGCGACCAGCAGCTTCTTGACGACATGGCCCTTGATGTCCAGGCCCAGGATTGCCTCGGCGTTTGCCACTGCGGCATCCACGTCGGGCGAGTACTTGACGCCACCGGCCTTGCCGCGGCCGCCTACCTTGACCTGTGCCTTCACCATCACGGGCTTACCGATTTCTTCGGCAATCTCGCGTGCGCCGGCGACTGTGTCTGTAACACGTCCAGCCGAAGTCGGCACTCCGTGCTTGGCGAAGAGTTCCTTCGCCTGGTATTCGAAGAGATCCATCTGCTCACCGTCTCGTCTGCGTTGTCACCCGCTCGAGGGGTAGGAGCGGGTCTGTTCTGGACTTTAACCAGTTGCCGCGTTCGGTTTGCGCCCGCATTGATGCTATGTGGCCCAAGTCACGCGCAATTGCCCGATGAGGCACGCCTCACCGATTCGGCAAGGTGGCCACACCGAATTTGTCAAGCATCAGTCTCACTGATTCTTGCGCTCGAGAACGCTGCAACGAGAAGCAACACTATGCCCGTGGCCGCTGTGATCGCACCCACCCCCACGGTTGCGTCCGATATGCGCGATGACGTGAGTGGCCACTCACCGACGTACACCAGAGCTGCCACGGCAGATCCGATCAGCAATGCCGCGCCCCGCGACGGCCGCGCGGACGCTGCGATCACAGCGGCGATCACGACGGTGACGCCGACGAGCAGTTGACCCCAGACGTCAATTCCCCACGGCCACTCCAGAACTGAGGCCGCCGTATAGGCGTCGCCCTGATAGAGGGGAAGCGCGGTTCCGATCAGGACAGCGACGGCGCCGATCCCACCGACGATAAGCACCAGCCCTCGCGAACCGCCACCTACCGACGTGTCGACATCCTCACGCTCGGCGCTTCCCGCCAGCCAGACGAGCAGTCCCGTCGCCGCAGCGAGGAAAGCCGCGCCGCAGAGCACGAAGGCACCGGCCCCCAACCCGACGCCCGGTACGTCCGTGGCGATGACAGCCGACTGCATGACAGCGGCGACTCCCATCACGACCGTGGTCCACAACACGCCGACGGCCGGCCGCACCACCGCGGCGCGGCCCGGGGCGAACAAGCCCAGACCGGCGACCAGCAGTACAGCAGCCGCGAGCAGGACAACTCGAGACGAGAGCATGGACGGTTCGGGGATGTTCTCCGGCAACGACAGGACCGGAAGTGCCACGCCCAGGGCTGCCACTGCTGCGGTGACAACTGCGCCGATACCGGCAACGCGGTGAAGTCTGTTCACCCGCGCTTGCGCCGCGCGGGACTGAGCCACCATCGCCGCTTTCAGCGCACCCTTTGTCGTCTTCGCGGGTGCGCGAACCACACTTTCAGCGGGAATCGCATCTTTTTCACGCCTGGAAGCGAGGTAGGGAGCTGAAACGCCGATCACGGCGATGACCACGGCGGCCAGTGCCCCGACCACCGATCCCGAACCGGCGCCGATCCGATCGCCGGCCGCGAACCCAGCCATCACCCTGGTTCCACTGACTGCGAGTGCGCCGAGACCGACACCGATCAGGGCGCCGCAGCCCACCGGTAGCGAGATGGACGTCAATGCCGCCGCGACCGCAACGAGTACCGCGACGCCGACCAATCCCGTACCGACGGCGGTGGCCGCCGCCGAGTCGACGAGCGGTTTGACCAGAAAGATCGGATCCTGCGAACTGAAGGAAGGACCGAACAGGGAGAGCACCAACACCACCGCGGCCAGAATCAGCAGCGCTGTCGGCCACCCACCGATCCGCCCGCCAACCGATCGCCCGTCGAATTCCGCGGCGCGAGCGCTGCCGTATCCGTCC
Organism: Rhodococcus sp. MT28; assembly: GCF_058792695.1. Taxonomy (NCBI): domain Bacteria; kingdom Bacillati; phylum Actinomycetota; class Actinomycetes; order Mycobacteriales; family Nocardiaceae; genus Rhodococcus; species Rhodococcus sp. MT28. The sequence continues at coordinate 398,865 of NZ_JBXAFD010000001.1, forward strand.
CGCTCCGATTCACGATGGACGACCATGAAGCCGAGGACACCGGACACCACAAGAAGTCCGTGGCCCGCGAGCGCGAGATAAGCGCCCGGACCCGCATCGATCGAACCCGCCGAAATCGGACGGAAAAGGTCCAAGCGGTTTGCATCGATTGCGTCGACGAACAACTGAACGTCGAGGATCGCCGCGCCGAGGGACACCGCGCCGATACCTGCCAGGAGTCCACCTGCGAAGGCGGGCCTGCGCCCCGAGGTGAGCACCGCAACCAGCGGCACGACGATCGTGCAGACGGCCGCGAAGAGAGCGGCAGAAGCAAGCGCCCCCGTCGTGTCGACCCCGCGGCCACTCCCGACTCCGACGACGGGACTGGCTGCCACTCCGACGGCACCGAGCAGTCCGATTACTGCCGCGAGTGGCGCCCCGGACTTCACTCCGGGGTCGTCGAAACGCGCCTGCGACGTAGTTCCAGGTGTTGTGGACACTCGATCGACGGTAGTGCCTGAATGGACCGGTGATCCGGTTGTGACACGCGTGATCACGAAACGAGATGATTCGTCCGTTTTGCCCGGATCGACATATTCCCAGGTCAAGCTGTGAGGCACGTCACATAATCGGACAGGTTTCCGCTACGGCTTGCGCCCATCGCAATCATTTCGTTACCGTCAGTCGGTCTAAGTCACGGGCTGATCACGAACTCGAGGAGAGAACCGGCATATGCATCACCGCAGCCAGTTCACCGCTAGTAGGTTCTCGAACTCAGCTCCAGACGAGGTCACGACCACTTATCCAACGCACTCGGCCAGGCGTTACACCGAGACCAAAAGTTCTGAGATCTCTACCGATATGTTCACTCGAAATTCATCCTCCACGTCGTCAGATTCCGACTCTCACGAGTTCGTCGAGTCCGACGTGATCAGCACCCCCACTTACGCCTCCTCCGCACCGACAGTCGATGTCGAATCTCCGGTTCGCCGCAGCGGTGCTCACCGACTCCCCACCCCTCCCTCCGCTCTCAAGGGCCGCGCCGCCGTTCTGGCAGTTGCAGCCGGCGCGGTTGTCGCCGCGGGCCAGGCAGTTGTCAACGACGGTTCCTCTTCTGCCGCCGACCACTCGGAAGTTGCACTCGCCAACGAGTCCTCCGCGATCGGTACCACCGCAGAACCGCAGGCCGCTCAGTTCGCTCCGGCCACCTCCACGGCAGCCACCACCGAGGCCGACGCTCCGCAGGTCCTCAACGTCGCAGCGCCGACCGACCTCTCCCAGTTCAGCAACCTGCTTGCCAAGGGCCAGCGTTTCAGTGACGAGCGCGCAGCACGCGAAGCCGCTGCCCGTCGCCCGCTGTTCGTCCTGCCGGCAGTGGGCACGTTCACGTCCAACTTCGGCACCCGCTGGGGCACCCTGCACGCCGGCGTCGACATCGCCGCCCCGATCGGGACGCCCATCGTCGCCGTCGCCGACGGCAAGGTCATCGATTCAGGTCCGGCTTCCGGGTTCGGCATGTGGGTACGCCTACAGCACGCAGACGGAACGATCACCGTCTACGGCCACATCGACACGTCCACCGTCACGGTTGGTCAGCAGGTCATGGCCGGCGACCAGATCGCCACTGTCGGCAACCGTGGCTTCTCCACCGGCCCGCACCTTCACTTCGAGGTTCATCTCGCCGGCGAGAACAAGATCGATCCCCTCCCCTGGCTCGCCTCACGCGGCATCAGCCTCGGCGTCGAGCAGGACTGATCGCAAGCCCAACGCTTCTGATGAAAAACTTCCGGCCCGCACCTTTCCAGGTACGGGCCGGAAGTTTTTGCCTGTCTTCTACAGCTTGACCATCGGCACACCGCCGATGAGCATCAACCGCACCTTGCCCGCGCTACCGAAGTCGATGGTGACCGTCGCGGTGGGGCCAGTGCCCTTGGTTTCCAACACGGTGCCCAGACCGTACTTGTCGTGACTGACGCGGTCACCCGTGGCGAGGACCAGAACGTTGTTGCGGCCACGCGCGGCACCGAAACTGGGAGTCGACGCGGCCTTGCCGGACCCTCCCCCGTAGTTCTGCCCGCCGCCGTATCCCTGGCCGCCCTGGCTGCCGTAGCGGCTTCCGCTGCCGTAACCCGGCCTGCCGCTTCCGAATCCGCCACCGGTGCCCGGATCCTCACGGCGCCAGTTGATCAGGTCCTCCGGGATCTCCTGGATGAACCGCGACGCCGGGTTCTGGATCGGTTGCCCCCACGCCGAACGCATGATCGCGCGCGTCAGGTACAGGCGCTGCCTGGCACGGGTGATGCCGACGTAAGCAAGTCGACGCTCTTCGGACAGCTCCGCCGGATCGCCGAGGGCGCGCATGTGCGGGAACTGCCCGTCCTCCCAACCGGTGACGAAGACGACCGGGAACTCGAGGCCCTTGGCGGTGTGAAGCGTCATCATGGTCACGACGCCGTCGTCGGAGTCCGGCAGTTGATCGGCGTCGGCGACAAGCGATACCCGTTCGAGGAAGGCGGCAAGCGAACCCGGATCGGGTTCACCTTCACGCATTGCTGCGGTTTCCTCGTCGTCCGGATCGATCAGCCCGGCCGCGTTTCGCGCGTCGGAACTGAATTCCCTTGCCACGCTGACGAGTTCGTTCAAGTTGTCGAGTCGCGCGCCATCCTGCGGATCGCTGCTCGCCGCAAGCTCGGCGCGGTAGCCGGTGCGCTCGAGCACCGCCTCGGCAACCTCACCGATGTCACCGAGCTCGAACGGTTCGTCCTCGTCGGCGGCCGCTGTCGGTAGCAGGGCCCGCAGCCCGTCCATCATCTCGAGGAACGACGCGATGGCCTTCTGTGACCGCGTATTGAGCAGCGCCACTTTGCCTTCCGCGCCGTCACGGAGAGCGGCGGCGAAGCTGATGTTGCGATGCTCGGAGTGCACGGCGACGCAGGCTTCGGCTCGATCACCGATACCGCGTCGGGGGGTGTTGAGAATGCGTCGCAGGCTCACGGTGTCGTCCTCGTTGGCGAGGACGCGCAGATACGCGACGATGTCCCGAACTTCCTTGCGCTCGTAGAAGCGAACGCCGCCGACCACCTTGTACGGCACTCCGAGTCGAATGAAGATCTCCTCGAGCGCGCGCGAGGAGTTGTTGGTCCGGTAGAACACCGCGATGTCGGCGAACTTGGTCTCGCCCTGGTCCACCAGCCGATCGATCTCCGAGGCGACAAACGATGCTTCGTCGTGCTCGTTGTCTGCAACGTAGCCGACGATCAGTTCGCCTTCACCCGAATCGGTCCACAGACGCTTTTCTCGTCGGCCGGTGTTCTTGGAAATCACGGAGTTGGCCGCAGACAGAATGTTCTGCGTCGAACGGTAGTTCTGTTCGAGAAGGATGGTCCGAGCATCCGGGTAGTCGCGTTCGAACTCTTCGATGTTGCGGATAGTGGCTCCGCGGAATGCGTAGATCGACTGATCGGCGTCACCGACGACGCACAGTTCGGCCGGGGCAACGGCGTGGTCGGACTCGCCGGCACCGCCGACCAGTTCACGCACAAGCATGTATTGCGCGTGGTTGGTGTCCTGGTACTCGTCGACGAGCACGTGACGGAAGCGGCGGCGGTAGTACTCGGCGATCTGTGGAAACGCCTGAAGAAGCGCGACGGTCTCACCGATGAGATCGTCGAAGTCGAGTGCGTTCGCCGCACGCAGCCGCTGTTGGTAGTGGCCGTAGACCTTGGCGATCAGTCGCGGAAGTTCGGCCGGATCCTGATCGGCTGCGACAACCGCCTCTTCCGGTCCGACGAGTTCGTTCTTCAGATTGGAGATATGCGTAGCGAGAAGCCGCGCGGAGAATCGTTTGGTGTCGAGCTCGAGGTCCTTCGAGATCATCGTCAGCAGTCGACGCGAATCGTCGGAATCGTAGATCGAGAAATTCGAGTTCAAACCGGGTAGGAGCGCCGCCTGTGCTCGCAGAATCCGCACGCAACTGGAGTGGAACGTCGAGACCCACATGGCGTTGGCACGCGGTCCGACAAGAGCTGCCACACGCTCGCGCATCTCGGCCGCAGCCTTGTTGGTGAACGTGATGGCCAGGATCTGACCGGGGGTGACACCCCGTTCGGCCAGCAGATAGGCGATACGACGCGTCAGCACTGCAGTCTTGCCCGAGCCGGCGCCCGCGACTATCAGCAACGGCGAACCGGCATGGACCACGGCCTCGCGCTGTTGCGGGTTGAGACCCTCGAGGAGGGCGTCCGAACCCGCGTCGTGTCCCCGCGCGCCGCCCCCGTCGTGCTGGGAATGTCCGTCGTGCTCACCGAGTGCTGGGTACGTGTTCATCGCCTGTCCACGCTACCGGCGTCCACCGACACGGTCGTCAGTGCGTCCACCTGCTGGTAGAGGCACTTGGATTACCTGTGTCGAGCATGGCAAACTGGACGCTATGTTCAGCATTTCCGTTCGCGACAACACGGCCGACCCCGTCGGCCCGCTGTGGCGTTACTTTACGTGCCCCGGACCTCGGTGCACGTGATCTGAACAGCTCACCCGCCCCTGGTCCGAATCGGATCCGGGGCATTTTCGTCAGTGTGCCTGGATCGGTAACGACCCGAGCCGAGACCACGATCCACGCAGTAGGAAGAGGAGACGAATAGCAATGAGCACCCAGGCTGCAGCCCCCCATGGAAATACTGTCGATACTGTAAAAACTGCTCCGACAGACGTCGAGATCCCCCAGAGTGAGGCGGAGATCGACGAACTACGGAAAGAAATCGACCGTCTCGACGCCGAGATCCTCGCGGCCATCAAACGCCGCTCCGAGGTCTCCCAGATCATCGGCCGTACCCGGATGGCATCGGGTGGTCCGCGTCTGGTGCACAGCCGCGAGATGAAGGTCCTAGAACGATTCAACGAGCTGGGCCAGGAAGGCCACACTCTCGCGATGCTGCTCCTACGCCTGGGCCGCGGACGCCTGGGCCACTAGCGCACACCCAGATCACTTGCGAACGGCCACATCGGATGCCTCTGGCAGTCCCGATGTGGCCGTTCGCGTGTGTATCAGCTCTCGAGCGCGATGTACTTCGTGTTCAGGTATTCCTCGATCCCCTCGGTCCCGCCCTCGCGGCCGAATCCGGATTCCTTCACGCCACCGAACGGCGCTGCCGCGTCCGAGATCACTCCGCGGTTGACGCCGATCATTCCTGATTCCAGTGCGTCGGAAACCCGAAGCGCACGGTCGAGATCCCTCGTGAAGATGTACGCGGCCAGTCCGAACTCGGTGTCGTTGGCGGCTGCGATTCCCTCGGCTTCGGTGTCGAAGCCGGTGATCGCGGCGACGGGTCCGAACACCTCTTCTTTCAGAATCCGCGCGCTGGCCGGAACGTCTGCCAACACCGTGGCTGGATAGAAGTACCCTTCACCACCCGGCGCTTCGCCGCCCAGTCGCACCTTCGCCCCGGCATCCACCGCATCTGCAACCAACTCCGCGACCGTGTCGAGTTGGTTCTGGTTGATCAGCGGGCCGAGCTTCGTCTCCGGGTCGGTACCGGGTCCCATCGTGAAAGTCGCCATCTTCTCGGTCAGCTTGGTCGTGAACTCTTCACGCACGGCGTTGGCGACGTGGAACCGGTTGGCGGCGGTGCATGCTTCGCCACCGTTGCGAAGCTTCGCCAGTACCGCGCCCTCGACTGCCTTGTCGACGTCCGCGTCGTCGAACACCACGAAGGGTGCGTTGCCACCCAATTCCATCGACGTGCGGAGCAATCGCTTCGCGGACTTCTCCACCAGCATCTTGCCGACGCCGGTGGACCCGGTGAAGGTGAGCTTGCGCAGTCGAGGGTCGTCGATGAGAGGGCCGGTCACTTCACCGGATTTCGATGTCGGCAACACCGAGAGGACTCCGTCGGGCAACCCTGCTTCGGCCATGAGCTGAGCAAGCAACAACATCGTCAACGGGGTCTCCGAGGCGGGCTTGACGATGATCGTGCAGCCGGCGGCCAACGCCGGGCCGATCTTGCGGGTACCCATCGCCAACGGGAAATTCCAGGGAGTGATGGCCAGACACGGTCCGACCGGCGCTTTGGTGACAAGGATCCGGCCGTTGCCCGCCGGGGCCGGCGTGTAGCGCCCGCCGATGCGAACGGCCTCCTCGCTGAACCACCGGAAGAACTCAGCCCCGTACTTCACCTCGGCGCGACTTTCGGCGAGTGCCTTGCCCATTTCGAGGGTCATCAGCAGCGCCACGTCCTCCGCTCGCTCGGTGATCTTCTCGAAGACGGCTCGCAGGATTTCACCACGCTCGCGCGCAGGTGTGCTCGCCCACTTCGACGAGACGGCCACGGCTTCGTCGAGAGCGCGCAGCGCGTCCGCGGGGCTCGCATCGGCGACATCGGTCAACGATTTCCCGGTCGCCGGATCCGCCACCGGGAAGGTCGCGTTGTTCTCCGCGGGCACGAACCGACCGCCGACGAACAACTGGGTGGGAACTGATCGAATGAATTCGAATGTGTCCATGGGTTCCATGATGCTCGTCGGAGCCGCGTCCGTCTGCCCGCGAGCGAGACTCACGCGGAAGTTTCCAGCTTGTGCCACTAAAGTCGATGATCGTGAGCACTGACATCACCGGAACCTCAGCCTGGCAGAAACTGCGCGCTCATTACGCCGACATCGAAGGCGTTCACCTGCGAGAACTCTTCCAGGACGATCCAGCCCGCGGGCGAGAGCTGACGATCGACGCCGGTGATCTTCACATCGACTACAGCAAGCATCGCGTCAGCCGCGAGACTCTCGCGCTGCTCGTCGACCTGGCCCGCGAGGCCGGCGTCGAGGCACGACGCGACGCGATGTTCGCGGGCGATCACATCAACACTTCCGAAGACCGCGCCGTACTGCACACAGCGCTGCGTCTGCCCAAGGATTCTGCTCTGACCGTCGACGGTCAAGACGTCGTCGCGGACGTTCACGAAGTTCTGGACGCGATGGGCGCTTTTGCCGATCGTGTGCGCAGCGGCGAGTGGACCGGAGCTACCGGCAAGCGCATCCGCACCATCGTCAACATCGGCATCGGCGGTTCCGACCTCGGGCCGGTGATGGTCTACCGCGCACTACGGCATTACGCCGACGCCGGAATCAGCGTCCGGTTCGTCTCCAACATCGACCCTGTCGACCTGGTCGGGCAGCTCGACGACCTCGATCCGGAGACGACGCTCTTCATCGTCGCATCCAAGACGTTCTCCACCCTCGAGACCCTCACCAACGCGACAGCGGCAAAGCGTTGGCTGTTCGCCGGTCTGGGCAGCGAAGACGTCTCGGCCGTAGCCAAGCATTTCGTCGCAGTCTCCACCCACGGTGACCGTGTGGCGGAGTTCGGCATCGACACCGCGAACATGTTCGGGTTCTGGGATTGGGTCGGCGGGCGCTACTCCGTCGACTCGGCGATCGGCTTGTCGGTCATGTGTGCCGTCGGACCCGTTCGCTTTGCGGAGTTCCTCGACGGTTTCCACCAGATCGACACGCACTTCCGAAACCAACCGCTCGAGCAGAACGCGCCGGTCCTCCTCGGCCTCATCGGGCTCTGGTATTCCAACTTCTTCGGCGCACAGTCCCGCGCAGTGCTGCCCTACTCCAACGACTTGCTGCGCTTTCCCGCCTACCTGCAGCAGCTGACCATGGAATCCAACGGCAAATCGGTTCGCGCCGACGGCTCACCGGTGACCACGTCCACCGGTGAGATCTTCTGGGGCGAGCCCGGAACCAACGGCCAACACGCCTTCTACCAACTCCTGCATCAGGGCACCTGGCTGGTGCCTGCCGATTTCATCGGGTTCGCGGAATCCACCGACGATCTGCCTACTGCGGACGGCACGGGATCAATGCACGATCTGCTCATGAGTAACTTCTTCGCTCAGACAAAGGTTCTCGCGTTCGGCAAGACTGCCGAAGAAATCGCGTCAGAGGGCACTGCTCCGGAGCTGGTGCCACACAAGGTGATGCCAGGCAACCGACCGTCGAGCACTATCTTGGCGAAGGAGCTGACCCCCTCGGTCGTCGGTCAGCTGATCGCACTTTACGAGCACCAGGTATTTGTCGAAGGTGCTGTCTGGGGTGTCAATCCGTTCGATCAGTGGGGCGTCGAACTCGGCAAGACACAAGCCATGGAACTGGGGCCTGCGCTCTCTTCCGAAGCAACACCCGGCGACCTCGGCGACACATCCACAGATGCTCTGGTGCAGTGGTACCGCAGAGAGCGCGGACGGGCCTGACTCACGCGGCCGCCGGGCCGAACCAACTTTCCGTTGTGTACACGCGTCCGGATCGGTCGACGAGCCGAGCCCGAAGCTCTTGCTGTTCAACCCATTTGATGGCGCTTATCCCCCGGATCAACGCAGCTTCGCTCGCGGCGTACGCCCACACCGCGTCGTCAGCAATCACCGAGACCTGTGCCCATTCCGTGGAGGGCCGCTCCTGGTTCGGCTCCCAGGAGGGCAGCTCCAGCGCCCGCGCCGTCGCCATCGCGGTTCCGTTGATCAGTTCGACTTCTTCGCTGTCCGGCACCGGAATCTGCCAGCCACCAGCCGGTGCATGGCCGGCCGTGGCGATCACGTCGCCGATCCGCACAGCAACGCCGCATTGTAATTCGGCGGCGACGATCTGCGCGGCGCGATCGACGGTGTCGGCCTTGGCAACTCCGGTGATGTCGAACGACGCACCCCAGGGCGCGTACACCACGTCTCCGTCGAGCTGTACGTCCTCGAACGTCGGGGTCGGGTGCACCGGAGGGATGGATTCGTCCTCGGAGTAGTTGTCGGCAAGCGGATTGACTGCACCGCCGGTCATACGGGCAGCCCACAGCGCCGACCGCAGCAGAGCCGACATACGTCGTGTCACTTTGACCGGAGTTCCCTGAGCGAGGTTGACGGCGTGAATCTCGGCGTCTCCCCGGCGAAGGTCGCAGACCGCTTCGGTTTCGTCGATGGCAGCTGCGATCAACGCGTGCGCAGTAGGCAGCGCAGCGCCCTCGGTGACGTCCACCTCCACGGCGGAATCCCACATCGCCCACTTCTCGACACTGACCATGTCAGTCCTGCCCTTCGAACACACTGTGTTGTAACCAGTATGCGCCGGTCAGCAACCCCCGTGCCATAAAGCGCTTCCGAGGCCGAGGCACACATGCCGCAGGTTGAGCAGCGCACGGCGGGGACTGGATGGTAGATCTGTGCGACAGAATTGCCGCCCGGACTGTCGCCCTCCGTGTGCAAGACGTGTAATCCTCCACATGGTTCTGACATGCACCTGACTGCGACGACGTCGACTACTACTGGCGCAGCGGGCAATTCCGATCCGAAAGACGCAGAGTCGACGCTCGACATGTCCGGCCGACCGGCTGCGCTTCGAGCCCGGTCCGCCGCAGCAACACGCCCGGGCGGCGCTGATGTCACCGCATGAACCTTATGTCACCGCATGAAAAATGGGGACCGACGAGAAGCACTGTGTTCCAACGTCGATGACATACCAATCGGCCGCTTCAATGCGCGTCACTTTCGCAGGTGGACACACCTGAGCGCTCACTCTCGAGTGCAGCAAAATACGGGCCCACCACTGCGCGCGAGCGTCGAGCAGAGCACCGAGAAGAAGTCCCGAACACGCGGCGCGCCAACCGCCGGCACGACGACGCCCGGTGCCCGGCGGCAGCGCTTCGCACGTTACAGACCGAGCAGGAATGCATCGACACAAAATGGATAGGACCGGCTGAAAGAACCTGCAGCACAATGGCGTAACCACCACCGTTCGGCTTATACGCTACCGCCGTACACCTTGGCAAAACGAACGGTCAGTACGCGGCGAAAATCACATACTTTACAAAGTCTTTGGAATTTTTCTGCGCCAAATATCCGCAGGTGAAAGGACTTTCGACCAGAGTCCAGAATAACCGTGTCGTCTACTATGTGAAAACTGCGAAGTAGCTGTGACGCTGGGTCACGCTCGAGGGAGGAATTGTGACCGATTCATTCAAGGACCGTTTGAACGCCTTGTACCCGGCCACAGCACCGAGACTCACCAACGCACAAGTTGTGGAAGCCCTTTCGCAACGTGGATGCAAGATTTCGACACCGTACCTCTCGCAACTCCGGAGCGGTGTGCGCACGAATCCATCGGAGCAAGTCGTTTTGGCATTGGCCGATTACTTCGGCGTAGCAGCAGAGTACTTCTTCGGCCCGACACCTCGCCAAGATCCCGAACTGATTCCGGAAGAAGACCGTTCGGTTGTCGAGGAGTTCCACGACAGCGAATTACGTTCTCTGGCCATAAAAGCGGTCGATCTCTCCCCTGAATCGCAGGACTTGCTCTCATCGATTGCGGAGAAACTTCGCTCGTCCGAAGGACTCCCGGCCGTCCCTCCGGATTGCAGCACCTACACCCCACCGTTCACTCGCGACTAGTCCGGAGCGAAGTTCAGCGAGTCAGATCAGCGAGTCAAGCGGCCCAATAGTGCCGAAGCTGTGATGATTCCGAGCAGCGCGGCCCCGATCAGCACGCCGAAGTCGACGAGGTAGTCGGTCGGCATTCCGATCAGCAGACCGCGCAGCGCTGACACCTCGTAACTCAGCGGATTGATGCGACTGAGCCACTGAACCCACGTCGGCATGAGTTCGACCGGGTACAGAGCGTTGGACGCGAAGAACAACGGCATGGTGATCGCCTGGCCGATGCCCATCAATCGATCTCGTTTGAGCACGATCCCCGCGATCGCAACCGACAGACAGGCGAAGAACGCCGAGCCGAGGACAACGACAGCCACGACGCCGAGCAGCTTGATCGGGTTCCACGTCATGCTCACGCCCAGCAGCGCCGCTACAACGACTACGACCACGGCCTGGGCGACCGCACGGATACCGGCTGCAAATGCCTTTCCGGTGACCAGCGCGGCTCGTGGCGTCGGCGTCACCATGAGTTTGGTGAGGACTCCCGCGTCACGCTCCCAGATGATCTGGATTCCGTAGAAGATCGCAACAAAAAGCGCGGACTGCGCAATGATGCCCGGCGCGAGAAAGTCGAGATACGGTACGTCGCCAGTCGGGATCGCTCGGATATGACTGAACGTCTGACCGAAGATCACCAACCAGAGGATCGGCTGGATTGCGCGCGTGACCAATTCAGATCGGTCGTGCCGCAACTTCTGAACTTCCACGAGGCAGAATGTGTAAATTCTCGAGAGCAATCGAGCAAGACTGTTGGTAGTGGGATCAGCCCAAGCGGCGCGCTGTGCGACGGGCACTGCGGACATCGTGGAGACCTCCTGACTTGCCGCCGGTGAGGTCGTCGCCGGTGTAGTGACGGAATACGTCTTCGAGAGTGGCCTCCGGCCCCAGTTCGGCGGCCAACGCGCTCGGCTCGCCCACTGCACGAAGTTCACCGTGATGCATCAACGCAACACGATCACACAACTCCTCGGCTTCTTCCATGTAGTGCGTCGTGAGCAGCACAGTCATGCAGTACTGCTTCTGCATCTCCGCCACTCGCTTCCAGACGGATTCGCGGGCAATGGGATCCAGCCCCACCGTCGGTTCGTCGAGCACCAGCAGCGACGGTCGGTTCACCAGTGCCTGCGCAAGTTCGAGCCGTCGCACCATACCGCCGGAGAAGCTCGACGCGAGACGCTCACCTGAATCGAGCAGATCCACCATCTCGAGCGCTTGGTCGACGCGCTCGCGTCGTTCGGACCGCGGAACGTCGTACAGTCGCGCGAACCAGGTCACGTTCTCGCGTGCGGTCAATGCGCTTTCGATCGAGAGCTGTTGTGGCACGTACCCGAGGTAGCGCCGAATGGTCATCGCTTCGCTGCGAACGGAGCGACCGAGAATTCGAATGTCACCCTCTTGCAGAGGAAGTAACGTGTTGAGCAACCTGATCGTCGTCGTCTTTCCTGCACCGTTGGGACCGAGCAGGCCGAAGCATTCCCCCGCGTTGACGACCAGACTCAGGTTGTCCACCGCCCGATGACCGCCGAACTTGTATGTGACCGAGTCGATCTCGACCGCGGGTGCGTCAGGGTCAGGCATGTGTACTGCTCGGCTCCTCCACCACTGCGTCAGCATCTCACTGCCCCCCGCCTTCCGATCCGGCTGCTGCCAGAGCGCTCGCCAATCGAGACAGGGCCGGTAGAGCAGCCTCGATACTTGCCCTGTCCTCTGCGGTCAGAGTCGACAATGCCTGACCGACAATCACACTCCGGCGATCACGCCACACCTCGACGCGGGCGCGCGCCTCGTCCGCGAGCACCAATCGCGCGACGCGGCGGTCGGCCTCGTCGGCAACGCGTTCGATCACTCCCTCGTCGACGAGCTGCCGCACCAAGGTGGACACCGTGTTTGCCGCGACACCCAATCGCCCGGCGGCCTCGGCCACCGACAGACCCGGGTTGCGCCGTAGCAGCCTGACGAGTTCGATCTGGGCGCCGGCGAGCGGTCGTTCCGCAAACGGCCGCCCCGACGCCTTCCTCGTGCCCCGGCGCAATTGTCCGAGCGTCTCCAGGACGTCATCCGAAAGCCTGTGATCTGCTCCGATTTCATCCATACCTCACAATAGCTCTGTAACAGAGCTATTGTCGAGGAATCCGGACGCCCGGCGTTTTCAGCTCGTCCGCAACGGGTATCCCCGATTGCTTTGTCCCGAGCACTCCCGCCCAGAACGGAGACGTCATGCGCAGACAGTGGTTGTTCGCGACGGTTGCGAGTAGCGCCCTGATCCTCACCGGTTGCTCGCCCGACGCCCTCGATTCCGGGGACAGCGCAGACAACGTCACTGCCATTGCGACGTCGCTGTCGCCACCCGCCGCCGCTGATGCACCCCTGCTGAAGACCGCCGACTCCCCACTCGGGACGATCGCCGTCGACGGCGAAGGCATGACCGTCTACGTCTACAACCCGGACGAGGAGAACTCACAAGCCGGGTCGTGCGACGAAGCGTGCCTGCGTTACTGGCCGGCGGTCACCTCGGTGACCGATTCACCCATCGTCGAAGGAATCGACGCCGTCATCGACACTGTCGACGGGCCTGAAGGATCTTTCCAGATCACCGTCAACGGCAAGCCCGTCTATCGGTACCTCGACGACAAGGTTCCCGGCGACATGCTCGGACAGAGCGTCGGCAGCCTGTGGTGGATGATCGACGCCGCCGGCAACCCTGTGTTCAAGACCGAGTAGCCCTCAGTTGTACGGCTGCCGAGCGGTTTCGGGGTCGCCGTACGTGATTGCCCGTTCCCGACGCGTTTTCGACGCCAAGGTTGCGCCCCAGTTGAGCACCGTGCTGGCGCGGTTGCGGAAACCGGCGAGGAATGCGATGTGGATGATTCCCCAGGACACCCACCCGATGAACCCGGACAACTGGACCGGCCCTGCCTGAAGCAACGCGTGGCGTCGCGAAATGTAGGCCGCGGTTCCAAGATCGCGGTACTTGAATGGTTTTCGGCTGGGCACGCCGTTTTCGACGGTTGCCGCGATCCGGGCACCGGCGTGCCGACCACCCTGCATCGCAACCTCGGCCACCCCGGCAAGTTTGTCCCGGGACATGAGGTCGCCCACCACGTAGACGTTCGGGTGGCCGGGAACGGTCAGATCGGCTTCCACCTCGATGCGGCCACCGCCGACCTGCTTCACACCCAGCGCCGTGGCCAGTGCCTCGGCGAACGGCACCGCTTCGACGCCCGCGGTCCACAAAATCGTGCGGGTCTCGTACTGCCGCTTCTCTTTTGTCTTCTTGTCCGTCGTCTCGATGCTGGTCTCGCACACGTCGGTAACGTGTACTCCGAGGTGCGTCTCGACGCCGATCCCGTCGAGAGTACGTTTGGCGGCGGCCGAGAGCTTGCGACTGAACGAAGGGAGCACCCGATCGTCGCCGTGGAAGAGCAGCACCCTTGCCTCGTCCGGGTCTATGGACCGGAACTCGTTGGTCAGCGCGTGCATTGCCAATTCGCGGATCTGCCCGGCTAATTCGACTCCCGTGGGTCCACCGCCCGCCACGGCGAAGGTCAGCCACGGCCGACGTTCTTCCGCCGTCGGGAGCGATTCGGCCATCTCGAACGCAGCAATGAGACTGCGCCTGATCGCCAAAGCGTCGTCGAGGGTTTTCATGCCAGGCGCCCATTTGATGAACTCGTCCTGGCCGTGGTACGACTGGCGCATTCCAGCCGCCACGATCAGGTAGTCGTACGGCAATTCGAAGGTCGACCCGTCGAAGCGACTGGCAGTCAGTATCCCGGCGTCGGCGTCCACCGACTTGGCCTCGCCCAGAACGACGTTCGTGTTCTTGTTGTCCTCGAGCAGATGTCGCAGCGGACTTGCGATCTGCCCTTCGGAGAGCAGACCCGTGGCGCACTGGTAGAGCAGGGGCTGGAAGACGTGGCTGGTCCCTCGGTCGATCAGAACCACCTCGACGTCAGCCTTCTTGAGTCGTCTCGCTGCATACAGTCCACCGAAGCCGCCACCGACGATCACTACCCGGGGCTTACCGTTCGAGATGTGGATGCTCATCAGACAAACCTCGCTGTCACGGAGTTGGGCAGGAATCGTAGGGCCGCATCTATCCCTTGCCACTTGAGGCCGGGTAGCGCCGCTCGGGTGGTTTCCTTCTCGATAGCGTCGACCATGGCACTGACGCCTTCGTCCAGACTGGCCATGAGCGCAGCGTCGTCGCCGGCGCCGGCGGACATGTCGGTCTTGATGAAGCCCGGCAGCAGCGTGGTGACCCGAATAGGTGTGCGCGCCAACTCGATACTGAGCGCCTCACCCAGCGCCGCTACTCCCGCCTTGCTCGCCGAATAGGCCGCTTTTGGCCCGGGTAGCCCCCGATCCGCGCTTATCGAGGACACGAGAACCAGGTGTCCGGAGTCCTGCGCGCGGAAGATCTCGAGCGCAGCTTCACACTGCGACAGCGCGCCGACAAAATTCGTCTGCGCTGTTGCAAGATTCGCGTGCGCTTTTCCGGTTCCGATCTTGGCGCCCTTGCCGAGCCCGGCGTTCACGATCATCCGGTCCAGGCCACCCAACTCGTCGCGCAGCTCACCGAAAACCCGGACGACGGAATCGTGTTCGGTCACATCGAGTTCGCGCACTGCGACGCTGATCGACGGGTACTGCGCCACCAGCTCCCCACGCAGCGTGTCGAGACGATCCGTCCGCCGGGCACACAACGCGAGGTCGCGACCGGCCGCGGCGAATCTCCTGGCCATCTCCTCACCCAGACCCGAACTGGCACCGGTGATCAAAATCTTCTGCCGCGTCATGGGTGCAACTGTAACCATCATCGAGTTCTCGTACCCGGCGGTAACCGAGCGAACTCGGACCGATCCGACATACCGTGGAGCAATGACCGACGAATTCGATGTCATCGTGATCGGCGGTGGACCCGCCGGCGAGAACGCCGCCGCATACGCCATCGCCGGAAGTAATCGCACCGCCGCAATCGTGGAACACGAACTGGTCGGCGGTGAATGCTCGTATTGGGCCTGTATGCCCAGCAAGGCACTACTGCGCCCGGGGCAGGTCCTCGAGGCGGCCGACGCCTTGCCCGGGATCCCGGCCGGACCGCTGGACGTCGATGCCGTTCTGAAACGGCGCGACTCGTTCACCCACAACCACGACGACTCGTCCCAGGTCGACTGGGCAACCTCCGCGGGCATCACCGTGATCAAAGGCCACGGGGTCATCGACGGCGAGCGAGCAGTGACCGTCGACGGGACCCGTAAGCTCCGTGCCCGCCGTGCCGTCGTACTCGCCACGGGAACGACCGCCACCGTCCCGAAGACACCGGGATTGCGCGAGGCACTCCCGTGGACCTCGCGCGACGCCACCAACCTGCACGAGGTTCCGTCGCGAGTGGCGGTCATCGGCGGCGGAGTGGTCGCAACTGAGTGCGCAACGTGGTTGTCGTCGTTCGGCGCTCACGTGACGTTGCTCGTGAGGGGCGATGCTCTGTTGAAATCAGCAGAACCGTTTGCCGGAACGATGGTGGCCGAAGCACTCGGTGCCCGCGGTGTGGACGTTCGACTGAGCACTGCCGTCAACTCGGTCTCACGCCCCGATGCCAAGGACACCGGCGAAGGTCACATCCACGGTGGACCCGTCAGCATCGAGACATCGTCCGGCGTGATCGAAGTCGACGAGGTCATCGTCGCGGCGGGCCGCGGGCCGACATCTGCCGATCTCGGCTTGTCCGTCATCGGCCTCGAGGACGGCAAGTACGTCACCACTGACGATCACCTCTGTGCCCAAGGTGAGTGGCTCTACGCCGTCGGCGACATCAACGGTCGTTCTCCCCTCACCCACATGGGCAAGTATCAGGCGAGAGTCTGCGGAGACGTCATCGCCGCGCGGGCCGAGAGCCGCGGACTCAGGGGACCTCGGTACACGGCGTCGGCGGACAATGGACAGGTCCCCCAGGTGGTGTTCACCTCACCCGAAATCGCCTGGGTGGGACGCACCGAGAAGAAAGCTCGCGACGACGGCTACGACGTCGAAGTCGTGGAGATCGAACTCGCAGTCGCGGGATCTTCGCTGCTGCGCGACGACTACTCGGGGCGCGCGAAGTTGGTGATCGACAAGGCCACCGACGTGATCCTCGGCGCTACCTTCGCCGGGCCCGAAGTATCCGAGCTGGTGCATGCGGCGACAATCGCGGTCGTCGGCGCCGTACCACTGGAAACTCTCTGGCATGCGGTGCCCTCGTATCCGACGGTCAGTGAAGTCTGGCTTCGATTGCTGGAGGCTCGCCGCTGACGCGCTCCCGAAGTACGTATAGTCGCGACATGGCGTCCGACATACTTGTGACCACGGCCGACGGCACCCTGCGCGGCCGCCGGGTGGGAAAACTTCGTGCCTGGCGCGGAATTCCCTACGCCCGGCCGCCGGTCGGAACACTGCGTCTGACGCGACCCCAGCCGGTCACGCCGTGGACCGGAGAACGCGACGCGACCAGGTTCGGCGACGCGTCTGTCCAACACAAGAAGGGGCTGTTGCTCGCGCCCGGGAAGTACCAGCCGAGCAGCGAGGACTGCCTGACGCTCAACGTGCTCGCCCCCGCGAACACCGGCAATACTCCGCGTCCCGTCATGGTTTTCATCCACGGTGGGGCAAACACCATCGGGACCTCGGCCACCGGCTTGTACTCGGGCGTGTCCCTCGTCGAACGCGGCGACGTCGTCTACGTCTCGATCAACTACCGACTCGGCGCTCTGGGCTACCTCGATTTCACCCCGTTCTCCACATCCGAGCGCGTATTCGACTCCAACCTCGGACTGCGCGATCAGGTCGCGGCCCTGCAGTGGGTGCAACGCAACATCGCCGCCTTCGGTGGGGATCCTGAAAAAGTCACGATTTTCGGTGAATCCGCCGGAGCCACCGCCGTCACCACCCTGATGGCGACTCCGGCCGCCAAGGGACTCTTTGCCGGCGCTATCGCCGAGAGTTCGGCTCCGGATCTGGTCTCGAGCACGCAGCGATCGCATGCCTGGGGCGCGCGTTTCGTCGAGATCCTCAATTCCGGCCTACCACCCGCGAAGGCCCTGACCTCGGCGACAGCCGTCGAATTGGGCAGAGCCGGAAGCAGACTGGGCGCCGAGGTACTCGCGAACACACCTGGACTACATCCCTTCGGACCGGTCGTCGACGGCGACTTCCTCCCCCGCTCCCCCTTGGACGCATTCAAAGAAGGATCGGCACACCAGGTGCCGATGATCATCGGCACCAACAGACGGGAGGGGACGCTGTTCCCGAAGGTGCTCGACGCACTTCCGACCAACCCGTCGCGCATCGACACCATGTTTGCCCTCACCGATCCCGAGGCCGGGAAGCGCATCCTCGCAACCTATCCCGGCTACCCGGACGAGCAGTCCGCGATCGACGTCGGCGGAGACGTCACGTTCTGGCACCCGTCCGTGGAGTTGATGCAAGCGCACGCACAATCAGCGCCGACATACGCCTACCGATTCGACTTCGCGCCGACGATGATGCGCTGGCTCGGCCTCGACGCCACACACGGATTCGAGATGTTTGCAGTCTTCGGCATCGGTGACACCCTTGTCGGGCGCGGCCTCACCCTTCCCGGCGGTCGACGCGGACTGCGCGCAGTCACCGAATCTGTTCAGGGACACTGGCTTCACTTCGCCGAGCACGGCTCGCCGCGCGGATCGTGGCCGCGCTACGAGGGGCAGGAGCGTCGGACCATGATCTTCGACGAGATCGTCCGCGTCGAGAACGATCCCAGACGTGAACAACGCTTGGCCTGGGCGGGATACAGCGGTTACCGTAGCCACGGCACCGACATCTCCCTACCGTGACGAGCCCCCTCGAGATCACTCTCGATTCCGGGGTCGTACGCGGGCGCCTCGATCGAGGACTGCGCACCTGGCGAGCAATCCCCTACGCAACGGCCCCGACCGGTCCTTGGAGATTTCGCGCACCGCAGCCGGTCGAGGCTTGGCATGGTGTCCGCCCGGCGGAAGCATTCGGCTCTCCGTCTCCGCAGCGCAAGAGCAACTTCGACGAGAACTCACTCTTCGTCAATGTCGTGGCTCCGCAGGTACCGTCGGATTCGTTGCGACCGGTCATGGTTTTCATTCACGGCGGCGCGTACAACGGCGGGAATCCGTCGACGCCCATGTACCGCGGAACTAGCCTGGTCGAACGTGGCGACATCGTCTACGTCTCGATCCAATATCGTCTCGGCGCGTTGGGCTACCTCGATTTCAGTGAATATTCCACTGCGGAAAGATCATTCGAGACGAACCTCGGATTGCGCGATCAGATCGCCGCGATGACGTGGGTCCAACGCAACATCGCCGCTTTCGGCGGCGACCCGAACGCCGTCACCGTCTTCGGTGAATCGTCCGGCGCCAACGCGGTCACCACTCTGATGGCAACGCCGGCGGCACGAGGGCTGTTCGCCCGGGCCATCGCTCAAAGTCCGCCGGCTGCTTCGGCATACGGAAAAGAGCGAGCGCACCGTTGGGCACGCGAGTTCCTCGAGATCGCACAGGCTCCGGATGCCGATCCGGCATCGTGGCTGCGCTCCGCTTCGGTGAAGGACCTGGTCGCTGCCGGCGAAGAACTTGCGCGCCGCGGCGCGGACGAAGAACCCGGAACGCGGGCATTTGCCCCCGTGGTGGGTGACGACGTCCTTCCCGAACACCCGCTCGACGTGTTCGCCGCCGGACGCGCCCACCCCGTTCCGCTGCTCGTCGGTTCGAATCTCCACGAGGGAAGAATCTTCCCGCGCGTTCTCGACATCTTGCCTACCGACCCGGTTCGGATCGAGAAGATGTTCTCCCACACCACCCCTGAAGTGAAAGCACGTGCGCTCGCGGCGTATCCCACGTATCCGCACCGGTTTGCTGCCGCAGATCTCGGCGGCGACATCACGTTCTGGGAGCCCGCGATACTCTGCGCACAGGGTCATTGCCAGGTAGCTCCTACCTACAGTTACCGCTACGATTTTGCGCCTCGCCTGCTCAGACTCATCGGCATGGGCGCTACCCACGCCACCGAATTGCTTGCGGTCTTCGGGCGTTCGGATGCACTCACCGCGGCCTTGACAGCGGTCGGTGGGCGCCGCGGACTGACTGCGGTGACCTCCACCATGCAGCGCCACTGGATCCATTTCGCCCGCCACGGAGTGCCGGACCGGGATTGGCCCGCCTACTCCGTACCGGAGCGGCAAACAATGATCTTCGACGAGACGTCCCGAGTGGAGAACGACCCGATGGGTGAGCGTCGACGGGCTTGGATCGGCTACGAGCACAGGCGCTGAAGCCCGATCAGAAGAACTGGCCTTTCACGAAACCTGCGAGTAGGACGGCAAATCCGCCCACCTCGCCGAGAATCAGCAGAAACATCCCGAGGTGCAGGGGCGGACCGGCGGACTCGAACTGATTGTCGGTGTCCTTCATCGCACCGTGAGCGATGTAGCTGAATATCGCTGCGAGAAAGAAGAACACGACCACTGCGGCACTGGTCAGGTTGATCCACGTCGGCCACGCACTGATTTCGACGAACACCGCGATCAGCAGCGTCGCAAACGAGTACATCAGGGCAGCGCGGTGTGCGATGTCGACATGCGGATGGGCGAGGTGATTGTCCGAAGTGGCCATCTGTCGGTATTTCCAGATTCCCAGGCACAGGGAGAGAAGGAAGATCAGACCGGCCGCGAGAAGCGTCAGTGTCGTGTCGATCCCCAGCGTCATCTGCCCACCCCGCAGTGCGTTTCCAGCGAGTCACCGCTGGGTGATCCAGCCGAAGGCTTGTCGTAGACGACAACCAGCACCACCGCACGATCCGCCGACACCGACCGCATCCGGTGCGGCGTATTCGCGTCGAAGTACAAGCTGTCGCCGGCGTCGAGGTGCATCGTCTGCCCGGGGATTTCGAATTCTACGGATCCGGAGTGCACGAACACGAACTCCTCTCCCGTGTGGTCCATGAACTTGGGACCCATCACCGAGGCCGGATGAACCACGAACGGCTGCATGGCCTTTCCGACCAGTGAGGGCGCGATCGGATCGTAGACGGAAGACTGCACGGAGTTGGCCGGGTCGATCACGCGGTCCTTCGCGCGCACGATCGTCATGGCATTTCCCTCCATACTGTCCGAGAACAGTTGCCCCACATCGGCGTCGAGCACACGCGCAATCTTGAGTGCCACCGCGATCGACGGGGTACTGATACCCCGCTCGACCTTGGAGAGATAGCTCTTCGTCAGACCGGTCTGCTCGGCCAGGCCCTCGAGCGTCAGACCGGCGCGACGCCGATGTGTTCGCAAAAACGCTGCCATTCGGTTCCCCTCACGAGACTTTGTGTCATCACCCTACCAGTACATTGACCTGCGGCGATCAGCGATGCAGGAATCGAGGGTTGCGCATTTCCGTCCTATATGACACTTTGTGTCTTATAGGTGACTGAATGTCATTGATTTCCGGGTCCCGAGAAAGGCACACCCCATGACCGACACGATGCATGCGAGCAAGCAGGAACTCATGGCCACCGCCGAGACGAAGATGCTCACCGAAGTAACGACAGGTAGTTGGACTCTTCGACAGAAGATCGCACTGACCTGCCGGGCACTGTCGGACGCCGGCCACGACTCCGGCCTTGCCGGACAGATCTCCGCCCGCGGTGGGCAGCCAGGAACGTTTGTCACACAGCGACTCGGCCTCGGGTTCGACGAGATCACCGAGGACAACCTCCTGCTCGTCAACGAGGATCTCGAAGTCCTCGACGGGGAGGGCATGCCGAACCCCGCCAACAGGTTCCACAGTTGGATCTACCGCGCACGACCCGACGTCAACTGCATCGTCCACACACACCCACTACATGCGACGGCGCTGTCGATGCTCGAGATTCCCCTCGTCGTCTCCCAAATGGACATCGCGCCGCTCTACGACGACTGCGCATTTCTCGCCGACTGGCCCGGGGTTCCCGTGGGAAACGAGGAGGGCGAGATCATTTCGGCTGCACTCGGCGACAAGCGGGCAATTCTGCTCGCCCACCACGGCCAACTCGTCGTCGGCAACACGGTCGAAGAGGCATGCTCTCTCGGGCATCTGATCGAGCGAGCGGCCAGACTGCAGTTGCTGGCGATGGCTGCCGGAGACATCAAGCCGCTACCGCCTCGCCTGGCGAAGGAGGCACACGATTGGACACTGACTCCTCGGCGCAGCGAGGCGAACTTCGCTTACTACGCCCGTCGCGCTCTCCGCAATCATCCCGACACACTGACCAACTGACTTTTGTTTCCCACCAACAGAACTGAGAGCCTCATGAGCAGCACCATCAAGGGAATCGTCGCCTATCCCATCACCCCGTTCGACCGGGACACCGGAGCATTCGACCCCAAGCCGCTACACACGCTCCTCGACAGCATGATCAGCAGTGGTGTCGACGCGATAGCCCCACTCGGCAGTACCGGCGAGAGCGCCTATCTCGACGATGCAGAGTGGGAGACGGTCGCTCGGGAGACTGTCGACTACGTCGACCGCCGAGTCCCCACCGTCGTCGGAGTGTCGGATCTGACGACGGCGGGAGCACTCCGCCGAGCATCGATCGCGGCAGACGCCGGAGCCGACGCAATGATGATCCTCCCCACGTCGTACTGGCATCTGGGTGAGCAGGAGATTCGTGAACACGTCACCGCGGTGGCCGATTCCGTCGACATTCCCACGATGATCTACAACAATCCGGCCACCACCGGGATCGACATGTCGCCGGAATTTCTCGTCGATCTCGTCTCCACCGTCGACGGCGTCACGATGATCAAGGAATCCACCGGCGACATCACCCGGATGAACCGCATCAACGAACTGAGCGGTGGCACGATCCCCTTCTTCAACGGCAGCAATCCTCTTGCACTGCAATCTTTCTCTGCCGGTGCAAGCGGATGGTGCACGGCAGCCCCGTGTCTGGCCCCCGAACAGGTGGTGCACTTCTGGCGTCTACTCGAATCCGGTGATCGGTCGGGTGCCGCCGCTGTGTTCGAACAGATCGAGCCGCTACTGAAGGTCCTCGTCAGTCGCGGACTGCCGTCGACGGTCAAAGCCGGGTTGGAATCTCTCGGCATCGACGCCGGCCTTCCCCGCCGGCCCCTGCTGTCCCTCGACGACAACACCAGGACAGCTTTGTCCGACGCTCTGTCGGTGGCTCGCGGTGTAATCGTCGCGTCGTGACCTGACGTGGGAGTGGGTTCCGGCAAGATGGGATGCACACCGACCGAAGGAGGGGCACCATGTCCGTAGATTCACGGTCTGCGAGGATCGCCGTCACCGGCGCGACCGGTCATATCGGCGGACTGGTGGCCCGGTCGTTGGCCGACGCCGGTGTCCCACAGCGGCTGATCGCACGGTCGGTCAACCGATTACCGCAGCTCCCCGGTGCCGATTCGGCCGAGACCACGTACGGGGATCAGAAGCGCGCTCTCGCGGCTCTGGCCGGAATCGACACCCTCTTCATGGTCTCGGCGGCCGAAAGCGCAGATCGTCTGGATCAGCACCGCACCTTCATCGACGCCGCAGCGGAGGCCGGGGTCAGGCACATCGTGTACACGTCTTTCCTCGGCGCTGCTCCGGACGCGACGTTCACGCTCGCTCGCGATCACTGGGTCACCGAAGAACATATCCGCGCTTCCGGGCTCGCATTCACCTTCCTGCGCGACAGCTTCTACCTCGATTTCCTACCCGCTCTCGCCGGTGAAGACGGTGTGATCCGCGGACCCGCAGGGGACGGTCTCGTCGGCGCGGTAGCGCGCTCCGACATTGCTGCCGTCGCTGTGTCGGTTCTGCAGGATCTGGATTCTCATGTCGGACAGACGTACAACCTGACCGGACGGGAGGCACTGACGCTCTCCGAGGCCGCGAGCATCATCACCGAAGTCACCGGCAAGCGAACCACGTACGTCGAGGAAACGCTCGAGGAAGCTTACGAATCGCGGGCGTCGTACAACGCACCCGCTTGGGAACTCGACGCATGGGTGTCGACGTACACCGCAATCGCGCAGGGTGAATTGGCGCTGATCACGGGCACCGTGGAGGACCTTGTCGGCCGGCCTGCGCTCACGCTGCGTGAATTCCTCACAGCAGAAACCGCCTGATGCCACCACGCAAAGCAACCACGGCACGCAAGGCTGCCGCAAAGAAGGCTGCACCGAAGAAGGCTGCACCCAAGAGGAACACGACCAGAAAGACCGCCCCGAAGAAGACTGTCGCAAAGAAGAGCTCACGCGCGACGATGCCGGATGTGCCGACTGCCGGCCCTGGTGAGAGAGTCTGGCTCCTCGACGTTCCCTTTCGGACGCCGGCGCCTGGTGCGCAGTTCGTCAAGAAATGGAAGAGCTACGCGTGGGTCGGTACGGAGTTGCCCGTAGAACTCGCTCCATTCAAGGCACTCCCCTTCTCTTATCAGCAGTGGGTAGAGGACGACATCAATGACAGCACCGGTGAACGTCCCGTTGCTGCACCCAAAATTCCTCGGCCCGAGCAGGTTTCGGGGGCTGCAGCCGTCGTCGATGCCGCTCGCGCCGGCAAACGCGGATTTCTGTTGGCAGACAATGCAGGCCTGGGTAAGACGCTGATCGCAGTGATGTCTGCCAAGACGATTGCCGAGGAGCGCGGCGAAACCAACATCCTCGTCCTCGTCGATCGACCCGCACAGATCACCATTCCGCATTGGCGCTATTCCATCGCCTCGGTGGGCGACGGTGGATTCCGCTGGTTGATCATGTCGCCTGACCAATTGAAGAAGCTGATCGCGCGAAACGGCCGCCCCAAGTACACGTTCGGTGTGGTGATTGCCGACGAGGCCCAGCTGTACAGCAACGACACACAGCGCACGGCGGCATTCGAGAAGGTCGCGCGCTTTTCGAATGCTCACGAGCAAGCGCCGTTCGTCCTGTCCGTGACGGCAACACCGGGACACACGCCGGCCGACCAGCGTTACCTGGCACCGCTTTTCGCGCAGCTGCATTCAGAACCTTCGGAGTACTGGTCCGACCTGGGCGCCAGGCTGGTCGAGTCCGGCCTTCCGCTGGACAAGTCCTACGGGAAGTGGACGTGGAGCGCAGAGGCGAAGGAATCACCTACGCTGCAATCTCGAGCGCTCGAGACCGTGCGTGGGTGGATGTCGAACAGCAAACCGCCCTTGATGATTCATCGACCGACTCCGTGGGGACCTGTTCCGCTCGACGGTATGCCGATCGACCTCACCCATGCCCAGCGCGCCGAGTACGAGACGGAGTGGGCCGAGTACGCCTACGAAATGGGATTGGCCCGCAAGAGTCGCAACATCGCGCGCGGCCGTGCGCTGGTTCTGCGCTACCGACAGAAAGCGGGCATGATCCGCGCCGAGTCGACGGCCCAGTGGGCGCAGGCGCAGGTCAAGGCAGGCAAGCAGGTGTTGGTGGCCGTCGAATTCGTCTCCACGGCAGGTGATCCACTGGTCGAGATGATCGAAGACGCCGGGATCTCGGTGGCAAAACTGTTCGGTGCGGTGCCGGACAAGGAGGGTCAACGTCTGCGGTTTCAACGCGGGGACGCACCGGTCATCGTCTTCAATGTCACGACCTCGATCTCGCTCCATGCCAACGAAGCACTCCCGGACGGCACTCACGCGTCCCCGTTGCCACGGACGGGAATCTTTCATCAACCGCGATACTCAGGGATCGCGGCAGAACAGACGTTCGGTCGGTCGCATCGCGACTACCAGACGTGCCCGTGGGTCATACCCTTCGGCGTGGGCACCAAGGAAGAGGACGTCGCCACGGTCATGTTGCGCAATCTCAATTCGGTCACAGGTCTGAAAGGTGGTGATCGATCCGGTCTGCGGTCGCTGTCCGAACTGCTCGGCGTCGAGTGGCTAGAGCCTGATGTCTTGACCTCGGAGGGTTGATCTTCCAACGACCGTCCAACGCGCACAAACGAACGGTTTCGGCGGTATGCCCCAATTCTACTCCACCAAAACCGAATTCGGCTGACCGCTTCATTCCTTTCGGGACCTTGGGACTCAGGTATCTGTGACCAGACGTGGCAGACTCTTTCGAGTCGAGGTGCACCAGCCTCGAAACAGTGCCGAGAATGCGAGGGGTCCGATGCGCAATATCTACCGGTCATTGATGCGCAATGTCGGCCATACACAATGGTTCTCGGATCTCGGCAAGGATCTGGTTCCGCTCGATCGAGCAGTGCAGAGAGTGTCGGGAGGCAAGCTCTCGCTGGTCGGAGAGAACACCGTGACTCAGCTACTGCTCACCACGACGGGCCGTAAGACCGGCCGTTCTCGCACCACGCCACTCCTGTACGCACCTGACGGCGATGCGTTTGTCGTCGTCGGTTCCAACTGGGGGCAGGATACGCATCCAGCATGGACACTCAATTTGATGGCAAACCCCACCGCAATCGTGACAGTGAAGGGCGTCGAAATACCGGTCGGTGCGAGTCTGGCGGAGGGCGCCACGCGTAAGAAGCTGTGGGAGCTCGCGACCACCACGTGGCCGCCGTACGAAACCTACGCCGATCGAGCATTCGGGCGCCAGATCCGCGTATTTCGACTCCAACCTGTCAAATAACTGCTGCCGGGCGCAGGATGGGAAGGACCACCCTGCCGATCTCAGGAGCATTCGCGAATGTCCACAGCACTGACTCACGCAGAAGACACACAGATCACAGCTTCCAACGGGCGGATCGCACTGGAGCCGAACCCCCGCCGAATTCGAGCCTTCTTCGCTGGTCACGCCGTCGCAGACACCACTCGTTCGGTATACCTTTTCGAACGCGGCCGCCTGCCGATGTACTACATCCCCCTCGCGGACGTTCGTACCGAATTCCTCGTCCCGACGTCGACGACCACCCATTGCCCATGGAAAGGTGACGCCACCTACTGGACGATCGAGATCGGGGATCGCCGGGCCGAGGACGCCGTCTGGACCTACCCTGAACAGTTCGACGGTTCCCTGGATCTGAGTGAGTACGTCGCATTCTATTGGGATCGCATGGACGCCTGGTACGAGGAGGATCAACAGGTCTTTGTCCACGCCCGCGATCCATACGTACGTATCGACGCACTCCCCTCGTCCCGCCACGTCCAGGTCTTTGTCGGCGACGTACTGGTCGCCGAGACGAGACGACCCAGACTGCTCTTCGAAACCGGACTGCCCACGCGGTACTACATTCCGAGAATCGACGTTCGCAGCGAGTACTTTGCGCCGTCCCCGACCACCACGGCCTGCCCCTACAAGGGCACTGCGTCGTATCTGTCGTTCACCGGCACAACCGAACTCGCTCCGATCGAGGATCTGGCGTGGTTCTATCCGTTCACTACCGCCGAAGCGTCCGGGATCGACGACCACGTGTCGTTCTATCCCGAACGCGTCGGCAAGATCCTGGTGGACGGTGCCGAAATCTGAAAGGTGCTGGAGCCGAGAAGGTGTGGGTGCCTACCCCACTGCAACAGGGGATTCCGGGATTCGCAGTTCAGCCGTCTCCAGTCGGCGATCATGCACCCACACCATCGCCGTTGCAACGGAGAAGACCAACCCGGCGATGCATACTCCGTTCCAGCCGTACGACTTCCACACCACTGACCCCACCGCCGAGCCCACGGCAGCACCGACGAAGTAGGTGGTCATGTACACGGAATTCACACGCGAACGCGCTTCGGGGACAAGGGCGTAGATCACGTTCTGGTTGCTGACGTGCACTCCCTGCAGCGCGAGGTCGGCAAGGACGATGGCAACGAGAAACCACACCACGTGGGTGGCACCGGCGACAAAGGGAAGCCACGACACCAAGAGAATCGCGATGGCGCCGCCGGTCGCCAGCTGACCCAATCCCCGATCGGCCAGTCTGCCCGCCACCGTCGCCATCAAAGCTCCCGCCACACCGAGTAGTCCGACCAAGCCGATTTGAGTGTCGCTGTAGCCGAATTCGCCGGACAGAAGAAAGGCCATTGTCGTGAAGACGGTGCTGACAGCAGCAAAAGCCAGTCCGCCCATGGCCGATCGGGTTCTCAGGCGCGGCAAGGTCGCAGCCAACTTCCCTACCGAAGCGAGCGTTGCGCGGTAGCTTGCCTTCGGGCGATCTGCGGAATCGGAAGGCAGAGATCGCCACAATGCCACGGCCATCACCACCATCAGTACCGCCGCAACCTTGTATACCGTCGACCAACCTCCCAGTCCGGAGAGGACGCCGGCAACGCTGCGCGCCAGCAGGATTCCGATCAGCAGTCCGCTCATGATCGTGCCGACCACCTGACCGGACCTCTCAGGTTCGGCCAGTGAGGCGGCAAACGGAATGAGCACCTGGGCGGCGACCGAAAAGACTCCAGCGACAGCGATTCCCACTGCCAGCGTGGCAAAGTTGGGCGCAAATCCGCTGACCGCTTGACCGGTCGCCGCCAGCAGCATGAGCCCTACCGTCAGCTTGCGTCGGTCCACCATGTCGCCCACCGGAACCAGAAGTATCAATCCGAGTGCATACGCGACCTGCGCGATGGTCACCGTCGCGGCCGCTGCGGAGGCCGACACATTCAGGTGATCTGCGATGGAATCGAGGAGTGGCTGGTTGAAATAGTTACCGCCCGCGCACAGGCCCGTCGCTGCAGCCATCAGCAGCACTATTGGTAGTCCGAGCCTCGGACGCGCGTCGCTTGAAATCATGTCGTCAAGCATGACCGCCTACACCGACGCGCGTCCAATAGATAGATATGCATGATCTATCTCCAGAAACGATAGATTGGTGCGATGGAACTACGTCACATCCGCTACGCCCTGGCAGTCGCGGAAGACAGACACTTCAGCCGAGCAGCGTCGCGGTTGCACGTTTCCCAGTCCGCCCTGAGTGCCCAGATCAGAGACCTCGAAAAGGAACTGGGAGTCGAATTGTTCAACCGGAACAGCCGAAACGTCGGCCTGACTGCTGCAGGCGAGGTTTTTGTCGCCCGCTCCCGCGAGGTACTCGGCGCCGTGTCGAGACTCGTCAGTGATGTCTCCGCACGGAGCAACGAGCAAGTGCGGTTGACGGTCGGCACCATCACCTCGGCGGGGCGCGTCGACGTCGGACGCGCGCTGGCAGATCTGACACGGCGCCACCCTGCAATCAACATCACCGCGCGACCGTACGGCAGTGAAGTAGTTATCGAAGGAGTCCGGTCCGGTGCAATCGACGTCGGCATTGTCGGATTGGCCGCAGGTCGCCTACCCAAGAGCTTTGCCGCCGCACCGCTGTGGAGTGAACCCACCGCAGCGTTCGTTGCTCCCGACCATCCCTTTGCCCAGGCTTCGTCGATCAGGCTCGAAGACCTACGCGATCACACTCTCGTGGACTTCGCCTCCGGCAGCGAGGCCCGTGTCCAAACCGACCAAGCCTTCGCCGAATCACAGGTCCCTCGGGGAAAAACACTTGAAGCCAACTCGGTAGACCTGATCTGTTCACTGACCGCCAACGGCCTGGGCGTAGGTTTGCTCCCCCAGTCCATGAGCGCCCTGCACCCCGAATTGGTCTGTATTCCGATCACCGATGCGCCGCATCGGATCGTCCACGCAATCACCGAACCCACCCATTCGTCGGCGCTCGCCCGCGAGTTCGTCGAACTACTCGCAGCGCAGTTCGCTACTTGAGCAGTTTCGACATTCGCCTGTCCGCCAACGGTTTACCGCCGGTCTGGCACGTCGCGCAGTATTGAAAAGAGCGCTCCGCGAACGACACTTCGCGTACGACGTCACCGCACACCGGGCACGGAAGTCCGGTGCGAGCATGCACTCGCATCCCCGAGCGTTTCTCACCTTTGAGCCGGGCCGCGTCCTGACCTTCCGAACGCTCGATCGCGTCGGCCAGCGTGGATCGCATCACGGCATACAGCGTCGAAATCTGATCCGGCGTCAGCCGCGACGAGGTCGCGAAAGGCGAGAGTTTCGCGGTGTGGAGGATCTCGTCCGAGTAGGCGTTCCCGATACCGGCGATCAACGACTGCTCGACTATCGAGTTCTTGATCCGCGCCGACGTTCCGCCCAGAATCTGTGCGAACTCGGCTTCGGTCACGGCCATCGCGTCCGGCCCCAACCGGGCGATGCCCGGAACCTCCTGCGGATCGTTCACGACCCAGACGGCGAGGCGTTTCTTGGTGCCGGCTTCGGTGAGATCGAATGCCGGCGTCAACCCTTCGGGTGTGAAGAAATGAACGCGCAGCGCCAACGGCCCCTTCCCCGGCTTCGGCGGCGTCGCCGATGGATTGTCCAGCCAGCGCATCCAGCCGGCACGGGAGAGATGCGTGACCAACCACAACCCGTCGCAATCCAGAGCCAGATGCTTCCCGAAGCGGGCGGCGCCCGTGACGTCACGCCCCTGCAGAGCAGTGATCGGCGGATCGAAGGTCTTGAGCACACTCAATGCAGCGATGTCGACGCGTCCCACCACTGCGCCGACCGCGTGCTGACGAAGGAACCCTGCCAGCGCTTCCACCTCGGGTAGTTCAGGCATGGCAACAGACTAACGCCGACCACGGACACTCACAGCGCGCTCAGTCCGTTTCCGTCTGCAGCACCACCGAATGCCCACCGCGTGCCTTCGCGGAGTACATCGCCCGATCCGCTCGCCGCAGCAGAGTCGGGTAGGCGACCAGCGCATCATCCGCTGATTCGAAAGGCCCTGCAATCTTCGCGATTCCGACGCTCATCGCCACCTCGGGATGATCGGGCGAGGTGATCGTCGAACGGAGTAGCTCATGTTCGAGTCGATGGAACGAGCGTTGATCGACCGAATCGACGATGACGAACTCGTCGCCGCCTATCCGTGCGATCAAGGCCGCCGGGCCGGCGCATTCGACCAGCCTCGATCCGACTTTTTCGATCACAGCGTCACCGACGGTATGTCCGTACTCGTCGTTGATGGCCTTGAATCGATTGATGTCGACGGCGGCGACTACCAAGAGCGCCGAGTGCGTGTACGACCGCTCCAGCAACAGTCGTACTTCGTCGGCCAGTCCCCTCCTGTTGAGCAGTCCCGTCAGTGGGTCCAATTGCGAGTTCAACGCGTCGGTGCCGAGGATGGAGAAAATGAACTGACAGGCAAAGGGAATCACGTAGATTGCCGCGCCGACCAGTACTACCAACGCGACCAGAACCGGAACATCCACATCGTTTTCGACCACGGCCGTACGTGTCACGATGCCGATGACCACGACGAATACCCACAACATGTGAAGGCTCTGTATTCGAGCATTGTGGAAGAACGCGATGTATCCGCCGATCACCGAGAACATCACGGCGTGTGCCAGTGCTGCAAGTGGATTGGAGTACAGCAGCATTGCGGCCGCTATTCCCACTTCCGAGTAGAGCACAAAGGCGTAAGACCAGGAACGGGAGAGATTGCGCCTCGTCGAGAGGGCGACGGCCATCATCACGGTTATGACCATGATGACTGCGTTCGCGGAGCGCGCGTGCGCAGTGGTCGGTCCCTGTGGACTGAAGCGAGTGAGGAACATGATCACGGTGACCAGTACCAACGAGCAGACGACGAGAAACCGCGAGGCGACGGTCAACCCTTTGTCCGCGAGATAGCGATTGAAGGTGTCGAATTGGTCCGGACGCCGATACCAATCGACAAGTTGAGAAGAGATCAGCCGGAACGCGGGACCCGAGAGCGGTCGTCGAGACGCCACGGCGTCCGAACGCTCAACACTCTCGGCAGATTCCATAGTGTCAGGGTAATCCAGTCAACTCCCCGCAATCAGACAATTTTCACTGTTTGCCGTCCCACATCACAACCTGATCGCCGCCGGCGGCCTTCGCGCGGTACATCGAGGCATCGGCTACTCGAAACAGTTCCGTCAACTCCTCGTCGGAAATAATCGACGACCATTCGGCAGAGGTGATCGCGACTCCGACGCTGGTGGTCACTACCGGATCACGATCGTCGATTCGCAAGTGCCTTCGCAGATTGTCTTCGAACGCAGGCGCTGCGCCGACGTCTATCGTGTCTACCAACACGAACTCGTCCCCACCGAATCTGGCGAAGAGCGCCTTCTCGCCGCCGCACCACCGCAGTCGATCAGCAATCTGGCGAAGTACGAGATCGCCTTCTTCGTGCCCCTGTGAGTCGTTGACGCTCTTGAACGAATCGACATCGACAATCGCGACGACATACGACGACTTGCTCGACGCATGCCCCGTCGCCCCCATTTCGACAACAGCTCGCTGCAGCCCGCGCCGATTCAGAAGCCCTGTCAACGGATCCACATCCGAACTGTCCGCGTCGGAGCCGAGAAGTGAGAGGACGAACTGGCAGGCGAACGGGATGACCACGATCCCGGTGGCGATGATCAGGCACAGTGCTGTGGCCAACGCAGGATCCGCGTAGACCGCAACCTTTCGGCCGACCACTGCCAGAACCACGATGGACAGCGCGATGTGAACCGCCTGGAGTCTCGCGTTGTGAAAGTACGCGATGTAGCCACCGATCAGTACGAAGAGCACACACTGGATCAACCCGATGAAAGGGTCGTTGTTCAAGAACACACCGACGAATACGCCGACCTCGCAGTAGGCGACAAAGAAGTACGACCACCGACGCGTGATTTCGGGCAGAAGGCAGAAGAGCACGATCACCGCAATCGTGACGGCGATGATAACGGCGTTGACGACGCTGGTGACGTGGTTGTGCACGCCCGCGTCGCTGAAGCGCAGCAGAGTCATCGCAATGATGACCGTCGTCAGCGAGCCGATGACCAGCAATCGGACAGCTAGCTCCAGGCCCTTCGTGGCGAGGTATCGATTGAAACTGTCGAATTGATCAGGACGCCGATACCACTGAACCAGAAGGTCGAAAGCCGACTTCACAGCTGATTTTTCACGGCCACGCGGCGCGGGCAGAATCGACTGCAGTCGGTCCTGCCCGAACGATGTCATGCGCAGATCATAGGTGCGCAGACCGTCGTTCGGGATCAAGAGTGCAGGATCGAGGCGGCAAATTCAGGGTCGGTTGTCAGCGCCGAACGAGGTACGTATCCATGATCCAACCGTGCTTCTCACGCAACTCCGCCCGGCGAGCGACGATCTGATCTTCGACGTCACGCAGTTTGCCGGAAATCAACTCCTCGTCCGGGGTCCCGAGGTACGCGCCCCACCAGATCTCGGCGTCGTTTTCGCTTACCTGAGTGAAGGTGCAATGCGCGTCGAGCATCACGACGGCATTGTCCACGCCGTCGGGCAATCCCTCGGCCAGTTTGCGGCCGGTCGTGATGTGGATGGGTTCGCCGATTCGGTTCAGGACGATCCGGTGTTGTGCAGCCAGCGACTGCACGCTGGTGATTCCCGGGATGACGGAGTAGTCGAACGAAACTCTCCCGCGAGCGAGCACACGCTCGACGATCCGCAGAGTGCTGTCGTAGAGGGAAGGGTCACCCCAGACGAGAATCGCGCCGACGCCAGGTTCGGCCGCGAATTCCGCTTCGAATTTCGCGGCCCGACGCTCGTGCCAGTCCTCGACAACCCCCTCGTAATCGGTGGGGGTTCGGTCCCGCGGCGGGTCCGTGATCTCGACCACCTTGTAGTCGAGGTGAACGTGCTCGTCGAGAATGCCGGTGCGCAAGTCGACCAGGGCCTGCTTCTCGTCACCCTTTCCGATGATGAAGAAGGTATCGGCCCTGTTCATGGCCTTGATCGCCTGAACCGTCACCTGGTCGGGATCACCAGCACCGATACCGATCACCAAGAGTTCGCGCATGTGCCGAGGCTATATTGCCGTGCGCCTTTATTAACCGCCGGAGGTTAATAAAGGCGCACAGCAGGGCAGGCCCTAGACTGATTCCCGTGACTGTCTCCACTGCTTACGAAGACCTCCTCCGGCTCGTCATGGAGACGGGTACCGCCAAATCCGATCGAACCGGAACCGGCACCCGCAGCATCTTCGGTCACCAGATGCGTTTCGATCTTGCCGACGGCTTTCCGCTCGTCACCACCAAGAAGGTCCACCTCAAGTCGATAGTCAACGAACTCCTGTGGTTCCTGCGCGGCGACTCCAACGTGGCGTGGCTGCACGAACACGGCGTCTCCATCTGGGACGAGTGGGCCGACGAGAACGGTGAACTCGGCCCCGTCTACGGCGTCCAGTGGCGTAGCTGGCCCACCCCTTCGGGCGAGCACATCGACCAGATCACGCAGACCGTCGAGACTCTGCGCTCCAACCCCGATTCGCGGCGGATCATCGTTTCGGCGTGGAACGTCGCCGACATTCCGCAGATGGCCCTGGCGCCGTGCCACGCTTTCTTCCAGTTCTACGTCGCCGACGGCAAGCTATCCTGCCAGCTGTACCAGCGCAGCGCCGACATGTTCCTCGGCGTTCCGTTCAACATCGCCAGCTACGCGCTGCTCACCCACATGATGGCCCAGCAGGCCGGACTCGACGTCGGCGAGTTCGTCTGGACCGGCGGCGACTGCCACATCTACGACAATCACGTCGACCAGGTGACCGAGCAGCTCGGCCGCGAACCGCTGCCGTTGCCGACCCTGAAGCTGAACAAGCGCGACTCCATCTTCGACTACACCTTCGAGGACGTGGAGATCGTCGACTACCAGCACCACCCCGCGATCAAAGCACCGGTAGCGGTCTGACGATGACCGATCGCACAGTCACCCTCATCTGGGCGCAGGCCCACGGCGGCGTCATCGGCGCCGACAACTCGATCCCGTGGCGCGTGTCCGAGGACATGGCTTACTTCAAACGCGTCACCATGGGCCATCCGGTAATCATGGGGCGGCGCACCTGGGACTCCATTCCATCGAAGTTCCGTCCGTTCAGCGGGCGTCGGAACATCGTCGTCACACGCGATCCGCAATGGCACGCCGAAGGCGCCGAGGTAGTCCACAGGCTGGACGACGCCCTGGCGTTGCCGGACGGTGACGTCTTCGTCGTCGGTGGCGGGCAAATTTATTCGGCTGCACTGCCATTCGCAACGCATCTACTGGTGACCGAGATCGACCTCGACATCGCCGGTGATGCTTTTGCTCCCGAGATCGGCCCCGAATGGAACCTGAAATCCGACGAGCCCTGGCAGACCTCGGAGAAGAGCGGCCTGCGCTTCCGCTGGTTGGAGTACACGCGCTGACCGACTTCCGCCGATAACGAGGCACCTCGCGAGTGAGTCGGTCATACTCCAAGAAGGACATTCACCGCTTCCGAGAGGTCTTCGATGGACAAGAAGTCACTGACCGCTCTCGCTCGCCAACAGTTGAAACTGGCGGGCTCGGCGACCAGCGGTCGCAGTTCACAAACCGTCTACGGTGGCCACCAGCGCAGCCTGCGACAGACGGTGATCGCGCTGAGCGCCGGCAAGAGCCTCGCCGAACACGACAGTCCGGGCGAAGCCACATTGTTGGTCCTGAGCGGGAAGCTGAATCTTGTATGTGGGAGCGACCAGTGGAAAGGATCCACGGGTGATTTCCTGACCGTCCCGGCCGACCGGCACAGCGTCGAAGCGCTCGAAGACGTTGCATTTCTACTGACCGTCGCCATGAAGGGCTGAAATCGGTAGCGTCTTCCGCGTGAGCGAAACCGTGATCGAAGTGTCCATCGTCGCAGCCCCGTCCGTACTCTGGCCCGCGCTGCGCGACCCGTCGCTGATTCGACGTTGGTTCGGCTGGGAGTACGACGGACTCGACGACGAAATCAACCAGATTTACTCCACCGCTGAGGCCGACCCCGAAGCGTTGACGCTGAAACTCGGAAACGGTGACCGTTTCTCACTTCGCGAACAGGACGGCAAGACGGTCGTCCGCATCGACCGACCGCCGAAATCAGCCGACGACGACTGGTACGACGACATCACCGAGGGCTGGACGACATTCCTCCAGCTGCTCAGATTCGCAGTGGAGCACCACGGACTGGCCGAGCGTAAAACCATTTATCTCGACGGCCTTCTGCTCCCCGGTGAGAACGTGGCAAGCGTCCTCGGGTTCACCGAAATCGAATTGGAAGCGGGAAGTCGGTACGCGGTGACAATCGCTCCCGGCGACTATTTCGAAGGCGTAGTCGATTACGTCACCGACCACCAATTCGGGTTGACAGTCGAGGATCTCGGCCCTGGCCTGCTGTCTGTCGCCACCCAGTCGGTGACGGCGCAGCGGCCCGACGGAGGCATGTCCATCCTGCTGACCACCTACGACCTGAGCGATGACGAGTTCGACGAGATCAAGCATCACTGGTCGTCGTGGTGGGAAGGTCGCCGCCAGGAGAGCTGACGTTCGGTGAGGCGATATGCTTCGACCATGGTCGAAGCTTCGGGTCACAGTCCGGCACGTACGTTCGGCGAGTTGCTCGACCGCCTGGGCGATTCCAATGCCGACATACCGACACTCCACCGCCTGCTCGAGGCGGTCCTGGTGGTCGGCTCCGGCCTGGACCTCGACCTGACGCTTCAACGGATCATCACCTCTGCGACAACGGTTCTGGATTGCCGCTACGGCGCCCTGGGGGTCGCGGCGCCGGGGGGCGGGCTCTCGGAATTCGTGTACGAGGGAATCTCCGGGTCCCAACGCGCGACCATGGGACATTTCCCCGAAGGTCATGGCGTGCTGGGTGTTCTGATGAATCACCCGCAGACTTTGCGTGTGGCCCATCTCGGCGACCATCCCGAATCGGTGGGATTCCCCGCAAATCATCCACCGATGGAGAGCTTCCTCGGAGCGCCGATCATGATGCGGGGAAAGGTGTTCGGAAGCATCTACCTGACCGAGAAACGGGGACAGGCCGAGTTCACCCAGGAAGACGAGGTCATTCTCGAAGCCCTCGCCATCGCAGCCGGTATCGCTGTGGAAAACGCCCGACTGTTCGAGCAGTCACGAACTCGTGAAAGATGGCTCACCGCAACATCTGCCATCCGCTCGCGGTTGCTGGCCGGTGACTCGCTCGAGGACGGCCTGCAACTTCTTGCCAGTCGCGTTCGGGACCTGACCGGCGTCGACGACGTGATCGTGGTGATCTGCGAGAACGGCTACGCACAGGTTCACGCCGCGGCCAGCGCCCGAACCACGTCACGTGGAGTCAGAATCCCGGCGACCACTTATCCGTTCGACGTGGTGCGGAGCAGTCGAAAGCTACAGGTACTCACCACTTTAGGCGCACTCACCGAACTGGTGCCGTCGGCTGGGAGTGCGGTCGTGGCACCGATGTGCGTCGCCTCGGGTGTAGTCGGCGCGGTCATCGTGGCGTCGAATTCCACCAACACACACTGGGATCACGACGAACTGACCCGGATCGAGTCGATGGCCGAACTCGGCTCCGTTGCAATCGAGTTCGACGAGAAACAAAAGGCGCAACGCCTGTTGTCCGTTCTCGCCGACCGCGACCGCATCGCACGAGACCTGCACGACAACGTCATCCAGCGACTGTTCGCGAGCGGAATGAGCCTGCAGAGCACGCTTCCGGACGAGACCCTCCCGGAGTCGGCGCGCGCGATTGTCAAACGATCTCTCGAACAGCTCGACAAGACAGTCCGCGAGATTCGGACAACCATCTTCGATCTGCAGACTCCGACGGCCACCGATTCGTCGAGCCTGCGCCGACGCCTCCTCGATGTCATCGGCGACGCCACCGCACAGTCCGCGGTGACCCCGAGCGTCCAATTCTCCGGCGCCATCGACACTTTGGTGAATCCCGGGATCCACCAGCACGCCGAAGCCGTGCTGCGTGAGGGGTTGAGCAACGTCCTTCGGCATGCACACGCACGCCACATCACCA
The DNA here is from genome assembly GCF_058792695.1 of Rhodococcus sp. MT28. Lineage (NCBI taxonomy): Bacteria > Bacillati > Actinomycetota > Actinomycetes > Mycobacteriales > Nocardiaceae > Rhodococcus > Rhodococcus sp. MT28. The sequence continues at coordinate 436,087 of NZ_JBXAFD010000001.1, forward strand.
TCGCTGTCACCGCGGACGTCGAATTTGCGATCACGATCGAGGACGACGGCGTCGGACTCCCCTCCGACTTCCACAAGAGTGGACTGCACAATCTGGAGCGCCGCGCCGAACATTGCGGCGGTACGTGCACGATCGTCAATCACGATCCGAGCGGTGCACGCCTGCTCTGGCGAGTACCGCTCGGTCGAACCAACTCGAATCGACCGAAATCCGGTCGTTAGATCCTAGCGACTGCCGCTACGGATTTCGGTCGCCAGCACCGCAGCCTGAGTACGACGCTGCATGCCCAGCTTCGAGAGCAGACGCGTCACGTAGTTCTTGACCGTCTTCTCCGCGAGGAACAATCGCGCGCCGATCTCCCGGTTGGTGAGCCCTTCTCCGATGAGGTCGAAGACTGCTCGCTCCTGATCGGAAAGTTCGGCCAACGGATCAGCTGTACGGTCGCTGCGGATCCGCTGCATCAGCGCCTCGGTTGCACGACTGTCGAGCAGTGAACCGCCGCGCCCGACTGTGCGGACTGCAGCGACCAGATCGGTTCCGAGAATCTGCTTGAGGACGAATCCCGAGGCGCCCGCCATGATCGCGTCGAGCAACGCCTCGTCATCGGCGTACGACGTGAGCATCAGGCAGCGGAGGTCGGGAAGCATCGAGCGGAGTTCTCGGCACAGTTCGACGCCGTTGCCGTCAGGCAGGCGTACGTCCAGGACAGCGACGTCGGCGTTGCTCTGCGGTACCGCAGCCAGCGCTTCCCCCACGGACGCCGCCTCGCCCACCACCACGAAGTCCTCGACCCCACCGAGTAGGTCGAACAATCCGCGTCTGACGATCTCGTGATCGTCGACCAGGAATATCCGCGTTGTCATCGAACCCCTCCAAAAGACATCTCACGTCGAACGGTACCGGAGACGGTGGACTCAGAACTCATGGAATGCATTCTCTTCACTTGTTGACGTGCCGGACGATGAGAACCGGGCAATCCGCGGTGTGCAGGAGCGCCCGACTGGTCGATCCGAGGAGCATTCCTGCGAATCCGCCGCGCCCGCGACTGCCGACGACTATCAACTGCGCCGTCTCCGCGTATTCGCTCAGGACTCGGACCGGACGGTCACGCGCGACGACTCTTTCGACGACGACGTCCGGGTAACGCTCGGTGAATCCGGCCAATTGCTCCGCGAGGACAACTTCCTCACCCGTCTGGATGCTGCTCCACAGTGGGTCGTCGGGGGTGGCGCCCAACGAGGGCTGCACACTCACGTCGCTCCACACGTTGACGGCAATCAAGGTGGCGCCCCGCGCGGAGGCCTGCTCGAAAGCGTGCTCGACTGCCTCGATGCTGCTTTCGGATCCATCGACACCGACGACGACGGGGCCTTCGGTCGGTGGCCGACCGTCGAGCGTCCGTCCTCGGACAACTGCAACCGGAGATTCGCCGTGCGAGACAACCGAGACCGTCGCAGAACCGACGACCAATCCGGTGAATTCGCCGTGCCCGCGAGGGCCGAGCGCAATGATGTACGCGCCCTTGGACAATTCGATCAGGCGATCGGAGACGCTGCCGTCGAGTAGTTCGGTGACGATCTCGAGGTCGTCGTCGATGCTTTGCCGCGCGAGAATCTGTGCGCTGTCCAGACGAGCGGTGGCAGTGCGCCGCAGTTCGTCCTTGAAGCTCTCGGCGAGGTAAGGCTCGGAGTAGTAGAAGGCTGGGATGTGCACCACCGTCGCGATGTGGAGCGGTCGACCGAGCGCCACCGCGGTCCTCGCCGCCCAGACGACAGCCGACGACGCCGATTCCGAACCGTCTACCGCTACGACGACGGGTTTGGTTGCACTCATGTTCGTCCCTCCACAATCGACCACAGAATCTCTTCGCCCTCACACTATTGCCCAATGACGGCAAAAAGGATTCATCAGCCGACGCGAGTCCCGAATCGGACATTGGGTGTTCGGGTGGACTGCGGCAACGGCCCCGCCAACATCCCTTTCGGGCGTCAACGAGGCCACCGGTGCCGGATTCGCACGCAAACCCTGGCTACTCGATCCACGTTAGGTGAAGAACCCGACCGGTCAGAAGTGAAAAAAGTCCTGTCAACAAGCGCCCAAAATCGGGTTTCGTACGCAGGAGATCCCGAACCACCTGCTCTGCTGTGCGCCTTTGTTAACCGCCGGCGGTTAATAAAGGCGCACAGCGGGGTCAGTCACAAATCTTGCGGAACTTCTCGATCAGCTGCACTCGGCCGTTGCGGTCGGCCGCCAACGGCGTGACGTTGAGCGTCGTGACACCGGCTTCGGCGAAGGCTGCGACGCGTTCCTTGACGTAGCTCTCGGGACCGATCAACGACACTGCGCGAACCAGTTCGTCCGGCACTGCTGCTGCGGCTTCGTCCTTCTTGCCCGCGAGGTAGAGATCCTGGATCTTCTCGGCGGCCTCTTCGTAGCCGTAGCGCACCGCGAGATCGTTGTAGAAGTTCTTGCCCTTGGCGCCCATGCCACCGATGTAGAGCGCAAGGCTCGGGCGTACCCAGTCGAGCATGTGGTCGACGTCGTCACCGATGGCCAGTGCCGGCGACGCGTACACCTGAAGCTCACCGAGGCTCGGATCGCGCTTGGCCTTGCCCTTGGCGATCGGCTCACCCCACACGCTTGCTGCCTTCTCCGGATGGAAGAAGATAGGTTCCCAGCCTTCGGCGATTTCCGCCGTCAGCTCGACGTTCTTGGGTCCGAGCGAAGCGATCAGGATCGGGATGCGCTCACGCACAGGATGATTGATCAGCTTGAGCGGCTTTCCGAGTCCGGTGCCCTTCTCGGCGGGGAGGGGAACCTGGTAGTACTTGCCCTGGTACTCGACCTTCTCGCGGCGCCATACCTGACGGCAGATCTCGACGACCTCACGTGTGCGTCCCAGCGGAGCGTCGTACTTGACGCCGTGGAACCCCTCGATCACCTGCGGTCCGGAAGCGCCCAGTCCCATCACGAAGCGACCGTTGGAGACGAAGTCCAGGCCCGCCGCCGTCATGGCGGTCAACGAAGGGGTACGGGTGTAGATCTGAAAGATTCCCGAAGCGAGTTCGATGGTCGACGTCTTGGCCGCCAGGTAACCGAGCTGGCTGACGGCGTCGAAGGAATACGCCTCCGGGACGAAGGCGATGTCGAGGCCCGCCTTCTCCAGGTCACCGACCTCTTCGACGGTTTCGGCGAACCCGCCGCTGTAGTTCAAACCCATACCGATACGCACGTTGTAACCCCAATCCTGACGATTGCTGCCGTGTGCGACGCGCACACGAGCAGTGGTACTCCCATCGAACACTTACTCACATCGAACACTACGGAACCTGAGTCCGCATTCATGTGACTACCCCGTTCATATTCGATGACCGAAATGAACGGGGTAGTGGGAGAGCTTGTCGAGGGTCAGGATTCTTCGGGGCGAACCACCATGACGGGGCACTTGGCCGAAGCGATCAGGGTGTTGCTGGTCGAGCCGAGCAACATGCCGCGGAATCCACCGCGACCACGGCTTCCGACTACGACGAGCTGCGCTTTTGCCGACCAGTCCAACAGCCGTCCGCGTGGGTTGTCGAGGTATACCTCGCGCCGGACCTTCACGTCCGGGTATTGCTCGGACCATCCGGCCAAGCTCTCGCTGAGTACCGCGTGCTCTTCCTCTTCGAGAGACTGCGGGGCAAGCGCAGCGGCCCTCGGGTCTTCGAATGCCGCACTGCCGAGGTCACTCCACACGTGCAACGCCACCAACTCGACTCCGCGGAACGACGCTTCCTCGAAAGCCGCACCGACGGCCTGGGCGCTCAACGCGCTGCCGTCGACGCCGACCACTACGGGTCCTTCCGAGGGCACCGCACCATCGCGGTCCCGAACGACGATGACCGGACACTTGCCGTGACTGGCCACACCGACCGCGGTATTGCCGAGGACTGCTGTCGCCGCCTTGCCTGACGCCGACGCTCCGACGACTACCCGCCTGGCTTGTGCCGAACTCTCGATCAGCCACTGAGTTGCGCTGCCGATGGCGATTTCGGTGTGAACTTCGAGTTTCGGATCGATCTCACGGGCGAACTGTTCCGCCTCCGCCAAGATCGCTTTTCCGGCCTCTTCGACCCATTCGTACACCCCACCCGCGTCGACGTACGGTCCGCCGAAACCGTAAGGCGCGAAGTCGAGGGCGTGGATGATGTCGAGTCGCAATTCGCGCTGGGCGGCGATTTTCGCGGCCTCGCGGAGCGCTGTGGACGCAGTGTCCGAACCCTCGACTCCGACAACAACACTGTTATGTTCGCGTGAACTCATGTGCCCACCTTCCTGAAGAAGTAACCGAGCCACTTTCACTCTAACCATCCCACTTGTCCGGCTTTTTTGGGGTCGCCCCCTCTTCATTTCGGGGACTTAGGTCCCCGAAACTGTTGACGGATAGGAGAATTAGCAGAGCAATCAGGACCAGGTGTGAACAGGATCTCCCGTCCGCATGTTCTCCACGTAACCGCGGAGCATTCCGGTGAGCGCAGTCGAGCGGTCCGCGCCCGAGGCCTCCGCGTGCGCCACGTGCTCGCGTTGCCAGGCGGCACCGGTCTGCCGATTCATGCACCGCCCTTCGATCACGCCGAGGTACCGATCGCGGGCCGCGGCGGACAATCCGAAGTCGGCCAAACCCTCGTCCGCCAACGGCAGCAGCCTTCGCAGGACCAACTCGTCGGCACCGACCCAACCGATCTCCGGCCAGTACAGGGTGGCGTCGAGTCCGTACTTGGCGCCGATGTGCAGGTTCTCTTCTGCCGCATGGAACGACATGTGCGACCACAGTGGCCGCTCCGCGTTCACCAATGCGCGAACGGTTCCGTAGTAGAAGGCCGCATTGGCCATGATGTCGACGACGGTCGGCCCGGCCGGCAGCACCCGATTCTCGATACGCAAGTGTGGCTTGCCATCCGAGCAGTCGTAGACAGGCCGATTCCAGCGATAGACCGTGCCGTTGTGCATCTGAAGCTCGCTCAACTCCGGAACCCCGCCCGCCGCGAGCACTTCCAGCGGATCGGTGTCCGAGACATCAGGGAGCAGCGCCGGGAAGTACCGTGAATTCTCCTCGAACAGGTCGAGAACCGAATGGATCCACCGCTCACCGAACCACACTCGCGGTCGCACACCTTGGTTCTTGAGCTCGAAAGTTCGGGTGTCCGTTGCCTGTTCGAAGATCGGAATGCGTGATTCGTGCCAAAGCGCCTTCCCTGCCAGGAAAGGAGAATTGGCCGCAAGCGCCACCTGTACTCCGGCCAGACACTGCGCGGCATTCCAGTGCGCTGCGAATTCTTCCGGCGCGACGCGCAGGTGCAACTGCATGGACGTACAAGCCGCCTCCGGCACCACCGAATTGGTGTCGGCCCGAAGGATTTCCACGTCGCCACCGGGTAGCGCGACACCTTCGACGTCGAGTTCGATGTCCTCTCCTCGCGCGGCAAAAATTTGCTCGTTGAGCAATTCGTAGCGCGGGTTGGCGGTGATCCACTCACGATCGAGATGCTCGAGCTGCAGGGTCGGCAGCATCCCGATCATCACCATCTCGGCGTCGTGCGCGTGGATTCGCGCGTCTGCGACGTCGAGGGACGCCCGCAGTTTCTTCTCCAATTCGAAAGTCGCATCACCGGTGAGTGGGCCGGGCTCGACGTTCATCTCGACGTTGAACTGTCCGAGCTCGGTTTGGAAAACCGCAGAGTCGTCGATGGATTCGAGCACTTCACGGTTGGACATCGCGGGCGTCATGTCGCCGGTCACGAGGTTGAACTCGATCTCCATGCCCAACAGCGGAGCGGGCTTGTCGACGGCGTCTCGGAAGTCACCACCGTCGAGCATCTGCTTCATGGCGTCGACGCACGAGCGCACCTTCTTACGAAAGAGCCTACGGTCGGCTCTGGTGAATTCTCGCGCCGTGACCTCTGCACCCATTGCGCATTCCCCCTTCGACGATCAACGTCACTGAAGGCTATCCGTCAGGTGTCACCGACAAACGAGAACTGCGGTGGCACCGGGAAGAATTTCCCGACGCCACCGCAGTTCTCCGAAAGTTTCTTCTACGAGTTGTCGACCCAGGTGACAGCTACGCCGCGAGCCTGCAGCCACGCTGCGGGATCGACCTTTGCGCCGTTCTCGGCAACCTCGAAGTGCAGGTGCGGGCCGGTGGACTGGCCACGGTTACCCACGGTGGCGATCTGCTGGCCGGCGTTGACGCGCTGGCCGACGTTGACCTGGTAGTCGTTGACGTGGCCGTACGTGGTGACCGTGCCGTCGTCGTGCTGGACGCGGACCCAGAGGCCGAAACCTGACGCCGGGCCGGCGTCGATGACCTGGCCGTCGGCTGCAGCCAGAATCGGCGTACCGATCGGAGCCGCGATGTCGAGGCCGCCGTGGTGTGCTCCCCAGCGCGAACCGAAGGTGGAGGTCAGCGTTCCGGACACCGGCTGCACGGTACGAGCTGAGGTGCCGGGGTTGATCCCAGCGAGGAACTGCTGTGCCTGCGTGTTGAGGTCGGCAGCAAAATCGGGAAGCTCGGGGATGTCGAGAGCCGGAAGTGCCGCCAATTCAGCCGGAACGACAACGCCCTCGGGGAGCAGACCCTGCGGGATTTCGATTCCGGCGATGGTCTGTGTTGCCGGCGCCGCAGCAGCGGTTCCTGCGCCCATCTGGCCTGCACCGACGAGGAGCGCACCGGTAGCCGCAGCTACGACACCTGCCTTGACACCGGCACCAGGGCCAGCCGACGGGGTGCGGTGGCGGCCGCTTGCTGCCTCGGGATCGATCTCGAAGACAACATCGTCATTGCCCGTGCGGTGGTGGTTTCCCACAGTGTGTACTCCGTCAGTCGTCGGCGTGCAGCGTCCTTCTGATGAAGCCCGCTCCTCTGTCTGCCGAAGAATGTAACAGTTTGATCAAGGCGGCCGCCACCGTTACCCGATCTTGACCAAAACTATTTCTCGCCGTTCTGTCGGCTGGCGTCCAGTTCTGACTTGAATGCGTCGTATCGTGCCCGGTGAGCGGGTCGACGCCGGATGATCGCCCACGCGATGCCCAGAACCACGAACCAGATCGGCGTGACGAGAAGTGCCTGCAGGGTGTCGTCCTTGGTTGTCAGTGCCCAGAGAATGAAGACGAAGAACGCGAGCACGACCCAGCACATCACGATGCCGCCGGGCATCTTGAACTTCGACGCCTCGTGCAGGTGCGGACGACGCTTCCGGTACACCATGTAGCTCGCCAGGATGATCGTCCACACGAACATGAACAGCAGCGCCGAAATGGTCGTGACGACGGTGAAGGCCTCGATCACGGAATCGCCCGAGAACAGCAGGATCAACGACGCCAGCAGGAAGATGCACGAGAACATCAGGGCGTTCGCGGGGACCTTGCGTGAGTTCAGCTTGCCGAGGGCCCTCGGTGCGTCGCCTTCCTGCGCAAGGCCGAACACCATGCGCGAGGTGGAGTAGATACCCGAGTTGGCCGAAGATGCAGCGGAGGTCAGCACGACGAAGTTGATGACAGAAGCAGCGATGCCGAGGCCGGCGAGTGTGAACATGGCGACGAACGGACTCTTGTCTGCGCTGATTTCACGCCACGGAGTCACCGCGATGATCACGGTCAGTGCAACGACGTAGAACAGCAGGACACGAATGGGGATGGAGTTGATGGCCTTCGGCAGGTTCTTCTCCGGGTCCTTCGCCTCGGCTGCCGTCGTACCGACGAGCTCGATACCCACGAAGGCGAACACGGCGATCTGGAAGCCGGCGACGAAGCCCATGAATCCGGTCGGGAACATCCCGCCGTCGTTCCAGAGGTTGTCGATACCGGAGGTGGCACCGTTCGGCGCCGTGAACCCGGAGACGACCATGACGATGCCGACGACGATCAGGCTGACGATGGCGATGATCTTGATCAGCGCGAACCAGAACTCGGTTTCACCGAAGGCGCGAACGGTCGGGAGATTGAGGAGCAACAGCGCCGCGATCGTCAGCAAAGCAGGAATCCACGCCGCGAGCCCTGGCCACCAGTACTTGAAGTACCCGGAAATCGCGATGACGTCCGCGATGCCGGTGACGATCCAGCAGAACCAGTAGGTCCAGCCGGTGAAGAATCCCGCCCAGGGGCCCAGCAGATCCGCGGCGAAGTCGGAGAACGACTTGTACGCCATGTTCGAGAGCAGCAGCTCCCCCATCGCCCGCATGACGAAGAAGAGCATGAATCCGATGATCATGTACACGAAGATCACGGAGGGCCCGGCGAGCGAGATCGTCTTGCCCGATCCCATGAACAGTCCGGTGCCGATGGCACCACCGATGGCGATCAGCTGGATATGCCGGTTGGACAGCTGACGTGAGAGGTGGGGGTCTTCGCCGGACGGCTTCGTCAGGTCTGGTGTATTCGCGTGGTCGGACACGGAGGATCCCCCTCGTCATACGGTTCATCCGGGGCATCGAAATCGTGCCCGTCGGGGGAACCTCGGAAAATGTGCTCTCTCAAAGTACGCGTGCACTGGCTCACATCACGCATCGGAAAGCGGACGCCGATAACCTGTCGAGGTGAACACTGACAGCACGGCCCATCAAGACGGACATATCGCCGCGACGCTGTTCGATTTCTCCGGAACCCTCTTCCGTTTGGAGGAGAGCGACGATTGGACCGAGCACCTCGTCGATCATCAAGGCGATCCGCTCGACGTGCACGCTCAAGCCGAGCTGATGCGTCGGATGACCGCGCCGGTGGGCAGAACCGTGGAGATGGACGAAGCGGGGATCTACGCGTGGGAGAACCGCGACCGGGATCCGAAGTTGCATCGTCAGTCTTACCTCGACGTGTTGAGTAAGTCCGGGGTGCCCGATCCGGTTCGGGCCGAAGCTTTCTACGCCCTGCTGGTCGATCCGGATCAGTGGTCGCCGTACCCGGATACCGGCGAGGTCCTGAAGTCACTGTCGGAGAAGGGCATACGCACTGCCGTCTTGAGCAACATCGCCTTCGACATCCGTCCGGCGTTCGCCGACCGCGGCTGGGACGTCTGGGTCGACGAGTTCGTTCTCTCGTTCGAGGTGGGTGCAGTCAAGCCCGAACCGGCGATCTTCGAGTACGCCCTTGCGCAACTCGATGTGGATGCGGCGCAGACTCTGATGGTCGGTGACAGCGACATCGCCGACGGCGCTGCCCGTGACATCGGTTGCCAGTTCGCACTCGTCGATCCCCTGCCGACGACCGAACGCCCGCACGCGCTACTCGACGCAGTGCGGAAATTCGGCCTTCTGTAAGGAGCGCTCAGACACCTTCGGTGAGTTCGCGCAACGACGCGTAGCGCTCGCGCACGTGGGGAGCTGGTTCGGCGTCGAATCGTCGCTCTTCCGGTTTCGGCCACACCGGCGGCTGCGTGTCCCCGGACAGTGCCCATGCTGCTTGCCTGCATGCCCCTTCGGCGACGTACTCACCCGGAGCAGGAATCACGACCGGCACTCCGAGAATTGCCGGCGCGATCTCACAGAGAGCGCGCGACTTCGCTCCGCCTCCCACGAGGAGAACTCGCTTCACCTCGACGCCTTGACGAACCAGGTCGTCGACGCCGTCGGCCAAGCCGCACAGGAGCCCTTCGATTGCGGCTCGTGCAAAGTGCGCAGGCGTCGAGTTCTGCAGCCGGAATCCGTGCATGGCCCCCGTGGCGTCAGGGCGGTTGGGCGTCCGTTCACCCTCGAAGTACGGAATCATGACCAGCCCGTCGTTTCCGAGGGGCGCCGTCGACGCCAACCGCGACAGTTCGGCGTGATCGACACCGAGAATGGACGCCGTCGCATCAAGAATGCGCGCGCCGTTGAGAGTGCACACCAGCGGCAAGTGCAGGCCGGTTGCGTCCGCGAATCCTGCCACGTTCCCGCCGGGATCATGCGTGGGGGTGGCCGATACAGCCGAGACGACGCCGGATGTTCCGATCGAGATGATCACGTCACCGGGAACTGCCCCCAAACCCAGTGCGGCTGCGGCATTGTCACCGGTGCCAGGCCCGACAATACCTCCGGAACGTGTACTTCCGATCATTTCGTTCGGCGATGCAACTCGGGGAACATGCGGGGTTCGACCGCGAAATGCCAACGCCAGCAAATCTTTACGATATTCGCGCGTCGAGGCAGCATAATAGCCGGTTCCACTGGCGTCGCCCGCGTCGGTAACAAGCTCCTCGATTGAGCCGGACCCACCCAACTTCCAGGACAACCAGTCATGCGGAAGACACACCGCGGCAGTGCGATCGGCGTTGCCGGGTTCGTGATCTGCGAGCCATCGAAGCTTGCTTGCCGTGACCGCGGCAACCGGAACTACACCAACTGCGTCGGCCCACGCCTTGGGTCCGCCGAGCTCTTCGACCAGATCGGTCGCAGCCTTCGCCGAGCGAGTGTCGTTCCACAGCAACGCCGGTCTGACGACCTCGCCGCCACTGTCCAGACACACCATGCCGTGCTGTTGAGCTCCGACCGATACGGCTGCGACGTCGCCGAGCCCACCCGCTGCGGCGATTGCACTGTCCATCGCCTCGAGCCAGCATGCCGGATCTATCTCGGTACCGACGGGATGCGCCGCCCGCCCTTCTCGTACCAGCTCTCCCGAATCGGCATCACGGACAATGACTTTGCACGACTGGGTAGACGAATCGATACCGGCTACGAGGGCCACACTGGCGTCCTTTCCGAAGGACCGTCAGCTCGCGTTGGCGACCGCGGGCATCCGGTTGCTGCGCTTACGCAGCGATCGCACATATTCTGCGCGCTCGGTCTCCGTCATTCCACCCCAGATGCCGTACGGCTCGTGGACGGAGAGTGCGTGTTCGCGGCACTGCTGGAGTACAGGGCACGTCGCGCAGACCTTCTTGGCGTTGCGTTCACGGTTCTCGCGGGCGTGTCCACGCTCGCCGTCCGGATGGAAGTACACCGCGGAATCGTGCCCGCGGCACGCTCCCTGCAGCTGCCAGTCCCACACTTCGGCGGTCGGGTACGGCATCGGAAGGTGCTTGTGCATGATGGCGACCTCAATTCCTTACTCGGGTGACACGGATTCGGGTGACTCTGGGCTGACGCCGGGTCGGACTTATCGACGCCTGACCGATTGGCCGAGTCGATGTGCACAGACCGTTGCGAGTTCGCCGGTGACCGGCGGAGTCAGCGCTACGACGCCGTCGTCGAGAATTGCCTGCAGCCTGCGGAAATACTCGTCCGGGGCGAGGCCGAAGGTTACAAAGATCTCTTCGTCAGGTCCACCGTCGAACTGCTGCCACTTACGTGCGAACTCGACGATCTCTTGTGTATCGGTGCGGCTCATCAGGTTCTCCCCTGTTTGTGCGCCCTGCTTCACAGAAACTGCGACTCGTCTCCTCGGACGCCCGTGGCAGTGAGTCAAGACACAGACTATGCCTACTTCTGCTTTTTCACAAGACCTACTTACGTCTTTTTGTGGACAAAGTATGCGAACTTTCGCACGCTGAAGTTACCGACGAGGAATGCTTGAATAGGACAATGACCCGACCGTCCACGACTCCGGCTACCGCGGGAGAGGTATTCACGCTGATACGCAGCGGTTCCGCGACCACGCGCAGCGAGATCGGGAAGCTCACCGGCCTGTCCAGGACGGCGGTATCGGCCAGGGTTGCAGCACTTCAATCGCTTGGTTTGATCGCCGATGACGACGAGGGCCCGTCGACGGGCGGCCGGCCGCCGTCCACTCTCACCTTCGCGAACTCGTCCGGCGTGGTTCTCGTCGTGGCAATCGGTCGATCGCGGGCACAACTTGCCGTCACCGACCTGGCGGGCACGATCCTCGCGGCAGAAGACATCGACAAGTCGGTCGGGGTCGGCCCCGACGAACTGATGCCCGAAATTGCCGAGCATCTTTCGTCACTACTGGCCCAGGTCCACCGCGCGTCTACCGAGGTCATCGGAATCGGACTGAGCATTCCCGGAACGGTCGACGTCGCCGCGGGAGCAAGCCTCGACTCTCCGATGATGGCGGGGTGGGACGGAGTCGCGCTTGCCCCCTATCTGGCATCGGTGACCACGGCTCCGCTGTTCGCGGACAACGATGCCAACGTGATGGCTCTGGCCGAATTGAGCGAGCGACGCGAGAGTGCGCCCAACCTCCTGATGATCAAGGCGTCAACCGGCCTCGGCGCAGGAATCGTCATGGGCGGAGTCCTCCAACGCGGTTCACTCGGAGCGTCCGGCGAGATCGGGCATACCAAAACCGCTGCAGCGCGGGGCATGAAGTGTCGCTGCGGCGACGTCGGCTGCGTCGAAACTGTCGCCAGCGGTTGGGCTCTCGTGCACGCCCTCCGAGATCAGGGCCGAAGCGTCGGTCACGTGCGTGATGTCGTCCGCCTCGCCCTGGACGGCGACAGCGAAGCCCGCCGGCTCATCAGAAGCAGCGGCCGACTGATCGGCGACGTCATTTCCGGCGCGGTCAATCTCCTCAATCCCGAGGTCCTGATCATCGGCGGCGACATGGCCGAGGCGGACGAACTCTTCCTCGCCGGGCTTCGGGAGTCCGTCTACGGCAACGCAACGGCGCTTGCCACCCGAAAGCTTCAGATCGCTTCGGTCAGCCACGGCGCCCAATCCGGCATCCTCGGTTGTGCGGTTCTCGTCCTCGACCATCTGCTCAGCGCCAGGGAAATCGATCTGCGGATCGCGGCGTCACTCCACACGTGAGTCGCTGACTTCTCGCACGCTCCGCATCAAACAATCAGACTTTTCCGGCATCGCTTGTGTTGACGCTCACACTTCTGCATAATTCATTACCTACCGATCATTCGGTTGCCGATATCGACGATGAGATCGCGCAGGAACGCTCCGAGTCAGCCAAAAGCATGCACCGAGCACACCGGCAACGTCGCAGATCGAACAGCGTTTCTCCCCTGTTCCGACTTCGCAGTTTCACCGTGTCGGTGAACCACGTGACTGGCAGAAAGTAGCTCGATGACCACAACCAGAACTGGCACCAAGCCCGCCGCGAAGGAATACGACCGCGCCGCGATGGCGTCGATGGTCGGCACCACCGTCGAGTGGTACGACTTCTTCATCTACGCCCAAGCCGCAGCCCTGATCTTTGCCGACCTGTTCTTCAAGCCGATGGGCTCGGCCGGCCAGATCGTCTCCTACGTCACGGTCGGCATCAGCTTTGTCTTCCGTCCTCTCGGTGCCATCGTGGCCGGCTATCTCGGCGACAGGCTCGGCCGCAAACGTGTCCTGGTCGCGACGTTGGCGATGATGGGTGCCGCGACGGTTCTCATCGGCGTGCTGCCGACGTATGCCTCGATCGGAATCTGGGCACCGATCCTGTTGATCCTGCTTCGCGTCGTCCAAGGATTCTCGACGGGCGGCGAATGGGGCGGGGCCGCTCTTCTTGCCGTCGAACACGCACCCACCAAGCGTCGAGGGTTCTTCGGAGCGTTCGTACAGATGGGAGTACCGCTCGGAATGTTGCTCGCCACCGGCGTTTTGGCACTGTGCACATTCACCCTCACGGACGAACAGTTCACCACCTGGGGATGGCGAGTGCCGTTCCTGCTCAGCGTCGTGTTGATCGGCGTCGGCTTCTACATTCGAAGCAAGGTCAGCGAGTCACCCGTATTCGCCGAACTCAAGGAACGCCGCACCGAGAGCAACACGCCTATCCGAACTCTGTTCAAGAAACACCCGAAGCAGGTCGTACTCGCGGCGCTGTCCTTCATCGGCACAAACGGCAACGGCTACATGGTGATCGGCGGATTCATCGTCGCGTACGCAACCAAGACCTATGGCCTGGGTAAGACCGAACTACTGATTGCCACGCTCGCAAGTGCCGTCACGTGGGGCGTTTTCACCATGATCGGCGCCTACTGGTCGGATCGACGCGGCCGCACCACGGTGATGAACGTGGGCAACCTCGCAATGGTCCTCTTCGCGGTGCCGTTCTTCCTCCTCATCGACACCGGGGATCTCGGCTGGATCTACGTGGCGATGATCCTGTTCTCGGTCGGACTCGGGCTGTCGTACGGACCTCAACCCGCGTTGTTCGCCGAACTGTTCCCGGCTTCGATCCGTTACAGCGGTGCGTCGATCTCCTACGCGGTAGGCACCATCTTCGGCGGCGCCTTTGCTCCCACCGTCGCACAGTGGCTCCTCGGCAAGACCGGTGGCACCCTTGCCATCTCGATCTACCTCGCCCTGCTGGCCGCGGTCTCGTTCGTCGCCACGATGCTCATCAAGGATCGATCAGGACGAGACCTGATGGTGTGATCGACCTGAATGTGGACGCCCAACGGCGTCGCGATGCCGGAGTTTGTCAGCCGAACTTTCGAATGGCGAACTCCGGCAACTTCTTCGCGGCATTGGCGGTGCGTACGATCTTGTGGTTCTTGCCTCGCATCAGCGCCAGTTGGATCCGCGATTCGATCCAGAACGCGCCGCGAGGCGAGCGGTTCCAGGTCTTGTGCAGCAACGTCTTCGTCGCTGCGACGGCGTCCGGCGAGCGAACCGCGATCTGCGACAGCAGTTCCTGTGCCGGCTTGATCGGATTGTCGCTGACTCCGCTCACGAACCCCCACTCGAGAGCCTGATTTCCGTCGAACAGTTCAGCAGTCATGGCGAGGCGTTTCACGACGTCCATTGCCGCGAGTTCGCGCATCGTGACCGTTCCGGTCATGTCGGGGATCAATCCCCACTTCGCCTCCATCACCGAGAACGTGCAATCGGGGGTGGTGAATCGAAAGTCTGCGGCGAGCGCCAATTGCAGTCCCCCACCGAAGCAGTGCCCGTGAACGACCGCGATGACCGGCACGGGCAATTCGCGCCACACCCAGCACGCGCGTTGGAAGAGGTTGGTCTTCTGACCGGGAAACTTCGCGAAGGCCTTTGCCATCCGCCTCGGCTGCTTGCCCGCAGAAGCGAAGTCCAACCCGGCAGAGAATGCGTCACCCGCGCCTTGCAGAACCACGCCCCGAATCGAACGATCGGTTTCGATCGTTCGAGCGGCATTCACCAGCGCGTCGAGCATGTCCAGATCGAGACCGTTGAGTTTCTCCGGTCGGTTCAGCGTCACGTACGCCACCGACTGCACTACCTCGACACGAACGCGATCACTCACGGCAACTCCTCCGATTCGACATACCCCCGACGAACTTACCTGAGAGTAAGTTCCCCGGGGATTCGTCATGCCATCTCGGCAAGAAGTTCCATGGTCTCTTGCCCGGCCGGGTCCGAATCAGTGGATGACGGTACGGCCACGACGGTGTCCACACCCGCCGCTCGGTACGCCTCGAGTTGCGCGCGAGCATCGGCCGGAGTCCCGACGATTCCCACCGTTGCCACCATCGCGTCCGAGACCTGGCTCAAGAGCTCGCGCGGCGCGGCCCCGGCCCTGGCTGCCTCGATCACGTCCGCGAAGCCTGCGCGGACGAACATGTCCGAGTATCCGGGGGCAGCGAGATACGGCACGAGTCCACGTCTGAGTTGATCGATCGACATCTCAGTTGGGCCTTCGGTTGCCACGGCCGCCGGCGCCCACACCGACACCTGGGGCATCACCGTTTCCGTCTCAGCCGCGATCTCCTTGCACCGTGTGATCAGACGACCGGCCTGCTCCGCACTCACCAGATTGAGCACCAGTTCGTCACCCAACTCCACGGCGGCCCGAAGAGCCTTGTCTCCGAATGCCGCAACGATCAGCCGCCCACCTGGCGGCTGAAGTCGCAGCCGATATCCGCTGGTCCGCATCACCGTTCCGGCGACTTCGCCCCGCTCACCGTTCATCAGCGCTCGCACACCGCGGGAGGACTCCGCAAGTGCACGTGCCGCCCCGGATCTGCTTCGCCCATGCCATTTCTCGACCACGACAGTGCTGGAAGTACCCAACGCGATCGATACGTCACGCCCGGTCAGGTCGGATACCGACGCCGCCCCGATCGCGATCATCGCCGGATCACGAACCGTCACCGCGAGCGGGCCGACCACTAGTTCGGAGTGCTCGAATCCGGTGCCGACTGACGTCGCCAGAGCAAAGGCGTCGTACGTCGCCATCTCCCCCACCCACACTCGGCCGAACCCGAGTCTGTCGGCGAGGCGTGCAGTAGCGGTCACCTCCTGCGGCGGACGGTCCTGCCACAACCCCAGGGAGATGTCGATGGTCGGCAGTCGGCTATTCGAAATCCCGCTATTCGAAATCGGAGACAAGACCCATTCCCTCCAACAGTGTCGGACGGTCGTAGTACTCGAGCCACTCGGTGATCCGTCCGTCTGCCATGCTGAGGATTCCGACAACAGGAACGACGCCATGGGTACCGTCGAAGTGGAAGTCGTCCACTCGCTGCACAAATACCCTTCCGTCGATCACGCCGAGAGACTCGATCTTCAGTGTGATCCGTTCACACTTGCTTGCCAGTAACGCAATTCGGCCCGCAACGGCCTCCTTGCCGACAAGAGGTTCCTGCATGACGCTGTGGAGCACACCGTCCTCGGCGAACAAGTCGACGACGCGTGTCCAGTCCATGACGTCCCACGCCTGGAACATCTCACGCGCCAACGCAAGCTTGTCACTGTCGTTCATCACACTCATGCCACACTCTTCTGTCGAAGCTCACGCTTGAGGATCTTTCCGGTCGAATTGCGCGGCAGTTCTTTCCGAATCTCCAGCCGCTCGGGAAGTTTGTACGACGCGATGCGCTTGTCCTTCAGGAACGCAACCAGAGCATCGAGTTCGAGTTCCGTCTCGGGTCGAAGTGTCACCACTGCTGCGACGCGCTCACCGAGTACTTCGTCGGGGTCGCCGATGACGGCCACATCCGCAACGGCCGGATGCTCGGCGATCAATCCCTCCAGTTCGGCTGGGGCGATGTTCATTCCACCGCGGATCACCAGGTCCTTGCCTCGATCCAGGTAGCGTAGGAATTGTCCGTGATCACCGGCAATCTCGAAGATGTCTCCGGTGCAGAGGAATCCGCGCTCGTCGAACGGAGACGGCCGATCGCCGAGATAGCCGGCAAAGACCGTCGGTCCGCTGATTCGCAACTCACCCGGGTGCCCGACTTCGGTGATGTCCTCGCCGGTGACCACGTCGACCAAGCGCACGTCCATCCAGTCGGAGATTCTGGTGCTCCAGCGAAAGTTCTCGACACCGAAGCGGGGGAAGTACCGTGCGCGGTCGTCCGGATCCGGCATGTCCGCAGGCGAGGAGAGCAGACTGATGCCTTCGTTGGATCCGAAGAAGTTGATGACTCCGATTCCGTATCGCTCCTGCCATCCCCGGACCATCGGAGGTTGCAGTGGCACCGAACCCGAACCGATCCGAGTCAAGCTCGACAGGTCGACCGCCGCGAGCATCGACTCGTCGGCGAGCAGCATCCACAACAGCGCAGGCGGCGCTACCGTGTACGTCACGCGCTCGGCCTCGATCTGCCCGAGGAATACTCGAAGATCGAACGGGTGGTGCTGTACCAGTACACATCCCGTGCGGATCCACGGCAGGAACATTCCGT
Organism: Rhodococcus sp. MT28; assembly: GCF_058792695.1. Classification (NCBI taxonomy): domain Bacteria; kingdom Bacillati; phylum Actinomycetota; class Actinomycetes; order Mycobacteriales; family Nocardiaceae; genus Rhodococcus; species Rhodococcus sp. MT28. Next base: position 453,608 of record NZ_JBXAFD010000001.1, read on the forward strand.
TGATTCCGGCCATGTTGACCATCGGGAACGGGTTCAACAAGACGTCGCCGACGACGATGTCGGGAGCGTCGATCGTGGCCCAGCAGATGGCCAGCCACTCGTAGTGCGAACGTGGGACCCCCTTCGGTTCGCTTTCGGTCCCGGAGGTCCAACAGATCGTCATCGCATCGTTGGGGTCGTTGGGATCTTCGGTGATTCGTACATCCAATTCACTGCGCTGTGTTTCGGTGGCCGCCCGAGGACTCAGCCCCACGACGCCGGTAGGAAGCTCAGCCGGAAGCTCTGATTCGGGAGCGTAGGCGAACACCGATCTCAGAGAAGGAATCCGGGATCTGATTGCAGCGATCTCCGTAGCAGGGAGTCTGTCACCAAAACTGGGTACGGTGACAAATGCTGCAAACGCCGCCTGGTTTGCCATTCCTTCCACTTCACGTTCGCGGTACTGCATGGGCAACGGCGAGACCACGATCCCCAGAGACCACGCTGCAAGGTAGACCTCGACCAATTCGACGGTATTGGGCATCTGCACGCCCAGAACATCTCCCCGGCCCAAACCCACCTCGGAGAAGCCGGCAGCGAGCGCGATGACTTCGCTCTCCAGTTGGTTCCAACTGAGGCGTCGCGGATCTCCGCCGGACAACTCGCTCCGGTTCGCCGGATCAACCACGGCAAGTTCGTCACCGCGTACCCGCACCTGCGCCCGGAACACCTGATCGATCGTCTCGTCGGACCACCACCCTTTCGAGGTGTATTCGTCCACCTTGACGCGAGGATGCAATCCCCTGTGTGCCTTGTTCATTCGCGTACTCGTTTCAGTTCTCGTAACGGCCGGAAATGTCGATCACGTCGCCTTGCTTCTCGAACGCCTGGGTAGCGGCGTTCCACTCGAACGGCTGGAATGCCAGGATTCCCAATGCATGGTCCGCGGTCATCGTGAATTTGATTCCGTCGATGAACATCGGCGGGTGGTAGTCCTGCGTTCGTGCGGCACTCATGATGCTGGCGCGTGAGAGTCCGTCGGATGACTCAGAGGCCCGAGTGAAGTTGTCCACCAACAGGTCACCGATGGCCCAGCCATTCACGGTGTAGCTGTTGGTCGGGGAATCGGCACCGTGAGCAGCCGCACCGGCCAGGTAGTCACGTACCGCCGCGTCGTCCTTGTAGAGGGCGTTGTTGGGATCCTTGAGCCACACCATCACCTGCTGCCCGTCGGCAGCATCACCGGCGGGCGCATACAGCGTCGCACCGTCGACGCAGTTCGACGGTTGAATCACGGTGTCGGGCTTCCATCCGACACGTCCGATCGCCTGGGTGATCGCGAGGCAATCGGTGGTGACACCGGCCACCACCAATACCTCGGCGCCACTGGCTTTGAGGGTCGATGCCGCCGTCTTGGGGTCGGTCAGCGCCTCTTCGGCTGCGATCTCGAAGTTCGTTCCTTCGATCGCGGACTTGAAGCCGTTGGCGATCCCTTGTCCGGACTCGGTCTGGTTCGTGGCCAAGGCAACCTTGGCGCCGCTCGGATACTTCTTCTTCAGGCTTTCGACCACTACCTCCATCTCGACGCCCGGATCCGGTAGATACTCCGTGGTCCACGGAAAGTCTTCGATCACCCGGAACTCGGGCATGCCTGCCTGCGCGAAGAGCAGTGGAACACAGGCAGTGGTCTGGTCGTCCGCGATGGCGTTCAACTGGCCTGCTCCGAACGTGCCCAGAACGTCGACCTTGTCCTTCTGAATGAACTCTCCGACATTGGCTTTGGCGCGCTCCGGGGAGAAGGCATCGTCCTTGACCACGACGTCGAGCTTGACGCCGCCGACGCCGCCGGCCGCGTTCTCGACCTCGAACCGTGCTCGCATTCCTTCGATCACGTTGCCGACCGCGTCGGCGAGCGGGCCGGACGTCGGCCCACTCCACCCCACCGTGAGTTTGTCGGTGATCGGCGCCGCGGCACCACTGGGATCGCTGCAGTCGTCGACCGATACTGCTCCGGCCGAGGTCGACGTGTTGCTCTCTGCGTCGGAGTTACCTCCGCAGGCCGAAAGGAGTAGTGCCGCAGCGGCGATGACTGCGGGAATCGTGGTCTGCCTTTTCATATCGTCCAGTTCCTTGCTGTGAGTTGAGAGAAACGAGAGTGGGCGAGGGAGACGGCGCTCAGGTGCGGGGTTCACCTTCGCGATACTTGGGATGATCTGCGGGAACCACCAGGACAAACCGTCGGAGAACGCTGTTGATCCGGCCGACGATTCCGTCCGGCATCAAGAACACGATCGCGATCAGCACCGCGCCGAACACCACTCCCGACACGGGGCCGTCGGTGACGCTTCCGGTGTAGTACGGCAGGAACACCACTGCCGTAGCCCCGACGATCGGGCCGAATTGCGTTGCGATTCCGCCCAACACCAGTCCGGTGATGAACTCGATCGACTTCATCAACGAAAAGGACTCGGGTGAGAGCGCGCCGATGTACATCGTGAACAGCGAACCTGCCAGACCGGTGATCGTGCCGGAAAGTCCGAAAGCGAGAATCTTGACCCGCGCGACGTTGATGCCGTTTGCACTCGCCGCAATCTCGTTGTCGCGCACCGCAACCATTGCCAGACCGAATCGACTCTTGACGAGATTGCGGATCAGGAGCATGACCACTGCCAGCGTCACTAACGAAACCCAGAAGATCCAGAGATAGGTGTCCGCGCGGGTCAAACCCGTCCATTTCGGCGGGACCAGAAGATTCGCACGAACGACCATGCCGGCCGCGCCACCGGTGAGATCCCCGGTCTTGCGGATCACTTCGGGAAACGCCACAGCGACGGCGAGGGTAACGAGGGCCAGATACAGCCCTTTGATCCGCAAGGAGGGAAGCCCGACGAGAAGTCCTAGTACGAAACACAATACGACTGCCATCGGGATTGTGGTCAACGGCGAGTATCCGCGATCGACGATCAGAACGCCGGTCGTGTACGCGCCGAGGCCGAAGAAGGCAGAATGGCCGATCGACAGAAGTCCGGTGTACCCGCTGACGATATTCAGTCCGGCGATGGCAATCGCGATGATGAAGACACTCGTGAACTGCCCTACGCGAAACGGCGCGCTCTGCGACACGAGGAGCAGGGCACAGACGGCAGCCACCAGCAGAACCAGTTGGAGTATCCGGTACGACGTCGATCCGGCAACCACCACGCGCGGCTGCCTGACTGCCTTTTCGGCGACCGCGGGTTCATTTCTCTCGGCAAGCGTCGTCATACCCGCTCCAGTTTCTTGGTACCGAACAGTCCATTGGGTCTGACGAAGAGGATCACCACGATGATCAGTAGCGCGGATGTCTGCTGCAGCGAACCGCCGATGACCGAAATGTAGCCGCTGAGCATCGATTCCAGAACACCGATCGTCAACCCACCCACAACTGCGCCGACAAGACTGTCCAGACCGCCGAACAGCGCTGCCGCAGATGCTGCGATGAAGATCGGGAACATGGTCGTGAGGCCGAGTTGTTGCGGCGAGAGCGGAGTGACCAGGACACCGGCCAGTGCGCCGATCGCTGCCGCAACACCCCAGCCGATTGCGAGTATCCGGCTGGTCGGAACTCCGGCGAGAGTGGCAGATTCGGCATTGTCCGCGACGGCACGCATGTGCAGACCGACTCTCGTCTTGCGAAAGAGCAAGGACATCAACACAAGTAGGACAACGAGCGCAACCAGTACGCCCAGTGCGTCGCCGTACACGCGCGCGCCGCCCACTGAGATGTAGTCGGTGGGACCGTTGGGAAACGGGCTCGGCATGATCTTCGTTTCGCTCCCCCACAGCATTCCGGCCAACGAGTTGAGCCCGGTGAACAATCCCAGTGCCACTATCAGCACTGCCATGTCACTTCTACGTTGAACCGGCCGGATGAGCAGACGCTCCATCAACGCCCCGAGCAGGAAGCCGAGAGCGAGAGCCGATCCGATCGCGGCCCAGATCGGCCAGGACATCGTTGTGAGCCACCACGCCACGAAGGTTGTGAACAGGGCCAACTCGCCCTGAGCGAAGTTGATCGTGCCGGTGGCACGGAACACCACCACGAGTGCCAGCGCGAGAATTGCGTAGATCGAGCCGTTGGTCAATCCGGAGATGAGTCGTTCGAGAAAGAGTGTCACCGTTTACTCCTGGTACCCGAGATAGGCGCTGCGCACGACGTCGTCCGAACGAAATTCCTCGGGCGTGCCGGCAGCGACGATGGTGCCTACGTCGAGCAGGAAGACCTTCGACGCGAGTTTCATCGCGAGATCGGCATTCTGTTCCACGATCAGCAGTGCAGTTCCGTCGCTCCGGTTGATCGCACCGAGCGTGTCGAACAATTCGGCGATGACGATGGGCGCCAGACCCAGGCTCGGTTCGTCGCACAAAAGCAGGGTGGGACGGCTCATCAATGCCCGCGCGACCGCGAGCATCTGCTGTTCACCGCCTGACAGCGAACCTGCCAACTGTGTGGACCTCCTCGCGAGCACCGGAAATGTCTCACACCACCGCTCGATGTCGGCCTCGATCTCCGCCTTGTCGTTGCGAAGCGCAGCGCCGACGAGCAGGTTGTCACGTACCGACAGTTGACCGAGAGTTCCACGGCCCTGTGGGACAAGGCTGACGCCGGCGGCCACGGCGCGTTCAGGTTTGGATCCGAGCGGCGAACCGTTGAAGGTGATCGTTCCCTGGTGCGGAATCAATCCGGCAAGCGCACGCATCATGGTGGTCTTGCCGGCACCGTTCGCGCCGAGAACGACAGCGACCCCGCCGGGTTCCACGTCGAGCGAAACCCCGTGCAGTACATTGCCTCGCCCGTAACCGGCATGCAGATCATCGACGCTCAGCAGGCTCATGCCGCTCGCCCCAGATAAGCATTGATCACGGCGTCGTTCTGCTGGATCTCCGCCGGAGTACCTTCAGCGATCTTGTGGCCGAAGTTCAGTGCGACAACGTGATCGGAGATACCCAGCACCAATCCCATGTGGTGTTCGACCAGAAGCGCTCCGAAGCCGAAGTCGTCGCGGAGCGAGACGATCAGTTCTCCCAGCTCCTTGACTTCGCTGTGTGTGAGCCCGCCGGCGGGCTCGTCGAGCAGAAGCAGCGAAGGCTCGGACATCAATGCTCGTGCCAGTTCGACGCGCTTGAGTGTTCCGAACGGAAGGCCTGCTGCCGGCGCGTTCGCGACGTCGACGAGTTCGAGGCGTTCGAGCAGGTACCAGGCCTTCTCTCGCAGTTCTCGGACTCGGGCGCGCGCTGGAGGCCAGCCGAGAACCCCGCTCGCCAGTCCGAAGCGGCCCCGAGACGATCCGCCGACCATGGTGTTGTCGAAGACGCTCATGCCGCTGAACAGTGCGAGATTCTGGAAGGTCCGAGCGATCCCTGCAGATGCCAATGCATAGGGCCGCAATCCCAAGAGGTCGGTTCCTTGCCAGGTGATGACACCGCGACTCGGTTCGTAAATCCTTGTGATGCAGTTGAACAGCGTGGTCTTACCAGCGCCGTTCGGCCCGATGAGTCCGCAGATCTGGCCGGCGTGGACGTCGAAGCCGACGTCGTCGAGAGCCGTGACTCCGCCGAATTCGATCGATACATCGGAGAGCGTGAGTACGACCGGGTCATTCGCGGGTTGTGCGGGTGGTGTGTTTCCAAGCATTGGTTTCACCTCCTCGTGACACTTCAATTAACAGTGTGATAGAGATTACTACAGTAAACAGAGGCACTCCGTCAACGTGCGGCCCCCGACCCGGAGCCGAGAAGGGACATCATCGTGAGGTCCAACAACATTCACGCAGTCGACAGCGGCGGGGGCCCAGACGTCAGGGACTACAGCCGGGTCGACGCTCTCGTCGCCAAGCAGGAAATCTACGAGGTTCTGGCTCGTTTCCTCCGAGCCGCCGATCGCGGCGACGTCGAGGACGCCAGGCGGTGTTATCTACCCGGCGCAACCGAAGACCACGGGGGTGTCTTCACCGGCACCGCCGACGACTACATCGACCACATCGCCGGGGCCATCACCCACCCACGGTCACTGACCACCCACGCAATGACCAACGTCTTGGTCGAACTCGACGGGGACACAGCACACGTCGAGTCCTACGTGCTTGCCTTCGCGCGAATCAAGCACTCGGACGGCATAGCCGACACACTCACCTCGGCGCGCCTGATCGACCGCTTCGGCTACGAGGACGGCAGGTGGGGAATCCGCCACCGCGCACTGCGGTGGGACTGGAACCACGACATGGCCACAGCCGAAGGCTGGATCTTCGGGATGCTCGCGCCTGAAACGTCTTTGAAGAAGAGCAAGAAATTTCCCGACGACCTCATCTACACACGGCAGACACAGGAGCACTCATGACAAGGTTTCGCGGAACGCCGATAGAGGGCGCGACTGTCCTCGTCACCGGCGCCAATCGAGGGCTCGGCTTGGCCTTCGTCCAACAGGCGAAGTCGATGGGTGCCGCCAAAATTTATGCAGGGGTGAGAAATCCCGACGAGGCGCCCGCCGAGCTGCGATCCACCGGAGCACACATCGTCGAACTCGACGTGACCGATCCAGGACTCGTCGATGCAGCGGCCCGGGCGTGCGGTGACACCACAGTGGTCGTCAACAATGCCGGACTGTTCACCGGGAATCGGTTGATCGAGGCCGACGACCAAGCGGCTGCGCGAGCCGAGATGGAGGTCAACTACTTCGGGCCTCTGACGATGATCCGCGCCTTCGCGCCGGTACTCGCCGCCCGCGGCGGAGGATCGATAGTCAACGTCCTGTCGGTGGCCGCAATCGCTCCGACCGCCTTCATGGGTGGCTATTCACCGGCCAAGGCGGCTGCTCTGTCGCTCGGCGGCATCGCTCGCGCCGAACTCGAACCGCACGGCATCACCGTCACGTCGTTGATCGTCGGCAGCGTCGACACCCGCATGGCGTCACATGTGCAGGGCCACAAGGAAAACCCTCTCGACATCGCGGCAACCGGACTCGCCGCCATGCAACGCGGCGAGTGGACGTGCGACACCGATTTCATGGCAATCGACGCGCGTGCGCGCCTGGCCCGCGATCCGATTCGGTACGAACGCGGACTGGGCAAGCTCCTCTTCGCCGGCGAACTGACCACCCGATCATGAGCGATCCGATTCGTGTTGCCCAGTGGGCGACCGGCGCCATCGGCAAGACGGCGCTACGCGGAATCATCGATCGTCCCGACCTCGAGTTGGTCGGCCTCTACGTGTACAGCGACGCCAAGGCGGGTCGAGACGCCGGTGACATCGCCAGACGAGCACCGACGGGGGTGATCGCTACACGCGACGTGGACGAGATCATCCGCTCGCGCCCACAGGTTCTCATCCACAGTCCGCGGTTGCAGATTCCGTACGAACGCCACGACGACGATCTGTGCCGTCTGCTTCGCGCCGGGATCAACGTGATCACGACGGCCGGGCAGCACTTCCCCCGCGCACACGGCACCGAACGCGAGCACATGTTCGCCCAAGCATGCAAGGAAGGCGATTCGACGCTCTTCGGGGTCGGCATGAGCCCAGGTGTCATCGGCGAGCGATTGGCGTTGGCGCTGACGGGAACATCGATCGAACTCGACCGAATTACGATCGACGAGGTGCTCGACGCTCGCGGCATGCCTGACCCCGACTTCGCGTTCACCGTCATGGGAATGGGTTCGCCCCCGGAGGAACTGGACGGATCCGGGCCGTTGCCCTCGCTGTACGCGTCGCTGTACCTCGAGACCATCGCGTTCATGTGCGAGCGCCTGGGCGTCACCTACGACGAGGTCGTGTCCGATCACAGGGTCGTTCCGGCACGTACGGATCTCGACGTCGCCGCCGGACGCATCGCCGCGGGAACCGTCGGAACCACCGAATGGCGCTGGCACGCAATGGTCGACGGAAAGCAGTTCCTCACCCTCGCCATCATCTGGACCATGGAACCTGATCGCGACGAATACGCGGGACGGGACCAATGGGAAGTCCACCTCTTCGGCAAACCCGAGATCGTGATGACCGTCAACCTGGTCGAACCACAAGATCCGAACAGTCGCACGACAGCCGGTCAGTTCATCACTGCAGGCCCGGCACTACGCGCCGTCGAGCATGTACTCGCTGCTCCCGCCGGCATTTTCGAACCCCCTGTCTTTGCCCCCTTCAGATTGGAGCATTCAGCATGACAACTCAGCCGACGGCCGTAGGTTCGACTGCCACCCGTGAACCTGCCACCCGTGAACCTGCCGTCCGTGAACCTGCCGTCCGTGAACCTTCCGTGAACGCGCTCCTGCCCGACGGTCGCCCCGTGCAGAATCTGGAAGACTTGCTACGCAGCCGGGCGATTGCCAGTCCGAAGAGCACCGCCGTCATCTCCGATGACGGGCGTACCAGTTTCCGCGAACTCGACATCGAAACAAATCGTGTCGCGAATGCACTTCTGCGCGATGGTGTTCGACCCGGCGACCGGGTGGCGTACATCGGGGCCAATGCACCGTCTTTCCTCTCCGTCCTGTACGGATCTTCGAAGATGGGCTCGATCCTGACGGCCGTCAACAATCGGCTGGCACCGGGCGAGGTCGACTACATCCTGAGCAACAGCGAGCCGACCGTCGTCGTACTCGGAGCAGGCGATGAGGGCCTCTCCGACGTCGCCGCGGCGGTCGGTAGCGTCCGGACCGTCGTCACGGTGGACGGTTCCGGAAACTCGATCTCGTGGAACGACTGGCTTTCCGGTGTCGGCGACGACGATCCGGGGTCGTCGCGCCGCCCCGACGACACAGCGCTGATCTTCTACTCGTCGGGAACCACCGGTCACCCGAAGGGAATCGAACTCACCGGCGCCAACCTCGGCCGTGCCCTCGCCACCATGTATCACCTGCTCGATCTCGACACCGACTCCGTGGCTATGTGCCCGGTTCCGTTCTTCCATGTGGCCGGACTGGGTCTCGCCCTGGTCACGACGCTCGGCGGTGGCGCTCTACTGCTCGAGACCATCGCCGGACCTCTCGAACTCGTCGCGCTGATGCAGGAGTACAAAGTCACGCATGCGGTCGCCGTTCCCGCGGTGATCAGCGTCCTGACCTCCCTTCCGGCTGTGCGCGAGGCAGATTGGAGTGCCCTGCAGTTCCTGGTCTACGGAGCCGCGCCGATGCCACTGCCCCTGTTGCAAGACGCGACCGAGGTCTTCGGGTGTAGTTTCCTGCAGGCATACGGTCTCACCGAGTCGACCGGCGGCGTCACCATGCTGACCCCGGAAGATCATCGGGCGACCGACGAGTCGACCGCGCATCGGTTGAAGTCCGTCGGGCAGCCGATGTTCGGAGTGCCCATCCGCATAGTCGATCCCGTGACGCTCGAAGACGTCCCGGTCGGTACCCGCGGAGAGGTCGTCATCGGCGGCGCTCACGTCATGAAGCGTTACTGGCGTAACGAAGCAGCCACTGCGGCCACCATGTTGGACGGCGACTGGCTTCGCACCGGAGACGGCGGATCGTTCGACGAGGACGGCTATCTCTACCTCCACGACCGCCTCAAGGACATGATCGTCTCCGGCGGTGAGAACGTCTATCCGGCCGAGGTGGAGAGTGTTCTCTCCGGGCACCCCGGCATCCGCGAGGTCGCGGTAGTCGGCGTTCACTCCGATCGGTGGGGTGAGACTCCCCTTGCCGTGGTCGTTCGAGCTGCTGATTCGGATGCAACCGAAGCGGAGATCATCGAGTGGTCACGCGAACGACTGGCTCACTTCAAGTGCCCCAGTGCGGTTCGGTTCATCGAGGAGCTGCCACGCAACGCTAGCGGGAAGCTGCTCAAGACTCGTTTGCGACAGGACTTCGCTTGAGTCCATGACACGAATTCGGGGCCGGTCGCTTCGAGCGATCGGCCCCGATTTCTGTCATTCGATGTGAAGCACGCTCAGCGTGGGTGAATCCGGAATTCCACGCCGCCGACACTCAGCCCGGGCTCGACGGCAGACGCGCCGCTCGACGCCGCCAGATCGATTGCAGTGAGCATCGACCGCTCCCCCGGAACGAACGACACGACGCGTGATCCCAGCCTGATCGAGAGTGGTTGCGCCGAGACCGGTTTCTTTCCGAACACTTCGGCCCACAGCGTCGCCGTCCTGGCCGGATCGGGCGAGGACACGTCGACGCCGAGGATGTCGTCGACCCAGGGATCGAGGGAAACCTCCTTCTCCGTCTCATCCCAGAACCACTCGTCGGCGTCGGGAATCTCGTCGAGTTCTACGAGCAGTCCGAGATCACCGGGATGAAGTTGGACGATCCGGTGACCGTAGGCCTCGAGATCTGCCACCGTCCGAACATCGGCCGCAGCTGCACGTTCCAGATAGGGCTCGATGTTCGAAACCTGGATCGAGAGTGCATAGCCGCCCTCCCCTCCGCCCTTGCGGATCCATCTCGCCAGCGAGACCGTCTCGTCGAGCGGTGCGACGATCTCGAGAAATGCCTGCGGCCCGACGGCCAAGGTCTCGTCGGCCAAACCGATGTCTTCGAGCAGTGGATCCGCGAATCCTGGCGCCAGATTCAACGCTTCACGTAATTGTTGACCGGTCTTGTCCAGGTCTCGTGCACCGATCACCACCTGCCGCAGGATCTCCCACGTGCCCCCGTCGTGCGTGCCCGTCACAGTCCGACCGCTTCGGCTGCGGTGTCGGCACTCTGCCAGCGTCGGAGTTCGGCACCCGGCGCCCACGTCGAGTGGGTGCCACTCGAAATCCGTTCGGGAAGGCGAAGTTTGCACAATGGTCCGTCTCCGACGCGGGCAGCGTCGAAGATCAGGCAGAAGGACGCGTCCTCGTTCATGTCGGTGGTCAACGTGATGAGATAGCCGTCGTCTTCAGCGGTACCACCCACGCGCGGCGCCATCGAGGTCTCGCTTCCATACACGCCGTCACCGAAGGAAAATCGTTCCTCGTTCCCCGTCAGCAGGTCGTGTTTGACCAAGCCGTCGAACAGGAACCACGACGGCTTACCAGAAGCCGCATAGGCGTATCGGTACTTCTCACCCGCGAAATTGCTGTTCATCATGCCGAATTCGGTGATCGAGTCACTGAGTTGCTCTTCACGCGTGGCTCCGGTGACCAGGTTCAAACGCCAGCGGTGAAGCCGGGTCTGCATGCGATCGAGAGCGAGGAAACGGAAGGCGCGCTCCCACTGATTGCCCATACCGTTGTCCGACGGTTCCGGATCGCCCTGGTAGAAACCGTCCAGAACAATCTCGTCGCCCTCTTCGTAGGCGTTCACGAAGTGCAGGACATAGGTCGGATCGGCTTCGAACCACTTGATGTCAGAGGTATTTCCGCGGCGTGGGATGACTCCGAGACGGAGCGGGATATCGGGATGGAAATTCGCGACGTGCGCGCCCTTCTCCAGCAGAACCGGATCCCAGAACAAGGGGCAGTCGTTGAGGATCGCGTAGTTCTCCGTGAAGGCCATGTCGTGCGGCAAGCGTGGACCTGGAAGCGGGACGTCGACGTAGTGGACCAACTCGTTGGCCGAGTCCACGACGCCGTAATGCATGTACGGCGCTTCCTTGCTGTAGTTGAAGAACAGCATTTCTCCGGTCTTGTCGTCCACCTTCGGATGCGCGGACACACCCCATTCGAAGGGGAACTTGCCGTTCCAGCTTTCCTTTCCGAGTGTCTCCGCCGACATCGGATCGAGACGATACAGATCTCCGCACTGGTAGAAGCTGGTGAGAGCAGTCCCCCGGTGAACGACGACGTCGGTGCTGGACGCGTCCTTCATCCGGGTGCGCGCACCCTTGCCGCCCTCGGGGCGACTGAGTTTGGGAGACTCGGCAAGCCCGGCCCACAACGCAGCGCCGGCATCCTGCTCGGCCGCCAAGCCGTCGGTACGTACGAATCGGTTGCGGTAGAACGACTCTCCGTCGCGAAAGCCCACGATGTGAATCATGCCGTCACCGTCGAAGGGGTGATACGCCTTCATCGAGGGATGGAGCGGATTCTCGGTGTTACGCAGGTAGACACCGTCGAGGTCTTTCGGAACCTCACCGAATACGACTTCGAGGTTGTCCGCTTTGAACTCGGTGGTCTGGGGTTGCCACGGGCCGGTGCGATACGGGTGATCGTCATCGGCGGGAAGGGTGGACAACAACTTGCCTACGATTTCGACGTCCATGGAATTCTCTTTTCGACTGATGGGGAAAGGCTGGGCTGCACTTTCAGGAAACTGCGTCGACGACAAAACTGACGGTGGTGGCCGTACTTCCACCGAAGTTGAGCGTCGCAAAGCGGCTCGCACCCTCGACTTGGAAACCGCCGGCCGTTCCCGTCACCTGATGGGCCGCGTCGAGAAGCATTCGAACACCACTGGCACCCACCGGATGACCACCGCCGATCAGACCGCCGCTGGGGTTGATCGGTAGCTTGCCGCCCATGGCGATGTCACCACTCTCGATGGCTTTCCACGACTCGCCGGGCGCGGTCAGACCGATGTGGTCGATCGCGAGATACTCACTCGCCGTGAAACAATCATGTGTTTCGATCCCGTCTATCCCGGCCAGGTCGACTCCGGCCCGGGAGAAGGCACCCATCACCGCATCCCGAACGTGTGGCATCACGTAGGGATTATCGGCATCGCGGGCCAGCTTCTGCTCGAGACCTAAACCAACTGTCCGGTGACCCCAGCCCGCGATCTGGGCCAGCGGAGTCGCCGCGGCATCAGGATGCTCTCGGAGGTATTTGTCCGTCACCAGCACAACCCCTGCGCCACCGTCGGTCACCTGACTGCAATCGAATCGTCGAACACCACCTTCCACAACGGGATTGGTGGTGTCGTCACCACCCGCATTTCCGAGTAGATCGGGCACCGCCCAACCGCGTGTCTGCGCGTTGGGGTTGTTCTTCGCGTTTGCGAAGTTGATCTGCGAGATCGCGCGAAGGTGAGATTCGTCGATCCCGTAACGCCGCCCGTACTCCTTCGACACACGGTCGAACATGTACGGCCACATGAATTTTGCTTCCTGACCTTCGTGTCCGACCCAGGCTGCAGCGCCCAGATGGCCAGCCGCGTCATCACCCGGAACCGTCTTCTCCAGTTCGATACCCATCACCAGAGCCACGTCGTAATTGCCGGCGCGCAGGTCTGCCATCGCTGCAAGTACAGCGATACTGCCCGATGCGCACGCCGCCTCGTGCCGAGACGAGGGCACACCCCACAGGTCTGGATGCACGGTGGCGGGCATCGCGCCCAGCTGACCTTGGCCGGCAAACAATTGCCCGAAGGCATTACCGACGTGGATCACCTCTATGTCGGTGGCAGGAACCTTCGCCGCGTCCAGGGTGTGGTTCACCACCTCTTCGGCAAGGTTCGCGAAATCGAGTTCCTCACGGGTGAAGTTCCGTGCGAAGTCGGATTGGTACCCGCCGAGAATCCAAATGTTCGAAACAGTCATGACCTCTCCCCTTGCCGATCCGGCCTCGGTGACGTCACCGAGATACCCGCGCAACGGCGGTTGTAATTTCACCGCAACCGTACTACAACTAGCAGAGTAACTCTACTAATTGAAGGGTTGAAAATGACTGATGCTTTTGTCCTCGACTACGTGCGAACGCCGCGCGGTCGAGCATCGGCGCGAGGCGCCCTCCACGAACACAGCCCAGTCGATCTTGTCGTCCACCTGGCCAAGGCTTTGCAGGGTCGAACGAACCTCGCCGCAGAACAGATCGACGACGTCGTTCTCGGTTGCGCATCGCAGGTGGACGAGCAGGGCGCGAACATCGCGAGAACTGCCGCACTCCTTGCCGGTTGGGGCGATTCCGTTCCCGGCGCGACCCTCAATCGTTTCTGCGCATCCGGCGTCGACGCAGTCGGCCAGAGCGCGGCCCGCATTCGCGGCGACGACGTGTCCCTCGTCGTGGCCGGTGGCGTCGAAAGTGTCTCCCGGACTCCGATGTTCAGTGATCGAGGACCGCTGTGGACCGACCCGGCAACTATCGCGCAGATCGGTTCCATCCATATGGGTATTGCCGCCGACTTGAATGCCACGATCGAGGGGTACTCCCGCGACGAGTTGGATGCGTACGGCGTCGAAACCCAACACAAGGCTGCCGAGGCCTGGCGCAACGGCGCATTCGAGCGGTCCGTTGTGCCTGTCCCCGGCAGAAACGGAGAAGCGGGAACAGCCCACGACGAACTGGTCAGGGCAGAGACGACGGCAGAGGGACTCGCAGCGCTGCCTGCCGCCTTCGAAGGGCTCGGCGCCGCCGGTCAGGATGCACTCGCGCTCGCCGCCTACCCTGAGGTCGGCAAGATCGAACACCTGCACACCGTCGGATCCTCTCCCGCCATGGCCGACGGCGCAGCGCTCCTACTCCTCGGATCCGAGAAAGCCGCGGCGAGAGCCGGCTTGACCCCTCGCGCACGGATCATCGGATCCGCCTCGACTTCGGTGAATCCGGTCCTCATGCTCACTGCGGGCCAGAGCGCCGTGGAGGCAGTCATCGCGCGAGCCGGGCTTCGTCCACAGGACATCGACGTGTTCGAGTTCGCAGAGGCGTTCTCCGCACTCTGCCTACGGTTCCGCCGCGATCTTGACGCCGGGCCGGACCGCATGAACCCCAACGGAGGCACGATGGCGATGGGCCATGCATTCGGCGCCACCGGAGCAATTCTCGTCGGCGCATGTGTCGACGAACTGGTACGGAGCGACGGACGCTACGGTGTGGCCGCGGTCAGCGGCGCCGCCGGTGTCGGAGTCGCGGTGCTCGTCGAACGGATCGCCTCATGACCGTCAGTTCACTCTCTGGCCGCGTTGCCGTCGTCACGGGAGGGGGTAAGGGCCTCGGCCGTGCCGTCGCACTGCATCTCGCGAGCCGAGGGGTCACGGTGATCGTCAACAATCGAAATCGCACACTCGATTCGAGCGGCCGAGGCCCTGCAGATCAGGTTGTCGACGAAATCCTCGAAGCCGGTGGACAGGCCGTCGCCAACCACGACGACGTCACCGACCCCGAGGTCGGCCGAAAGTTGGTGGACGACGCTCTCACTCGGTTCGGACGACTCGACTTCTGCATCACCAGCGCCGCGGTCAGCGGTCCACAGATGCTTCATCGCACCACCGCCGAGAACCTCAGCACCGTCATCACGACAAACGTCGTCGGAACCGCACTGGTCGCCGCCGAAGCCTCCCGAGTGATGCGCGAAGCCGGATTCGGGCGCATCGTGATGATTGCCTCGACCGCAGGACTGCACGGAGAACCCACCGTGTCCGCCTACGCCGCCAGCAAGGGTGCCGTCATCGCATTGGGACGCACCGCAGCCGGCGAAGGAGCGAGTCGCAATGTGTTCACCAATGTCGTACTGCCCTATGCCACTACGCAGATGACCGAATCCGGAATGGATCCACGATTCATCGACATCATGGGTGCCGACCTGGTAGCCCCGGTGGTCACCGCCCTCGTCGATCCCGAGTCCACGACCAACGGGCAGGTGATCGTCACGGCAGGCAACGGGGTGCGTTCGGCAGACGCCGTCGAGGGCTCGACCGAATTCTTGCCCACCACCACAGAACTCGATGCCAAAGCGCTCGACGCGCTACTCGTGACCAGCCGACTCGGCGCTCCTCACACCTATCCGAGCGCACAGGAAGCCTTCGCGGACTTCGCTTCCGAACTGCTCGACCACCACAATCGGAAAGCGCGCGCATGACCGACATCCCACTGGGCGATCTTGCACTGAACTTCGGTGTGAGCGCACTCGCCGTCCTCGTCTTCATCGCAGTCGTGATGGCCGTCGCCATCCGGATGAACAATCACTCGATCATCGACATCTGCTGGGGGCCTGGCTTCGCCGTCGTCGCCGTCGTCTCGTACCTGACGTCCATCGGGTCGGACGGCAACGATCTGCGTCGCCTCGTCGTGCTGGCTCTGACCGTGGTGTGGGGAATGCGACTCGGCCTCTACATCGGCTTCCGAAACCGTGGGCACGGGCAGGACAAGCGCTACACTGCCCTGCTCAAACATCAACAGGGACCGCTGGTTCCGTTCCTGATTCGCAAAATCTACGGCCTCCAGGGCGTTCTCATTCTCGTGGTGTCGCTGCCCGTCCAGTTCGCGATGTACGAGTTTCGCGCCCTCGGAGTCCTCGGCGCGATCGGCATCGCGGTCTGGACCGTCGGCTTCGTCTTCGAATCGGTTGGAGACTACCAACTTTCCCGCTTCAAAGCTGATCCGGCCAATGCCGGGAAGGTGATGGACCGTGGGCTCTGGGCCTGGACCCGCCATCCCAACTACTTCGGTGATGCATGCGTCTGGGTCGGACTGTTCATCCTCGCGCTTGGTGATCCATTGGCGCTGATCACGATCGTCTCTCCGATCGTCATGATCAAACTGCTGGTGAGCTACAGCGGTAAGGCCCTTCTCGAACGCGGCATGCGCAAGAGCAAGGGGCAGGCCTACGACGACTACGTCGCCCGGACCAGCGGATTCTTACCTCGTCCACCCCGTCCGGCACGAAACCACGCGTCGTGAGCGCCCCCACGAGTGGTCTCGCCGACGTCTTCGATCTGGAATCGACCGGCCCGGACCGGTGGCAAGGGTCGAACGACGGTGTTCGGCTGCCTCAGCTGTTCGGCGGCCAACTGGTAGCCCAGTCGATTCTCGCAGCCGGGCACACGGTTACCGACGGCAAAGCGATCAGTTCCGTCCACACCCACTTCCTTCGCCCGGGGTCGACGAATCGCGCGACCGAGTTCTCGGTAGATCGCCTTCGGGACGGAAAACGCCTGTCCACCAGAGGCGTCGACGTCCACCAGGACGGACGACTCGTCTGCCGTTCGACGGTCTCTGCCTCCTCGATCGACGAGGGCATCACTCACAGTCGCGCAGTACCTACCGCACTCCCGCCCGCTGAGTGCGTGACGTTGCAGGAGTTGGCCGAGGCAGACGGCGGGCTGGGAGAGGTGTGGGAGGAGTTCTCCGCCATCGAGATTCGTGTGTCCCCCATCGATTCGCAGGCCCCCACGACGCATTCGGCGGCGCCTCCGCGCAACATCTGGATGCGTTCGGCTCAGCGGCTGAGCGACGATCCGCTGATTCACGTGGCTGCTCTCGCCTATGCCAGTGATCTGATGCTGATGGCAACCGCGCTGACTCCGCACGGCTACGACATCGGGCAGGAGCACTCGCTCGACACGGACTGGACTGGTGTGTCCCTCGATCACACGATGTGGTTTCAACGCCCTGTGCGGGCGGACGAGTGGCTGCTCTTCGAGCACTCGACCCCCACAGCTCACACCGGCAGAGCAGTAGTGAATGCCGCGGTCTTCGATCAGTCCGGACTCCAGATCTGCCAGATCACTCAGGAAGCGTTACTCATTGCCCGCACCGAGTGATTCCCGACTCTTTCTGCAGACCATTCGGTACGGTCTCGCGGTGCCGCAGGGTGCGCGGCCTATGATTTCGGGGTGGTACGAGTGAATGCAGCCGGATCTTCGACACCCACCGCGTCGGCGGGCGTCACCGAGTTGCCTGCCGGCGGTCCGAACGCACTGGCCGTCACGCTCGGGTTGTTGGGGGACGAGTGGAACCTCTGGATTCTGCGATTCGCCCTGTTGGGGTCGCGGCGATACAACGACTGGCTCGCCCTCGGGGGAATCTCCAACTCCGTATTGTCCTCACGGTTGGCGGTCCTGACGGCCGGCGGAATGCTCGAGCGTCGTGAGTATCAGCAGAACCCGCCCAGGCACGAATACTCGGTCACCCGCAAAGGGCAGTCGATCTGGCCCGTCCTCATCACCATGTGGTCGTGGGAGAAGCAGTGGGCGCCCAATGAAACCCAGCCGCTTCCACCACTGCGGCACAGCACCTGCGGAAACGACTTCACCCCGATCCTGCGCTGCAAGGAGTGCGGCGAGGACGTGGACGTACGATCCCTGGACTCCCAAATGGGTCCGAGTGGGGACTTCTCACGCAGTGTCCCGGAAGCAACATCGCGGCGACGCTCCACCAAGTCCGAACGCCGTCCGGAGATTCTGGCTCACACGATGGAACTTGTCGGCAATCGCTGGTCAGCGGCGATCATCGGTGCAGCTTTCCGAGGCGCTCGCCGCTACGGAGAGTTCGCCGAGATCACCGGTGCACCACCGGCGATAGTCGCGGATCGCTTGAAGCACCTCACCGAGATCGGTGTGATGGAAACGCGTCCGCTTCCGGATCGCCCACAGTGGTCGGAGTATCGACTCACCGCCAAGGGCACGGCGTATTTCCCCGTGGTGATGTGCATGATCTCCTGGGGTCAGCGTTGGTTCAGATCCGCGGACGGCCCGGACATCGTTCTCCATCACAAGGCCTGCGGTAAACGGTTCGAAGCACGCTTGGGTTGCAGTGTGTGCGGTGAAGAGTTGAGGTCTTCGGACATCGAGGCCGTCGACCTCACCACCTCGGTTCACGTACCCGGGTCCGGCTGGTCCTGAGGTCCCCGCTCAGCCGGCAGTGCGGATCCGGTCGAAGCTCCGGCCTCGGTGTTCGAGCGGCAGCCTGTCCCCTCGCCCGAACAGTTTGTTGCGCAGCGTTCCCTCGTCGTAGTCGCTCTGGTAGGCACCTCGTTTGGTCAGCTCCGGAATCACATGCTCCACAATGTCTTCGAAGGTTCCGGGAGTCACCGCGTACGCGAGATTGAAACCGTCGACGTCGGTCTCGGACACCCACTCCTGCAATTCGTCGGCGACCTCCGCGCCGGAACCGACAACGATCGGGCCGAGCCCGCCGATGCCCGCCCACTCCGCGATGTCCCCCACCGTCCATTCGCCACCTTTCTCGTCGGCCTGGCGAAACGATGCGACCGCGGATTGAATGGCATTGCTCTCGACGTTCCCGATCGGTTCGTCCGCTCGGTATCCGGAGAGGTCGATTCCCATCCACCCCGAGGTGAAAACGAGCGCGCCTTCACTACTCGCGTAGCTGCGGTAGTCCTCGAGCTTCGCCTGGGCCAACTCAGGGGTTCGGTCGGTGATGATCGTCAACAGTGTGTAGATGCGGGCCGAGTACGGATCTCGCCCGACCTTCGTCAGTTCGTTTCGGATTCGGGCAACGGTGTCTTTGAGAATCGCCTTTGTCGGTGCACCGACAAAAATTGCTTCGGCATTCTCGGCGGCGAACCGAACCCCGCGAGGCGACGCGCCGGCCTGGAAGATGACCGGCGTCCGCTGCGGAGAAGGTTCGGAGATGTGGATGCCCGGAACGGTGAAGTGCTTGCCTTCGTGCTCGATCGGATGAACCTTGGCGGGGTCTGTGTAGACCCCGGTGGTTCTGTCACGCACCACCGCGTCGTCTTCCCACGACGTTTCCCACAACTTGTAGAGAACTTCGAGGTACTCGTCCGCGTGGTCGTAGCGATCGTCGTGCTGGAGTTGGTCGTCCTCGCCCATGTTCCGTGCGGCCGAGGGGAGGTATCCGGTGACCACGTTCCACCCGATTCGCCCGTTCGTCAGGTGGTCGAGGGTGCTCAAGCGCCGAGCGAACGGGTAGGGATGCTCGAAAGCTGTACCTGCGGTGATCCCGAAGCCCAAGTGCTCGGTCACGGCAGCCATCGCCGACGCCAGCAGTAGCGGGTCCGAGACCGGTACCTGCGCGCCCTGCCGCAGCGCTGCGTCGTGATTGCCGCCGTACACGTCGTACGTTCCCAACACGTCGGCCAGGAACAGCCCGTCGAATCGTCCACGCTCGAGGAGCTTCGCCAATTCCGTCCAGTACCTCAGATCCGTGTACCTGGACGACTGGTCCTCCGGGTGGCGCCACAGACCTGGTGATTGGTGGGCGACGCAGTTCATGGCAAAGGCGTTGAATCGGATTCTGCGGGGCATTCCCGCACGATGCCGTGCCTGCTCCGCGGTGAACACCATTGCGATCAGTGCGATCGGTTCGGCTCCTGCTTGCACCCGGCGATACCGTCGACTTCGCGACCTCGTCGGCGGGCCGCTACACTGACTAGCGCAGCTGTGACGCCCGAGGCTTCGTGCCGACAGGTCGAGCGGACGCAACAGCAGTATCGGGAAGCGAAAACCCCGGCAGCACAGGGTTTTCAGCGCTTGTCGGTACGCTCCCCGCCCTCGTAGCTCAGGGGATAGAGCATTCCTCTCCTAAAGGAAGGGTCGCAGGTTCGAATCCTGCCGAGGGCACCAGGTGGGACTCTCCCCACATCGGCGCGACCAACGTGCCATTCTTGAATTCATGACGACGCCTCACTCCACGGCTACTCCCCCGAAGAACATGTCTTTGATCCCGGGTGGGACGTACTGGATGGGCTCCGAAGATTTCTATCCGGAAGAACGCCCAGTTCACCAGGTCACCGTCGACGGATTCTGGATGGACACGACGGCGGTGACGGTCGCCGAGTTCCGACGCTTCGTGAAGGCAACCGGCCACGTCACCACTGCTGAAATCGCCCCGGATGCCGCCGACTATCCCGACGCCGATCCAGCCCTCCTCGTCCCGGGATCGTTGGTCTTCACTTCGCCACCCGGCCCGGTTTCACTTGACGACTACACCCAGTGGTGGTCGTTCACTCCCGGCGCCGATTGGCGCCATCCCGAGGGCGCCCACAGCAACGTCGGGGGACGTGAACGGCACCCCGTCACCCACGTGTCGTACTTCGACGCCCAGGCCTACGCCGCGTGGGCCGGCAAGGAACTCCCGACCGAGGCCGAGTGGGAGTTTGCCGCCCGCGGTGGACTCGATCGCCAGGCGTACGTGTGGGGCGATCACGACTCTCCGGGCGGGCGGCCCGGTGGCAACGTGTGGCAGGGCCAGTTCCCCTGGGAGAATCTGCTCGAGGACGGTTACGAGCGCACCGCTCCGGTCGGAAAGTTCCGGCCCAACGGCTACGGACTGTTCGACATGGCCGGGAACGTGTGGGAATGGACGGCCGATCACTACACATCGGACCACGCCCGCAGTTCCAAGAACGTCGCGCCGGCCTCGTCGTGCTGCATTCCTCGTAATCCCCGAGCGGAGTTCGCCACGGAGGCGTTGGTGGGCGAACCCTACGCACGACGGGTGATCAAAGGCGGCTCACATCTGTGTGCACCGAACTACTGCTTGCGCTACCGCCCCGCCGCGCGGCAGGGCGAATCCGAGGAGTCCTCAACCTGCCACGTCGGCTTCCGGTGCATCATCCGCATTCCGCAGGAGTAGATCAGAAGGGCACGTCCCCCAGGATGGCCACCCGCTCCATGACGCGGCGATGAGGGAAGTAATCACTCGCTGCGTAGTGCTGGGTAGCCCGGTTGTCCCAGAAGGCAATGGAATTCGGCGCCCACTTGAAGCGGCACTGAAAGTCCGGGACCTTGACCTGCGCGAACAGCAGGTTGAGCAGATCGTTGCCTTCGACAGGATCCATGTCCGGAATGTGGGTGGTGAAAAGGCTGTTGACGAACAGAGTCTTACGCCCGGTCTCCGGATGCTTACGCACCATCGGGTGCAGGACCGGCGGGTACTGCTCCTTCATCTGTTCCAACTTCTCCGGGCTCATGCCGCGTCCGAAGGACGGCACGAAATCGTGGATGGCGTCCTTGCCGTCGATCAAGTCCTTGATCTCGTCGGGGAGGCAGTCGAAGGCGTTACCCATATCAGCCCAGAGCGTGTCACCACCGGCAGGCGGTACGTCGATCGCCCGAAGTACTGAACCGAGCGGCGGCGTCTTCGTCCAGGTGACGTCGACGTGCCAGATGTTCTCGGTTCCTGGACTGTCCTCTCCGCGTTCGAATCTGACGACTGCCGGGACCTCTCCCTGCGGGAGAAGTGGATGAACCTCGAGTTCACCCCAATGGGCCGCGAAGTCACGATGATTCACGCTCGAAATCGGCTGGTCCCGAAAGAACACGACCTTCCATTCGAGGAGGGCCCGACGCACGTCCTCGATCTGCTCCTCCGACGGATCACGCAAGTCGATATCGCTGATCTCGGCACCGATGAACGGTGTGACGGGTGTCAGAGTGAACCGCTCGTACGGCCTCGATTCAACGCCTTCCGGATTGCGCCTCATTCCGCGTGGTCCGAATTCGATTGTGTGATTGCCGATTTGGACTGTTCGTGATGATGTAAGGGTAGCCATCGAATGACTCCGTCCTGTCGTGTCGTGTCGCGGGGTCACACGTCAATCGACGCGTGCACCCGCTTTGCTCGTGTGCGTTTGTGTGCGCTTTGGGGCGCGGTCAGTGCTCCTACCGCGAGATCGACCAGATGATCCACCGTCGTATCGAAATCTGCCTGCACAACGGGGTTTTCGTCTTCGCGGCGCTGCTCGAAGATGGCCAGAGCAGAGACGCTCATGTTGAACGTCAGATCGATCCGTTCAACCGCGACGCGGCGGGGCAGATGCGGCAACGCCCGCGTCAACCTGCCGACTACCTCGTTGATTCCTTCACTGACCTCGCGAAACTCAGCACTCTGTGTATCCACTGACGGTGAAATTCTCGCGATGAACCGCGCATAGTTGGACCCGTCGACCGTCGCCAGAAAATCGGCCAGTGGGTACAGAAAGGCTTCGACCAAAGCACGGACCAAGTCGGTCCGCCCACTGGCGTCGATGTCGTCGAGATACGTCAGTCGCGCTGCGTTGATCTGATCCATCCGATGCCGGAATACGGCCAGCACCAGACCGTCTCGCCCACCGAAGTGATACTGAACTGCAGAGTTGTTGCGCTGCCCGGCCGCAGTCGCCACGTCCCGCATGGACACTTCGTGAATACCTTGCTCGGCGAACATCCGCTCGGCGACGGCGATCATGGCGTTCTTGGCATCCAACGAGGCGGGCATACACCGACCATATAAGTCACTGTCTTAATTCCGCAAGCCCCATCCCCTGTGCGCGGCTAGGGAGTGCAGGGACTCCTTAACCACTCACGGGGGTAGTTGTCCCAGTCAACGAGACATACGCCGCCAACTTAATTCCGCTCGATACGCTCCAGATTAAGACGACCGCTTAATCCGCCCGGTTTTGCACACGCCAAGGAGCCTGCTGGTGAATCGCCATTCCATTCCGATCATTCCCGAGACGCCGAACGTCGCGGCCGCCGTGTACTACCCCGATCAGAATCCCCCGTACACCCGCCCGGAACCGCTTCGCCCGCCGGTCGGGGCCCCGAACGTGCTGCTGATCATGATCGACGACGTCGGATTCGGCGCACCCTCCGCGTTCGGTGGCCCGTGCCGCACCCCCACCGCCGAGCGTTTGGCCGAAACCGGCGTGAAATACAGCCGATTCCACACCACGGCTCTGTGCTCGCCGACGCGTGCCGCCACACTGACCGGGCGCAACCACCACAGTGTCGGTATGGGTGTCATCTCCGAAATGGCCAACGCGGCACCGGGATACAACGGGACCCGCCCCGCCTCTGCCGCCACGGTCGCACGCGTCCTACAGGGAAACGGCTATGCGACAGGTGCTTTCGGCAAGATGCACCAGACCCCGACGTGGGAGACCACCGCTGCCGGGCCGTTCGATCGGTGGCCGGTCCGTGAGGGTTTCGACAAGTTCTACGGTTTCCTCGGTGCCGAGTCCGACCAGTTCACCCCGGTTCTCTACGAGGACTTCACGATGGTCGACTTACCCAAGACACCACAGGAGGGTTACCACCTGTCAGAGGATCTCGTCGACCACGCGATCGAATGGATCGAGGGCGTCAACACGATGGACCCCGACAAGCCGTGGTTCTGCTATCTCCCCTTCGGCGCGTGCCACGCTCCACTCCAGGTTCCGGACCGATACCTGAACAAGTACGTCGGCGAATTCGATCACGGGTGGGATCGCCAACGCGAGATCACCCTCCAAAAGCAGAAGGAACTGGGCGTCGTCGCTCCTGATACCGAATTGGCCCCGTGGGCTCCAGGGCTCCCACACTGGGACGAACTCGACGACGACCAGAAGAAGGTCTCGGCCCGTTTGATGGAGTTGTACGCGGCGTTTCTCGAGCACACCGACGACGAGGTAGGCAGGCTCGTCGACCGGTTGCAGGACATGGATGTACTCGACAACACTCTGGTGCTCTACATGATGGGTGACAACGGCGCTTCCGCGGAAGGCGGAATGGAGGGCTCGTTCAACTACCTCGCCGGCCTCAACGGTTACAAGAGTGCGACATCCGACGTACTGGCGCGCTACGACGAATTGGGGACCGAAACCAGCTACCCGCACTATCCGGCGTCGTGGGCTCTGGCTCTCGACACCCCTTACCAGTGGGCCAAGCAGGTTGCGTCCCATTACGGCGGTACCCGAAACGGTCTGATCACCCACTGGCCCAAGGGGATCGACAAGCCAGGAATCAGGGAGCAGTGGCATCACTGCGTCGACATCACGCCGACAATCCTGGAAGCTGCCGGTATTCCGGCACCGACCAGCGTCGACGGGGTCACCCAGAAACCGATGGAAGGCGTGGCGATGAACTACACCTTCGCCGAGCCCGATGCCGAAGAGCGCCACACCACACAGTATTTCGAGATCTTCGGCAACCGCGGAATTTACGATCACGGTTGGACCGCAGTCACGGCCCACCGCGCACCCTGGCTGATGGCCACTCACGGCCTCGAGCTCACACCGATGAGCGAGGACCGTTGGGAGCTGTACGACACCTCGGTCGACTGGTCGCAGGCCCGCGATCTCGCGGACGAGCATCCCGAGATCCTCGCCCGGCTCAAGGAAAAGTTCCTCGTCGAGGCGGCCAAATATCAGGTGCTGCCGCTGGACGACAGAACGGTCGGTCGCCACGCCACCGCGGAATCACGACCCCCGCATCCGATGATGGGCCGCAAGACCCTCACGCTGTACCCACACATGAACGGTCTGGTCGAGAAAGCCGCGCCGACGTTCTTCAACCGCTCGTACACGCTGACCGCGAGTCTGGGTAGCGTCGCCGACGGCATGCTGGTCAGCCTCGGTGGCCGGTTCGGCGGATTCGCTTTGTACATACTCGATTCCGTCCCCGTCTACTGCTACAACTTCAGCGGCGGTGGTCGGACCTTCGTGCGTGGGCGCAACCCGCTGGCACCCGATGCGCGCGAGGTGTCCGTCCACTTCGAGTACGACGGCGGCGGAATCGGCAAGGGTGGAACCGCCACCCTGAGCGTCGACGACGAGGTGGTCTCCGAGGGCCGGATCGAGAAGACCACTCGGGCGATCTTCAGCATGAACGAGCAGCTCGACGTCGGCATCAACCGGGGAAGCCCGGTCGCGGAAGAGTTCGCGGAGAAGGGCACGTTCCGCTACGGCGGCAAACTCCACAGCGTGACCGTCGACTTACGATCCACCCGAGATGTGGTGTCCGCAGAGGAACGGGAGAAAATCTCACTCGCCGTGCACTGATCGACCAGGCGACGCTCGCCGATTGTGCAGCCGCGCGCGATATCTGCCGTGCGGCTGCACAATCGCCCTGCGTCTATCCGACCGTGTACATCTGCAGGCACGGCCCCACCGGGCGAGCTTCCAGGATGTCGCGGGCCTTCTCACGCGCTGCGTTGAACTCCCAGGGCGCAGTGGTGCCCGGCACTCCGAATCGATATCTGCTCAAGGCACATGAACGCTGCGGTTCCGGTAGACGATCCAAGGCAGGTACCGCGTCGACGGAGAGCCCGCGTAAGTAGGAAACGTCGATGCTCTTGCCGCCCTCGAACCGCTCCACGTTCTTTTGCGCGATGTACGCGTCGGGGTTGAACACCGCGAAGGCCAGCAGCGCGACGGCCGAAGTGGCGAGAACAGCTGTGGGCAGCCACTTCCCGGACATCCGAATACCTGCGACGAGCAACAACACGAACACGAAGCCAAGAAGCAGCTCTGTCGCGAAGACGCTGACCCGGAGCACCGTGAAACCGTACTGATTCTCGTACAACCACATCCGGTGCACAGCGGACGCCACGATCACCAGGCTGAAGACACACAGGGCACCCAGCAGTCCGCGGGCAAGACGCCTCGATCCAGCGTCGCGGCGGTCGATGTACCGCACTGCGACGGCGATGACGAGCAGCGTCAGCACGGTAACCGCCATGAGCTGCCAGAAACCCTCACGCGCATAGTCCGCATAGGTCAGTCCATCGGTCACCTGTACGTGCTCGTCTCCCCCGAACAGCGTCTTCGTCTGTACTGCGACAAAACCGAGGAACAGCACGTTGAGCACTCCGAGCGGGACCGCCCACTCCCACATCGGCAACGGCGTCGCCGGCGCAGGTGCAAACGCGTCCACCGTCGGCGTTCTGCGGCGCAGATACACCGCAACCAGCGTGCCGAACGCCATCACGACGCCGGCAAAGATCCGTGCCCCCGGGTTCGACACCGAGATGGCCGGAGCGAAGCCGCCGAAGATCTTCGCGAACTCCGGATCCGCACTCACGAACAAAGATCCGAAAATCAACAGGAGAAGAATCGACACTGCGCCCACGACGACAACTCGCGCCGCCGGCACCCGCGGAGCAGAGCGGGTAGCGAGCTTTCGACGACGAACGAAGTTGACCGTCCGGTGCGGTGCCCGCCAGGGAGCAAGCGTTCCCAGAAGTATCCCGGTCCACGTCCGCCCGCCGATCAGAGTCCACGTGAACAGAACCCATGCAACCACGACGCAGAGGAACACCAACCACTCCGCACCGCGAACGGCGGCAACACCCAGCAGTGCGAGCATCCCGATGGCGGCGACCCACTGCGTCACGGTCATCCGCGGCGGCGTCAGAATCCCGAAGACGATCACCACACCGGCACCCACGATCAAGTACGCGATACTCGCGAACCCTGGGTCGAGGATCAGGGCCGCAAGCACCCCTACTGCGGCCGCGCCGAGGAGCATCGAGCGGGTGGCCATCGAAGTGCGATCGGGACGCCAGAACCGGCTGGAACGCTTGGGTTTTACGGCCGGCATCGGCGGTTTCGGTGGAATTACTATCGGAGCGCTCATGTGATCTCCTATGTGTCTGGTTCAATTTTTCAGGGTCGGAAGTACAGACGAATGCCGATGAAGACATGCGCCATCGCGAGATCTCTCGATCTCGTCAGGGACTTTGATTCAGTTCTGCGGCAGCACTACTCGAATGCAACAACCCGACGGGGCATCGACGACGGCAATCCTGCCGTCATGTAATTCGACCGCCCACTTCGCGATCGCGAGGCCGAGTCCGGTGCCTCCGTCGGTCGAGCCGCCGCGGATGAAGCGGTCGAACACTCGCTCACGGGCCTGTGGTTCGATGCCGGGGCCGTCGTCGTGGACGTCGAGCACCAACTCCCCCGCGCTGCCGGTACGTACTCGGATGACAACTTTGGTGTCGACGTTCCCGTGCTGAACCGCATTGTCCACCAGGTTGGTCACCACCTGGTGGAGGCGATCCGGATCGGCGACCACGGACAATTGTGGAGGCTTGACGTCTATCTCGATGTCGCCCGCACTCACACTCGACAGCTCGCGTAAGAACGGCTCGACCTCGAAACGGCGGCGTTTCAACGGCATTGCGCCACCCTCGAGTTTCGAGAGATCGAGAAGGTCGGCTACCAGCGCGCCCAGTCGTTCCGTTTGCCGCAGCGCCGATTTCATCATCGCCGGATCCGGTTCTTCGACACCGTCGACGACGTTCTCGAGCATGGCTTGCAAAGCGGTGATGGGCGTGCGCAGTTCGTGGGAGACGTTGCCGATCAACTCGCGGCGGTACCGGTCGTCGGCCCCGAGGTCCTCGGCCATCCGATTGAACGCATGGGCGAGTTCGCCTACTTCGTCTCTGGAAGTCGCTCGTACTCGCCGCGAATAGTCGCCGCGCGCCATCGCCTTCGCCGCGGCCGTCATCTCGCGAAGCGGTGACGTCATCCCGTGTGCGAGCACCTGAGTAACGCCTAGAGCGACAACCAACGCCGTCAGTAGAGCAAAACGAAACGGTTGTTGCGACGTCAGCCAGAAACCACCCGCGGCGAACACCAGTGCTGCGACAACCAGGAGGCCGACCTTCACCTTGAAGGACCGCATCGGGTCCAGCGGCCGCGGCCACCGTGCAAAAAGACGGTCGACGACGCTCATCGCGGCACGTCCCAGGCGTACCCGACCCCGTGAACGGTCCGGATCACGGAAGGTCCGAGCTTGCGTCGCAGCGCCTTGACGTGGCTGTCGACGGTCCGACTGCCCGCTCCCTCACCCCAGCCCCAGATCTCCTCGAGCAGCGACTCCCGCGGGATCGCGGCTCGCGGCCGCTCCGCCAGATAGGCGATGAGATCGAATTCGGTGCGAGTCAGGTGAACTTCTTGCGCATCACGGCGCACTCGACGTTCGGTCAGGTCGATCACGACGTCACCGAACTCGAGGAGGTCGGCCACCGGGCGAGCAGCGTGCTCCGCGCGATCCGCACGCCGAAGCAGAGCCTGCACCCGGGCGACGAGCACACGCATGCTGAACGGCTTGCTCAGATAGTCGTCGGCCCCGACGCCGAGACCGATCAGCATGTCCGTTTCATCGGCGCGAGCGGTCAGCATCAGCACGGGCACCGGGCGCACGGCCTGGATGCGGCGGCAAACTTCGAGGCCGTCGAATCCCGGCATCATCACGTCGAGCACCACTAGGTCGGCATCCATCTGCTCGCAGCGGGTCACAGCGCTGGGGCCGTCGAATGCCAACTCGACGTCGTAGCCCTCGGCACGCAGCCTCGCTGCGATGGACTCGCAGATACTGACCTCGTCGTCGACCACGAGCACTCTTCGCTGACTCATGGAACTGACTGTATTCGGCCCTCGTGGATGAACCTGGGAGGACTTGTGAAGGTTCTGTGCAGGTTCTAGAACCTGCGGATGTTGTTGATCGGCAGATCCGCCAGCGGCGTCAGTCCGGTCGGAACACCAACTCCGTAGGCGTTGAACACCATTCCGAATCCGGCGTAGATGCCGACGTGCGTCGCACCGGGGTAGAAGGTGATGACGTCGCCGGGCGCGAGGGCCCACCGAGGAACCGGCTGTCCGACGTTGGCCTGCTGTTGGCTGGTCCTTGGCAGATTCACTCCGGCCTGCCGAAACGCCCATTGCACCAGCCCGGAGCAGTCCCACGAGTTCGGCCCGACTCCGCCCCATTGGTAGGGCTTTCCGGTCTGAGTGCTCGCTGCTGCCAGCGCGATCAGGCCTGCCGGACTCGGAATGGGGAGTGCGGCTGATCCGCTGCTGATGCTTCCTGCGCTTCCCAGGCTGCCGGAGCTCCCGCTACTGCCGCCGCTGCCGAGGCTCCCCGGGTCGGCCGAGGCGGGGGCAGCGGAGAGCAACAGGACGCTTCCGGTCAGCAGAGCAGCGACCGTTCCCGTGCGGAGTGTCGACTTCTTCATGCATCCGTCCTTCGTGGGAGTCGTTTCGGCGCGCGGCAGCGCACCTCGATAGCCGTGAACTGGTAAGACACGTGAAAACAAACACTTCGTTCGGATGTTAACGGCGTAGACGTGGTGTTCGGACAGGAATCATTGATCCCATTTGTCGGTTTTCGACAAACAGGCCTTACGTCCCGGCCTGGCAAAGATCAGGGAATGATCGGGGATTTCCCGGATCCGTCGGAGCCGGCGGATCCCTAGATTCGAAATCATGCGCTCATACCTCCTTGTCGCCGCGGTCATCATCGGAGCCACCACGGCGCTGATCGGTTGCTCGACGCTCCAGCGCGCAGTGGAGATTCAATCGGATCTCGACGGACTCACCAGGTCGGGTGTCGTCGGGTCGATCGCAACACTCGACGACGGCACCACGACGGCTGTCATGACCAGCGGCGTACCCAATCGGACCAACGGCGATTCGATCGGCAAGAATGATCGGGTCCGGATCGGAAGTGTGACAAAGACATTCACCGCTTCACTCGTCCTGCAGTTGGTGGCCGAAGGCAAGGTCGACCTCGACGCACCGATCGAGCAGTACCTCCCGGGCCTACTGCACGGCAGTGACATGGACGGCAGTGACATGGACGGCAGTGGCACAGACGGTAGCGCAATCACCGTGCGGCAACTGTTGCAACATCGCAGCGGCCTACCCGAGTTCGCCGGAGAACCCGGCGCCGACGAATGGATTGCCGCAAACGAGGACCGAACGCTGACGCCGTCCGCCGCGGTCGCCATCGCCCTCGGCAAACCGGCGCAATTCGTCCCCGGAACGTCGTTCGTCTACACCAACACCAACTACATCGTTCTCGGAATGCTCGTCGAATCGGTGACCGGCCGCAGCTACGCCGACGAACTTCAGTCTCGGATACTCGACCCGCTGGACCTGGAAGACACGTACCTCCCGGCGGCCGGTGAGCGCGATATCAGGGGCGATCACCTGACGGGCTATCAGGATCTCGACGGTGGCCTGACCGACGTTTCCCGCACGGAACCGTCGATCCCCTGGTCTGCCGGAGCGATGGTCTCGACGGGCACAGACCTGAACACCTTCTGGCGTGCACTACTCGACGGGCAGGTGGTGCCGGCCGAGCAGCTTGCCGAGATGACCACCCCTCAGGTCGCCACCACCGAAGCCGAGGGACTCGGGTACGGGATGGGCGTCGGCGCCACCGAACTTCCCTGCGGCGTCACCTATACCGGCCACAGTGGCGGGATCTACGGGTACTACACACTGTCCGGTGCGACGCCGGACCGCGCGTTCACTGTGACGCTGACGTCGACGCCGAAGGACCAGCCGGACACCGTCGCGATACTCTCGCACGCGCTCTGCCCCTGACGCTGTTACCAGTACTGATGACGCTGCCCGTCGGTATCCGCGACGAAGATGACCGCGTCGGCGCCGTCCAACTCCGAAGGTTTCAGCGGCAGGTGGCCGGGCAGGATCGCCTCTCCCGCGGTGACGGACGGGTCAAGTGCTGCGCGAAGTGCGGGCGCCGGAAACAGGGCACGCCGACTGGTCGCATCGGCCAACGCTCCCTGCAGAGTGCCCGGATCACTGTCGGGGTTGGCGTCGGTTGCCACGAATACGTAGCGCTCCCCGAGGACAAGTCCGACAAGTGAGCCGGCGCTCCCCCAGCTGACCACGTCGCCGTTGACGGGCATGTCGGACGGCACTCGCAGGAGATGGGCATTGTGTGCGAAGAGCAGGATCGGCCCGCGTCGCTGCTCCTGGGCGACGACCGCCAACAGGTTCTCGGCCATCATCTCGGCACGCAGACTGAGCAGAGTGCCGATGCGATCAGGAGCGGAACTCGCCATCGCGGAGTGATAGCGCAAGAGCCCCAGAGCGGTGCGTGAATGTGCAAGGGCCAGGTCGTAACCGGCCGGGTCGGCGGGCCGCAGCACAGGTGCGGCGCGCCGCAGGACGCTGGCGAGGTCGTCCGCAATGATGCGCAGGGCACGAGCCTGATCGGAGTTGCCGACGGACGCAGCCGGTTCGAACATCGCCGCCGGGTTGGTCCAGTCGGTGTCCTGCCCGAGCAGAAGGTCGATGCCGTCGAACGAGTGCGGCCGCATCGCAGCGGGCAGGAAGTCACCTGCTGCAGACAGCGCGCCACGTGGGCTCGGTGCACCGCGGAATACTCCACCGGAGCGTCGAAGCCGTAGAAGCGAACTCGGTCGGCCGGAGCGCGGCCGTGGTTGTACTCGCGTAGCCATTCGACGAGTTCGCGGTTGCCCGGTACCGCACCG
The DNA here is from genome assembly GCF_058792695.1 of Rhodococcus sp. MT28. Lineage (NCBI taxonomy): Bacteria > Bacillati > Actinomycetota > Actinomycetes > Mycobacteriales > Nocardiaceae > Rhodococcus > Rhodococcus sp. MT28. The sequence goes on from NZ_JBXAFD010000001.1 coordinate 485,187, forward strand.
AATCCGTGGCTGAAGCCTGTGGCGAGCACCTTCTCGATGTCCGCCTCTCCCCCGTTCACGTAGTCGTTCACGAGCAAAGCCGCAAAGACATCTGTTTCGAGCACGATCGACCGATATCCTCGTTCGACCAGTTGGCCGAGAAGTTCGTTGCGCAGCAACGGAAATACCTTGACTCCGTGGGTCGGCTCGCCGAGGGCGAGCAGAGTCGGCACCTCGGTTAGCGTGGCGAGCAGTTCGTCGACCGCACGACCAAGACTTGCCGCGTCTTCGAGTTGGTGGCCGAACTCACTAAGCGATGGGGCAGTGGACATGATCATCCCTTTCGAAGGTGGACTGCCTTCGACAGTATCGTTGAAGATTCGAGTGAAACTTTCACTGGCAATTAGCTGGGGTATACCGTGAAAAGCCTCAATCGGAGGTGATCAGTGCGGCCCATAGACCTTGCCCGTGAACACGGGTTGTCCGCACAGGCGATCCGCAACTACGACGATGCCGGCATCCTCCCTCCGACCGAGCGCAGCACTTACGGCTACCGGCGATACACCCCAGTGCACGCGCAAGCCCTGCGCACTTTCCTCGCATTGCGCGGCGGTCACGGGCACCAGCGGGCCACGGAAATCATGCGGGCGACCAACCAGGGCGACACCGAGTCCGCCTACCGCCTGATCGACAGTGCGCACATGACGCTGCTCGCCGAGCGAAAAACTCGCACCGAGGTAGCCACAGCGCTGGGGACTCTGTCCACCATGGCACCGGCACTGGTGCACGGTCCAGCGCTGACGGTGGGTGAGCTGGCGCGCCGTCTCGGCGTTCACCCGGCGACACTGCGCACATGGGAAGAGCACGGCATCCTGCGCCCCGAGCGCGAACGAGCAACGGGTTATCGCGAATACGGTCCGGAGTGTGTGCGCGACGCCGAGATCGCACGGCAGCTGCGGCGCGGTGGCTATCGGCTGTCGCAAGTCGCTCAGTTTCTCGATTCGCTGCGCGAGGCCGGCGGAGCAGACGCATTGTCAGCGTTCCTCGAATCCTGGCAAGACCGGCTGACCACACGCAGTCGCAACCTTCTCGCCGGCGCAGCTCAGCTCGATGCCTATCTCACGATGCTGGATCAGACCTCGCCTGGTTGCCGATCAGCAAACGGTTGAGGCGTCAGTTCACAAGCCGCGCAAGGCTCCTCACCATCTCACCGACGGTGTCGGTCGACGGCCACGGGAATTCCGGGAGATCGGCCCGCAACATCACCTGTCCGTGCAGCGAAGTCCAGATCGATACCGCATCGACAAAAGTGTCTGTGCTGGCCGACCTCCCAGCGGCGACGCACGCGTCGAGGTTGTTCACCAGTGTGTTGAAGGCGGCCAGTCCTCGCGTATCCGATTGTGGTGACTGACCTTTCGGCCTGGACCACCCGAACAAGACCCGATACCGAGCGGGCTCGGAAATGCCGAACTCGACGTATGCCGAGCACCCGGCATACAGACCCTCGACCGGGTCGGGGTGTGCGGAAACGGCGTCGGCCACGGCGAGATGCAACTGCTCCAGCGATTCGGAGACCACCGCTTCGACAATGGCATCGCGATCGGAAAAGTGTCCGTAGATAGATGGTGCGGATATCCCGACTTCGCGAGCGACCGATCGGAGCGTCACCGCCTGATCCGATCCGGTGCGGGCGATGAGCGTCGCCGCTGCGGCGACGATCTCTCCGCGGAGTCGTGCGCCGCTTCCTCTCGGATTTCGGGCGCGAGTACTCCGAGAACCACTCGTCCCAGTTTCATCGGCATCTTCGGAAACATCACTCACCCGACAAACTTTACACATGTAAGGCGAAGGGGTACGTTCTCATCACTAAACATTCGTAAGGTTACATTCGTAAGGACATGATGAATTCCCTCGAACCCACTGACCGGCGACGATGGGCAGCACTGGGCGCCCTCTGCACATCCCTCGTCGTAGTCACGATCGACAACACCATCCTCAACACCGCTATCCCGACCCTTGCCCGCGAACTGCGGGCGACCACCGTCGACCTGCAATGGATCACCAACGCATACACATTGGCGTTCGCCGCCTTGCTCATCACGGCAGGTGGACTCGGCGCGAGATTCGGTCACCGTCGGATACTTCTGACCGGCCTCACCTTGTTCGCTCTCGGGTCAGCCTTCGCTGCCCTCTCTCACACGTCGTTGCAGCTGATCGGCTGGAGAACAGTGATGGGGGCAGCCGCCGCACTGGTCATGCCGGCGACGCTGTCACTTGTCGTCTCGATGTTCGCCCCGCACGAGAGAGGCCGGGCGATAGGAATCTGGTCTGCAACCGCCGGACTGGGAATCGCGATCGGCCCCGTGGCCGGTGGCGTACTTCTCGAACATTTCAGTTGGGGAAGCGTCTTCTGGATAAACGTCCCACTGGTCGCCGGTGTGATCGCCGCGACGGTTTTTCTTGTGCCCCCGGCAAGAGGGATCACGAAGGGTTCGTTCGACATCCCCGGACTCCTGCTGTCCGCCGGCGGACTGGCTTTGATCGTGGATGCCCTCACCCAGGCAAGCCTTCGCGGATGGTCGTCGCCCGTCACGGTGCTGGAGATCGTCAGCGCAACAGCACTTCTCGCCGGATTCGTCTGGTGGGAGCTGCGGGCCTCGGCGCCGATGACCGACGTGCGCATCTTCACCAGTCGAGTGTTCAGCACCTCCAATGCCATCTTGGCCGTAACATTCTTCGCCCTTTTCGGAGTTCTCTTCACGTACACGCAATACCTCCAATTAGTTCGTGGTTACGGTCCATTGGTCGCCGGCGTCGGTGCAGTTCCGTTTGCGATAGTGATGGCGACTGTCGCCTCCAGCAGCGATCGTATGGTCGGCCGATTCGGCGTGCGCAGTTCGATCGCGACCGGTCTCGCAGTCATGTCCGCGGGACTGTTGGTCCTGTCGATCGCAGCAGATAGGTACGCACCGTTCGGAATCCTGGCTGCGATCATGGCACTGGTCGGCGCGGGGATGGGGTTGGTCATGGCTCCGGCCACAACCACGTCGATGCCTTCGGTTGCGCCCCAGCAGGCTTCGATGGCCAGTTCGATCAACAGCGTCGTGCGAGAGTTGGGTGGAGTTCTGGGCGTCGCCGTCATCGGGACGGTCGTAGCCACCGTTTTCCGGTCCCGCTTCGAACCCGGAGTCGACACTTCCACAGCCGATCCGGCGCAGATCCATGCCGGCGCTCCCCCCGCGAGTGCCTTGACCGACGCAGCGAACCAGGCTTACACCTCGGCGATGAGTACCGGAATCCAAATCTGTGCCGCAGTCGCGTTCGTCGGTGCGTTGGCCGTCATTGCACTGTTTCCCGCACCACGTCGCCCGGTTTCTTGTCCTCCCGCAGACCTCGCCAACTCGGATGACGCAGACGCTCGGTCTTCGTCCAATCCATGAACCGCACCTCACCGACGAGTTCCGGCCTCACCCACACCGCACCCTTGCGGTCATCTGCTGGAAGTTCCTCCCCGAACGGACTTTCCTTCTGACGCAGCGGTTCCAGTGTCGCAAGTAAAGACTCCAAGTCGCGATCACTGAAGCCGGTACCGACGCGCCCAACGTAGGTCAATCCATCCTCACCCGGAATTCCCATGAGCAGCGCCCCGATCCCCTGTGCTCGATTGCCCTGCCCGGTGCGCCACCCTCCGATCACCACCTCTTGAGTGCGCCAGTTCTTCACCTTGATCCAACTCGACCCACGCCGCCCCGGAAGGTAGACCGATGCACGACGTTTGGCGACAATCCCTTCCCATCCGGCATCGGTACTCACCTCCAACGCGTTCTCCGCCGTGCCCTCGATCTGTGGAGGTACCTCGAGCTCACCGACCTTGCCCGCCAACGCATTCAACACGGTGCGCCGGTCCGAGTAGGATTTCCGCAGCAAAGACACTCCGTCGAGGTACAGAAGATCGAAGGCCAGGAACACCGGCTCCCCACCTCGCTGGAGAAGACCGAAATCGGTGACCCCCGCGTCGTTGTACGCCACCACTTCCCCGTCGAGAACCACGTCATGACCGTCCAGCACCTCGGCCAACCCGGCAAGGGCGGGATAGTCCCCGGTCTTGTCGTTACCCGCGCGACTGCGAAGTGACATTGTGCCCGAATGATATTCGAGAATCACTCGGATCCCGTCCCACTTACCTTCGAAAGCCCACTCCTGCGAGTCGAGACCTTCGAGCGTTCCAGCGGTGGCAAGCATCGGCTCGAGATTCTTGGGAAACTCCGTTCCGAAACTCGCGTTCTGATCCTTCATCAGATGCATCAACCACTGGTCACCCTTCGTCCGGATCAGCGCGAAGCGTCCCTGCACCCGTTTCCCACTGAGGCGCACGATCACCTCGTCTTCACGCCACTTCTCGGTCTCGTACGTCCCGGAATCCCAAATCGTCATCGAACCGCCGCCGTACTCCCCCTTCGGAATCGTGCCCGAGAACGTGGCGTACTCGAGCGGGTGATCCTCGGTGTGCACGGCCAACCGATTCTCTCCGGCACTGGTCGGCACGCCCTTCGGAACAGCCCAGGACACGAGCACACCATCCCGCTCCAGGCGAACGTCGTAATGCAATCGTCTGGCGTGATGTTCCTGAATCACAAAGGTATTGCCCGCTGTCTCCTTGGTCACCGCAGCAGGGATCGGCTCCGGCGTCCGGTCGGCCGACCGCTTGTTGCGATAGTGCGTCAACGTGTCGGCTACAGCCGCCGAGACCGGCGGATCCAGATCGCCCAACAGATCACCATCGGATTCGACGCGCTCCAGAACCTCGTCGAACAACAGATGCCGTAGTTTCGGATCGTCGAGTTCGTCCCAACTGCGCGGCGCGGCAACATAGGGTTGATCGCGACCGCGCATCGAGTACGGCGCAATGGTTGTCTTGGCTGCGTTGTTCTGACTCCAGTCCACGAAAATCTTGCCTGCCCGCACATTTCGAGCCATCGTCGCGGTGACGAGATCCGGGTGAAGCTTCTCGAGTCCGGTGGCGATCTGCTTGGCGACAGTCGACGCACCGCTGCCGTCCAAGGCTCGATCCAGTGGAACGTAGAGGTGAATTCCCTTGCTACCACTGGTTACCGGATAGGCAGTCCACCCCAGAGTTGCGACCAGATCTCGAATCGACCTCGCCACCTCGGCGCACTCGGTCAATCCGACGCCTTCGCCCGGGTCGAGATCGAATACCAGTCGTGTCGCCGGACCACGCTCGGAACCGTCGAATCGCCATTGGGGAACGTGTAATTCGAGTGCCGCCTGTTGCCCCAGCCACGCCAGGGATGCAACGGAATCGAAGATCGGGTAAGTGACGACGCGATCAGAATGTTGCAGCGACGCACGCGTGAGCCACTGCGGGGCAGACGACGCCAGGTTCTTCTCGAAGAAGGACTGACCGTCCACACCGTTGGGCCAACGCTTACGAGTGCCCGGTCTACCGACGACATGTGGAAGCATGACTGCGGCGATACGGGTGTAGTAGTCGATGACTTCGGCCTTCGTGGTCCCGCTCTCGGGGTAGAGGATCTTGCCCAGATTGGTCACGGACACGGTTGTGCCGTCGAGAGTGATCTGACCCCGATCCGTCGTTGCCATTTCCTCATTGTGCTGGATAGCACTGTGTCTGGATAGCGCTGCGTCTGGCAGTAGAAATCTGATGGATCGGAAACCTGCCGCTGTGCCAGGCCACGGGCAAGACTGGATTCTCGATGGGAGAGGAGACCACGATGACAGTTCGCAGTTCCGTGGAGCCGTTGGTGGACAACAACTGGCGGATGTTCGCCACCTGTAAAACAGTGGACCCGGCGGTGTTCTATTCGCCGGGTGAAGAGCGCGGACGCAATCGGGCTGCACGGGAGAGTTCCGCGAAGCAGGTGTGCTTCCGCTGCCCGGTCATTCGGGACTGCCTGACCTTTGCACTCGACACCGCTGAACCACACGGAGTATGGGGTGGGACGACACCGTCGGAGCGCCTTGCACTACGACGCTCAGCTGCGTGAACTCCGCTCACACGAGACCCCCGTCACGTCCGTACCGGACAAACAGGCAAGATGGCCTTGTGCCTATGACACGACGCGCTGTTGCCGTGACCGCGATCTTCGCTTGCTCGATCTTGTTGGGCTCGTGTTCGTCGCAGCCGGAGGCACCTGCGGCAGCGGACACCACGACCACGGTTCCCGAGGCATTCACCAAACTGCCCTCGACCACCGCCGTGGACAAGTGCGGACCCCAGAGCGGGACCACCCTCGAAGACGGTGTCTTGACCATCGCCACCGATTCGCCGGCGTACGCGCCGTGGTTCGTCGACAACACTCCGTCCAACGGCAAGGGCTTCGAGGGGGCGGTGGCCCGGGCCGTCGTCGACAGACTCGGGTACAACGCCGATCAGGTTCGCTTCACCACGGTCGCCTTCAACGACGCACTGAAACCAGGCCCCAAGGATTTCGACTTCGACGTCAATCAGTTCACGGTTTCCGGGGATCGCCGCGAGAACGTCGACTTCAGCTCGCCGTATTACGCAGTGGCGCAGTCGGTGATCGCCTCGCGCGGGAGCAAAGCCGCTGAGGCAAAGAATCTTGCGGATCTGGCCGGCTACCGTTTGGGCGCTCAGACCGGTTCCACCAGCCTCGCGGCGATCACCGACACGATTGTTCCGACCACTGCGCCACGCGAGTTCGCGACCACGGACGACGCGAAAGCTGCGCTGGCCGCGGGCGAGATCGACGCATTGGTCGTCGACATCCCGACCGGATTTCACATCACCGAGAACGAACTGCCCGGGTCGGTCATCGTGGGTCAGTTTCCGCGGCCCAACGCGGTCACCGAATTCTTCGGGTTCGTGCTCGAGAAGAACAGTCCTCTGACGGCGTGCGTCTCTGCCGCCGTGGATGCGCTCTACGCCGACGGCACCCTCGAGAGACTCGCAACCGAATGGATCACGGACAGCGCCGACGCGCCAGTCCTCGAGTAGTTCAGCCGGCGCGCCCACTGATCGCGCCGACGAAGACCTTCGGGATGTCTGCCGGTGTCGGAGCGAAGTGGCTGTTGCCGCCGGTGAGAGCCGAAATCTGCTCGAGCACATCGGTATCGGCGTCATCGGTGACACCGATGGTGATGATCGGTACCGGCCGCGTCGGGTCCTGCTCGCGAGTCAGGGTGTCGAGAAGTTCCTGCAGCGAGATACTCGACGGATCATCGTTCGCACCGTCGGTCAGTAGAATCACCGAATTGATCGAGGCCGGATCGTAGGTCTGTTGCATGGACCGATACGCGGCGAGAACGCTGTCGTACAAACCTGTTCCGCCGCCGACGATCGAAGAGAGGCTGTCGATCCGAGACAGCAGTTTGCTCCGATGATCCGTGTCGCCTTCAGTTGCATCCATACGGGCGACAGGTTCGAGTTCGCGGTAGTCCGTGCCCTCGCCGAGGTCTATGGAGAATGCCCAGAGACCCAATTGTGCGTTGGCGGGAAACATTCGGATCGCAATGTCACCGGCCTGTGCAGTCGCGGCCATTCGAGTGACCCCGTCCTGCATGTAGTCCATGGACCCCGAGACGTCGACAACTGCCAGTGCACGGGAAGGCCTGGACAGAATCTCGTACCGCGCAAGCGCTTTGGTGACCACAGTCGGATCGGACGGCACCAGCGAGCCAACCTTTCCCACTCCACCGGCTACCGGTGGGGCCTGATCCGCGCCGCGGAACCCGAGGCCGGCAAGTACGGAGCGCCCGGTGTCCGATGTCAGCGCTGCCGCCAGCAGTTTGCCGGCGTCGACCGCCGCCGAGTCTGCACCCACACCTGCCATCGGGTAGTCCATGAAGACCGAACCGGAAGACGGTACCGACGCGGTGAGTCGACTGTCCGCATGTGCGGCGAGATAAGCCTCGAAGGTCTGCTCGGTCGTCACCGCGGTCCCGCCGTCCGCGTCCACGGTTTGGATGCGTCCGGTCGAACCGGTTTCCTTCAGATTTCCGTACTGCGCTTGCGCCACCGGGACCAGGGCTGCCGAAATGGACGTGAGGTCCCCGCCCCGCGACTGGGCCTCGGCAAAGGCTGCCACGATCGGTGCGCTGGAGACGGCACTGGTGAGGGGATCGCCGATGTGCAGTGCTGGAGCGCCGAGGACATCCGTCCAAGCGGCGGGTGCCTCGCTACCCGGCGCCGAGACAGTGACAACAGGGGTGGACGCGACCGAGTTGCTGATCCGGCGAATCTCCTGCCCGCTAGCCGAAACCTTGTCCAACCATTCGCTCGAATCAGGGACCCACAGTGCGGGTGCCGAACCGTCGGCGATCGCCGCGACGGTGAGCACGGGATCTTGCGGCGTCACACTGAGCGAGCTGCACCCGAGTTCCGTAGCGGGGATGGCAGCGGCGACAGCTTCGAGTCCCGAGGCGATCGACGGATCGGCGGCCACGGTCACGGTTTCCGGGTTCTCACAGCTGGTTGCCGTCGCAGCTGTGACAGCACTCGCACCGAGTTCTCCCTTGTCGCTGACGCTTTTGAACGTCACGGCGAATGCTGCGGTTCCACCGACTGCGACTACTGCCAAGAGTCCGATCAGAACCTGCACGGATCGAGGCATGGACGCAGGTGGTGCGCCGTACCCATGACGAGACGACATTGATCGAATCCTTTCCGGCGGGACCCGCATCAATAACCAACCGATGCCCGGTTTATCCCGCCGAAAAGAATCCTAACTCATGTTAGCGGTGAAGTAGCTCGATGTGGAAATCTCCACAACTTAGGTGTAGATCTGGACAAACTGGGCCAGCGACTTCTCCACATCGCCTTTGAGCGCCCGCGCCACACTCGAACCGATCGGGCCGAACAACGGCGCGCCGCCCAACTCGACTGTCAGCGCGAGTTCCGACCCGTCGCCCTTTGCCTTGACGTCGAGTTCGAGACCGAGCTTGACCCCGCCCTTGCCGTCTCCCTTGAGCGAGATCGCCTTCGGGACGTCGTACTTCTTGATGGTCCACCGAACGCGGTTGCGCAGGCCCTTCACAGTCACGACCGAGCTGATCTCGGTGCCGACACCCAGTTGTTCGGGAAGTTCACTGCGCCATCCGTCGTGAACCACGAGCCAGTTTTCGTATCCACTGAGATCGGACGCCTTGTCCCACACTTCCTGAGGAGGAAGCGGAACGTCGATTTTCACTGTGAGCTTTGCCATGGCAGAACAATAAGCCCCGTGCGCCTTTTCCGTAACCAGAGGTACCAGAAAGACGCACGGGGCTTTGCCCCTCTTAGTGGCTGACAGCCTTTTCGACGCCGACGCCGGTGAGGGAGCGAACTTCCATCTCCGCCTGCTTTGCCGGATCTTCGATCTTGTTACGTCCGATGTACGTACCGACGATGCCGAGGACGAATGCCAGCGGAATCGAGACGATGCCGGGGTTCGAGAGCGGGAACCAGGCGAAGTCGGAGTTCGGGAACATCGACGACGGCTTACCCGACACCGCCGGGGAGAACACGATCAGCGTCAAGCAGCTGATCAAACCGCCGTAGATGCTGAAGAGCGCACCGGTGGTGTTGAACTTCTTCCAGAACAACGAGTAGAGCAGGGTGGGCAGGTTCGCCGAGGCCGCCACTGCGAAGGCGAGAGCCACCAGGAAGGCGATGTTCTGCCCCATCGCCATGATGCCGAGAACGATGGAGACGAGTCCGATGACCACGACGGTGATTCGAGAAACTCGAACCTGCTGCTCCTCGGTTGCGTTGCCGCGCTTGATGACACTGGCGTAGATGTCGTGAGCGAACGACGCCGAAGCAGTGATCGCGAGACCGGCAACGACGGCGAGGATGGTCGCGAACGCCACCGCGGAGATGATGCCGAGGAAGATGGTGCCACCGAGCTCGAAGGCGAGTAGCGGAGCGGCCGCGTTCTCCTTACCAGGCGCTGCCAAGATCTTGTCCGGTCCGACCATGCTGGCCGCGCCGTAGCCGAGAACCAGTGTGAACAGGTAGAAGGCACCGATGAGCGCGATCGCCCAGGTCACCGAGCGGCGAGCTTCCTTGGCAGTGGGCACCGTGTAGAAGCGCATCAGCACGTGCGGCAGGCCCGCGGTGCCGAGCACCAAAGCGATTCCGAGAGAGATGAAGTCGAGCTTCGTCATTCCGGAAAGACCGTACTTGGCACCGGGCCCGAGGATGTCGCGTCCCTGCACACCCTTGGTGGTGGAACTGTTGACCATGTCCTGCGCATTGGCGAGCAACTGAGAGAAGTTGCCGCGCACTGCCCACAGAACGAGTACGAACATGATTCCGGCTCCGGCAACCAGCAGAACTGCCTTGACCATCTGTACGTAGGTGGTGCCCTTCATGCCGCCGACCAAGACGTACACGATCATCAGCACACCCACGATCGCGACGACGATCGACTGTCCCACCTTGCCGTCGATGTTGAGCAGCAGCGCGACAAGTCCACCGGCGCCGGCCATCTGGGCAAGAAGATAGAAGAGGGAAACGGCCAGAGTGGACAGGGCCGCCGCCATGCGCACCGGACGCTGCTTGAGTCGGAAGCTCAGCACGTCGGCCATCGTGAATCTGCCCGTGTTCCTGAGCAATTCGGCGACCAGGAGCAGTGCAACCAACCAGGCGACAAGGAAGCCGATGGAGTACAGGAAGCCGTCGTAGCCGTACACGGCGATCGCACCTGCGATACCGAGGAACGATGCCGCCGAGAGGTAGTCACCGGCGATGGCGAACCCGTTCTGCGGGCCGGTGAACTGCCCACCACCGGTGTAGAAGTCGGACGCCTTCTTGGTGGTCCGGCTGGCGCGGATCACCAGCGTCATGGTCACGACGACAAACGCGAGGAAGATCGCGATGTTGAAGGCTGGGTTTCCTACGTCCGTTCCGGACGCGGCGAGTGTGGTGATCACTGTGCGGGACCTTCCAGTTCTTCACGGATGGCGGCGGAGCGGGGATCGAGCTCACGACCGGCGAACTTCACGTACCACGCGGTGATGGCGAAGGTCGTGACGAATTGCCCGAGGCCGAGGATGATGCCGAGATTGATGTTGCCGAGGACCTTGGTGGCCATGAAGTCGTGGGCATAGGTAGCCAGGACGACGTACACCGCATACCAGAGCAGGAAGAATGCAGTGATGGGGAAAACGAACTTGCGCAGACGCGTTCGGAGTTCCTGGAATTCGGGACTCGCTTGCATGTCTATGAATGCCTGGGCATCCGGGGTGCGTCGCTCTTGCGGCGACCCCTCACTGATTTCTGCTGTGGACACTGCCGGCTCCTCGCCTCGCGTGTGAAGTGAACTACGCACAGACGTTAGTGAGATCGGAGTCACATGAAGACGCTGTGGCGCCAGTCACACGGTGAGCAGTCGCGCGCTGCGCCGAACGGTCAGGCAGGCGCGACCAACGGCAGAGGGTTCGGGCGGTGAAAGTCAGGGTTGGCGGAGATCGTCTTCGCGATCGGAGCCCATTCCGAGACGTTCCGGGGCGTGCATCCGCGTGAAGATTCGCGCAATATCTGCCGGTATCTGCTTCGACGACACCTTGCTCACGACGATCATCGTGAGGAACGCCAGCGGCACGCTCACCGCGGCCGGGAACGCGAAAATGGCTGCCGGCCAGCCACCGAGGACGTCCTCCGACAAACCACCCAGGACGGCGACAGTAGCGGCAGTGCCCGCAACACATCCACCGACAACCATCCCCGCCCCCGCGCCGACGGCAGTCAGACCGCGCCACCAGATACCCAATACGAGCAGTGGGCAGAGCGTCGACGCAGCGACTGCGAACACCAAACCGACGGTTCTCGAGAGGTCGACCGACACCACCGCCAGCGACAGCACGAGAGGAACGACCCCGGCCAGTAGCGCTGCAATACGGAAGTCTCGAACTCGACCACGGAGAACATCGGTACTGACGACGCCGGCGATGCTGACGAGCAATCCGGACGACGTCGACAGGAAAGCGGCGATGGCACCGGACGCCACGAGGGCTGCCAGCAGTTGTCCGCCCCACCCCGAGAACACCGAGCCCGGCAACAGCAGCACCGCCGCGTCAGAGGTGCCGGTGATCAGAAGTTGCGGGACGTACAGTCGAGCGAAAACACCGAGGAGTGTCGGAAACAGGTAGAACACGCTGACCAGACCGACAACGGCGAGCGACGTCAGACGGGCTGCCCGGCCGTCGGGGTTGGTGTAGAACCGGACGAGAACATGAGGAAGGCCGAGCGTTCCGAGGAAGGTCGCGAGCATCAGCGAGTACACCTGGTACATCGGGTGCGGCCCACCGAAACCCCAACCCGGGGTGATCCAGTCAGAGTTCTGCGCGGGCGCTCCGGCGACGACAGGGACAGCGGCTCCCGCGTCGAGGACCATGGACATGCCTTCACCGAGAGTGTGCTCCCCCGGCCCCAGGGTCATCGTGCCTTCGACCGCTCGCCCGTCGACTGTGCCGCCGCTGACCGTCACCGGCTCGGACACCTGGACGACGACGTCGGTGGTGATGTCGACGGTCGTCGCAGTGGTGACCGTCGGCGGCATCGACGCGCCGACGTCGTGGTGATCGCCGAAGAAGTAGAAGGTCAGTGCCACAGCGGGAATCGCGACGGCAGTCAGTTTCAGCCAGTACTGGAAGGCCTGAACGAAGGTGATCGAGCGCATCCCGCCGCCGACGACATTGGCGATGACGATGACCCCGACAGCAACGCCGCCGATCCAACTGGGAACCCCGAGCAAGATATTGAGCGTCAGTCCCGCGCCTTGGAACTGTGGAATCAAATACAGGATGCACACCATCGCGACCACGAGCATCGCGAGCTTGCGCAATCGCGGTGAGCCGAGACGGAATTCGGCGAAATCGGGGACGGTATACGCACCGGAACGCCGAAGCGGTGCTGCGACGAACAGCAGCAGGGCGAGGTATCCGGCGGTGAATCCGATGGGATACCAGAGGGCGTCGGCGCCGTACTTGGCGACCAGCCCCGCAACACCGAGAAACGAAGCAGCAGAGAGGTACTCGCCGGAGATGGCCGTCGCATTCCACCGCGCACTGACGGTTCTGGACGCGACGAGAAAGTCCGAGGTGGTACGAGCGAGCCGAACGCCGTAGATTCCGATAGCCACGGTTGCCACGGCCGCCGCAACGATGCCGAGCACCGTCAACACCGGGATAGGTTGTCCTCCCACAGCGCCGCGCTCAGTCGTCCACGATGTCGTTGAAGTCCTGCTCGTTTCGCTCCGCACGACGCACGAACACCCAGCCTGTGGTCAACAGCAAGGGATACACGGCGCCGCCCATTACGAGCCACGGCAACCGGATGCCAAGGACTGCGACCTCCGACAGCGTCGGGAAGAGATGCGTCAGAAGCGGCACCGCACACAGGAGTCCGGCTGCGACGACGGCAAGGCGAATCGCCAGTCCCAACTGCGCGCGAACGAGACCGCGGATCATGGCGTCGCCGACTTCGGTCTGTTCCTGCACCTCCACCCGCGTTCGCACGATCCGTGCGCCACTACGTTGCGCCAACACAACGCGCTCACGCTGCGGAGGATCGGACTGCGACGTCACCGCGACAACCAACTCTGCTTGGGCGCACGAACCAGTCGATCCTTGAGTTCACGGGTGTGTCTGCGGCTGACCGGAAGCTCGACGGGAGGCTTGTCACCGTGCGGGCGCAGACAGACCACCAATCCACTGCCTACTGTGCGGATGCCGGTGACCAGCGCCAGAGACACCAGGTAGGAGCGGTGCACACGCAAGAAGCCCGCGTCGGCCCAGCGTGATTCGAGCGTCGAGATCGGGATGCGCACCAGGTGCGACTTTCCAGCGGTGTGCAAACGCGCGTAGTCCCCGTCGGCTTCCACCCACTCCACCGAGGAACGCTGAACGAGCGTCGTGACACCGCCCAGTTCCACCGGGATCACCTCGTCCGTGGGCGCAGCTTCGGGTTTGCTCTCACTCTTGGTGCGCCCGGCGAGCCCCACGATCCGCTGAACGGCCTGAGCGAGACGCTCCTCCCGGAGCGGTTTGAGTAGGTAGTCGACGGCGCCGAGATCGAATGCGTCAACCGCTCGATCGTCGTGCGCTGTCACGAACACCACGGGCGGTGGCGTCGCGAAATTGGAGAGGATGCCGGCCAGTTCGAGACCGTCGAGTCCGGGCATGTTGATGTCGAGAAACACCGCGTCGATGCTTCCACCGCGCAGTATCCGCAACGCTGTCGTCGCATCCGATGCCGTGTGAACGTGCGCCACCGAGTCCTCGGCGCGCAGCAAGAAGGCCAGCTCGTCGAGGGCTGGTTTCTCGTCGTCGACGGCAAGGACGGTCAGCTGGGCATCAGTGTCAGTCTCGTTCACAACAGGTCCATGTTCCCACGACGGTTTCAGCCTGATCATCGAAGGCGAGAATCAGACGTGAATACCCTGCTTGAACTTGGGAACACGCATGCTGACCTTCGTACCGGCACCCGGCGCTGTCTCCACCACGAGTCCGTAGTCGTTGCCGAACGCGGCACGAAGTCTGTCGTCGACGTTGGCCAAACCGACGTGAGCAGCTTCTCGTGCGCTGGGTCGCCCCGATCCCGACTCGATGGCGTCGAGCGAACCGGAGCGCAGTAGTTCGGGGTCCATCCCCACACCGTCGTCCTCGACGCTGATGATGCAGTCCGGTCCCTCGTCCGCAGCCACGATGCTCACGGTCCCGCCCTCCGGCTTACTCGAAATGCCGTGACGAACCGCGTTCTCGACCAGCGGCTGGAGGGCAAGGAAAGGAAGAACCACGTTGAGCACTTCGGGTGCTATCTGAAGGCGGACGTTCAGAGCCTCCCCGAATCGCGCGCGTTCGAGGGTCAGGTAACGATCGATGTTGCGCAGCTCGTCGGCAAGCAGGGTGAACTCACCCGCAGATCGGAACGAGTACCGCGTGAAGTCCGCGAACTCGAGGATCAGTTCTCTGGCCCGCGCCGGATCGGTTCGAACAAACGATGCGACCGTGTTGAGCGCGTTGTAGATGAAATGAGGACTGATCTGTGCGCGCAGGGCACGCACTTCGGCTCGATCCAACAGGGCTCTGGACGCGTCGAGGTCGGCGAGTTCGATCTGACTGCAGGCATATCGTGCGACCTCGGTGACCGCTCCGAGCATTCCCGGCCACGGGTCCTCGCTGGTGACGATTCCCAGTACGCCGACCACGCCGATGTCCTCGATCAGCAGGGGCTGAGCGATCAGCGCTCGCACATGGTGATCGCTCGGTCCGCGCACCAGGTCCGAGTGCGTGACGAGTACCCGGCGTTCGCCTTCGATCGCACGAATGGCGGCGTCATGGAATTGTTCGGACAACGCTTCGTGACGGCCGTCCCACGCCAACAGGTTTCCCGACGCGTCTGCCAGGCCCAGACCGGAGCCGCCGGTCAGCTCGCGTAGGTGAGGCGCCGCCTCGGCGGCCGAATTCTCGTCGAGTCCACGCCGAAGTGGCCGCGCGGCAAGCGAAGCCGTATGGAGAGCGGCATGGACTGCACGTTCGGTGGGGGTGGTCACCTCACGTCTGGTGCGCATCCACACAGCCGTCAGCGCCCCGGCCACTGCGAGAATCAGCACGCTGAGAAGCGCGACCACGGCCGGACTCAAGGCGAGTCCTCGTCCAGTTTCCGTATCAGTGTTTTCGGAGCCACCGTGCGGTACGCATCTTCGACGACGTCGGCTACGTCGTTCCAGAATTTCTCGTCCTCGGTCTCGTCGGCACTCGGAACGTCGAGGTACACGCCGATCCATCCCCGGCCACCCACGTACGGAGGGACGAAGAACCTCGACGGGTCACGACTGACCCAATCTGCCTGCGCCCCAGGTGGGGCCGCGGCCCAGATCGCGACGCGATCGTCGTGGTGGTGATCTGCCATGGTGACGAACTGCGGCGCCTTGCGCACGAACCACGACGCTTCACCGTGGCTGACCCGCTCGGTCGCCTCCGGCAATGCCAGTGCAAGAGCGCGGATTCGCTCCAACGGCGTCATCGATTCACGACCCGCAGGTATTCGGTGCCGGAACACCTGCAAATCGATCCTTCACCCACGCGACAGCTCCCGGCACAGCGGCGCCGTCCGCATGACCTTCACCCGGTCGCGCCTGGAATTCGATGACGTCACCGTCGGCGCAGGCGCGTTCGACTGCCGCCTCGGTCCATTCCGGACGGATCAGGTTGTCATTGGTACCGACGACTACGTACATCGGACCGCTCGCGCGTTGACGGGGAAGAGCAACATCGCTGAGCCACGCGTGAATTCGGTCCGCATCCTCGGCGGTAGCCGGCCGCGTGTCGGCGGGCGTCACCTTTCCGACCAGACCCAACTTCTCCGTCGCCCGAGAGGTCAGGCACGAGGTGAGCAGGTCGTAGTTCTGCTCGAATGCGCCGCGCACGTAGTCGGTTCGTTCGAGGTCCGGATGGGTGAGGGACAGCCCTTCGAGTACATAGGGCAGCAGCAGTTGCTGAGGCAGTGACAGATTCACCTCGGAATCACTCGAGATGATCGGCGAGATGTCCGCTGCCGGGGACAGGTTTGCTGCACCGACGAATTCGAGTCCGTCGCCGTAGGTGTCGGCTTCCTCGGCTGCCGCCCAGGATGCCTGCCCGCCTTGGGACAGCCCCAGAGTTGCCCAACGAGTCGAGGTGTCCGGAACGACGTTGCGCGCCGCTCGAACCGCGTCGATGACGTTGAACGCCGCGGTGTCCGGTTGCAGGTAAGGATGCGGGTCCGGAGTGCCGAGGCCCTCGAAGTCGGAGACAGCGACCACGTATCCCGAGTCGAGGAACGGCGCGACCAGGCCGATCGTGCCGAACAGGGTCGGCGAGGCCGACGGCGCGCAGTCGTCCGAAATACCCGTCGTGCCATGGCCGATGGAGACGATCGGCCAACCGCCCTCCGGCGGAGTTCCAGGCGGCGTGAACACCGTTCCCGACACCTGAGTCGCTCGGCCGTCGATACCGGAGGTGGAGCCGTACAGGATTTTCACCGCGCTTGCTCCGGACGCCGCCACTTCGGCTGTGCTGGTGAAGGGTTCACTGTCGAACACGACGCCACGTTGCGCACTGCTCTCGACCGACGGGGTTGTCGTGGTCGAGGTGTCGGTGACGGAGACATCCGGCGAGGCATCCGATCCGCAGCCGACGCTCACGAGAAGTGCGCTCGCCACCACGACTCCCCAGACTGCGCGAACCCTCGAACTCCGAACAGTCATACGCAGTGTTCCCCTCTATTTGCCCGCACCGCTACCTGCTCGGCGACGCCTGACACGTTCCTCTGCTGCGGCCTCTTCGATGTCGAGTCCTTCCAATACGGTACGCAATACCTCGTCGTCGAGATCTCCGTCGTCACGTGCGGCGATCAGCGCAACTCGTTGCGAGCGCAGTGACTGATGCCGGAACTTGTCGAACAGAGCTCCCGCATTCCACAAGGCGGCCTCGCGATCGGCGTCCTCGTCGACCTCCTGGAGTTGAAGCCTCGCCTGCATCGAGCGTCGTACGCGTTCGACGATCGCCTGCAGTTCCTTCCCGTCGATCCCCGGCGGAGGGTGCGCGGCCGCGTCTGCCAACGCCTTCTCTCCCGCCTTGCGAGAAATGTTGCGGGCCAACTCCATCTGTTCCTGCGTGCGCAACTGCTCGTAAGGATCCGCGACGTCGAGGCGACGGATCATGAACGGCAAGGTAGATCCCTGGATGAGCAATGTCCCGACCGCGACGATGAACGCGATCGCCTGGATGACGCCGCGTCCGGGGAACGGCTCGCCGGACGAGAGTGCAAACGGGATACCGCCGGCCGCAGCAAGAGTGACGACGCCGCGCATTCCCGCCCACGAGACCACCAGATTCTGTTTCCACGTCAGTTGATTCTCGCGATCACGGCGCAGGGTTACACCGAATCGCACACGCGAGTAGCTCAGGAACAGCCACACCGGCCGAATCACGATGACAACGGCCAGGACTGCGAGACCGTACGCGAACACGTGAAGCACCGGAAGTCCGTCGGCGACAACATCGTCGATCACAAAGCTCAGCTGGAGCCCCATGTATGCGAAGACGAACATCTCGAGAAGAGTGTCCAGGCTCGACCACACCGAGCGCTCCTGCAATCGCGTCATGATCGACGCGTCCGTCGAATAGTGCCCGATCACCAGACCAGCGACCACAACGGCCAGAACACCGGACGCGTGTAGTTCTTCGGCGGCCAGGTAGGCAGCGAACGGAAGCACCAACCCCAAGCCGGTTTCCAGTGGAGAGTCGTACATGCGGGCACGAACGAACTTGACGACAAACGCGAGCACCAAGCCGACGACAACGCCGCCGATCACTTCGTACGCGAAGAACAACAGGGGCGAATCGGTGGCAATTCGCGTTCCGGTCACTGCTGCGACGGCGACGGTGAAGAGCGTGAGCGCGGTGGCGTCGTTGACGAGCCCCTCGCCCGTCAGGATGGCGATCACCCGTTTCGGGAGCCCGAGCTTCTGACCGACCGCCACCGCGCTGACGGCGTCGGTCGGCGCGATCACGGCCCCGAGCACCAGGGCGGCGCCGATCGTGAACTCGGGCACCATCCATTCGGAGAAGAAGGCAACCACGAACGCCGTCACCAACACCATTCCGACGCCGAGGCGCAAGATCGGGGCCAAGTTGCGTTTGAAGGTCGCCACCGAGAATTTCAGAGCGGCCGAGTAGAGAAGCGGCGGCAGGACCACACCGAGAATGACGTGGGGATCGAGTTCCGGCCGCGGCATACCGGGTATGAAGGATGCGACCGAACCTACCGTCACCAAAACCAGCGGAGCCTGCAGGTTTCGTCGATTGGACAGCCCGGTGACTGCGATGGCGGCAATGACGACCAGCAGAATCCAGGTGAAGTTCACGCGTTCATTCTGCCCGCCGACCCTGGGAGTTCACCCAGCGGACGCACAGAAGCCCGCAACCTTTTCGGTGACGGGCCCCTGAGCAACGGTGCTACCGAAAAACGGTATGCCGAATCCGGTATTACTGCTTTTCGGGAACAGCCTTCTTGGCGGCCTCAGCTGCCTTGTCGATCTGATCGCCGTACTTGTTGCCGGTCTTGTCGTCGGCGATGTCGGCGACCTTGTCGATAGCGTCGTGAACCTTGTCGGAGTTCTCCGCTGCGAGCTCCTGGCCCTTTTCGACCAATCCCTTGACGTTGTCCAAGAAACCCATGTCCGTGTCCTCTCCCGGTGCTGACGCACATCCTTCGGCGGAATCGTTCCTCCGCGCCCTTCGATTCTCACAGGTCGACGGCCTCTGCGCCAGAAAGCAGGTCCGTGCGTTCGAGCCGTGCGCAACTCGAGGTAGCGTTAACCCGCCAATAGCTGATTGACCACCCATCGACATCGACAGGTGCCCGGTTTGAATGCAGGACTGCGCGGGACGGGGAGCGACCCCTACCCCACGCGTGAACTGCTGTCCCGGTGGTGGTCGGATCGCACCGATTACACCTGGCTCCCCCGATTCCTCGACACTCGCGGGCTGACCGTTCCCGGACGCAAATTAGTCGCGGTGTGGTGTTTTCTCTTCGCCCTGATCGCGGCGACCATGCAGTTGAGCCGCTTCGGTTCCGACACCGCCCTGGCGCGGTCGATCTTCGCCCTCGGAACTATCAGTGGCGCCTATGCGGGCTACCGCTGGGCGCGTAATGAATCGTGGCCAACTTGGCGACAATCCGTGGCCTTTGTCGTCTGGGCCGACCTGTGGCTCGCCGTCACTCTCTTCTTCGCCGTGCGCACCGCTTTCGTCGGAACCATCGGCTGCATCTTGTTCATCATGATCGGCTTCTATGCGGCGATAGTTCACAGCCCTCGCGTTGCCATCAGCCACATCGGTTGGGCTCTTGCTGTCTGCACGACGCTCGCTGCCATGGCGATGTCCGAGCCGGTCAACGACGACTGGGTGGTCGTGAATCTCTATCTGATGGTTGCCGGTGTGGTTTTCTCCACCGCATGGATTCTGCAGATCGTCTGGCTGCGCCTGACCGACGACGCACGCAACGCCCACCGGGACTACCTCACCGCGACACTCAATCGCCGCGGACTCCAGGACGAGGCACAGCATCTGCTGCGCAGTGATCGAACGCAGGCTCTGATCGCACTACTCATCGACGTCGACTCGTTCAAAAACCTCAACGACACACACGGCCACGTCGCGGGCGACGACGCGTTGACCGCTGTCGCCGACCGCCTCCTCGCTGCCGCCGGACCCGATGCGGTGGTGGCTCGAATCGGTGGAGACGAGTTCGTCGTCCTGCGCGGAGTCGATCGAGGAGATATCGAGCGGGTCGCCACCGAGATACATTCGGCGGTCTCGTCCGACTCCGATCCCTATCCTGTGTCCGCCAGTACCGGCGTCAGCGTCTATCTGAGCCCCGAGACGGACTTACCGGATCGAGCTGTAAACGAACTGATCGAGCACGCAGACAATGCGATGTACCGAGCCAAGAAGCGCGGCGGCGATCGCATTGCCTGGGTGCAGATGTTCAGGCGCTGAAACTACTCACTCACTGTGGGCATGGTGATGCTCGCCGGGCAGGTCGTCGGGTGTCGCGAACATCTTTCGTTTCTCCCCGTGCAGGCGTGCGCTGATCCACCACGAGAGTTCCACGAGTACAACGCCGATCGCGCCGAGGGTGATCGCGAGCGTCGTCGCAGCGACGTTGCTCGGATCCAGTTTGAAGAACTCGCGGGTGAACGGCAGCGCGAACAGGATGAGGTATCCGGCCACCGACCCGCCGATCAGAACGAGCTTCCACCAGACGTACGGCCGAGCCACGACGGCCAGAACCCACACGGCGATCATGATCAACGTGATGAGCGCACTGGTTCCGGCCTGGATCTTCTGGGTTTCCGTCTG
Organism: Rhodococcus sp. MT28; assembly: GCF_058792695.1. NCBI lineage: Bacteria > Bacillati > Actinomycetota > Actinomycetes > Mycobacteriales > Nocardiaceae > Rhodococcus > Rhodococcus sp. MT28. The sequence continues at coordinate 506,058 of NZ_JBXAFD010000001.1, forward strand.
GTCCGGGCCTTGGTAAGCCAATACGTAGGAGATGAACGTGGTGATGCCGATGATCAGGCCCGACGGCAACGCCAGACGCATCACGCGCGAGACGAAACCGGTTCGCGCGCGCTCGTTGTTGGGTGCCAGAGACAAGATGAAGGCCGGGATACCGATCGTGAACCACGCTGCGATCGTGACGTGGCGGGGCAGGAACGGGTACGGCAGCGGTTCGAAGTCGAAGACCTGGGACAGGACGCCGGTGATGCCGATCAGGAACGCAAGCACCACCGAGTAGACGGTCTTGGTCAGGAACAGATTCGACACACGCTCGATGTTGCCGATCACTCGGCGGCCTTCCGCGACGACGTACGGGAGCGTCGCGAACTTGTTGTCCAGCAGCACGATCTGGGCCACGGCTCGGGTAGCCGGGCTGCCCGAACCCATCGAGACTCCGATGTCGGCGTCCTTGAGGGCGAGCACGTCGTTGACGCCGTCACCGGTCATCGCGACGGTATGTCCGCGAGACTGCAAGGCCGCGACCATTTCCCGCTTCTGATCCGGTCGCACTCGACCGAACGTCGTTGCTCCGTCGAGAGTGTCCGCCAGCTTTTCCTGATCGCTCGGCAGCTCTCGCGCGTCGATGGGACGGTCGCCGCCTTCGAGTCCGAGGGATCCGGCAACGGCGCCGACGGAAACCGCGTTGTCGCCGGAAATGACCTTGACCGCGACCTTCTGGCTGGCGAAGTACTCCAACGTCTCCTGGGCGTCCGGGCGCACTTTCTGCTCGAGCACGACCAGAGCTTCGGGGGTGACGGTGCCAGGGGCGTCGGCGTCGTCGACGGGGAGGTCGCTGCTGCCGAGCATGAGGACACGAAGTCCGCTCGAACCCACTTCCTCGGCCTTGCGGGCCATTTCCGAGTCGGGATCGAGCAGCACGTCCGGGGCACCGAGTACCCAGTTGCCGTGACTGCCGTACGACTGGCCGCTCCACTTCTTCGCCGAGGAGAACGGCGCCACCGCTGTCGCTTCGCCCCACCCGGAGTCGTCGGAGAGAGACTCGCGAATCGCCAGGACACTCGCGTTGGGGCGAGGGTCGGACGCGGCCATCGCGCTCAACGCGGACTTGACCGCAGTCTCCCCCGATCCACCCGGTGCGACGTCGACCTCGGACAGCCGCATACCGTTCTCGGTCAGCGTTCCGGTCTTGTCCGCGCACACCACGTCGACACGAGCCAGACCCTCGATCGCCGGCAACTCCTGAACGAGGCACTGGCGCTTGCCCAACCGGATCACACCGACCGCAAATGCAATGGACGTCATGAGCACAAGGCCTTCGGGAACCATCGGAACCAGAGCTGCCACCATGCCGTTGAGTGCCGGTCGGATCGGCAGGCCGATCGTGAAGAGCTGATTGAAGATGATCAGCGCACCCGCCGGAATCATCAGGTAGGTGATGAACTTCAGGATCTTGTCGATGCCGCTGCGCAGTTCGGAATGCACGAGGGTGAACTTGCTCGCCTCTTCGGCCAGCTTGGCCGCGTATGCATCGCCGCCGACCTTGGTGGCGCGGTATGCACCGCTGCCCGCGGCAACAAAACTGCCCGACAACACTTGCTGGCCACTCGCCTTGTGAACCGGATCGGCCTCACCGGTGAGCAGCGATTCGTCGACCTCGAGTGCAGCCGAACTGACCACCTCACCGTCGACGACTATCTGGTCACCGGATCCGAGTTCGATAATATCGTCGAGCACAACATCTTTGGGCGCCATCGCCACGGCGACGCCGTCACGCCTGACCATGGGCTTGGCCTGACTCACGATGGCCAGAGCGTCGAGCGTGCGCTTGGCGCGGATCTCCTGGATGATGCCGATACCGCTGTTCGCGATGATCAGCAGTCCGAACATACCGTCGATGATCGAACCCGTCGCGAGCACGATCACCAACAACACGGTCAGGATCGCGTTGATGCGAGTGAAGACGTTGCCGCGAATGATGTCCTTGACCGAGCGGGACGCCCGGTCCGGTACATCGTTGGTTTGTCCCGACGCGATCCTTGCTGCAACCTGATCGGCGGTCAGACCGCGGGCGACGTCGACGTCGTCCGGCAATCGCTCAGGGGCTACCGCCACTGCTGTCTCTTCTGAACTGGTGTGCTCGTGAGCCATGGTCAAAGATTACGCACCCGGAGCAACTAATCAGGGTGCGACTCGACAGGCAACCACGTCCGCGACACTTCGCCGCTCAGCCCAGCGGTATCCACCACTTCGACGGCGGTGTCGGTGACAACGCGTCGATCCTGCCGCCCGGCATCGGGACCGACACTGTTGTGCCCGCATCTGCAGCCGACTCGTCGAGGCGAATGATCGGCTCCGACCACGAGTGAAACGCGAGGTTGAACGTCGCCCAGTGAATCGGGACGAAGACACCGCGCGACCCGTCGCCCTTGTTGAGGTCGATGTGCGTCTGCACTGCCTCTTCCGGATTCATGTGGATGTCCGGCCAGCGCACGTCGTACGCACCGACGGGGAGAAGCGTCAGATCGAAAGGCCCATAGGTTTCACCCAGCTGTTCGAAACGCGATGTGTATCCGCTGTCACCACCGAAGAAGACCCGGTGCTTCGGCCCGGCGAATACCCACGACGCCCACTGCGTCGTGTTCCGGACGAGGCCACGACCGGAGAAGTGACGAGCCTCCGTGCACGTGAGGACCAGGTCGTCGATTTTTGTCGACTCGTCCCAGTCCAATTCCACGATCCGGTTCTCGGGCACCTTCCAGTGCCGCAGGTGAGCCCCGATACCGATCGGCACGACGAACGGAGCGGTCTGTGTACGAGTCAGGGTCTTGACCGTAGCCATGTCGAGATGGTCGTAGTGATCGTGAGAGATGACTATCGCATCCACTGCAGGCAGTTCGGTCAAAGCCACCGGAGTGGGGTGCATGCGCGCGGGACCTACTGTGGCCGAGGGTGATACGCGTTCACTCCACACCGGATCGGCGAGAACGCGGTAGCCGTCGACCTCGACGAGAACGCTCGAATGGCCGTACCACGTCACCGCCGCGTCGCCGGCTGCCGCCGGTGCCAGCGGAGTGGCCAACGGAATCGGCCGACGCGGCCGACCCGTCGACCCTCGCGTGGCCATCGACTTGAACATTCCGACATCGGTGCCCGGAACCAGTGTGCTGCTGGGCTCCGAGTTGTGGAACTGGCGGTCCCGGTATCGCGGGGACATCGCCGCATACGGTTGCACCGTGTTTCGCGAGGCCCCGATCTGCGTCGGGATGCCCCATGCGGCTCGCGCCACCCACCCCGTCGCCGCGGCAACAGCAGCAACTCCGAGAACCGTCGTCTTCTTCATTCAGACGAGCGTAGCCACTATCTGCCCTGCGTGCCCGGCGCCTGTTTTCCCTGCAACCAGCTTTACTTACCCTTGAATACGGGAGGGCGGTTCTCGATGCGGGCAGCGCGGGCTTCCTGGACGTCCTCGCTGAGCCAGGCGGCGTGAAGCGCGTCGAGCTGCTCGGGAGACTGCTCCTCCATGGTGCCGTCGTCGTTGAGAACCATCTTCATGTGCCGCAACGACAGCGGTGCGAGATTCGCGATGCGGTGTGCCCATTCCTGAGCGTCGTCGAGGGTTCCGATTTTGTTGGCGAGGCCGCGAGTGAAGGCTTCTTCGGCGCCGATCTGTTCGATGCCGAGCAAAATGGTGCGCGCGGGACCGCCGCCGACCAGCGACGCGAGCCGACGCATCGTCCACTTGTCCACCGAGACACCGAGGGTGGCGGCCGGGATTCCGAAGCGAGCGCTCGGCGCCACGACGCGAAGATCCGACGCGATGGCCAGTTGCGTGCCCGCGCCTATAGCCGGACCGTTGACGGCAGCGATGACGGGGATGGGCGCCGTGTCGATAGAGCGAAGCATCTCGAACAGGCGATCGGTGAAGCCCTCCATGTAGACGTCGCCGGAGAGGTCCGCGCCTGCACAGAACGCCGATCCCTCACCGGTGATGACGACGACGTGCGCGTGCTCGGCTACCGCCGCGTTCATCGCGTCCCGTATTGCGATGCAGAGTTCCGCGCTGAGCGCATTACGACGCTCGTGACGCTGCAACTCGATGGTCACGACGTTGCCGTCACGGGAGAACCCGATCATGTCCGCTCACTTTCGTTTCTGGAAGGCTCGACACAGGGATGTTCCGAGGCGCCGATACCGTCCGCATACTTCTCTGCAGCTAAGTTCTGTACATCAGGAGGTTAGATTACCGATGAGTACAGACGACCTTGCCGCACAGCAACCACACCCGGTTGACGTGGTGGTGATCGGCGCCGGACAGGCCGGACTCTCCGCCGCCTACTACCTGCGCAAGTTCGGAATCGAGCCCGAATCGGGGTTCGTGGTGCTCGATCATGCGTCGGGGCCGGGCGGGGCGTGGCAGTTCCGTTGGCCGAGCCTGACACTGAGCACCGTCAACGGCGTCCATGACCTCCCGGGAATGTCCTTCGCGGAAACCACCGGTACAGACGCCGAACAGGTGCCTGCATCGGTGGCGGTCCCCCACTACTTCGAACTGTACGAAAAGCAATTCGAACTTCCCGTCCACCGCCCGGTACACACGCGAGTGGTGTGTCCGAGGGAAGAGCGCCTGCGGATCGAGACCGACCAGGGAGTATTCGCGGCGCGAGGCTTGATCAACGCGACGGGGACCTGGGAGCGGCCCTTCATCCCCCACTATCGCGGGGCCGAGTCGTTCCGTGGCCGACAACTGCACACGAAGGACTATCGAACCGCTGCCGAGTTCGAAGGCAAACATGTCGTCGTGGTCGGCGGCGGGATCTCGGCCGTCCAACTGCTCGACGAGATCTCACGCGTCACGACCACTACCTGGGTGACGCGGCGCGAACCCGAGTTCCGCGACGAGCCGTTCACGCCGGACATCGGCCGCGCTGCGGTTGCCATGGTCGAAGATCGTGTACGACGCGGCCTGCCACCGGGATCCGTTGTCTCGGTGACCGGCCTCCCGGTAACGCCTGCCATCCGGGCAGCGCGAGAGCGTGGTGTGATGAATCGACTGCCGATGTTCTCCGAAATTCTTCCGAACGGCGTGAAGTGGGCCGACGGTACCGTCGCCGACGCCGATGTCATCTTGTGGTGCACCGGTTTTCGTAGCTCACTCGATCACCTGGCGCCGTTGCACCTGCGCGGACCGGGTGGCGGAATCCCGATGACCGGGCGCCTCGCCACGCAGGTCGAAGCCGACCCTCGCGTGCACCTGGTGGGATACGGACCGTCGTCGTCGACGATCGGAGCCAACCGCGCCGGCCAAGCGGCAGCGCGCGAACTGACCGCGTACCTGGGAATCGGCGAATGAACAGAATCCTTGTTCCGGGCGAAACCTGCTGGCGCATCGAACCGGCGGACAATCTTGCCTGCATCGTCGACGCCGCTGACTACTTTCATCATGCGAAGTCCGCAATGCTGCAAGCTGAGAAGCGAATCATGTTGATCGGCTGGGACTTCGACACGCGCATCAAACTCGAACCAGGCAAGCAGACTCTCGACGGCCCCAACCGGTTGGGAATGTTCCTCCGCTGGCTCGTCCGCGAGAAACCCGACCTCGAAATCCTCGTACTCAAATGGAACATCGGCGCGTTCACCGCAATCGGCCGCGGTATGACTCCCGTCTTCGTGTCCAACTGGTTGACCGACGAGCGCCTTCGGTTCGAGATCGACGGCGCCCATCCGGTGGGCGCGGCGCACCATCAGAAGATCATCGTCATCGACGACGCCCTGGCGTTCTGCGGCGGCATCGACATGACTGTGGACCGCTGGGACACCTCGGATCACGTCGACCGAAACGATTACCGAATCACTCCGAGTGGAAGGCGTTACGGCCCTTGGCATGACGCGACCACGGCGGTCGACGGCAATGCGGCGGCGGCCATCGGCGAATTGGCGCGGGCACGTTGGAAATCCGCAACCGGCGAGGATCTCACACCGGTCGAGAGCACCGCGACTCCGTGGCCCGTCAATCTGGCGCCCACCTTGCGGGTTGTCGACGTAGCCGTCGCCAGAACATTGCCGGAGCTCGGCGAACGCACGGAGGTGCGTGAGATCGAGGCGCTGTATCTCGCGGCCATCGCCGGGGCCGAGCACACGCTGTACATCGAAAGCCAGTACCTCGCCTCACGCACTCTGGCCGAGGCGATTGCCGCGCGCCTGCGTGAGGACGACGGACCGGAGATCGTTCTGGTCATTCCGCGCAACGCCGACGGTTGGCTGGAACAAAAGGCGATGGACGGGGCGCGCCACGACCTGTTGCATCTGCTGTGGTCCGCCGATATCCACGACCGGTTCGGGGCGTTTTATCCCGTGACCTCTTCTGGCGCACCTATTTACGTCCACGCCAAGGTTCTCGTGATGGACGATCGCCTCCTGCGAATCGGGTCGTCGAATCTCAACAACCGTTCGATGGGCTTCGACACCGAGTGCGACATCGCCGTCGAATCCGACGACGACGCAGATGTCGAGTTGCGCGCCTCGATCATCGGATTGAGGCGCCGCCTACTCAGCGAGCACCTCGACGTCACCGAGGAAGAAGTCGACGACGCGTTGGGCGAGCAGTCACTGTTGTCGACGGTTCGCGCTCTCGCGACCTCCGACGCTCGCAGTCTGCGCGAATTCGACCGGAACACAGTCGACGGCGAAGACCACGTGCTCGCTGAAAATGTACTGATGGATCCCGAGCGCACGCCACCCAGACTGAGCGATCGAATCGAAGGATTGCGCCGCCTGCTCGGCAAACGCTGAGACTCTAGAACACGCGCACGCAGTGCCCGGTTGCCAGCGCGAGTTCGACGAGCGTTGCACCGTGAACACTCGGGACGAGCGCGAGGAGAAACGTATCGCTGTCGCTGTCGAGCCAGGCAAGTGAAACGCCCGTATCGGTGATGTTGTCGACGATACGGGCGAGAAGCGATTCGAGTCCGGCAGCTCGATCGAAGCCCATGGCAAGACTGTCCGCCCACTCCCACGATCCTGCCGGCGCCGACGTGAGCACTCGCAGCTGACCCAGAACCTCGGCAGCGCCCTCGTTCCAATCCACCCAGACCAGGCGTTCTTGTTCGTGCAATGCGTCGACGAGAGCAAACCACGCCATTTCCGGGTGCGGCTTCTCGAGCGTCTGTGAGTACAACTCGTTCTGTACTTCGACATACCGTTCCGGCTGGTCGATCGCGAGAGTCACACGATCGATGACAACAGCGCTGTCAGGGGCGAGCAGTTCGGCGATCGCGCGCAACGCGTCGCGAGCAGTTCCACTCACTATGGCTCCAAGTTCAATTCGGTCATCGGTGCGGTTTCCACATTCTGACATGCGTGTGCGCCTCGTTCGGACGTGTCCTCGATGTCGGGACACGAGCCAGATGCTTGCCGTGAGTTCCACGAATTCCCGGGCAACACCGCTCGACGAGCTACCAAATTGGACTTTCCGGCTATCCCATTCGCCGCACTTGTCCGTTTACCCTTTCACCTGGCCTTACAATCCGGATATAGTCATCGGCGATCCAAGAAGCCAACTGGGATGTAGCGAGCCAGCGAACAGTCTGTTACCGTTCAGCTAACTACCCCTTCTGGTCAAACCGGATCGAAGGGGTTCGGGCAATGACCCACGGGGGGTTGACGTGAAGGGGCCATGTTCCGCATGAAACACGATTCACACACGACAACCTCTTGGTGGTCGATCGGCGAATGGCGCCTGGGATGGAAGGTCATCGCCGTTCTCGCATTGCCGATGATCGTCGCCGTCGTCCTCGGAGCCCTTCGCGTTCAGACGGAACTCGAAGAAGCCGCACAGCTGAGTTCCTCGTCCGAGCGCGCCCTCGCTGTGCCCGCCGCGATCAATCTCGAATCCGCGCTGTACGAGCTCGCCGAAGCCGCATCGGCACGCACTGACACCGGCCCCGCCACACAAGCGGTTTCGGACGCAATGGATCAACTGGTCGACGCCGCGCGCGCGTTCCAGTCCGACGACGACCTCAACGACCAAGTGACTTCGGCGCTCGCAGAGAGCCGTTCCATCATGGAAGAGGTCGCCGCCGGCGCGGTGGCTCCCGCACGCTTGGTTTCGCGGGTCGGCGAAGTCTCTCGCGCACTCTCGAGCACCTTCACCAGCGTCGTCGAGCATTCTCAGCGTCCGGCGCTGCGCGAAGAGGGTGGCCGACTCTCAGCACTCTGGGATGCGCGACGAGCACTGGCCGAACAACGAATCCTCTTCGGCTCAGGTGATCCGGACCAGCAGGCTCGTACCTCGATGGTCAGTGCCGCCGGTGCCGAACTGGTCGCTCTGAACAACATTCTCGCCATCGACGGGAGCAACGACACCGTCCGGACCCTCAGCAACTCCGCTCAGAACCGGATCAACGCACTCGGATCAACCCCGTCGACCTCTCCTCTGGGGAGCCGCGTCGGTACCGATCTGAAATCCGGAAACGACCAGTACAACAGCCTGACCGACACCACCGTCACCGAGTTCGGCGATACCGTCACCGCTGAATCCAATGCAGCACGAACCGCAGCACTTCGTGACACTGCAATCGTGCTCGGCGCGGTCCTGCTGGCACTGGCCATCGCCCTCGTCATCAGCCGATCGCTCATCGATCCGATCCGTCGGCTGCGATTTGCCGCATTGCAAGCAGCACGACGCGGACTCCCCGACGCGATCGAACGAATTCGCGCAGGTGCCAGTATCGACGACGTCGACTTCGCCCGTGTACCGATCCGCACCCACGAGGAAATCGGCGAGCTTGCACGCGCGGTGGACGACATGCACGGTCAGGCCATCACGCTGGCCGGCGAGCAGGCCACCCTGCGGCGCCAGGTCAACGACATGTTCGAAACGCTGTCGAGGCGTAACAAGTCCCTCGTCGACCAGCAACTCGGTTTGATCGAACAGTTGGAGCAGGACGAAGACGACCCTCGTCGCCTCGAGAATCTGTTCCGGCTCGACCACATCGCCGCGAGAATGCGTAGAAACGGCGACAACTTGTTGGTTCTCGCCGGAACCGATGTACGCCGCGCCAGAACCGCCCCCGTCGCTCTCGGCGATATCCTTCGTGCGGCGGTATCAGGCGTCGAGGAATATCGACGCGTCGAACTCGGGCAGATACCGCCCGGAGTCGTCACCGGTCATGCTGCCCCGGACGTCGTTCACCTCATCGCTGAACTGCTCGACAATTCTCTGCGGTACTCCCCGCCGGAGACCACCGTCTCCATCAACGCTGCCCGCACCATCGACGGCTCCATGATCGTCGAGATCGCAGATCTCGGTATCGGCATGTCGCCTGCCGATATCCTCGATGCCAACGAGCGCCTCGCCGCCGGCGGCGAGATGAGCGCGGATACAGCGCGTCGCATGGGTTTGTTCGTCGTGAGCCGAATCAGTCGTCGCTACAACATCTCTGTGCGCCTGCGCCCGACGGCAACGTCGTCGACGCACAGCGGCATCACCGCAACGGTGCTCCTACCGACGTCGATACTCGATTCTTCTCGGGGACCCGAGATCCGCACGCCGCGAACCGGACCCGTGCCCACGCTCGATCGGACTCCGCCGCCCGCACCGTCTGAACCGTCCTGGTCACAGCCCGTCCCGACCGAATTGGCACCCCCGCAGCCTGCGACCAGAAGTTTCGCAGATCTCCCGCGTCGAACGCCCAGCAACAGCACCGACCGGACTGAGACGTTCGCCCCGATCACACCGCAATCCATTCCCACGACAACAGCGCCTTCGGGGTTGCCACGTCGCACTCCGGGCACAAGTGGAGTACCGGCGGTCAGTACCTCGACTCCGACCACCGCTGCACCCGCCACCTCCGTGTCGTCCTTCGCTCCTCTGCCCGATCCCGAAGGCACAAGCGCATCGACGTCCCTTCCCGTGCGTACTCCTTCGCCGGAATTCACCTCGCCGGCACAGGGTCCCGAGATCCCGGTGGGTCCACACCCGTCGACAACCCCGCCGCCACGGCACCGGCTCTCAGCCCCGACGCCGACAAACACTGCGGCGTTCTTCTCCTCGCGCACCCGTGACGGGCTCTCTGCTCGCGCATCGGCGCGCGCTGACGGCGCGGGAGACGGCAACTCGAACGGCGTACTCGCTGCCCCGACCACGATGCCGATTTTCGCCCGGATGGTGTCCGAGTGGCTCGTGGACCCGACGGCGGAGACGTCAGCTGCTTCCACCGGCAGTGCGTGGACCACCGACGCGGATCAAGGCTGGCTGGCCGCTCGGACCTCGTTCGAGATGCCGGTCACCAAGATCGCCGATTCCGGACTTCCCATTCGAGACCGCGGAGCCCGCCTGGTTCCCGGCGCAGTCGGGAGAGGTGGAACGACACAGCGCCATGCATCCAATCCGGCGGACGTCCAACGTGGTTGGAGCAGTTACCAATCCGGAGTACAACGAGGGCGTCGGCGCGCTGCCGACCATCAGCCCGATGGCGGACAGTCTTTCGAATCGTCCACGATGTTGCACAACGATGAAGGAGAACAGTGAACACTGTCGGAGCCCAAGAGACTCCCCGCGCACTCGACTGGCTGGTATCGGCTTTTGCCCGAGACGTGCCGGGTGTGAGTCACGCGATCATCGTCTCAGCCGACGGGTTGTTGACGGCCTCGAGCACACATCTTCCGCTCGATCGGGCCGATCAATTAGCCGCTGTCACTTCCGGACTCGCCAGCCTGTCCGCGGGGGCGTCACGCCTCTTCGACGGTGGAGCCGTCATGCAGTCCGTCGTCGAGATGGAGAACGGCTACCTGCTTCTCATGGGCGTCGGTAGTGGCGCTTACCTTGCCGCTCTCGCTGTCGCCGGATGCGACATCGGCCAGATCGGTTACGAAATGGCGACTCTCGTCGATCGCGTCGGCACCACCATGGACATTGCCCCGAGAACATCGCAGGGTATTTGAGTTCGATGCCTCACCATCAATCCGAGTACGACGACGCCGAACCGAGCTTGGTCCGGCCGTACGCGCTCACCGAAGGTCGGACCCTGCCGTCCATCGACCTCCCACTCGAAGCGATCATCGCGACGATCGAAGACGCGGTCTCGAACAATCTTGCACCGCAGGATATTCGTGCATCGATCGTCGCACTCTGCGAGCAGCGGATCTCGGTTGCCGAGATCGCTGCCCACCTGGGTGTTCCGATCGGAGTCGTGCGGGTACTGGTCGCCGACCTCGTAGTAGCCGGATCACTGGAAATACATGCCACTCTGCGAAGCGACGCATCTCGAGTCGAGCGACGCGAACTGATCGAAAGGACCCTCAGTGGACTTCGGGCACTCTGACTCATCGTCTCGCGTGAAATCGACAAAAATCGTGATCGCCGGGGGTTTCGGTGTTGGCAAGACAACACTTGTGGGGACCGTCTCCGAAATCGTCCCCCTTCGCACGGAGGCCATGGTCACCGACGCCAGCGACGGTATCGACAATCTCGGATCCACTCCCGACAAGAGCACCACGACGGTCGCGATGGACTTCGGGCGCATCACTCTCGCCGACGACCTGGTCCTCTATCTGTTCGGAACCCCGGGACAGCGCCGCTTCTGGTTCATGTGGGACGACCTGATCACCGGTGCGATCGGTGCGGTCATTCTGGTCGACACGCGTCGCCTGGAAGACAGCTTCGCCGCAGTCGACTTCTTCGAGGCGCGAGGCCTCCCGTTCATCGTGGCGGTCAACCGTTTCGACGGCGCGCCAATCCATTCGGCGAGCGATCTCCGCCAGGCGTTGGCTCTACCCAACCGGGTTCCCATGATCGAGATCGACGCCCGAAACCGCGAATCAGCCAAACGCGCGCTGATCGCCGTCACCGAATACTCCCTCGAACGACTTGCAGCTGAAGCAGTCGTCTAGATGAATCACCAGATGCGAATCGTCGCCGAAAGGAACTGGCATGTCGGATGAAATGCACCATTTCTCGATGGGAATCTGGCTGCTCGGACTCGCCTACGTCGTGTCCGTGGTCGGGTCGGTAGTCGGCCTGGCGTGCACCAGGCATTCAGCGTCGGCGACGACAACCGCCACACGCATGCGATGGCTCGCCATGGCTGCCTTGTCGATCGGTGGCGTCGCCATCTGGCTCATGCATTTCATCGCCATGCTCGGCTTCGCGGTCCCCGGCAGTCCCATTCGATACAACCTCGGATGGACCGTGATCTCCGCGATCATCTCAGTAGGGGCCGTGTTTGTCGGCCTGCTGATCATCGGGACCGAATTTCGCTGGACGCGGCTTCTGATCGGGGGCGTGGTAACCGGTCTCGCCGTGAACATCATGCATTACACGGGTATGCGCGCCTTGCGCTTTCAGGGCGAGATCCACTACGACCTGCTCTTCGTTGCACTGTCGGTTCTGATCGCAGTCGTCGCCGGAACCGCTGCACTGTGGTTCACCATGGTGCTCGAGTCCACGATTCTGCGTTTTGTCGCCGGAATCATCATGGGCATCGCTGTCGTCGGTATGCACTACACCGGAATGGCCGCTGTCGAGGTTGTTCACGACGCGGCAGCCCCGGCGCCACAGGGACTCGAAGTGTTCTCGTTCCTCTTCCCTGTCTTCGTTCTCGGCCTGCTGGCGTTGGCAGTTCCGATTGTCGCAGTGCTGACAGCACCCAACCGCGCGACGGCACGAATGGAATCCGCCGCCGACGATCTGGCGTTCGAAGCACGAGAGTTCGCGATCTCGAACTGAGCGAGTACGGGGCGAGTACGGGGCGAGTTCACGTAAATCGACAACGCCCCGTACATTTCGGGGATGGTGGATGCCGGACACAACCCCCAGCCATCGACTCGCGCAACGCTCGTCGTGATCGGTGGTTTGCCGGCCACCGGCAAGTCGACGATCGCGCGGGCGCTTGCGCAGCGTCACCAAATCCCCTTCGTGCGGATCGATACCATCGAACAGGCGCTGATCCGCAGCGGTATCGCTGACGGGTCCGGGACCGCCGGATACATCACCGGGTACGCGCTCGCCGCCGAACAATTGCGACTCGGACTTTCGGTCGTGGTCGAATGCGTCAAGCCCGTCGAGGCGACACGAGACGCCTGGTCCGCTACCGCACAACATAATTCGGCGCGCCTGCTCGGTGTCGAGGTCATCTGTTCGGATCCCGACGAGCATCGCAGACGCGCTGAACGGCGAGTCGTCGACATCCCGGATCTCGTACTACCGACGTGGCAGGAAATTCTGGATCGAGACTACGAGCCGTGGACTACGGAACGGCTGGTGCTCGACACCGCAATCATGGACTCCGACAGTGCAGTACGACGCATCACAGCAAAGATGCTGTAGCGTGCGAGCTGCTCACAAGGTGAGAACGAAGAATGCGCTGTTCGGGTCTTCGCGGTAGTTCCCGAACGGTGGACAAGGCACGAACCCGAATTTCGCGTACAACCGGCGAGCTGGATCGAAGAACTCTTGCGTACCGGTCTCCAATTCGAGTTGCCGGTAACCTCGTTGTCTCGACTCGTCCACGACGTGTTGAAGAAGTCGCGTTCCCACGCCACGCCCCCTTGCTGCCGATGACGTTCGCATCGACTTGATCTCGCCGCCCGCCGACGACCGTTCCTTGAGCGCGACGCAACCGAGTAACTCGTCACCTTCGCTCCACAGCGTCCACATGGTCACAGAGATATCCATCAGCCCCGTGACGTCCAGCGCGTGAACGCTGTCCGAGGGCGAGGTCGCGTGCATGTCGGCGAGATGTTCGGTGAGTAGAGCACGGACCGCATCCCGACTCAGGTCGTCAATTTCGATTCGCACAGACCCTCACTGTCCTCTTCGCTTCCGGCAGCATCGAATGAAAGTATGACTGTCCGTCACTTCGCCGAAGGCCTGGCCCGAACGTGGATGCGTTCTCCTTGGGGGCCGAACAGACTCAGTACCTCGACCGGGCCGCGCCCGTCACTGCCGAACCAATGCGGGTTTCGGGTGTCGAATTCAGCAGCTTCACCCGTACCCATCACGATGTCGTGATCGGCCAACACCAACCGCAACCTCCCCGACAACACGTACAGCCATTCGTAGCCGTCGTGCACTTGGGGATCCGGTTCCGTCTGGCTTGCCGGGATGGTCATCTTGAATGCCTGCAACCCACCCGGTTGCCGAGTGAGCGGCAATACCTTTCGCCCACTGACGCTTCGAGGCGCACTCTGGATGCGTGGATCGGCGACCTGCGGTGCCGCCACCAGTTGGTCCAACGGCACTTGGTGGGCAAGCGCGATCGGAAGCAGCAACTCCAAGCTCGGGCGACGCTCCCCCGCTTCGAGCCTCGACAGGGTGCTCTTCGAAATACCGGTGGACTCGGACAGCGCTGTGAGCGTGACGTTCCTCTGTGTACGAATGCGTTTGAGGCGCGCGCCGATCTGCGAGATGGCGGCATCGATGTGCGGACCGTTGACATTCATGGTGCCGAGTCTGACGACGATTCCCAGAAATGGCAACATTAGTTGCTGAAGAACCCCCTCCGCGAGCAATCTGTGCTCATGCGAACACACACTGAAACTGAGATCCTCGACGCCGTGATCGTCGGCGGTGGCGCCGCCGGACTCAGCGCAGCCCTGGTGTTGGGTCGTGCTCGGCGCTCGGTCGCCGTCATCGATTCCGGCAAACCGCGCAACGCACCGGCAGCACACATGCACGGCTTCCTCTCGCGCGACGGCATGGCGCCACGTGAGTTGCTCGCCGTCGGACGCAGCGAATTGCAGACGTACGGAGTGGAATTGACACAAGATGACGTAGTCGACATCTCCTGGCGCGGTATCGAACCCGGCTTTGTCGTCGAACTGTCAGGAGGCACGACGCTCGAAACTCGTACTGTGCTGGTTGCCACCGGTCTACGGGATTCACTCCCGGAAATACAAGGCATCCAGGAGCTTTGGGGACAAAGCGTGCTCCATTGCCCGTACTGCCATGCGTACGAGATCAGCGACCAACCGATCGGCGTTCTCGGCGGCGACGCTCGCGAGATGTCACTTCACCAGGCGTTTCTACTCCGACAGTGGTCGTCGGATGTGACGTTATTCCCCGACAAGATCTCGCTCACCCCCGACGAACGCGCGCGACTGGCTGCCCGAGGAGTGACGGTTGCCGACGGATCGGTATCTGGATTGATCGGTGAGAGAGGCGAACTGAGGGCCGTCGAACTCGACAACGGCCAGTTGGTCCCTCGCTCAGCATTGTTCGTTGCGCCACGTTTCAATCCGAACGACACACATCTGACGCGACTCGGGTGCAAAACCGGCCCTACGGGATTCGCGGTTGTCGACCCTTCCGGCGCCACCAGCGTTCCGGGCGTCTGGGGCGCCGGCAACGTCGTCGACCCTCGCGCCCAGGTAATCAATGCTGCGGCGGCAGGTTCGACCGCGGCAATCGCGATCAACGGATATCTGGTCGAGCAAGACGTCGAATCGGCTCTTCGTTCGACCGAGCCGGAAGGGGGCTTCTCGGCGACCGTGGAGCAACGCGTCTGCGAGTTGAACGGCGGCAGCGCCCTCCACGGCATGTGACCGAGGTGTCTACGTCGCGGGGCCGCCGTGCAACTTCTCGTAGGCGGCCTTCTCGGCGTCGTGGCGCGAGATCTTCTTCGGGTTCTCGAGGTCGGAAGGCAAACCGTGACGCTCGAGGCGGCGCGACCTGTTCTGAGCCATGTAGGAGACCGAATAGAACAGTGCCAGAAGCACTCCGAGCAGCACCATCGATGCCCGCAGGGCCCACGGCCCGGGGAAGAGCATGAAGGCCGCGAACACTGGAATGAACGGCACCATGCTTCGGATCAGGTGACGCGGCACGGCCCAGTCACCGATCAGGTCGTTTCGTACCCAGTCCTGCATCGAATCGGGCAGTTTGCGCCCCACTGAATAACCCAACCACTGAAGAGGATTCGGGCTCGTACGTTGCTTTTTGGAAGTCACGGAAGTCACCTGTTCGGTACGCATCGACGGTACTGACGCAGTCATCACGTTTCTTTCGGATGCAGTCATCACATTTCTCTCATTGGTCCAAGGCTCCGGCGCGGAGCGCGGCCTCGTTGACCCGCGTCAGAACGTTGTGAAGTTCTTCGAGTTCGGCGAGGCTGACGCCGAGCTTCGCGACAACCGCCGGCGGGATCTTCTCCGCCTCCGCGCGCAGTGCCACACCGGCTTCGGTGAGGTCCACGTCCAGTTGCCGTTCGTCGGCGCGGCTACGGGTTCGCGTGATCAGCCCGGACGCCTCGAGTCGCTTGAGGAGCGGCGACAGCGTCGGCGAATCGAGTTGCAGTGCCTGCCCGATTTCCTTGACCGCCATCGGCGACTTTCCCCACAGTGCCAGCATCACCAGGTACTGGGGATGCGTGAGGCCCATCGGCTCGAGCAGTGGCCGGTAGACGGACAGCACCGCCCGGTTCGCGACCGCAAGTGCAAAGCACACCTGCCGGTCGAGAGCCAGCGGATCATCCATCTGCGTCTGCGGAGCCTTCGTCGTCATGAATCCGATGTTATCAGATTAATTAGTGCAGCAACTATTATTGCACTAATCAATCTGGCGACGATCGTCACTCTTCTCCAACGTCGACGTGGGTTGCCCGGTGAGACCCACGTGCGCTTCCGCCCTCATTCGCTCCACCATGTGCGGGTAGTGCAGCTCGAACGCCGGACGTTCACTGCGGATGCGCGGTAACTCGGTGAAGTTGTGACGCGGCGGCGGGCAGGTGGTTGCCCACTCCAGCGAGTTTCCGTAACCCCACGGATCGTCGACGGTGACAACTTCGCCGTAGCGGTAGCTCTTGAAAACGTTCCAGATGAACGGAAGCGTCGAGGCACCGAGCACGAAGGCAAAGATCGTGGACACCGAGTTCAGCACCGTGAACCCGTCCGAGGGCAGGTAGTCGGCATAGCGACGCGGCATCCCCTCGCCGCCGAGCCAGTGCTGAACGAGGAACGTGCCGTGGAAACCGACGAACGTGGTCCAGAAGTGCCACTTGCCGAGACGCTCGTCCATCATGCGACCGGTCATCTTCGGGAACCAGAAGTAGATACCGGCGTACGTGGCGAACACGACCGTACCGAAGACCACGTAATGGAAGTGGGCGACGACAAAATACGTGTCGGTGACATGGAAGTCGATCGGCGGGCTCGCGAGAATGACACCCGACAGACCACCGAAGAGGAAGGTGATCAAGAAGCCGACCGAGAACAGCATCGGCGACTCGAAGGTCAACTGCCCCTTCCACATCGTGCCGATCCAGTTGAAGATCTTCACACCTGTCGGCACGGCGATCAGGAACGTCATGAACGAGAAGTACGGCAGGAGAACAGCACCCGTCGCGTACATGTGGTGAGCCCACACCGCGATCGACAGAGCTGAAATCGCCAGTGTCGCATAGACCAATCCGGTGTACCCGAAGATCGGCTTACGGCTGAAGACCGGGAAGATCTCCGAGACGATGCCGAAGAACGGCAGCGCGATGATGTACACCTCGGGGTGACCGAAGAACCAGAACAGGTGCTGCCACAACAGAACTCCACCCGACGCCGGGTCGAAGATGTGCCCACCGAGATGACGGTCGACGAACAGACCCATGAACGCAGCGGTCAAGAGCGGGAACGCCATCAAGATCAGAATGCTGGTGATGAAGATGTTCCACGTGAAGATGGACATCCGAAACATCGTCATACCTGGTGCGCGCAGGCAGATCACGGTGGTGATCATGTTGACCGCACCGAGAATGGTGCCGAGGCCACCGACCGTCAGACCGAAGACCCACAGGTCGGCGCCGACGCCGGGACTGTGCACCGCACCCGACAACGGGGTGTACGCGGTCCAACCGAAGTCGGCAGCGCCGCCCGGCGTGAGGAATCCGCCGAGAACGATGAGACCACCAAAAGTGAAGAGCCAGAACCCGAATGCGTTCAGACGCGGGAACGCCACGTCCGGGGCACCGATCTGCAGCGGAAGTATGTAGTTCGCGAAGCCGAAAACGACGGGCGTCGCATACAGCAGCAACATGATCGTGCCGTGCATGGTGAACAACTGGTTGAACTGCTCGTTCGAGAGGAACTGCATCCCGGGGACAGCCAGTTCCGCACGCATGAACAGGGCCATCAGGCCGCCGATCAGGAAGAACACGAAAGCCGTGATCATGTACATGATCCCGATCTTCTTGTGATCGGTGGTCTTGATCATGTCGAACATCCACGACCCCTTGGGATCACGGCGCTTCGGGTACGGCCGCTCCGGAATCGGCTCCAACTCTCCGGTCCGCTCGTCCGGCACCGTTGTCGTCATGCTCGCGCGTCCTCTTTCGTGCTCGATACCGCCTCAAGAACTTTCCGCACGACCATATCGCATGTTAATAGTTAATGCACAAACTAAGTGTGGCCGACGTGAGCATCTATCGAAAACCGAACGTACGCAACCTTTTGCAGATTTCGGTGAGATAAAGTCAGGCGGCGGAATAGGTCGAGGGTCCGCCGCGTTGAACAAACCCGTGACTCTTCCCGACACATCGACAGCACCCGAGGCCTCCGCGTTGCGCGGCCTCTTCGAGCCTTTCGAGGTCAAATCACTCTCGTTGCGTAACCGTTTCGCCATGGCCCCGATGACGCGCGCCTTCTCGCCGGACGGAATCCCCGGCGCCGACGTAGCCGAGTACTACCGTCGTCGCGCAGCAGGTGGTGTCGGCTTGATCATCACCGAAGGCACGTACATCCCGGACCCGGCAGCCGGCCCGCACACCCGCGTACCGCGCATCTACGGCGATTCGAGCCTGGGTGGCTGGAAGTCGGTTGTCGACGCCGTCCACGCCGAAGGCGGATCGATCATTCCTCAGCTGTGGCACCTCGGAGTCGAACGCGGCGAGAACTCGCGCCTGAACCCCGAGGTCGAAACCGTCAGCCCCTCCGGCCTGGCACTGGACGGCACCCGCCTGGGACGAGAATTCACCACCTCTGACCTCGACGACTTGAAGCAGTCGTGGGTCGACGCCGCACTCAACGCGAAGAACACCGGCTTCGACGGTCTCGAGTTGCACGGAGCACATGGCTACCTGCTCGACGAATTTCTCTGGGCGGGAACCAATGTCCGAACCGACGGATACGGCGGATCACTCGAGGCCCGCACCCGTTTCCCGGCCGAGGTCGTCGCCGCAATCCGAGAGGCCGTCGGGGCCGAGTTCGCGATCGTCTACCGATTCTCGCAGTGGAAGTCCGGCCATTACGACGCTCGTATCGCCCAGAGCCCGGCAGAACTCGGCCGCATCCTCACTCCCCTGGTCGACGCCGGCGTCGACGTTCTGCATCCGTCCACGAGGCGTCATTGGGAACCGGCATTCGCTGAACTCGACGGTGAAGACGGCACACTCGGCCTCGCCGGTTGGACGAAGAAGCTGACCGGGTTGCCGACCATCACCGTCGGTTCGGTCGGACTCGATTCCGTGTTCACGACGGCATTCACCGGCGAAGCTGCATCTGCTGTCACCGGACTGGAGCGTCTCGAAGCTCAGTACGAGAGGGGTGAATTCGACATGGTTGCCATCGGGCGCGCGCTGCTCGCCGATCCCGAGTGGGTCGAGAAGCTCCGCACCGGACGCGCGGACGAGCACATCGCATTCACCGCAGAACATCGCACACACCTGAACTGACCTCGCACGACAAAACGGCACTCCCGCAATTGTGGGAGTGCCGTTTGTGGGTCTGCCGGAAGTACTAGCTGCCGAGCGTGACCGGGTCGGGGCCGATGCGGCCGGCCGGGTCGTCGAGAGCACCGATCGCGTTGATCTGTTCCGGTGTCAGTTCGAATCCGAAGACATCGAAGTTGGCGGCGATACGTTCGGGGGTCACCGACTTCGGAATCACCACGTTTCCGATCTGCAGGTGCCAGCGAATGATCACCTGAGCCGCGGTGACGCCATGAGCGTCGGCGATAGCGGTGATCACGGGGTCGCCGAGAACGGTTCCCTGTCCGAGCGGGCTCCACGCTTCCGTCGCGATTCCCTTGCCGGTGTGGAAGGCGCGCAGTTCGGCTTGGTTGAACTTGGGGTGAAGCTCGATCTGATTGAGGACCGGCACCTCACCGGTTTCGCCGATGACGCGCTCGAGGTTCTCGATGGTGAAGTTGGAGACGCCGATGGATCGAACCCGTCCGTCGGCCTTGAGCTTCTGGAATGCCTTGAACGTCTCGACGTACAGGTCCTTGGACGGAACCGGCCAGTGGATCAGGTACAGGTCGAGGTACTCGAGACCCAACTTGTCGAGGCTGGCGTCGAATGCCGCAAGCGTCGAGTCGTAGCCTTGGTCGTCGTTCCACAGTTTTGTCGTGATGTAGAGGTCTTCGCGGGCGATGCCGGATTCGGCGATCGCGCGGCCGACGCCCACCTCGTTGCCGTAGATCTTGGCGGTGTCGATACTGCGGTAGCCGGTCTTCAGGGCTGTGGAGACGGCCTCCTGCGTCTCGTCGTCCGGAACCTGGAACACACCGAATCCGAGTGCGGGGATCGTCTTACCGTCGTTCAGAACAATGGTCGGTACAGAGGTCACATCGTTGGTCTCGGTCATATATGGATCCAACGCGCGAGGGCCGGGAGGCATTCCCCGCCGAACCTCCGGGCAGTGCCCTTGTACCGCCCGAAATGCCGGTCTACCTTGGAAGACAAGTATTGGAATCGCCTCGAGAAAAGAGAGAGCGATGAATCTTTCATATCGTCTCGCCTACAAGGTCGGTGTCACTCCGTGGGAGCACACCGGGCACGGGTTCGACGCTCAACTGTCCGGCCTTCTGGATGCGATTCCCGTCCCGGAAGGTGGCCGTGCACTCGATATCGGTTGCGGCACCGGACGCCATTCCATCGAGCTGGCGCAACGCGGTTGGCACGTCACCGGCGTCGACGCCGAACAGGAACCGCTGGACAAAGCGCGCATACACGCGCGTGAAGCACACGTCGACGTCCGGTTCCTCCACGAGGACGCGGCAGACCTGCACATTGCTGTCGACGGCGGGCACATGCTGGTGCTCGACATCGGCTGTTTTCACGGGCTCACCGATCATCAACGACGGGACTACGGGAGGTCGGTCAACGCGATCACCGCACCCAGGGCGTCCATGGTGATGTTCGCATTCGGACCGGGGCACCGTTGGCCGATGCCACACGGCGTCTCGGAGGAGGACGTCATGCGAGCATTCGACGGTTGGTCGATGGCCTCGAGCATGGCCGCGGACGTGAGTGAATCGCCACTTCCGGTCCGTGCGGCACATCCGTGCTGGTATCACCTGGTCCGTGGCTGACTGCTGTGGGCCCTTCTTCACCGCCCGCGGTTAATAAAGGCGCACAGCACCGGGGATACTTCTCAGGTGACTGCAACACTGCGCATCAGCGGCCTCTCTGCTTCCCGGGGAGAACGCACCCTGTTCTCCGACCTCGACCTCACCGTTGCCCCCGGCGACGTCATCGGCCTCGTCGGCGCGAACGGCGCCGGCAAGTCGACGCTTCTCACCGCACTGGCCGGAATCGGAACTGCCGACGTCGAAGGTTCGATCATCCTCAGCCCGCCGGATGCTGCGGTCGGTTACCTCGCGCAGGAACCCGATCGCATCGAGGGTGAGACCGTCCTCGAGTTCCTCGGCCGCCGCACCGGCGTCGCCCACGCCGAGGAAGTCATGAACGCCGCAGCCGAAACCCTGGCCGAAGCCGAAGAGGATCTGTACTCCCCGGCTCTCGAACGCTGGCTCGCTCTCGGCGGCGCCGACCTGCTCGAGCGCGCCGAGAAGGTGGTCGAAGAACTCGGTCTCGGAGTTCCACTCGATGCTCACATGACGGCATTGTCCGGCGGTCAGGCCGCGCGCGCCGGCCTCGCGTCACTGTTGCTTTCGCGCTACGACATTCTCTTGTTGGACGAGCCCACCAACGATCTCGACCTACGCGGTCTCGAGCAGTTGGAGCGATTTGTCGCCGAGACGCGCGCAGCACTGGTTGTCGTGAGCCATGATCGCGAGTTCCTCTCGCGCACCGTCACCGGAATCGTGGAACTCGATCTGGCACAACAGGACATCGCCGTGTACGACGGCGGCTACGAGTCGTACCTCGCCGAACGCGAGATCGCCCGCCAGCACGCACGCGAGGCGTTCGAGGAATACGCAGGCACCCGCTCCGATCTCGAAGATCGCGCACAGATGCAGCGCAACTGGATGGAACACGGCGTCCGCAACGCGCGTCGTAAAGCCAAGGACAACGACAAGTTCGGACGCGGATTGCGGACCGAGTCGACGGAGAAGCAAGCCGCGAAAGCCCGCCAGACTCAACGCCGCATCGAGCGACTCGAAGTCGTCGAGGAACCGCGCAAGGAGTGGGAACTTCGCATGGAGATCGCGGCGGCGCCGCGGTCCGGTTCCGTTGTCGCAACCACGAACGGCGCCAAGGTAACTCGCGGTCAGTTCACGTTCGGTCCGGTCACGACGCAGATCGACTGGGGCGATCGAATTCTCGTCACGGGCGCGAACGGGGCAGGCAAGACCACCCTCCTCAACGTCCTGCTCGGCAAACTCGTCCCGGACGAGGGCATCGCGTCGCTGGGTTCCGGTGTCGCGATCGGTGAGATCGATCAGGCGCGTGGATTGTTCGAAGGTGATCAACCAGTCGTGGAGGCCTTCGGGGCACAGGTTCCGGACTGGCCCGATGCCGATGTCCGCACTCTCCTCGCCAAGTTCGGCCTGCGCGGACACCACGTACTCAGATCTGCCGCTTCCCTGTCCCCCGGCGAAAGAACAAGGGCTGCGCTTGCTTTGCTCCAGGCTCGCGGCGTGAACCTACTGGTACTGGACGAGCCGACGAACCATCTCGACCTTCCGGCGATCGAACAGCTCGAGCAGGCAATGGAGTCGTTCGAGGGAACCCTCCTTCTGGTCACTCACGATCGACGCATGCTGCAGTCCACCCGAAGCACGCGCCGGTGGCGAATGGAGAACGGACAGCTCTTCGAGGAGTAGCCGATCGACTCTGCTTGCGCAGACAACCCGCGTGTGCAACTATTTATCAGGCGCACGCAATAGTTGCATGCGCGGCACAGGTGGCCCGCGGATGACATGATCCCCCGTCGAGCTGCCACATCCCAGTCCCGAAAGGCACTCTTCAATGTTGTCGATCCCCGACCGCACACTGACTCACGGAACCACCGGCGAGCCGATCACCATCCCGCAACTCGGGTACGGCGTTTTCCAGGTACCGGACGCACAGACCGAAGAGGTCACTGCCGCAGCTCTCGAGATCGGCTACCGCCACATCGACACGGCCGCGATCTACGGAAATGAAGCCGGGGTCGGCCGCGCCATCGCAGGTTCGGATATCCCTAGGTCAGAGCTTTTTGTCACCACCAAGCTGTGGAATGACGATCAGGGCCACGACCGAACACTCGCCGCTTTCGACACCAGCCTCGACAAGCTCGGACTCGACTACGTCGACCTCTATCTGATTCACTGGCCCGCGCCGGCAAAGGGCCTGTTCGTCGAGACCTGGGCGGCATTCGAGCAAATTCTCGCCTCCGGCCGCACCCGGGCGATCGGTGTGTCCAACTTCCTGCCCGAGCACCTCGAACTGCTGGCCGAGCACAGCTCGATCACCCCGGCCGTCAACCAGATCGAATTGCACCCCAGACTGCAACAGCACGCGTCACGGGAGTACGCGCGAAGTCGCGGCATCGAAATCGAGGCTTGGAGCCCATTGGGACAGGGAACCATCCTCGACGACCCGGCCATCGGGAAAATTGCTGCAGCACACGGCAAGAGCCCGGCACAGATAATTCTGCGCTGGCATCTCGAACAGGGTCACACCGTTCTGTCGAAGTCGGTCACGCCTGCACGCATGCGCGACAACGCCGCAATCTTCGACTTCGCACTCGATGCCGACGAGTCAGCGACCATCGCAGCGCTGAACACCGACAGCCGTGTCGGGCCTGATCCAGTCGAATTGAACTGAATCGAAACGGCTTCAAGAATTTTCGTGGGGAGTCAACGTCAGCAGCACAGAATCGACGGACTGCTCGGCCAGGAGCGCGTCCAGCGGTAAGTGACGGAACAACGCTCGGTAATAGATCGGCGACGCCAGCGCGTCCAGGACGAAGTCCAGGTCGAAGTCGCTCCGTATGTCGCCGCGTAGCCGCGCCGATTCCAGCACTGCCGCAGTGGAATCGCGTCGAGGCTGAAAGAATGCCGACTGGAAATCCCGCGCCAATTCCGGGTCCGCCGCCAGATCCGCGACCAACGCGGGCAGGATCCGACCGACTACCGTTTCACTCAGTCCCACAACCAATGTCGTGATGCCGGCGACCAGGTCTGCCCTGAGATCGCCGGTGTCCGGCGTTGGATCAGTACCGATGTGCGCCACGACAACGTCGACCACCAGATGCCGCTTCGACGGCCATCTCCGGTAGATGGCGGGTCGATGCACGCCCGCTCTCGTCGCCACCGAACCGATCGACAGCTCCGCATATCCGTTCTCCCCCAACAACTCCAGGGTTGCCGCCAGAACGGCGTCGTCGATCCGCTCGTCGCGGGCGCGCACCATCTACAGCACCGGCCGCGGCATGAGCACCAGACGCCAGCCGTCGGGATCTTCGAAAGTCATCCCCGCATTCTCCTCCCAGTACGGATTCTCGGCGCCAACGGGTTCGTGCCCTGCTTCCCCCAACCTCTGAACTACCTCGTACATCGCCGACTCGCCGGCGAAGTAGAGCACCAACAGGTTGTCCTGCGTCGGCGCCGGGCATGGGCTTCCGTCTTCGTGGGTCGTGAATTCGAGGTGATAGTTCGAATCCGGCAGACCCAGCATGATTCCGTCGTACCCGGCATGACCGGAGAACCGGTAGAGCTCTGGCAATCCCAGACAGTCGCGATAGAACGCAATCACGTCGTCGAGCCTGTCGGTGGGTCGCGCTACGCGCACTTGCACTACTGCGAGGTCGTTCGGCCAAGTTGTCATTCCACAACAGTACAGTACGTACCGTAATGTTTCGAGAAGATGGCTGCCAGCCTCCCGACGGCAGCTCGCTGCAACTACAAGCGATCATTCTCCGGAAACGCCGCCTTGGGCATGAATTTCGGCCTGGCGAACAGCACAGACAGTTTGGTGGGCTGCGACTCCACCGGGCGATCGGACCGGTACAGCAACGCCTGCTGCGGGGTACTCACCCATTCACTGGCGAAGATCTCACCGAGGCGCGAAACCGGCACGTGCGACCCGTCCTCGAGTCGAACGGTGACGTCCGCCCCGATGTCCGACTGGCCGTACACGACCCACCACGATTCGCCTTCCACATCCCCCGGAGTGTGCTGCCCGATACCGATGACTGCACCCTTCTCCATCGGATCGCGCCAGACCGCTTCGCGCCCTTGCGGTCCCACGCAGTAGCTACCATCCTCGCGCACCTGCACGACCAGGCCGGACTCTTCGAGCACCAACTGTTCGACCACCATGCCAAGCCCCTTCCGTTGCCCGAACCTTATCCGCCGGCACGCCCCAGAAGCGGAACAATCGCGGTTCGTGTTGACAAATTGTTGGGTTTTTACAACACTTTGATGCATGAGCCCAGTCCGGCGGGGAGACGCGCTCCCCATCTTCAATCGCATCGGAGTGCTTCGCGCCGAGCGGAAGATGAGCCGGGCACAGCTTGCGCAACTCGTCGACGTGAATCCGCAGACGGTGGGGGCACTCGAACGCGGTGACCACTACCCCAGCCTGGATCTTGCATTCCGAATCTGCTGGGTGTTCGACCTCCCGGTGGAGGCGGTGTTCTCCCGGACAGAGTTCGGGCCGCTGTCGACGGAGGTCTACCGGAATGCACCGTCGACGGAGGTCTACCGATCTGACCGCACTACCGAGGGGAGTGAAAAGCCAAGTGCCTGAATCAAATCTGATCGACCGCTACCAGGCCCACCGCACTCGGCGGTTCCTGCAGAACGAGGAGACGTTCCGACATTGGCTCCCGAATTGGCGAACCCGTCGACGTCGGCGCGTACTCGTCGTCGCCCTGGCGGTCCTGTTCACCACGATGGTTGCCGTCAGCACAGCATGCCTGTTCAATCCGCTCTTCGCCGTGGCATGGCCGGTCCTCACCCTGCTGTTCCTGCCGACGTGGTCCTCACTTCAAATCGTGTCGGGCCGGCAAGGGGATGCTCCGCGGCAGGCGTTGGACGAATGGGAGATCCAGCAACGCAACGACGCTCGCTCCGTCGGGCTCAGCGTGACCCAAACGTTGGTCTTCATTGTCGCCATTTTCCTCATTTTCACCTCGTCGGTGCAGTGGAATGTAGAGAGGCTGCCTTACACGGGAGGTTTATTGGCACTGACTGCAATGCTGATCGGCGCGTGCACGCCCGCGATGATTCTCTCGTGGACCAATCCAGACCCGGATCCGATTGATTCGGAAGAGTTCGATCTCTGACCCGTATTACCGAAGCGCACCACTCGACCGATGGGAAGGACCCATGTCAGCCACCCTCACGATCGACGGCATCTCGAAACGCTACGGCGACGTCGTCGCACTCGACAACCTGAGTTTCGAAGTGCGCCCAGGCGAGATCTTCGGATTCGTCGGCAGCAACGGCGCCGGCAAGACGACCACGATGCGCATTGCGCTGGGTGTGCTCGGAGCAGATTCGGGAGAAGTTCGCCTCGGCGGCAAACCCGTCGACCTCGACGTGCGTCGCACTATCGGATACATGCCGGAGGAACGCGGCCTCTACCCCAAGATGAAGGTGGGAGCGCAACTTTCCTATCTGGCCGAGCTACACGGACTGTCGAAGGCCGACGCGCACGCGGCCACTGAGCGGTGGACCGAACGTCTGGGCATCGCCGAACGCGTCAAGGACACCGTCGATTCCCTGTCCCTCGGTAATCAGCAACGTGTGCAGCTCGCGGCGGCGCTGGTTCACGACCCATCGGTACTCGTTCTGGACGAACCGTTTTCGGGCCTCGACCCCGTAGCAGTCGATGTCATGAGTGACGTGCTGGTCGAGAAGGCTCGCACCGGCGTTCCCGTAATCTTCTCCAGCCATCAGCTGGATCTGGTGGAGCGCCTGTGCGATCGCGTGGGCATCATCAGCCGCGGCAGCATGCGAGAGATCGGAACCGTCGACGAGCTACGAGGCAAGGGCGACGGCCGAATCGAAGTCTTCGCCCCTGACGCGCCGGTCGGTTGGGCACACCATCTGATCGGTGTCACCACACTGAGCCACCTCGACGGCCGAACGCTCCTGAGCGTCGACGGCACGGCCGACGATCAGCAGATCCTGCACGCAGCATTGAAAACCGGACCGGTGCACGAGTTCACGCTACGACGTCCGTCACTGACCGATCTGTTCCGAGAGGTAGTAGCCGCATGAGCAACCAGTTGAGCGGAGGTCGAGCCATCGGGTTGGTCGCCCGACGCGAATTCATGACGCAGATCTCGAAGAAGAGTTTTGTGATCAGCAACGTCATCATTCTGGTCGCGATCATCGGCGGCATCATCGCCTTCTCGCTCTTCTCCGGCGGCGACGAGGACAAGTCGAAGATCGGCTTGGTCGGCAACCAATCACTCAGTGCCACGATGGTGTCCATCGGCGACACCCTCGGAAATCCGGTGACGGTAACGGAGGTTTCCGACGACGGCACCGCGCGTGATCAAGTCAAGGACGGCGACCTCGACGTGGCCGTGATCGCTGGATCGGGCGGCGGCGTCACTGTCGTGACCAAGAAGGAAGTAGCCACGAATCTGCGGGCCGTCATCGAGAGTTCCGTTGCACAGCAGGCACAATCGAATGCACTTTCCGCTGCGGGGATCGACCCGGCTCAGCTCGCCGAAGCCACGTCCACCGCAGTGGTCACCATCGATGCCATCGATCCCCCGGATCCCGAACAGGGCCAACGTATAGCGATGTCGATCGCTGCTGTGGTGCTCCTGTACATGCAGATCCTGTTGTTCGGAACGTACGTGGCGATGGGCGTCGTCGAGGAGAAGTCCAGCCGTGTCGTCGAGTTGCTGCTCTCCACTCTCCGTCCACTGCAGTTGTTGTGGGGCAAGGTTCTCGGAATCGGTGCTGTCGGCTTGATGCAGATGGCTGCCTATGCCGTCGCGGGCGTCGCCACCGGACTGGCGACGGGCGTCCTGACCGTGACGGGCACCGCAATCGGCGTTCTGTTCGGCACTCTCGGGTGGTTCATTCTCGGCTTCCTCTTCTTCGCCGTGCTGTACGCCGCGGCCGGGTCCATGGTCTCGCGACAGGAGGACGTCAACGCCACCGCGATGCCTCTCGCGCTGCTCGTCATGGCAATGGTCAGCGTGGCTTTCGTTTCGGTGAGCAATCCAGAAGGAACCCTGAGCAACGTGTTGAGTTGGATTCCGCCGTTCTCGGCAATCCTCATGCCCCTGCGCATTTCCGCCGGTGTTGCTTCTCCGTTCCAGATCGTGGGAACGATTCTGCTGATGCTGGTCGTGACTGCTGCGCTGTCGATGATCGCGGCAAAGATCTACCAGCGCTCCATCCTTCGTATCGGCAAGGTCGTTTCGTGGAAAGAGGCGTTCGGACGCTGATTTATCCGGCGCACAACTGACACCACACGATCACGGCAGCACCCCGCCCAGGTAGGTTCATCCTGGACGGGGTGCTGCTTACTTGGAGGACGTTGTGCGAATCTCGGCCGAAGAACTACTCACTGCGGTACTCGATCCCGAGAGCTTCGTCTCTTGGGACTCCCCGCCCGTCGACGTCGGACCTGGCGCGAAATACGCGGAAGACCTGGCGAAGGCCCGCGAGAAGAGCGGAGTTGACGAGTCCGTCGTCACCGGTGTCGGTACCGTTCGGGGACGTCGGGTCGCGGTAATTGCCTGTGAATTCAGCTTTCTCGCCGGTTCGATCGGAGTTGCTGCAGCCGAGCGGATCGTGACCGCTGTCGAACGTGCTACGGCAGAACAACTCCCGCTGCTGGCCTCGCCCACCTCCGGCGGAACGCGGATGCAGGAGGGCACCGTGGCGTTCGTTCAGATGGTGAAGATCGCTGCGGCAGTGGCTGTTCACAAAGCGGCACACCTACCCTACCTGGTTTACCTGCGCAATCCCACCACCGGCGGGGTCTTCGCCTCGTGGGGATCCCTCGGCCACATCACCGTCGCGGAACCCGGTGCTCTGGTGGGATTCCTCGGACCCCGTGTCTACGAATCCCTGTACGGCGAAAAGTTTCCCGACGGTATCCAGACGTCCGAAAACTTGTATCGCAACGGCGTGATCGACGGCGTCGTCCCCGTCGACCGCCTCCGTCTGCTGGTCAACCGAGCGTTGTGCGTGCTCACCGATCCCCCGGCCCCGGCGGCCACGGACCCGATTCCCTCACCCGAGATTCCCGATGTTCCCGCCTGGCAGTCGGTGATGCTCTCGCGCCGGGCCGATCGACCCGGCATCCGGCAGTTGCTCCGCCATGCCGCAACTGAACAGGTACCGCTCAGCGGCACCGGGCAGGGTGAAACCGACAAGACGATCTTGCTCTCGCTCGCCCGCTTCCGAGGCTTTCCGTGCATCCTGCTCGGCCAGGACCGCAGTGGCCAATCCGCGCTCACCACGATGGGACCGGCCGCGCTCAGGGAAGCGCGACGGGGCATGAAACTTGCCGAAGAACTACAACTCCCGCTTGTCCTCGTGATCGACACTTTGGGCGCGTCGCTGTCCAAAGAAGCTGAAGAACGTGGACTGGCCCCTGAGATCGCCCGTTGCATCGCCGACCTCGTGACGCTGAAGACCCCGACAGTGTCGGTGTTGCTCGGCCAGGGAACAGGCGGCGGGGCGCTCGCGCTGCTGCCCGCCGATCGGGTACTCGCGGCACAGAACGGGTGGCTCGCTCCCCTGCCGCCGGAAGGCGCAAGCGCGATCGTCCATCGCGACATCAGTCACGCACCGGAGATGGCGGCAGCGCAGGGCATTCGTTCGTTGGATCTGCTTCGAGACGGCGTGATCGACGCGATCATTCCCGAAACGCCTGACGCGGCCGACGAACCCGTGGAATTCTCCAAGAGGGTAGGGGCTGCGATAGCGCACGAACTCTTCGTGCTTGCCGAAGAGTCGGACACCGATCGCCAGTCCTCCCGTATCGCGCGCTATCGAAACCTGGGAGTTCCGCAATGACGACGAAGGACCGGAATGCGCTGACGCTGCCGCACAGTTACGACCGCGCGGCACTCGCTCGTTTCGAATTGTTCCTGTTCGCGGGCATCGCCACCGTGCTGATCACCCGCGCATATCTGGCGGCAACGGGCTATCCCCAGATCGGGGGCGGCGCCCTCCACATCGCACACGTTCTCTGGGGCGGATTGCTGATGGCCGTAGCCATCGTGGCGACCGCCATCACCGAAGGCTCTCGTACGCGTGACCTGGCCACGCTCGTCGGCGGAATCGGGTTCGGTCTCTTCATTGACGAGGTCGGAAAATTCGTCACCGCCGACGTCGATTACTTCTACCAGCCTGCCATCGCGATCATGTACGTCGTCTTCGTTCTCTTCTATCTTGCCGCGCGCGAGGTGGTGATTCGGCGCGGAATGAATGATCGTCATCGGCTCGCCATCGGGGCGCGAGCGCTCTCGGACCTCGCTCTCGGTCAGCTCGACGAGATCCAGTACAACCACGCCCTCCGCGTACTCGACGGCGTCGAAGACCGCAGCCTCACCGACCTCGTCGATTCGATCAAAGCCGGCCTGCATTCACAGACTCCGCCGACCGGCGGTATCGAATCGAAGATCACTCGTGGCCGCAACGCGTTCTTCCACCGTGCCGAGGAACTGCTCCGGCACCGGGTCGTCCGCCGACTGGTACTGACCCTGTTCGTACTGCAGGCTCTTCTGGCGATTGTCCAGGTGATCTACGCGTTGGTTTCCGAGAACGTCGTCGAGGCCGACGACGTCTCCGACCTGGTGGTCCAGATCTCCACCGTCGCAACCGGAGTTCTTGTGGTTCTGGGAGTGTGGTTCCTCTTCCGCGGTCCGTACCTGCGAGCCCTGAGACTCCTGCGTGCATCCCTCATCGTGAGTCTCCTGGTGACGCAGGTCTATCTGTTCACGCAGGACCAGTTCGGCGCGCTTTTCGGTTTCGCAGTGTCACTGTTCATGCTCGCGACACTTCGCATCGCGATTCGAAGCGAAGAGTCCGCCGCAGCTCTACCGCAGTAATCCTCTACCGCAGTGGGACCGCAGGCCGACTCGGTAGATCGCGGATCCCGCGGAGCGGGCTGAAGAGCAGGACCAATCCGCACGGCGCGATCAGGCAGGCCATGATCCACATCGTCCCGCGCGGTCCCACTGCGTCGCCGAGGTAGCCTGCCGTCAGCGCACCGAGCGGAATGCTGCTGTGCAGCAGGAACATACTCGTTGCCACCACTCGTCCGAGGCGGTCCGGCGGACAGTAACTTTGACGGAAACTGCCGAGCACCACGTTGCACGACACGACGCCCACAACCATCACCATGCCGCCGATGCAGAACCAGAACAGGCCGGCACCGTACGTCGTCAGAGGTGCTAACAGGATGAACGGTCCCGTCACCAACTGACAGATGAGAACGCTTCGGGCAGTGCCGAATCTGCGGCCGAGCGGGCGCGCGATCATCGATCCGACAATTCCGCCCACCCCGGCAATCGCCAGGAGAAGCCCGAGTCCGAACTCCCCCACGCCAACCGTCTTTTCCAGGAACACGATCTGGATCGTGGAGTACCCGGTGAGACCGAAATTGAGCAGAGTGCCGTAGACGACGATCGACCGCAGATACGGATCACCGGCGACGAATCGCAGTCCGAGCGCAATCTGGCGTCGCAACGGTTCTCGCTGATTCTGTCCGCGATGGACGGTCTCCTGCACACGAATCAGCCAGATGCATACAAAGCAGAAGGCGAACGTGAACGCGTCGACAACCAGACCGGCCGCGAGCCCGACAGTTGCAACCACCAGCCCACCGACGCTTGGGCCGATCACCCGAGTTGCGGCCTCGGCGCCCTGAATCTTCGAGTTCCCTTCGACAAGATCCGCTTCGGCGAGCACCGTGGGGAGATACGAGTGATAGGCCGCCTGGAAGAAGACGGTGGCTGTACCGGTGAGCAGCGCGACCAGGAGCAGGTGGCCGTATGTCATCGCCTCCAGGAAGCCGGCGATCGCGAGGCTCGCGAAGAACAGCGCGCACGCAGCGTTCGCGATCATCATGATCGGGCGCCGAGGCAGTCGGTCGATCCAGGCACCGGCTGGTAGTCCGACGATCAACCACGGCAACCACACTGCTGATGCCAGCACACCGATCTGGAAGCTACTCGCGTCCAGTTCGCGAAGCGCGATCAGCGGCAGTACGACGGTCGTGACACCGTTTCCGATACCGCTGACTGCGTCGCCGGTCCACAGAAGTCGGAAGTCACGCAGAGCGAGGACTCCCCAGAAGCCTGCGCGTTGCGCTGCACCTGTCACATCGATCCCCCCTTTCAGTCCCTGCCCTATCCCACCCCTGCGCGCCACTGGCCGACGGGACAGGCCCGCCCGGCGCAAAGGGACGGTACCCGCACCGCTACTGAGGCGCACCGCACTGACGGTGACCTAAGGTGTTTCAGGTCACCGGTAAGCGAAGTTCACGAGAGGACACACGTCGATGAGCTCTTCCGAGCAGGCGTCCCACACCACGTATGCCGACGCATATCGCGAGAGCATGGATCAGCCGGAGAAGTTCTGGCTCGACGCTGCGCGGGCCGTCGACTGGGATGTCGCCCCCACCAAGGCTCTCGACGACTCTGCCGCGCCGATCTATCGCTGGTTCCCGGATGCTTCGCTCAACACCAGCTTCAATGCCCTCGATCGGCACGTCCGCGACGGCCGCGGCGATCAGACCGCGTTGATCTTCGACTCCGCGATGGTCCCCACCAAGGCCACGTACACCTACGCCGAATTGCTCGAGCAGGTCTCACTCTTCGCCGGCGTCTTGAAAGATCAGGGTGTGGTGGCGGGCGACCGCGTGATCATCTACATGCCGATGATCCCCGAGGCTGCGATCGCGATGCTCGCGTGTGCGCGAATCGGCGCGGTGCATTCGGTGGTGTTCGGCGGCTTTGCGGCCAAGGAGCTCGCAACCCGTATCGACGACGCCGGTCCAGTGGTGCTCGTGACGGCGTCCGGCGGCCTCGAACCCGGACGAACAATCGAGTACCTGCCGATGGTCGAGAAGGCTCTGCAACTGTCCGCCACTCCCGCGCACACCGTGATCGTGAAGAATCGCGAGCAGATTCCCGGTGCAGCTTCCGACTACAAGTCAAGTGCCGCAGCCTGGTTCGACTGGGACGAGCTGATCGCCGACGCCACCCCGGCCGACCCGGTGTCGGTCGCCGCGACGGATCCGCTCTACATCCTCTACACCTCGGGAACGACCGGTAAGCCCAAGGGCGTCGTCCGGGACAACGGTGGCCATGCCGTTGCGCTGACGTGGACCATGAAGAATCTGTACGACATCAGCCCAGGACAGGTGTGGTGGACCGCCTCCGACGTCGGCTGGGTGGTCGGCCACTCCTACATCGTCTACGGACCGTTGCTCGCCGGAGCCACGACGGTCATGTACGAAGGCAAGCCCGTCGGCACCCCCGACGCCGGTGCGTTCTGGCGCATCATTTCCGAATACAACGTGTCGGCACTCTTCACCGCTCCGACAGCGATCCGCGCGGTCCGCAAGGCCGACCCGGACGCAAAAGAGCTTGCCAAGTACGACATCTCGTCGCTCGACACACTCTTCGCGGCCGGCGAGCGCTTGGATCCCGACACCTACGAGTGGGCTACTCGGATTCTCGATCGCCCGGTGGTCGATCACTGGTGGCAGACAGAAACCGGTTGGGCCATATGCGCGAATCTGCGCGGCCTCGAACCCATGGAGATCAAAGCGGGCTCACCCACCGTCGCCTGCCCCGGATACCGCGTCGAAATCGTCGACGGCAAGGGCGAACTCGTGGGTCCGGGCACCGAGGGCAACATCGTGATCGGCCTGCCGCTTCCTCCCGGAACACTCGCCGGACTGTGGCGTGACGAGGACCGGTACGTGAAGTCCTACCTGTCGACTTTCGAAGGCTATTACCTCACCGGCGACTCCGGGTACATCGACGAGGACAACTACGTCTTCGTGCTCGGACGAAGTGACGACGTGATCAACGTTGCCGGACATCGCCTTTCGACCGGAAGCATGGAGGCCGTCGTCGCCGGCCACCCGGCTGTCGCCGAATGCGCGGTCATCGGCATTCACGACGAACTCAAGGGGCAACGGCCGAGCGGTTATGTCGTGCTCAAGTCCGGCGTCGACATCGATCCCGAAACACTCCGACAGGAACTGGTCGCGCGGGTGCGAGACCAGATCGGTGCCGTCGCCACGTTCCGGGACGTCACCGTCGTCGCCGCACTACCGAAGACTCGTTCCGGCAAGATCCTCCGCAAGACCATGCGGCAGATCGCCGACAACGAGGAGTACACGGTCCCGTCGACCATCGAGGACGCGAGCGTATTGGACGAGTTGTCCAAACTCCTTCGCGGATAAGGATTCAGCGAATTCCCCTGTCTGTCTGCCTCCGGACGTAGCAGTATGAACACGTTCCAGTTTCGGCGATTCACACGGGCAGGGGAAGTTCGATGGGCAATTTGGACGGTCAGGTCGCATTCATCACCGGAGCGGCGCGTGGTCAAGGGCGCGCGCATGCCGTCAAGCTCGCGTCCGAGGGCGCGGACATCATCGCGGTGGATCTCTGCGCGCCGGTCGCAACGGCGGGGTACGACATGGCCACCGAAGCCGACCTCGCCCAGACCGTCGCCCTGGTCGAAGCTCAGGGCCGGCGTATCGTCGCATCCGTCGCGGACACTCGCGACCTCGATGCCCTGAAATCAGCGGTCGACGCCGGAGTCGAGAAACTCGGCCGACTGGACATCGTGATCGCCAACGCGGGAATCGCGGCGTCGGCGAAATTGTCCTGGGACCTGAGCGCCGAAGAGTTCCGCGAGCTGATGGACATCAACGTCACCGGCGTCTGGTTGACGACCAAGGTGTCGATTCCGCACATCATGAACGGCAATCGAGGTGGATCCATTGTGTTGATCAGCTCGATGGCCGGGCTTCGAGGCGTGCCGGGGATTGCACATTACTCCGCGTCCAAGCACGCCGTTCGGGGGTTGGCGAAGTCTCTGGCCAACGAACTCGGCTGGGCGGACATCCGAGTCAACTCCGTACACCCGGGCAATGTGCGAACGACGATGATCGACAACGAACCGATGGTTCGTGCGTTCCGTCCAGACTTGGAGAATCCTGTCCTCGCCGATACCGCTCCGATCATGTCGAAGCTGAATCTGCTGCCCCACCCGTGGGTCGACCCCGAAGTGATTGCGGATGCGGTGTTCTATCTGGTGGGGCCGGCCGGGCGCGGGATCACCGGCATCGCGTTGCCGATCGATCTCGGCACCTCGGAAAAATTCGCCGGCGGCTGAAGGCCCGAACTGATGCAGAATTGCCTCTGCCGGATGGGTCTCGAGCACCATCCGGCAGAGGCAATTCCGGCTTGATCAAGCCTTCGTAGCAACAGAACAAGTAGTCGACAACCTCATAGGCGCTCCTCGTCTGGTGTGGGAAAAACCGTTGTGGGATGCGCAACAAACCCAAGACCCAGCGTAGAAGCATTTGGCCGCAAACGCGCGTCATTCGGCACTATTTTTTTGGATTCGGGCATACTGGGCAACGCTCCCACCACGTATTATGGACCCGAGTTCACACTTACAGGGGGTAGGCACAGTGACGGTCAAATACGCCGTAATGGACCCGATTCACGGAAAAGTCGAGATCTCGTTCGATGTCGACACGGGGGTCGTCGACGTCCGAAACGGCAACTCACACGCTCTGTTGACGCGTCGAGTCGATGCCCCGCGCCGTGAAGGCACACCCATCGGAACGCGCGCCGCCGCCGACTTGTTCTTCACTGTCGGTGGCGACGAAGTCGAACTCACTGTCGGCAAAGGGTTTCTGTCCCGTCGCTCGTACTCTGTCTCGGCACTCGTCGACGGCGTGAGTTTGAACTTCGCCCCAGTCGACGACGCGAACAGTGCATTCACCCGCGACGGATTGCGGATCGGGCACTTCTCCAAGAACGAGGAATCCGATCCCAGACAGACCGACGCAGTCTGGTCGAGCACGCCGAGCACCGACGAACTTGTCATCGGTTACGCCCTGGCCGAAGCCTTCGATTGCGGAGCACTCAACGGGGCTTTTGCGTTGATCGAATCACTGGTGCTCGGCGGCGGATAGAGACCACTCAAAGCAGGTGGATTACCAGCAGAACAACGGCAATAGCTGGGAAAAGCATCTGCACGACGGCTGCGCGGGCTTTGTCGGGAGACGAGAGAATCAGCACCAATCCCGCGGCAACCATCGATCCTGCGCCTGCCAGGACGAGGGCAATTCCGACCGACGCGGAGCCGGTCGCCGCAATCACGATGCCGACCGCCGACACGATCGCCAGGAAAAGGTTGTAAAAGCCCTGGTTGAAGGCGAGCGGCTGCGTGGTGATCGCCTCTTCCTCGGACTTCACGCCGAACGTGGCGCGGGTCTTCGGGGCCGTCCAGAGAATCGATTCGAGGACAAAAATGTATACGTGCACTGCTGCGGCCAGTCCCGCGACGATGTAGCCGGCGACGTTCATCGTTGAGCTCCTGTTGCTTCGAGTGAATTCTGTATCGTTCGGTCCAATATATACTGGACCGAACGATACAGAAAGAGCGAGGCTTTGATGGGCAGATCACAAGAATTCGA
Organism: Rhodococcus sp. MT28; assembly: GCF_058792695.1. Taxonomy (NCBI): domain Bacteria; kingdom Bacillati; phylum Actinomycetota; class Actinomycetes; order Mycobacteriales; family Nocardiaceae; genus Rhodococcus; species Rhodococcus sp. MT28. The sequence goes on from NZ_JBXAFD010000001.1 coordinate 542,870, forward strand.
CACAACAGCCGTGGTCGCTGCCGCTTTGGACGTTTTCTGGGCACGCGGATACGAAGGCGCCTCACTCGGCGACCTCGAATCCGCGACGGGGCTGAGTCGGTCAAGTCTCTACAACTCGTTCACCAACAAGCGCGGATTGTTCGACGCCGCCGTGCAGCTGTACCTCGACCATGTCATCCGGCCACGTCTGCGCAGCCTCACGACAAATCCCGGGGCAGACGCCGTCGACGACTACCTTTCCTCGCTTGCGCACGCGATCGGCACCATGACCGCCGACTCACCTCGGCGCGGTTGCCTACTTCTCAATACGGCTGCCGGACTCGGCGCGCACGACGATGCGGTGGCCGCAGTGATCCGCGCTTACCGCCGAGAGCTCGCCGACGCGATCAACAGTGGATTACACGCCGCGTTTCCAACCGAGACAGACGCCACGCTCTCAGATCGCACTCGAATCCTTCTCTCCTGCACGGTAAGTGCATTGGTACTCGCACGAGTTGACACCGAAGAGGCCATCGCAACTCTGGAATCTGCGCGCCGACTGAACGCAGAGTGGCAGGGATAATGACCGGAAAGCTCACGCCATTGCCCGCCATCAGGCGGGTAGGCGATGATGCTTCACGTGCCCAAGTTGACTACGCCCGCGATCGCCACTGGCTCTCTCGAGGGGATGGACCAACCCTCGATCCGCGTGGGGACTTCCGCGATTCTCCGACCCTGGACCCGCGACGACGCACCGGCCGTCATGGAAGCCTTTCGCGATCCGTCGATTCAGCGTTGGCACATCCGCCGCGCCGACTCGATCGACGAAGCACGGGGTTGGCTCACCCAGTGGAGAGACGGGTGGGCAAGCGAATCCGAATGCCATTGGGCGATCGCCGCTCCCGAGACAAATGAACTCCTCGGCCGAATCGCAGCAAAGGGGGTGAATTTGTGGGACGGCACTGCCGAGCTCGCATATTGGGTGACCCCAGCGGCGCGCGGCCGCGGACTGTGCACCCAGGCTGTAACCGCACTGTCCGAGTGGGCATTCCGCGAAGTAGGGTTTCATCGATTGGAACTCGCACACTCGATCCACAACCCACGATCGTGCCGAGTCGCCACCAAAGCAGGGTTCAGCGAAGAAGGTGTTCGACGAAGCTCCGCCAGGCACGCCGACGGCTGGCACGACATGCACGTCCACGCCCGACTACGTAGCGATCAGCCTTCGGCAACGACCCGCGCCGCGAGGGCAAGCGTCTGATCCACCAATTCCGCAACTCGCTGCGGCACGACCGGTTCGAGGTCGAACAGAATTCGGTAGATGATCGGCGCCACTACATGGTCGACCACCGAATCACCATCCACGCCGGCAGCTTCCGGCCAACGCGCGAGGATCACGTCGATCTGCGTCCGACAGAAGAAGGCACACTTGAACTTCTTCGTACCGTCCGGTGCATGCGTCTGATCGTCGCTCATCAACACGTCACGCAACGAAGCACGACCGACAGGCGCAGACATCTCCTCGAGGTACTCCTGCGCCCAAATCGTCAGATCCCCTCGGAGCGAGCCCGTTTCACGCGGGTCGGCGTCCGGGCGCAATCTCTCGATCGAGACGTCGGCAAAGACTTCGTTGATGTCACCCCACCGCCGATAGATGGTCGACGGGGTCACTCCCGCATCGGTCGCGATCATCGGCACCGTGATCTCGGCTCGATCACGCTGTTCCAACAACTTGCGCGCCGACGCATGCACGGCCTGTTGGATGCGCGCACTACGGCCACCGGGGCGCGGACCTGCGGACGGACTCATAAATCCAATACTAACGCAAAGATGTTGCATTAGGCTACGGCCAGGCGTAGCGTCCCAAACGCAAAGTATTTGCGTTTGAAGTCTTCACCACCCGCACGGGAAGCGCTACGACAATGACAACGACCGTTTCACCACAGACCGAAAGCACTTCACGCCCACGCCTTGGGCGAGGCGTCGCTTTCACACTCATCGCCGTCATCATCGCCACGTTCCTGGGCGCATCCGCGACCCCGACACCGTTGTACGAGCACTATCAACAGTTGTGGGGATTCTCCTCGCTCGCGTCGACGCTCGTGTTCGGCATCTACGCTCTCGCATTGCTCGCCACGCTCCTGACCGCCGGATCCCTGTCCGATCACATCGGCAGGCGCCCGGTCCTGCTCGGAGCACTCGCGCTCGAGGCAGTCTCGCTCGCACTGTTCGCCTCGGCCGACGGTTTGACCATCCTGCTCATCGCCCGGGTCGTACAGGGTGTTGCCACCGGCGCTGCAATCAGTGCTCTGGGTTCGGCATTGATCGACCTCGAACGCACTCCGGGCCGAGGATCGATCATCAACAGCGTCGCTCCGACGATGGGGCTTGCAGTCGGAGCAGTGGGTTCGAGCCTCATCAGCGAGCACCTGCCCCGGCCCACCAGCACTGTCTACCTGGTCCTTCTCGTGCTTGTCATTCTCGAGATCTTCGGAGTATGGGCCGCTCCCGAGACTTCGGGCGGACGCCCCGGAGCCTGGCAGTCCCTGCGCCCCACACTGGCCGTTCCTCGTCAGGCGCGCACGATGATTGCCCTGACCGCACCGTGCCTGATCGCGGTCTGGGCGCTGGGAGGTTTCTACCTCTCACTCGGACCTGCATTGGCGCGCAACGCACTTGACGTTCACAGCTCCCTCATCGGTGCCATCATGGTTGCAACACTGACAGGATTCGGAGCGGCAGCAGTACTCACCTTCCGCAAACTCGGCGGCCGGACCGTGATGCTGATCGGAACCACCGCCTTGGTGCTCGGGGTGGCCGTCACACTCATCGGTGCTGAAACATCCTCTGCCGTATTGATTCTGGTCGGTACGGCTGTTGCAGGTATCGGCTTCGGAGCAGGATTCCAAGGAACTATCCTCACCGTCATGCCGCTGGCCGAGAACCACGAACGCGCGGGTTTGTTGTCCACCGTCTACGTCATCGCATATCTGGCCAACAGTCTTCCCGCCTTGCTGGCCGGCTACCTGGTCGGCAAGGTCGGATTGGTGGATACGACGCGTGGTTACGGAGCACTCGTCATGGTGCTCGCGGCAGCCGCACTGATCGGACTGCTGGTCACCGGCGAGCGAAAGGTCGAAGCCGTCTCGGTGTCGGAGTAGGTGTCCCCCGATCGGTGGACACACCGTTCCGCCTGCACAGGGTCCGGGGAGTGGACATACGACATCGATCTGCTCCGACATAGTTGTCTTCGAGAGAGCCAACCGAACGCTCACCCGGACAAAGGACACCGACGATGACGAACCCACGCTACGTAGTTGCCGCAATCACAGCTCTGGCCGCCGGCGCCCTCACGTTGGGATTGAGCGGAATCGCCAGTGCCGGAACCCTTCCCACAACCGGCAACAGCATCACGATGACGATCAGCAACGACACCGAACAGACAATTCATCTCGAAGGCGCCGACAACCCCTACGGACAGTGGATGCAGAGCCCACGCCAGTCGCTCGCGCCTCACGAGACCGAGATCGTCACGGCATACAACCAGGACCCGCGCGGCCTGACGGTCGACGTCGTCTATTCCACTCCCGACGGCGGACAAGCAGTCTTCATGGCCAACGACTATCCGCAGTTCGACACCGACGGAACTCGCACCACCGACCCTGATCACTACTTCATCTCGAGCTACATCGACGGCTACTACCCGAACCTGAGCGTCGGGTACCACCTCAGTGCGGTGTGACTGCAGCAGTCGTCATAAGTAATCCATCTGCCTCTCAGACGCACTTGTTCTTGGACATTCGTCCGGCGCGCGGGGATTGTTGAACGCAGCCCCGCACGACCAGGCACACGCCCCGCTGCCGGTGGCCCGAACATCAACGGGAGAGGGAAAACCACAGTGCGACTACCCAACCAGTTTCTGATCTACGTCAGCGATGCCGCCTCCGCAGCAGCGTTCTACGGCGAATTGTTCGACGCGAAGCCTGAGGTCCTCAGCCCTCGGTACATGACCTTCGACCTCGGCGGCGGTGTGGTCCTTGCACTGTGGAGCGGCAAGTCCCGCGACCTCGATCCCGCGACACCGCGCAATTTCGAAGTCGGCATCTTGGTCGACGGCGGGAGCAACGAAATTCGGGCGATCCACGACGAGTGGGTGGCCAAGGGAGTCGAGGTCGTCGAAGAACCCAACGAAGATGTCTTCGGTCTGACGTTTGTCATTTCAGATCTGGACGGAAACCGCGTCCGCGTAGCGCCCGCAGATCACTGAGCACTCAGCCTTTGATCTCGCCGTACCGGCGCAAGGCCTCCTCACGCTGGTGCGCGTGATCGACTATCGGGTCCGGGTAGTCGACTGGGCGCATCGCCTTCAACGAGTGGACGGCCTTCCCGGGAACATCGCGAAGTTCGGGGACCCACCGACGGACGTATGTGCCGTCGGGATCGAACTTCTCCCCTTGCGTGATCGGGTTGAAGACGCGGAAGAAGGGCGAAGCATCCGTACCCGACCCGGCAGTCCACTGCCACCCGTGCTGATTGGAGGCCAAGTCACCGTCCACCAGTTGCGACATGAAGTACCGTGCGCCGCGCCACCACGGAATGTGCAGGTCCTTCACCAGGAATGACGCGACGATCATTCGGACCCGATTGTGCATCCAGTTCTCGGCGGCGAGTTGCCGCATGCCGGCATCCACGATCGGGAAGCCGGTCTTGCCTTCACACCAGGCCGTGAAGGCGGCGTCTGCGTCGACTCCCCCGTCGTGACGTAAACGGTCGAACTTGTCGTCGTAGTTCTTCCGCGCGCTGTCGGGGCGCTGAAACAGGATGTCTGCGTAGAAGTCTCGCCAAGCAAGCTGGCGACGGTACGCCTGAGCGCCGTCTCCGAGTCGCTTGGAGAGATCTGCCAACATGGTTCTCGGATGAATCGTGCCGTACTTGAGCGGGATCGACATCCGACTCGTGGTGTCGAGGTCGGGTCGATTTCGTTCGTCGTCGTACCGGTCAAGATCGTTCTCGCAGTATTCTTTCCACTGTTCGAGCGCACCGGCCTCACCGACGACATCGCTAACGGTGCCGGACGGCGCGGGGATACTCACCCGGCGCGGGCCACCGTCCTTCTCGCTCGGATCGAACCAACGGACCGTCCCCGCATCGGTCGACGCGGGGCCCCGCCAACCATGTTCCATCCACTGACGGAAGTACGGCGTGAACACCTTGTACGGATCACCGTCCGCCTTGGTGACGCGTCCGGGCGCCACGGCATATGGTGACCCGGTGGCGATCAACTCCACCTTCTCGGCCACGGCCGCGTCGCGCCGTCGGCCGTAGGGCCCGTAGTCGCCACTGATGTGAACTTCTTCGGCGCCAACGGATTCCGCCACGCGGGGCACCACGTCTGCCGGATCACCTCGAACAACCATCAATCGTCCGTCGAGCTGGTTGTCGAGTGCCGACAAGTTGGCGAACAGTTGATTCTGGCGGGGTGAGCCTGCCGGTCCGAGCAACTTCTCGTCGAGGACGAACAAACCCAACGTCTGTCCGCCGGCATCCGCCGCTGCAGTCAGAGTCGGAAGATCACCGACCCTCAGATCGCGTCGAAACCAGATCACAGAGTTACTCACCCAGTCGAGCCTACCGATCAGATCTCAGAACGCATCCCACCGCGCGGGCCGCCAGTTGCGCCGCTCTTTCGGCTGTCGGTTCGGAGGTGAGCCCGAGCAGTCGCCGCCGGTGCTCCTCCCCGAGCAGCAAGGTGTACAACTGATCCGCGCACAGCGCAGCCTTCTGGCCGTGCTGATCGATCAAAATCTTCTCCAGAAAGGCAATCGACTTGGCCGGGCCGGATTCGTAGAACGCTGCGGCCAATTCAGGGAACTGCACGGCCTCGCCGATCATCATGCGGTGCAGCGCAATCGAGTTGTCGCTGTGCAGGGCGATGACGATGTCCACTGCAGCGGCGAGCAGGTCGGACTGGCCCTCGCCGGCATCGTCGACGTACGCGTGCTGACGCGCAACCGCAGCTGCAAAGACCGCAGACTTGTCGCCGAAGTAGCTGTACACGGTGCGCTTGGCGACGCCGGCCACCGTGGCAATGCCCTCGATGGTAGTTCGGGCGAACCCGACATCTCGAAACGAGTCGACAGCGACGTCGAGAATCTCGTTGCGTCGTTCGGCGCGCTCGGCGTCACTGGTTCTCCCACGTCTGCGCGGTTGCTCCATCAAGTCCCCTGTTACCGAGCCGGTGAATTAATGCTACGTTGACGTTTCATTAATTCGAATACTACAGGAGCACTGCATGACCGGACAACGACTCGTCCACGTCGCTATCGCCGACGACTGGGAAGCATGCAAGCGTTTCGGTGAGTACGAGGTCTCGACGCGCGGAATCAGTTACGACGAGGCAGGATTCATTCGCGCAACGAACCCGGACGCACTCGCTTCGGTGCTCGATCTGGTGTTCGGCGACCTCACATTGCCACTGGTCGTCGCCGTCATCGATCAGGACGCCCTGACCTCCGCAGGCATCGACGTCGAATGGGAGGCGGGAAAGCCCCGAATCCTCCGACCTCTACCGATGGACGAGGACACCGTGGTCGCCGAACTGGCCATGGAACGCGTTGACGGGGTCTGGCCGATTCCCGACCTGACCCCGTACGCAAGCCGCACCGACTAGACCAGCGCAGCCTCGGGTTCGACCACGGGGGTCGACGCCTTCTTCCGACCGGCAGCCACGCACAGCGCGATCCCGACGGCAATCCAGCACACCAGCACCAGAAGTGGCGTGGTGGCGCCATGGCCGTCGAAGAACGCCATCGAACGGACGGATGCTCCTGCGGCGCCGGGTGGGAGCAGCTGCCCCAAAGCGCCCCAACCCGCGGGCAACCACGCGGCAGTTGTCGCCATCCCCGAGAGTGGGTTTCCGATGAACATCATCGTGACGGCGCCCAAAGCGAACCCCTTCATCCCGAGCAGGGATTCGAGCCCCAAAATGGGAAGCGAGATGGCCGAAATACCAACGGCGAGTGTGAGCGCGGTGAGCAGGTAGTTTCCGTCAAGACTGTTGGTGCCGAACTGCAGAATGGCAGTCAGTGCAAAACCCGCGACCACCGCGACGCCGGCAGCGCCCAACACTCGCTTGACAATGCTGCGCGGAAACAGCTGCACGAGAACAACAGCAGGCATGATTCCACCGAACACCAGAGGCAAGGCCAATGCCGTGAGCCCAGCACCAGTCGGGTCGTCCGCCGTCAACGGCACAACGTCTTCGACGGGAACCTTTGCCCCCGAGGCCTCCGAGAGGCCGTTGGCCACCCCGGTCAGGGTCTGGGCGATCGGGGTTCCGCCTGCAGTCGCGATCAACACGTGAGGACCGTTGGCATCAACGGCGATTCCGCCGACCACGTCGCGATTCCGAATCGCGTCACGCAGGGCGTCGGCGTCGGCGAATTCTCGAGTATCGAAGGCGCCTTGCTTACTCGCCTCGAGCGAGGTGCTGATCTGTTCGGTTGCCGCAGCTGGACCGGTGATGCCCAACTTCAGTTCGTGCGGGCCACTGTTGACCGAGGGCAGTACGAAGGCAAGCAGCATCAGCCCGATCACGGCGGACAAGCCCAACACCACAGCCACCAACTTCTTGCGGTCCTGTGCTTCAACTTCGGCGTTCATAACTACCCTCCCTAAGTGGAAGTTTTTCCTCCACTATTTGTGGAAGATATTCCTCCGGTTATGATGAACTGTCAATACCGGAGGTGGATGTGCGAGCCGATGCACGTGAACGCAGAAACGCAATAGTCGACGCCGCACGAGCGGTGTTCACCGAACGCGGGCACGACGCGCCGCTCGATGCAGTCGCAGAACTCGCGAAAGTGGGCATCGCCACGCTGTATCGAAACTTTCCGACGCGCGAGGACCTCGTGACCGCCGTCGCCGTCGCAACACTGACCGATGTCCGCGAGGCTGCCGACATCGCACTCACGGCAATGTCCACCGATCCGGCAAACGCGTGGCACACGCTGGTGGACCGCCTCGTGGAACTGCGCCTGGGTGCGCTCATTCCTGCGCTGGTGGAACGCAGTTTCACCGAGCTGGCGCCCGAAGTTCTGGCGGTGCGTGAGGTGACGAAAACGAAGATGACCGCGACGATCGGCGCCGCTCAGAGCGCCGGACTGGTTCGCGCCGATCTGCAACCGCTCGAATTCGTCATGGCTCTGGCCAAACTGACGCGCCCGCAAATCGAGTTGTCCGACGAGGCCATGCCGAACCTGGTCCCGCGGTTGGTCGCGGTGTTCATGGCCGGTCTGCGTCCGGACGGTACCGACTTGCCGGTCTGATCGGCGAAACCCGACGTACCAGGCAAGGCACAATGGGGCTGTGACCGAGATACCGAAAATCCTCGTAGTCGACGACGACGCAGACGTCCTGACCTCACTCGAACGCGGATTGCGGCTCTCGGGATTCACCGTACTGACGGCGGTGGACGGCGCCGACGCGCTCCGAGTGATCTCCGACAAGCGACCGGACGCGGTAGTCCTCGACATCAACATGCCGGTGCTCGACGGCACCGGTGTGGTGACGGCGCTTCGTGCCGCCGGCAACGAAATCCCGATCTGCGTGCTCAGTGCGCGCAACTCGGTCGACGATCGCATCGCCGGACTCGAATCCGGTGCAGACGACTACATGGTCAAACCGTTTGTTCTTGCCGAACTGGTTGCCCGGATCCGCGCAATGCTCCGTCGCAGCAACACTCCGGCCGGCGATCACTCCGAGGGTACGAATACCCTGCGGGTCGGAAACCTCGACATCGATCTCTCCGGTCGCCGGGTTCGTGTCGACGGCAAGGAAGTACCGCTCACCAAACGCGAATTCGAGCTACTCGAAGTGCTCGCACACAATTCCGGCATCGTGCTCACTCGCGAACGTCTCCTCGAACTGGTGTGGGGCTACGACTTCGTCGCCGACACGAACGTCGTGGACGTCTTCATCGGCTATCTGCGTCGAAAGTTCGAATCCGGCGGTTCACCTCGTCTGCTGCATACCGTTCGCGGCGTCGGGTTCGTGCTTCGGGAGAACCCGTGAAGCGTCGCCGCTTCTCACTACGAACTCGCGTTGCCGCGGCCGCGGCACTGGGGGCGACGTTCATCGTCATCGCACTCGGTGTGGTCGTTGCACTGGCTATCGCACGAAACAATTTGGCGCAGTTGGACCGTCGATTGGAGACGGCATCGACGGTCATCGTGGCCAATGCGGCTACAGCGGGACCTTTTCTCGGCGCGTTCGGAGACGGCGGCGCCTTTTCCGTGACCATCCGATCCGACACCGACGGAACCGTCAAATCCAGTACCCCGACGCGACTGCCCGAACTACCGGTCGGCTCGGCGACCGTCGACGTGGACGGTACGAAGTACCGGGCATATACCGCCGAGGCCGACGGGATCAATGCCCTTGTCTCGCTGGCGGTTCCCTATGCCGAAGCGCGAGACATCACAGTCGACCAACAGCGACAGGTTGCGTTCTTCGGCGTCGGGGCCGTAGCGGCCGCAGCTGCGTTGGGATGGTTGTTCGGTGGCCCGGCGGTGCGCCCCCTCGTGGAGTTGACCCGCCGGATCGCCAGGCGCGATCCCGATCTCGCCACCGAGGTTTCCGGAATCCGTGAAGCGGACGAGCTTGCCGCAGCAGCAGAATCGATGCTCAGCGACGTCGCTCGAGCGCAAGCCGCAACCAACTCCGCCCTTGCCGCCGCCCGAGATTTTGCGTCCGCCTCGGCTCACGAACTCCGAACTCCGTTGACAGCAATGCGAACCGACATCGAAGTGTTGTCCATTCACGACCTCGATCACGAACAAAGACGGGAGATCCTCACAGATCTGGCCCGCGCGCAGGGCCGCGTCGAGTCAACTCTGAGAGACCTCGAGCGCCTGGCGAAGGGTGAACTCTCGACGGCCGAGGATTTCAAGGACACCGATTTGACCGAGGTCTGCGACATCGCTGCCGACGACGCACGCCGACATCATCCTGGGCTCGACGTCGGCGTCGTCACGGTGGATTCCCCACTCCCCTATTGCATCCGGGCCCTTCCCGGCGGAATCCGGTTGATCCTCGACAACGCGATCACCAATGCAGTCCGCCACGGCGGCGCGAGCGCGGTGCGCATCACCCTCGCTCGCCCGGCAGATTCACCGGACACCGTCACGATCACGATCGACGACAACGGTTGCGGAATACCGGCCGAGGAACGCTCGAGCGTGTTCGAGCGCTTCACTCGCGGATCGACGGCAGGCAAGACAGGCTCCGGTTTGGGCCTGGCGCTGGTGGCGCAGCAGGCGGCCCTGCACGGCGGACGGACGACATTTCACGACAGTCCACTCGGCGGGGCTCGCCTGCTGGTCGAACTCAGGGATCAGCCCGGACCCGAATAGCCCTTCAGGTCTCGATCAACTGGCCGATCCCCGACGCTGTCACTTCGATGACCCGAGCCGAGCCGATGTCGAAGAACAGTCCGGCGATACGCAGGCGACCATCCACACGGGCCTGACCGACGAGAGGATGGCGTTCGAGAGTCTGCAATTGGACTGCGACATTGACCATTCCGAGCTGATCGACCTCCGAGAAACCTGCCTCGGCCGCAGCACGCGCGACCGGATGGCCACTCGTATAGGCCTGCAAGCTCGTCTCCGCATGCCGCAGCCATTCACCGACGACTCCCGATTCCGACGGACCGTTGGTCAGGAGTGCTTGCATCGCGCCGCAGCCCGAATGTCCGCACACGACCACCGAGCTGACACCCAACTCGTCGATCCCGAAGGCCAGTGCCGCTTCCACCGACGTATCGCGGCCGCCGGCAGGAACCAGGTTTCCGACATTGCGCACGGTGAACAGGTCGCCGGGGCCACTGCTCGTGATGATGTTCGGCACCACTCGCGAATCTGCGCAGGTAAGGAAAAGAGAGTCGGGGTTCTGCCCGTCGCGCAACTGATCCATGTGCGGCCGTATCGCTTCGGCGCGATGGCGATGATAGTTGGACACCCCGTCGAGAATGGGCCGCAAGGCCGGCGGGCTGCTCAGATTCCTCCCCGAAGCCTGTGGTTGCCAACTGCCCCACGGCGCGAGCAAGCCGCGCAGGTCGGTGACTGCGGCGCCGCGCTTCGGCGGACCGGTGGTCGCGCTCTCCATACTCACCGAGCCGACTTCGTCGATGACCACCGAACCACCTGCCAACTCGTACTGCCTCGCCCACTCTTCGATGACGTCGAAGACGGCATGGTCGAGGAAGTCGACAGACAGCTCGACGGTGACGTCCGACCGCGGTGGGAGTCCGGCGAGCACCGACGTCAGCTTGGGCAGCACCAGGAAGGTGCACGAGCCTTCGACCAGGACGCGCCACTTCCCGGAATCGTTGTCGCCCAACTCTTCTGCGGTGACAGTTGCGCGGATGACACGCCACACCAGGAGGGCGATGGCCAGCGCCAACCCGATCAGGACGCCCTCGAGCAGATTCAAGAACACGACGCCGACCACCGTGATGCCGTACACCCACAGATCACCGGTCCGTCGCGCCAACCGAATGTGCGCCAGCTTGACCAGTTGAATACCGATGACAATCAACAGTCCGGCCAATGCAGACTTCGGAATCTGCTGGACCAACCCGGCGAGCGCAGCCGAGAACAGCAGAATCCACAGGCCGTGCATGATCGACGACGCGCGGGACTTCGCCCCGGCCTCGACATTGGTCGCACTGCGCACGATCACCCCGGTGACCGGAAGGCCGCCGATGGCCCCGGACACCATGTTCGCGGTGCCCTGGCCGAGCATCTCGCGATCGAAGTTCGACCGCGGGCCCGAGTGCATCTTGTCCACGGCCACGGCCGAGAGCAGACTCTCCACACTGGCGATCAGGGCGATGGTGAGGATGCCGGTTGCGACGCCGAGCCACTGGCCGTCGGGCAGAGCGGGGAGGCCGATCGAGTCCAGCAAAGATCCGTCGAGAGCAATACGCTCGACGTCGATCGGCAGCGCCAGCGAAGCGAGAGTTGCCAATACGATGCCCACCAACGCCGCCGGAACCTTGCGGACACCGGCAGGGAGATAGCGCCACCCGAGAAGGGTGGCGATGACGACGAGTCCGATCATCAGGTCCTCGACATGCAAGGCACCGATCTGTGCGGGCAACTGCCGTAGATTGTCCAGCGCCGAGCTGGCCGAGCTTCCACCCAACAACACGTGAACCTGTTGTAGCGCAATGGTGATGCCGATACCGGCGAGCATCGCATGCACCACCACTGGAGCAATAGCCAGCGCCGCACGGGCAATTCGGCTGAGCCCGAACACGATCTGCAGAATTCCGGCGCCGACGGTGATCAGGCAGGTGACTTTCCACCCGAACTTGCCGATCAGTTCGGCGACCACCACGGTCAGGCCGGCTGCGGGACCACTGACTTGCAGCGGTGAACCTCCCACAGCTCCGGCCACCACTCCGCCGACGATTGCGGCGATCAGACCTGCCATGATCGGCGCCCCGGAGGCGATCGCAATTCCCAATGACAGGGGAAGCGCCACCAGGAATACGACCAGCGACGCCGGCACGTCGTATCTGATCAGTTGCTCGAGATATCGCCTGCTTCCACCACCCGGCGGAGACGAATCCCCCACGACGCTCTCGTCTGCGGATGATTGTGCGTGCACTACGGACTGCGTCGACATAGATCTCCTCGCCGGACCCCGGATCCGGCTGCTGGGCAACATGTTCGAAGCGAATCGGCGATCGGTATCGCCGATCGACTGTGACCATGGTAACCGCGATTCCTTACCGTTCCCTTAGATGCGAGCCCAGACGTGGTCGACGTCACCGCCGCCCGGCACTGTGACTCGAACCTGAACATCGGTCCAAAAGATCGATCGAATTGCTTTAAACCGCAAGCATTTTGACTGACACACCTCCAGCGGCCGGCACACCTGAGCGCCGTCGGCGATAATGGTCGGGAGTGAACGCTCAACCGCAAACACAACGATGTGAAGGCAGGCACCATGTCCGATCAGTACGTCGCCGCGCAGGACCGCTACGAAGCCATGCCGTACCGCCGAACCGGTCGGAGCGGTCTCAAACTCCCGGCCATCTCGCTGGGCCTCTGGCACAACTTCGGCGACGACGTACCGATCGAGAACCAGCGCGCAGTTCTGCGGCGGGCATTCGATCTCGGAATCACCCACTTCGATCTTGCGAACAACTACGGTCCCCCGTACGGAAGCGCCGAGACGAACTTCGGCAGGATCCTGCGTGAGGATTTCTCTTCGTACCGCGAGGAATTGGTCATCTCGTCCAAAGCCGGCTGGGACATGTGGCCCGGCCCCTACGGATTCGGTGGTTCCCGCAAGTATTTGCTGTCGTCCCTCGATCAGTCGCTCGGACGACTCGGCGTCGACTATGTCGATATCTTCTACAGCCATCGCCCTGACGCCGAAACTCCGATCGACGAGACCGCAGGCGCCCTGATCAGCGCTGTCCAGCAGGGCAAGGCCCTGTACGCGGGTATTAGTTCGTACTCGCCGGAGCGCACCCGTGAAATCGCCGCACTGCTCGCCGCTGCGGGGGTTCCGCTCTTGATCCACCAGCCGAGCTATTCGATGCTGAACCGCTGGATAGAGCAGGACCTGCTGTCGGCTGTCGACGATCTCGGCGTCGGCGTCATCGCGTTCTCACCACTCGCTCAAGGCATGCTCACCGATCGCTATCTGAACGGCGTCCCCGAGGATTCCCGTGCAGCTCAAGGTAAGTCACTGGATCCGTCGTGGTTGACCGACGACGCTCTCACCCACATCCGCGCGCTCAACGACATCGCGGCAGACCGCGGCCAGTCGCTGGCTCAGCTGGCACTGAGCTGGGCACTCCGCGATTCGCGGGTCACCTCGGTACTGATCGGTGCGTCCAGTGTCGCCCAACTCGAAGCCAACGTCGGCGCGCTCGACAATCTCGAATTCAGCGCAGCCGAACTGGCCTCCATAGATCAGCACGCCAAGGACAGCGGCATCAATCTGTGGGCAGAGGCCAGTTCGATCTGAGCGATCACCTGCGCTAGAGCTGAGGCAACTCCACGTTCACGTGCTCGCCCTCTTCGAATACGGCCGACGCCGGCCCGACGATCAAGGGATCCGGAGTACCGACAGCCCGGTGATCCTTGTTGGGATAGTCGAAGCTGGCGAGCACGTGACGCATCGCCTCGAGGCGAGCGCGCTTCTTGTCGTTGCTCTTGATCACCGTCCAGGGCGCATCCCCGGTATCGGTGTAGAAGAACATGGCTTCCTTGGCCTGGGTGTAGTCGTCCCACTTATCGAGCGAAGCCAGATCGGTCGGTGAGAGCTTCCACTGACGCACCGGGTCCGTTCGGCGGGCCGCGAACCGCGCCAACTGCTCTTCGCGGCTGACCGAGAACCACAGCTTGTGCAGATGAATCCCGGAGTTGACGAGCATCCGCTCGAAGTCCGGGGTCTCTCTCATGAACTCGAGATACTGCGTCGGCGTGCAGTAACCCATCACTCGTTCGACGCCGGCGCGGTTGTACCAGGACCGGTCCATCATCACTATCTCGCCGCCGCTGGGTAGGTGTGCGACATAGCGTTGGAAATACCACTGCGTCCGCTCGATGTCGGTGGGCTTCTCGAGCGCGACCACGCGGGCTCCACGGGGATTGAGATGCTCGGTGAATCTCTTGATCGACCCGCCCTTACCGGCAGCATCGCGACCTTCGAAGATGATGAGCACCTTCTGACCGGTTTCCTTGACCCACAGCTGCAGCTTGAGCAACTCGATCTGCAGACGCCGCTTCTTCCGCTCGTACTCGCGGCGCGACATCTTCTTCTCGTACGGATAGCCCTGCTTCCAGGCATCCGCGAACTCCGAAGGCTCCAGCACGCCGAGCTTGTGCTTGAGACTCGACAGCTCGTCGATCTCGGCCGCGTAATCCTCGGTGACGGAAATTCTGGTCGACGGGGTCGGCAGGTCAGGAACCCGACCGTCCACACCGCTGGCGTCGGGGCTCATGAATACGCACTCCCTGTCGTCGAAATGAACGAACGTCCGGAAACTGAATTTTACGCGCCGAAGCCCGCTCCCGCGGGTCCGAAGAGAATGTTGCTTGGCATCGAGGAGGTAACGACAGGTCCGGCTTCCCAGTCGCCGAACCCTCACGCGGTACCTTGATCGAGGTAACTGAGACGGTCGGTAACCCCGAGAGAAGAGAGTTCTGGCGAGATGCGAGTAGACGGACGGGAGATCCCGGTAACGGGAAGCCTCCTGCCACCACTGCACCGCCGTACGAGCGACATCATGCGGGTTGCGATCGCTGCTGTGCTGCTCGGCGGCGTGATCGCGGGATCTCTGATCACTCGAAGTCAGTGGGACGCCCTCGAAACGTCGGTGTCCAACATCGTCGGTGTTCTCTCGCCGAGCCTGTCAGACACTGTGTACCTGCTCTACGGCATCGCAATTCTGGCGCTACCGTTCGCCATCCTGATCGGCCTGATCGTCGGGCGCCGGTGGAAGTTGCTGGCCGGATACGCCGCCGCCGGCCTGTGCGCCGGTGTCGCGCTGTCCTTCACCGGAACAGGCCTGGCGGCACCGAAATGGCACCTCGACGTGCCGGACCGACTCGACGCCACCTTCCTGTCGCAATTCCTCGACGATCCGCGATGGATCGCGATGCTCGCGGCGGTGCTCACCGTCTCGGGCCCGTGGCTTCCGAAGAAGTGGCGACGAGCCTGGTGGACGCTGCTTCTGCTCTTCGCTCCCATCCATCTGATCGTCAGCTCGATCGTTCCCGCACGATCGATGCTGGGTCTCGCCGTCGGTTACCTGATCGGCGCGGTGATCGTTCTCGCCGTCGGCACCCCTGCCCTCGAAGTGCCGTTGGACTCGGCAGTACGCGTACTCGCGCGGCGCGGTTACCGCGTCACCGCGTTCCGCGTCGTGAGTCCCTCGGGAATCGGGCCTCTTGTCATGTCCGCAGCCATCGACCAAGCACCGGACGACGAACCTTTCGACGAACTCGTCGTCGAGTTGTACGGACAGAACCAGCGAAGCAGCGGAGCAATTCGACAGACGTTCCGTTGGATCTCGTTCCGGAACCGTGAAACTCCGCCGCCCTACGGATCACTTCGTCGCGCCGTCGAACACCGAGCGCTCATGGGTATCGCGTTCGCCGACATCGGTCTGGCCAGTTCCAAGGCCGTCGCAATCTCGGTACTCGATCGCGGGTGGGAGATGTACGCGCGCCCGAGTCCTCGTGGCATCCCCCTTGCCGTCGCCGTCGAGAACCAGGCGGGCGAGGAAGAATCCACCAAACTGATCGACGCGCTGTGGCAAACACTGCATACCGCTCACGTGCACCAGATGGCGCACGGCGACCTGCGCGCTTCCGAAATTCGTGTCGAAGGCGGAACCATCCTCTTCGGCGGGTACGCGTACTCCGAATTCGGCGCCACCGAAGTTCAGATGCAGTCCGACAACGCACAACTTCTCTTCGCCACCGCATCATTGTTCGGGGTCGATGCAGCGGTGGACGCCGCGATTCGAGCGCAAGGCGCAGACACGATTCTCGCCGCCTCCGGCCGATTGACCACCGCTGCATTGCCCAACCGAATTCGGCGGACGGTCACGGATTCCGCGAAACTGATGACCGAGATCCGAGACGAGGTCGGTGCCAAGAACGGGATCGAAAAGGTCGCTCCCGCACAGGTCACCCGATTCAGTCGCAACCAGCTGATCCAGCTCGTTCTGCTCATCGGTCTGGTCTACGTCGCCTATCCCTTCATCAGCCAGGTCCCCGCGTTCATCACCGAGCTGAAGACGGCCAACTGGTGGTGGGCACTGCTCGGCCTCGGCGTCTCCGCACTGACGTACGTCGGCGCGGCTGCGGCCCTGTGGGCCTGTGCGTCGTCGATGGTCAGTTACCGCAACCTCTTGATCATGCAGGTGGCCAACACCTTCGCGGCGACGACAACTCCGGCCGGAGTCGGCGGGCTCGCGCTGAGCGTGCGGTTCCTGCAGAAGGGCGGGCTCGGTACCGTCCGCGCAACGGCCGCAGTCGCGCTGCAACAGACGGTTCAGGTGGTCACCCACGTCGGCTTGCTGATCTTCTTCTCGATCGTCGCCGGACGTGATACGAACCTCTCGCACTTCATCCCGGGATCCACTGTTCTGTACCTGGCGGGCGGCGTAGCGCTCGGAGTTCTCGGTGCATTCATGTTCATCCCGAAACTCCGTGGGTGGCTGCGCGACGATCTGCGTCCTCAGATCACCGAGGTGTTGGGTGAACTGAGCCAACTCGCGCGAAACCCGACCCGCTTCCTCATCATCGTGGGCGGCAGCGCCGCAACAACTCTCGGTGCCGCCCTGGCTCTGTGGGCGAGCGTCGAAGCATTCGGCGGCGGAACGACGTTCATCACCGTCACCATCGTGACGATGATCGGTGGGACGCTCGCCTCGGCGGCTCCGACACCGGGTGGCGTCGGAGCCGTCGAGGCCGCCCTCATCGGTGGTCTGTCCGCATTCGGACTGCCGGCAAGTATCGCGGTCCCGTCGGTCCTGCTCTACCGAGTGCTGACCTGCTGGCTCCCGGTGTTCTGCGGTTGGCCGACACTGCGGTGGCTGCAGAAGAACGACATGGTCTGAGCCGTTCCGCTACTTTTGGCGAACGACGTGAGCCTGCAGTGCTTCGCCGTCCTCGTCCACCCAGCCTTTGCTCTGGGCGTAGTCGACCATCGCGGCAACACCTTCGACGTCCGTGGTGCTCTCGCGAACGCGGGCTACCGAGATGAATGCACTACCACCGCTGACGTATCCGTAATCCTGAAGGCGCAAGAGTTCGTCCAGTTCGGCTTCGGAGATGTCGGCACTCACCTCGACGTGAAAGGCCTTCAGGTTGTCCACATCGTGGATGCTGACGCGGCCGTCGTCCACCAGTACATACATGGCTCTCCTTCCTAGAGCACTGACGTCGGTGCGTGCGTACCGAATACACGCCGGTGGTAGGTCAGTGGATTCGACTCGCGGTGCTCGACCTCGTCCACCGATCCTGTCACGATCTTGTGATCACCACCGTCCACGACGGCATCAACGGTGCACGCGATCCAGATGGATACGTCCGGCAGTCTCGGAACACCGAGATGCTCCGCCCACTCGACACCGTCGAACTTCGCACGGCCCTTCCTCGCAAAGGCAACCGCCAGTGAGCTTTGCGCGGTCCCGAGGACATTGATCGCGAACCTCCGCGTTCCTTCGATGAGGCCGAGAACTTCCGACTGTCGATCCAGAGCCACCGCGGTCATCGGCGGGTCCATCGACAACGACATGAATGCGCTGACCGTCGTGCCGTGCGGCCGGTCGCCGTCCATTGCCGTGACGACGGCGACCGGTGAGCACACGTGCGCCATGGCTTCTCGAAAACGCAACGCCCGGTTGCCCTGTGGGACATTCACGATGTCAGCCCTTGTCTGCCAACTCTTGTGCGTACTTCTTCGTCATGTGGTCGACGGCGTCGACTTGCGCCTTCGCATGCCCCTCCCTGACGGCGCGCGCGTGAGCGCGGACAGCATAAACACTACTTCGAAAAAACGGACAACTTCGCCGCCTACCAGCACTGTTGATGCCGATAACCGATACTGAGCTGTATGTCGGAACTCGGAAATGAACCAGACTCGAAGCAGAAGGCGGTGCTCGAGCGACACGCGTCGTGGATCGAATTGTTCTTCGACCTCGTCGTGGTTGCCGGTATCGGTCAGCTGGCTCACCTGCTCCACGGTTCACCGTCGTGGTCGGATGTCGCGCTCTACGCGTTGCTCTATCTCGCGTTCTGGACCGCCTGGGCGACGTTCACGATGTACGGCAACGTTGCCGGTGACCGTGTCCGAATCCCGAGCATGCTGATCGCTATGTTCGGACTGGCCGTCATGATGGCGGCCGTGGCCGGCATCCACGACAACCATGCGCTGGCCTTCGCTGTCGCCTACGTAGCCGTACGTCTGCTGGCGAGTCGGGTGTGGCACAACGGTCAGATAGTCGTGGACTGGCCGATCGCCCAGATGTCACTCGGTGTGATTCCGTGGATCGTCTCGTTCTGGTTCGAGGGTGACACCCGCTTCTGGCTCTGGACTGCCGGTGTCACCATCGACCTGCTGATCATGTTCGTCGTCTCCGGCAGCGCGATCATGGAAGACGCGCAGGAAAAGCTCGACCGCATCATCAAGGTCCGCGGGTTCAAGGACGACCGGATGCCCGAACTCGAAGCCCTGCATTCCGATCGGGCTCATCTTGCCGAGCGGCTGGGCCTGTACGTCATCATCGTATTGGGCGAGGGTGTGATCCTCGTGATCTCTGCAGCCTCGAAGCTCACCTGGGACTCCACGGTGGTCAGCCTCGCAGTCGGATCGTTTGTCCTGCTCTCGGGCATGTGGGCTCTCTCGCTTCTCTACGGCCACGCCGGTGTTCCGCACCTGCAGCCCGAGAAGTTTCCCGCTCGCATCGACATGGCGCTGCACTGTTTCACCACCGGCGCTATCGCGGTTCTGGTCGCGGGGCTCGGAGCGGCAACCGAACACGGCGCGGAGCACACGCCCGCGAACCTGCGGTGGTTGTTGTGCGGAAGCATCGCAGTCTATTTCGGAATCAGCCTGGTGGCAGGGCTGTTCGCGCGATCGGACCGACGGTGGCTGCTCGGCTGGGCGCTCCCGTGCACCGCCGTCCCCATCGTCATGGGCATCGTCGGCACGCACATGAGCGCCACGTGGATCATCTGGGTGCTGGTGGCCACCGTGACCTGGCAGAACGGCTACGAGTACGCGCAGGTGCGGCGTTCGCGCCGCTCTGCTGTGCGCATTTATTAACCCCCCGCGGTTAATAAAGGCGCACAGCAGGGACGGTTTTTACCCTCACCGCCGGGTCGAAGCGATAGGGCTGAGCCAACAGGATTCCGGCCAATCGCTTACGCAACCTCGACATCTCGGCCCGGACGGTCACCGTCTTGCGTGGATCGCCGAACAACTGTGAGGCGAGCTGCGCGGCCGTGAGGCCCTCGGGCGCCTGTGTCAGAGCCACGAGGATCTGCGAATGGCGCGGGCTGAGGTCGATACTCCAGCTCCCCATTGCCGAGGAGTACCGCAATTCCATCGCATTCGGATCTTGCACATCCAATTCGACTTCTGCACAAACCGTTCCGGACGCCGGATCCATCTGAGGGCGGACGAGCCAACCACCCGGAAGCGGCTCGCACATACATAGTCCGAGCGACGGGAGCCAATGCTCGCCGCTGCTCATCACTTTCGGCAGTGCGATTCTGTAGATCGGTGCCATCGAGTCCACCGCCGCGACCCAGCCACTGCGGTCCACGACCACAGTCGGCTGACTCGCACGAGCCAGCGTCGATGCCGAGATCATCCGGAGCTGATCCAATCCGATTCGATGCTTCTCCCGCAGTGCGGATTCCGCCAGCCTGGCCACACTGTCCACCAGAGCGAGAGTCGACGGGTGGACCGTGTCTGCTGCGCCGGCGACGTTCACGACGGCGATGGCCCGGCGACTACGCGGATCTCGAACCGTCGCCCCGGAGCAGGTCCACGGATGCTGCGAGCGCGAGTAGTGCTCGGCCGAGAACACCTGCACTGCCGAACCTGATGCCAAGGAAGTGCCGATCCCGTTGGTACCGACAGCTTCCTCCGTCCACGACGCACCCTCGATCATCCCGAGCCGTTCGGCCCGATCCAGCATTCGACTGGACCCGTGTCGCCAGAGGATACGTCCGTAGCGGTCCGCCACCACGATCAGATTCGCGTCGTCCGGGCCGACGAGTGGTGCCAGACCGTGCACCGCCTCGTCGAAGATCTCCGCCATGCCGGCTGCGCGTCTGCCTTCTTCGATCTCGGATTCGCGGCCCGTCTCGGTGATCGAGCACCGGTCCGGATCGAGTCCGAGCGCACGCAAACGCGACCACGAATTCGCGATGACGGAGCGCGGACGCGCAGGCGGCTTGCGTCCCGACATCGTTGCTTCGTAGACGGATTCGAGAACACGTGCGTACTGCGCCGGGTCTTCACCACTGGCCAGGGCCGGTTCGAGTCGATTCGTTTCGCCGATCACACTCCAGTCCTATGTGACGGGGTCATCGAAAGCGAGCGTTGCACCCGGTTGCAGAGTTGTTCGCGTGCGTGAACGAAAGGACGGCGTTCACGCACGCGAACGGTGCTCACGCGTTGAGGGGTCTCCCCAGCGCCGAGAGCACAGACTCGTGCATTGCCTCCGAGAGCGTCGGATGAGCAAACACGACCTCGGCGAGATCCTCGCCGGTGGCTTCGAGGGATCGAGCGATACCGAAACCCTGAATCTGCTCGGTCACATCCGGACCGACCATGTGCGCGCCGAGAAGTTCCCCGGTATCGGCGTCGAAGATCGTCTTGACGAAGCCTTCGGCCTCGCCGATCGCCAGTGCCTTGCCGTTCGCCTGCAGGTCGAAGTGTCCGACCCGCAGCGCGCGACCAGTACCGGCGCACTGCTTCTCCGTCAGACCCAGGCTCGCCACCTGTGGGCGGGCATACGTGCATCCCGGAACGTAGTCGCGATCGAGCGGATGAACGTCGGGCACGCCTGCCAACTTTTCGACGCACAAGACAGCTTCGTGACTTGCCTTGTGCGCCAGACATGGAGCGCCCGCGACGTCACCGATCGCATAGATCCCGAAAGCGCTGGTACGGCACCACTGGTCGGTGACGATCGCACCGCGCTCGATCTCGACGCCCAGAGCCTCCAACCCCAGATCCTCGACGTTGCCGGTGATTCCGGCCGCCACCAACACCCGGTCCACGGTCAACGACTCGACACCGTCGCTCGTCTGCACATTCACCTCGACGGCGTCGTCGCCGACGGTCACCGCCGACACCGAGGCTCCGGTGTGAATCGTGATGCCACGCTTCTCGAACTGCTTGCGAACGAAGGCCGAGATCTCTTCGTCCTCGACCGGCATGATGTGTGGTGCCATCTCGACGATGGTCACCTCGGTTCCGAGATCGCGGTACAGGCTGGCGAATTCGACTCCGATCGCGCCGGACCCGATCACGAGCAGCGACTTCGGCAGTTCCTTCGGGACGAGCGCGTCGAAGTAGGTCCACACCCGATCACCGTCGGGGGCAACGCCGGGAATCGAACGCGGCCGGGCACCGGTTGCAATGATCACGTGGTCGGCTCGATACGTCTGTCCTCCCACGGATACGACGCCTTTGTCCACCAACTTCGCGGCGCCTGAGATGACGTCGACGCCGTTCTTCTTCATCAGATAGGCAACACCGCCGGACAACCTCTCCGAAACCCCTCGGCTGAACGATACCAACTTCGAGATGTCGAACTGGACAGACGCCGAACTGAATCCGTATGTGTCGAGTTCACTCAAGGTATGCGCGACGTCCGCGCCGTGCAGCATCGCCTTGGTGGGGATACAACCCCAGTTGAGGCAGATACCTCCGAGGCGATCACGTTCTACCAGCGCGACGTTCAACCCCAACTGGGCAGCCCGGATCGCCGCCACGTAACCACCGGGGCCGCCACCGATGACAAGAACGTCGTACTTATGCGACGTATTGTTTTCCACCACAGCCCCTTACACCAACATCAGCGCGGGAGAAGCGACAAAGCGCTGGAGCTCCCGAAGGAAGGTCGCACCCAGGGCTCCGTCGATAACCCGGTGATCGCACGAGAGGGTCACGGTCATCACGGTCCGGGCAGAAACACTGTCACCGACCACCACCGCGCGCTTCTCCCCCGCACCTACGGCAAGGATCGCTCCCTGGGGCGGATTGATGATCGCGTCGAATGCCTTGATCCCGAACATGCCGAGGTTGGACACCGTGAAGGTTCCGCCCTGGAATTCTTCGGGACGAAGTTTGCCGGTCTTCGCCTTGGTGGCCAACGAGAGCACCTCACCCGAGATGTCCGCCAACGACTTGGTATTCGCGCTACGCACGATGGGCGTGATCAGCCCGGTCGGAAGTGCAACTGCCACCGAGACATCTGCCGACGCGAATCGAAGAACCGATTCGTTCGCGGCATCGAACTGGACGTTCACGTCCGGCACCTTCATCAGTGCAGCGGCGCAAGCCTTCACGATGAAGTCGTTGACCGACAGCTTGACCGCCGGGACGGTCGAATTGATCTCCTTGCGCAGAGCGAGAAGCGCATCGAGCTCGAGGTCTGCGGTGAGCCGGAAATGGGGTGCCTGCTGCTTGGACGCCTGCAACCTACCGGCGATTGCCGATCGCATGGGGGTGAAAGGAATTGTGTCGTACTCGGGTTCGGCCGCAACAGATTCGGTCTCAGCCGCCGCCTCGGGCAGGAGCTGCGCGGAACGAGCGGCGTCGTGCACGTCGGCGACGCAGACGCGCCCCCGCGAACCCGTCGGACGACAGTCATGCAGGTTGACCCCCAGTGATCGGGCAGTTCTGCGTGCGACCGGGGTGGCAGGCACGGCACTGTCGTCGGCGGTCGATCGCAGCGGGAGGCCGGATCTCGCGGCCGGCACTACCGGCGCAACAGTGCCACCGGCGTCACGAATCGCGTCGTCGATGTCGCGGACACTGATCCGCCCGAGGGGACCGGTACCCACTACGGCGGCGAGATCGATTCCGAGCGATTCCGCACGTCGGAGTGCGCGAGGACTCGCAAACACATCGTCCTGCGTCGTGCCTTGCAGAACGCTCGGTACGACGGTGGAACCGGTTGTTGCAGGTTTCGGTGCAACAACCACCTTCGCAGCCGGTGTAGCCGCAGGTGTCACGGGAGCCGCCGGCGCAGCAGCTGGTGACGGTGCCGGCTCTTCCGCCGGCGCGGTTGCGCCGCGGGCGGCGAGGAACTGCTCGATCTCCGCATCCGTCGCGGACGCATCGGCGGATACACCGATCACGGCGCCGACGGGCAGAGTCTGCCCAGGCGTGCCGACGATCTTGCGGAGAACACCGTCGAACGGCGCCTCGAGCTCGTTGGTGATCTTGCTGGTCTCGATCTCACAGATCAACTGGCCCTTGGTGAACGAGTCACCTTCCTCGATGAGCCACGCGTTGACCAACCCCTCCTCCATGGAGAGCCCCCATTTGGGGATGTCGATAGCTTTGATGTCAGCCATGATCAGGCTCTCACCAGCTTGCGAACCGACTCTTCGATGCGCGCCGCGTCAGGCAGCCAGGCAGTTTCGAGGGTTGGGGAGAACGGAACCGGCGTGTGCGGCGGCGTGATCAGTTCGATCGGCGCTTTCAGGTAGTTGAATCCCTTGGTGGCGATCAGCGCGGCTACGTCGTGCCCGAAACCGCAGCGGGCGGCGGATTCGTCGACGATCACGACCCTTCCAGTCGATGCGACGGATTCGAGGATGCCGTCCTCGTCCAATGGTGAGACGGTACGAGGATCGACAACCTCGACCGAAATACCCTCGGCGGCCAGCTTGTCTGCTACGTCGTTGGCGCGGTTCACCATTGCGGACAACGCGATGATCGTGACGTCGTCGCCCTGCCTGGTGTAGTTGGCGACGCCGAACGGAATCGCGTACGGCTCGTCCGGCACTTCGTCCTTGAGGTCGTAGAGAACCTTGTGCTCACAGAAGACGACGGGATCGTCGTCCCGGATGGCTTGGATGAGAAGGCCTTTGGCGTCGTAGGCATTGGACGGCGCGACTACCTTCAGACCAGGCACCGCCGCGAACACGTTGTACGGAGACTGAGAGTGCTGTGCAGCGGCGGAGAACCCTGCGCCGATCATGCCTCGCACCACCAGCGGGGTTCTGGCCTTGCCACCGAACATGTAGCGGAACTTGGCAGCCTGGTTGTAGAGCGCGTCGTAGGAGACTCCGAAGAAGTCCATGAACATCAGCTCGGCGACCGGCCTCAGGCCGGTCAGTGCGGCTCCGGCAGCCATTCCGATGATCGCGGATTCGGTGATCGGGGTATCGATTACACGCTCCGATCCGAACTCCGTCCACAATCCCTTGGTGACACCCAGGACACCGCCAAATGCCTCGATCTTCTTCGTCTCCAGATCGGGATTGGTACCGGCATGCCCACCCCGTACGTCCTCACCGATGAGAACGACGCTCGGGTCGCGTTGCATTTCTTGGGCGATGGCCTCTTTGACGGCCTCGCGGTAGGTCTTCTTCGACACGTTCTCGGCTTCCACGCTTGTCATCTCGGGCTCCTCAGTACGACACGTAGACATCGGTCAGCAGATTCTCGACGGGTGGATACGCCGCGGCACGCGCCTTCGCTACCGCCTCGTCCACCAGCACTCGCGACTGCTCGTCCACCGCGTCCAGATCAGCGGTGCTGACCTTCTTCACATCCACGCTGCTACGGAAATTCTTGAGCGGATCCTTGGTTTCCCGTAGTTGCGCAACCTGTTCCGCCGTGCGGTACAGCTGCGCGTCACCCTCGAAGTGGCCGTGCCAACGGAATGCCGCCGCCTCGATCGTGGTGGGGCCGCCGCCGATCCTGGCGCGCTCGGATGCTTCCGCCATTGCGTCGTAGACCGCGAAGAAGTCGGTGCCGTCCACCTTGACGGCAGGCATGCCGAAGGATGCGGCGCGCGCGGCGATGTCGGGTGCACCAACTGCGTAGTCGGTTCCGGTGGCCTCACCGAATCCGTTGTTCTCGATCACGAAGACGATCGGAAGGTCCAGCACCACAGCCATGTTCATCGCCTCGAAGACGGTTCCCTGGTTGGATCCACCGTCACCCGTGAACGACGCTGCGATGACACCGTTTCGAAGCGTCTTACCACTCAGTGCAGCGCCGATCGCCAACGACGGGGCTCCGCCGACAATCGCGTTGGCGCCGAGCATTCCCACGGACAGGTCGGCGATGTGCATCGAGCCGCCCTTACCGCGACACAGGCCGTCGTCCTTGCCGAAGATCTCGGCCATCATGCCGTTCAGATCGCAGCCCTTGGCGATGCAGTGCCCGTGACCGCGGTGAGTGGATCCGATGTAATCGGCGTCGCTCAGGTTCTCGCACACTCCCACCGCGATGGCTTCCTGGCCCGAGTAGAGGTGAATGAAGCCGGGGATGTCACCGGTTGCATTCTCTTCGTGCAGTCGATCCTCGAACGCACGGATGCGCGACATCTTCTCGTACGCCTTCAGCAATGCATCCCGGTCCAGCCCCGAATGAGGCTTGGCGCCGGTCTTTTTCGATCCTGGGGTTGTCGGCTTCTGCGCCGTCCGTTGAACCACAGTCACACTCCTCGTTCTCGATCACTCGTCGCCATGCAGTGTCGTGCAGGTCACGGGCGAAGGGAAAGAGTTGCGTGAGGTTGCCGGGAGTTGCGAAGGGTTGCAGCTGTTGACTTTCGAGCGTTGATTCAGGCGCCGCTCAGGCTGTCGCGTCTGATCTTGGCCAGCGCGCGGTGTTGGGCGAGTTCGACGGCGCTCGTTGTCGTTCTCAGTGACAGCGCCGTCTCGCGCACGTCGAAGCCGACAACGATGCGAGCTACCAAGACGTTGCGTTCTGCGGCCGACAGATCACCGAAGGGCAGAGTGAGTCGACTGGAGGCGGGTAGCGAATCGATTTCGCGACTGATCGCGTCGTACAGATGCGCGAGGAACGCTTCTCCGGCACGTCTACGTCGCCGAATGTCGGACAGGACGGATCGGCAGATACCGACGGCAATACGATCAGCGTCGAGCGGTCGCAGTTCGGCACGGCAGCGCCGCGTCACCAGAGGCACGATGCGTTGAAGGAGTTCTGCAATCGCGTCCCGATCCCCTCGGGACGCATCGTCGGCAACACTGTCGATCGAACGTCCACCTGCCCTGCTTGTCATTCCGATCTCCCCCTGCTTCGGCTCTTGGTCGAATTCCCGACTACTGCTCAGGTTTTGAAGTCGCTAGGGGCGTATCGGCTCGGGGCAGATCCCGGTTTGTTCCCCGATGATGTTGATCTCGGCGTTGGAACGAGGGTCAGCGCCGTAGTTGATCTGGTCGGTGCATTTCTCGGAGGGCTCGACGGCATCGGGCGGGAGCGGCGCCGGGCATGAACCCATCTGCTCTCCGATGCTGTTGATCTCCGCATTCGAACGAGGGTCACCCACATAATTGATCTGATCGGTGCACTTGGTCGACTCGGTAGCCGGACCAGGGGCCGCAGGGGCAACCGCGCTGGTCGAGACCGGGGTCCAGGCCGGCGCTGCTCCGCCCGCCGGGACTCCGGGGGTGGATGCGTCCGTACCGCCGCCCACCGAGTTGGAGCTTTCGACTGTCTCCGAAGTGGTCGCTGCGGTCAGCGGCGGTGGGGTCGTAGACGCCGCAACCACCGATGTAGTCGTCGGTTCGTCTCCTGGAGCGCTGTTGTCATCACTCGAACACCCTGTCATCGCGCACACCACCCCGATCGTCAGTACGGCGAGCAGCACTCGCAGACGCCGAGTCTTGTTGGTCAGCAATACTTCAGGCATTTGCTCTCACACTCCTCGATACGCGGATCAGCTCGTTCCGCCCAAGCGGTGAACACCGACGTGACTCACTCTAGGAGCCTGATTCCATCGGTTTCGTAACAGAATTCCGTCGGTCGCGTACCAACTCTCGACGGTCCTGACATTCATACGATTACGTAACGGTGGGTGGCAAAACTCCGATATCGAGATCACCTGTGATCGTATGAAAACGCACATGCCGATGAGAGGGTTCGCAGCGGCCGGGGAGGGGAACGTGTTGTATCGGAGTGACATCTGCGGCGGTCGATCAGACCGTACTCGCAGCCTGTTCGGTACAGCGCTCGCGGCAGCAACCCTCGGAGCGTCCGTGATCACCGGCTGCGCGTCCACCCAGGGCGTTGTGATCGAAGGCGATGTCGCTTCCACCGGGTTGCCCGTCACACAACCTGCAGACCTGGCCAGACGGGTTGCCGAAAACTCGAGGTTGGGCCGGGCGCTCCTCGACGATCCTGGGGTGTCCGAGGGAGTGAAGACAGAACTTCGGTCGTGCCCTGACTGGTATCCGATCTCGGTCGGGTCCATCCTTCTCGATCCAGGCGCACCGCGTATCGTGCCGGAGACCGAACTCGTCGTCATGAATGTGTATCCGTGCCAACCGGCCCACCAACCCGGGACCGGAGTGTCGATTTCGGTCAACCTTGCCGGCTACGTCTACCGCAGCGGCAAGGCCGGTTCGAGTGAAGACGATCCCGAACTGGGTGAGCGCCTGTTCTCCGTCGAAGAGCGCGGAAAGTTCATCGTCAGCGGTCAACGCGCCGCGAGTTTGTCTGTCCTGGAAACGGATCCGCGGCCACCGGAGTTCGAATGTTGCCCCCGTCCACCGCTTCGGACCGAGTTCCACTGGGATGGAATGGAGTTCATCCGTGATTGATCGCCGTCGGCGCGCGATGCTCGCCGGTGTTTGCCTGCCGGTCGCGTTTGCTCTCGCCTCCTGTTTCACCGAGCCTGAATCAGAACCCACTCCGAATATCGCAGCATCACTCGACCCCTCGGATCTCTCACAGGGCTTGAGCATCGATCCTGTTGCCCTCCTCAGAGCAGACCCGGAAGTGTCCGATGCGGTCAAGGACAGTCTCCGACTGTGCGGTGATGCGAACTTCCCCTACGAAATCCGGTACTCCCCCGTGACAGGCGCCGTTTGGCAAGATGCCGTCGTCAATGTCTTCACCTGCGAGTCTGTCGGCATCTGGGGACGACCGGCCCCACCGGTCAGCTTCATGGTCGCCGGATTCGTCTACCAGATCGACGAATCGGGCGCTCACAAAGTCTTCGGAGTGCAAGACCCGGGACGCTACGTCGTCGGCTCAACCGGAGGATTGTCGGTCATGGTCGACCTGTGCAAAGACCCCGGCATTCCGGAGTTCTGTCAATCGTCGACTGCATACAAGTGGACCGGTGAAGGGTTTGAGAGTGTTCCGTTCCCATGAAAGCGAAGGCCGATGACCGATCCGTTGATTTTGCTGGTCGAAGACGACGCTGTCATCCGCGAAGCAACGCAATTGAATCTCGAACGCAACGGGTTTCGGGTGATCACCGCATCGGGAGGGTTGACCGGAATGAATATGGCGGTCGACGCCAAGCCGGATATCGCCGTCCTCGACGTGATGCTTCCCGACCTGAACGGAATCAGCCTGTGCCGACGCATTCGTGAGGAACTGTCGGTGCCGGTCATCATGCTGTCCGCGCGCGACGACCCGGTCGACATCGTTCTCGGATTGGAAGCCGGTGCCGACGACTACGTCACCAAGCCCTTCGACAGCGGTGTCCTGGTGGCACGCATCCGAAGTGTGCTCCGGCGGGTCGAATCCCATTCCGGTACGGAGAAAGACATCGTGACTCTCGGCGATCTGGAGATCGATCGCGAGTTGGTGACCGTCACGCGTTCGGGCGCCGAAGTGGCTCTCACACCCACCGAAATGAAGCTGCTCCTGGTCATGGTGAGTGTGCCGCGCAAAGTCTGGTCTCGCTCCGAACTGCTCTCGGACGTCTGGGATTACGACTGGGGCGGCGATACTCGCATCGTCGACGTTCACGTTCAGCGATTGCGCACGAAGATCGGCTCCGAACAGATCCGGACCGTCCGGGGGTTCGGCTACACGATGGACAACCATCGGTGAGATCGCGGGATCTCGCCGCCAAGCTCCCGTCCACCGGGAGGCGGTTGTCGTTTCAGTGGAAGATCGCGGCGGCCATCACGTTCGTGATTGCCGTCGCCTCGATCACGCTCAGTACCGTGATGCATCAAACCTTTTCACACAACCAAGAGGATGCAGCGCGGGCGGCAGCTGATCGCAATCTCCAACTGGTGCTGCAGGACGAAACGGGCAGCATGCGTGCGCTGTTCCGCGCCACCACAGATGGTCTCGACGTTCCGGAAGAGTTGCGCGAGGCCGTGGCGGGCGGCAAACGTGCCACCTACCTTGTCGACAGCGGGGACCAGCCATTCGTCTGGGCTGCTGCCGACGTCAACACTCAGGTGGTGGCGATTCGCGTCCCGTACACCGCGCAGCGGGAATCGATCGCCAGCGTCGATCGGACACTTCGCAACGCCACCGTCGCAGTGATCGCAGCGGGTGCCGTCCTGGGTGTGCTGCTTGGACTCGCGATGTCGTATCGATTGCGCTCGGCCGCCCGTGCGGCCCGCAAAGTGTCTACCGGAGCGAACATCCGCGTCCGCTCGGTCACCTGGTCACTCTTCGACGACGAGATCACCGAGCTGGCGGATGCGGTCGACGCAATGTCGGATGCGCTGCGGGGACAACTGGACGCCGAGAAGCGCGTGACAGCCAACATCGCGCACGATCTCAGAACACCCATCTCCGGACTGGTCGGCGCCGCAGAGCTCCTGCCACCCGGTAGGCCAACCGAATTGGTGCGCGACGGCGTCCACAAACTCAGGAGGCTCGCCGAGGACGTCATCGAAGTGGCCCGCCTCGACACCACCTCCGAGCAGGCTGACATCCAATCGGTGGAACTGGCACCGGTGGTTCACCACGCGATTTCCACCACCGGGGTGGAGTGCAAAGTGAGAGTTCACGGGACCCCTGTGTCGCACACCGACGCACGTCGGCTCGAGCGGATCATCGCCAACCTGATCTTGAATGCTCGAAATCACGGTAAGCCGCCGATCAATGTCGACGTCGACCACTCCCGCGTCACGGTGCGGGATCGGGGCATCGGGTTCACTGAAGAGTGGCTTCGTCAGGGGCCGAGGAGATTTCAGACCAACTCCGTCGAACGCGGCCCGAACTCAGGCCTGGGCCTCGGCTTGACGATCGTAGTGGGACAAGCGGCGGTCATCGGCGCTCGTATCAACTTCTCGAACCATCCGAACGGGGGCGCGGTGGTGACGATCGACCTCCCTGAATGCCCGTCAGACGAGTTCGATTGACACCGAGCCAGTTCTGCCGATCGGCCGGGACGCAGTGCCCCGGCCGATCAGTGGTGTCTCAGGTTCAAACCTGTCCGACAGCGACTCCGGTGCGAACGTCCGGTGCACCAAGGCGCGCCGCATCAGCGGTCAGGTCATCGGGCTGCTCCTGAGATTCCCGCTCGGCTGCAACACGCAACCGGTAGTGTTCGATCTCCTCGGCAATGTGCTCGGGAGTCCAACCCAGCACCGGCGCAACCAGTTCCGCAACTTCGGCAGCTGCCGCATCGCCGCGATCGGTAACCTCGATGGAGATGCGGGTGCGACGGGTGAGGATGTCGTCGAGATGCTGTGCACCCTCGTGACTCGCGGCGTAGTGAATCTCCGCCTTGAGGTACTCAGGGGCGGAGTCCAACGGCTGCCCCAGTTCAGGCCTCGCCTCGATGAGTTCGAACAACTCGTCAGCCAAAGTGCCGTACCGCCCGAGTAGGTGCTCGATGGTCGAAACGTGGAGCCCGGTGCGCTCAGCGGTGAGATGCCGATTGTTGTGTGCGGCAAAATAACCGTCGGCACCCACCAGTTGGATACGCTCGGTGCAGGACTTCGGCACCTTCTGTTCCAATCCGTGCACCGCGGAATCGACAGCGTCCTTGGCCATCACGCGGTAAGTGGTGTACTTGCCACCGGCGACCACCGTCAAACCTCGGACCGGACTCGACACCGCATGCTCACGCGAGAGAGTGCTGGTCGAATCCGATTCGCCGAACAGCAACGGACGCAACCCCGCGTACACACCGACGACGTCCTCGTGCGTCAACTCGTCCTGAAGGAGCTTGTTGACATGTCCGAGGATGTAGTCGATATCGCTTCGGCTCGCTGCCGGATGGGCGAGGTCGAGGTTCCAGTCGGTGTCCGTCGTACCGATGATCCAGTGGCTTCCCCACGGAATCACGAACAGCAGACTCTTCTCGGTCCGCGTGATGATTCCGGTCGCAGAGTTGATGCGGTTTCGCGGGACGACCAAATGCACACCTTTCGAAGCGCGAACCTGGAATTGTCCTCGACCACCTACCATTTCCTGAATCTCGTCAGTCCACACACCGGCGGCGTTGATGACCTGACGAGCACGGATCTCGAACGCGCGACCTGTTTCCAGATCCACGGCCTTCACCCCGACTACGCGGTCCTCCTCACGGAGAAAGCCGATTACGCGGGTGCTGTTGACGCACAGCGCACCGTACTCGGCCGCCGTGCGCGCCAGCATCATCGTGTGGCGGGCGTCATCTACCTGACCCTCGTAGAACTTGACCGAACCCCGGATAGCAGAGCGCTTTCCGGACGGAAACGATTCGAGAGTCTTCTTCTTGCCCACATGCTTGTGGTGTGAGGGAACCCCGCGGCCTGCGCCCATCA
Organism: Rhodococcus sp. MT28; assembly: GCF_058792695.1. NCBI lineage: Bacteria > Bacillati > Actinomycetota > Actinomycetes > Mycobacteriales > Nocardiaceae > Rhodococcus > Rhodococcus sp. MT28. The sequence continues at coordinate 575,128 of NZ_JBXAFD010000001.1, forward strand.
CGTCGTAGACGCCGATGCCCAGACCGACGTACGGCCGGTCGATCAACTTCTCGAGTGGGTAGATGAACGGCACCGGCTTCGCGAGATGCGGGCACAGCGAATTCAGAACCAGCGACCGCTCACGCAGTGCCTCGAACACGAGCGCAAAATTGAACTGCTCGAGGTAACGCAGTCCGCCGTGGAACAGCTTGCTCGACCTGCTCGAGGTTCCGGACGCGAAGTCGCGAGCCTCCACCAAGCCCACCTTCAGACCGCGAGTTGCGGCGTCGAGCGCGCTACCCGCTCCGACCACGCCACCGCCGATAACGAGGACGTCGAGTTCGGTTTCTTCCAACTTCTTCAGCGACTCCGCCCGCGAGGACGGACTCAATGCTTGTGCTGTGCTCATGAAAACTGTTCCTTCACTTGAAAATAGGTAGAAATGGGGGCGCCGCGATCAGTCTGCGTCGACCCAGTCGAGTGTCCGAGTGACGGCTTTCTGCCAGCCTGCATACAGGCGCTCACGCTCGGCCGAATCCATCGACGGCGTCCAGCTCTTGTCCTTCGCCCAGTTGCTGCGAATGTCGTCCTCGCTCTCCCAGTACCCGACCGCGAGACCAGCGGCGTACGCAGCGCCCAATGCCGTGGTCTCCGCAACGACAGGGCGGATCACCTCGACGTCGAGCAGATCGGCCTGGAATTGCATGAGGAGTTCGTTCGCGACCATTCCGCCGTCGACCTTGAGAACCTTCAAGTCGACACCCGAGTCGAGGTTCATCGCCTCGATCACCTCACGACTCTGGTACGCAGTCGCTTCGAGCACCGCCCGGGCAAGGTGCCCCTTGTTCACGAACCTTGTCAGACCGACGATCGCACCGCGTGCATCCGCGCGCCAATGCGGTGCAAACAGGCCCGAGAACGCGGGCACGAAGTACGCGCCACCGTTGTCGTCCACAGAGCGCGCGTTCACCTCGATGTCGGCCGCGTTGTCGATCATGCCGAGGTTGTCCCGAAGCCACTGGACCAGCGAACCGGTAACGGCGATCGATCCTTCCAGTGCGTAAACCGTTGGCTGCTCACCGATCTTGTAACAGACCGTCGTCAACAAGCCGTTCTTGCTCATCACCTTTTCGGTGCCGGTGTTGAGGAGCACGAAGTTGCCGGTTCCGTAGGTGTTCTTCGCTTCTCCGGGCGAGAGGCAGGCCTGACCGAAAGTCGCTGCTTGCTGATCGCCGAGGATTCCGGCGATCGGCACGCCGGACAACGTTCCGCGTTCGCGCACGAATCCGAAAGTTTCGGACGAGCTGCGAATCTCGGGGAGCATCGATTCGGGGATGCCCATGTCGGCGCAGATCGCCGAATCCCAAGCGAGAGTGTCGAGATCCATCAACAGAGTGCGCGACGCGTTGGTGGGGTCGGTAGCGTGCACTCCGCCGTCGACGCCGCCGGTCATGTTCCACAGCACCCAGGTGTCCATCGTGCCGAAGCACAACTCGCCTGCTTCGGCCTTCTCACGCGCGCCCTCGACGTTGTCGAGAATCCACTTGACCTTGGGGCCCGAAAAGTACGTGGCCAACGGCAATCCGGTGACTTCGGTGTACTTCCTGGGGCCGTCTTCGCCGGCGAGTGCAGTACAGATTCGATCGGTGCGTGTGTCCTGCCAGACGATGGCGTTGTAAACGGGCTTTCCGGTTGCTCGTTCCCAGACCACTGCCGTCTCACGCTGATTGGTGATGCCGACGGATGCGATGTCGGCCGCGGTCAGATCTGCGTTGGCCAAGGCGCCCGCGGTGACGTTGCGGACGTTGTCCCAAATTTCGATCGGATCGTGTTCGACCCAGCCTGCCTGCGGAAAGATCTGTGTGTGCTCGTGCTGTTCGACAGCGACTACGTGCCCACTGTGATCGAAGATCATGCATCGCGTGGAGGTGGTTCCCTGGTCTATCGCGGCTACGAACTGCGCCATCGTGCTACCCCTTTGGTGTCGAAGAAAGTGCGAAAGATTTACTGTCAGAGATGATGATTCGCCATCAGGCCGGTATCGTGGCCGGCTCCTCGGCTGCCTTCTCCACCGACTCGTCAGGCAGGAATCGACCAATCAGCTTGTCGTAGAGGAACACCCCGATCGGAGCGCCGATCAGCGGCCCCACGATGGGCACCCAGAAATACAGGCTCCCGTACTGATCTCGCCAGGCGCTGCCGTAACCGGTGAGATACGACGCCAGCCGCGGACCGAAGTCACGGGCCGGATTGATGGCGTAACCCGCGTTGGTCGCCCATGCGAATCCGATTGCCACCACGATCAAACCGACGACGAAGGGCGCAAGATTCGCGAGCGGCGGAGTTCCCCGAGTATCGGTCACCGCAACGATGAGGAACAACAGGATCGCCGTGCCGATGATCTGATCTATCAGCGCTGATCCCAGACTGACCGGGAGCGTTCCGTTTCCGGGCATCGTCGAGAAGATCGTCTGAGTCGCCGTTGTGTGTCCGGGATCGATGGCATTGAGCATGTCGTTGTAATTCCACCGGACGATCAGGGCCGCGACAAAGGCTCCAGCGGTCTGCGCCAGCGTGTAGGGCAGGACCTTGCGCCAGGAGAATCCCCGGAAGATCGCAAAGGCGAAGGTCACTGCGGGGTTCAGATGAGCACCCGTCACCCGGCCTGCGACATAGATGCCGAACATGACGCCGAGTCCCCAGGCCCACGCGATACTGTCGTGTCCGCCGAGACCCCCACCGCTCCCGCCGGACACAACCTGCGCCACAACTCCGACGCCGAACAAGATCAAGATCATCGTTCCGGCGAACTCGGCTGCCAACTCGCCTGGAAGCCCTAATCGCTTGGCTTTCTCCATCCCCACCCTCACTTCGTTGTGATGCATGTCATAGTTTGGATTGCTGCACCCGTAGCGTAAGGCCGTTTGCACATTCACGCATAGCTCGTGCACATATGTGCAAATGCCCCATTTGCGCACCGTAACGCGGGTAACAGACACACTTCTGGGACTTTGCGTGATCGAGCGCCTCGGCCTGGGCCTACTCGGATAAGATTCGGTTCAATGCTCTTGCACGTACGTGCAGACAGGACGAACCCATGGAAACTCCCACTTCGGACTCCGCTACCTCCGATCCGGCGGACCCGCGCATCGCCGACGCAGTTCAGGCCGCACGCCTCTACTACTTCCAGGACCAGACCATGGCTGCCATCGGCCGCGACATGGGGGTGTCCCGATCCACCGTCTCCCGATTGATCACCTACGCGCGCACCTCGGGTCTCGTCGAGATCAAGATCAGCACCCCGCACGGCCAGGCTCCTCGCATCGAACGCGAGTTCTCGGAACGGTACGGAGTGCGCGCCCACGTGGTGACCGTGCCGGAACTGGTGGGAGATCTCGAGCGACTCGAAAAGGTCGCAACCTTTGCCGGACGCCTGCTGGCGTCGTTCTTCGACAGCGACATGGTGATGGGGATCGCCTGGGGAACCACTCTCAGTGAAGTCAGCAAGCACCTTGCCCCCAAACGCACGTACAACTCGTACGTCGTGCAACTCAACGGCGCCGCGAATACTCGCACCACCGGGATCTCTTACGCCAGCGACATCATCAGAACCATCGCCGACGCCTACGGTGCTCTGCCACAAGGATTTCCGGTGCCTGCCTTCTTCGACTACCCGGAAACTCGGGAGCAACTGTGGCGCGAACGAAGCATCAAACGCGTCTTGGACATGCAGAAGCGAATGGACCTGGCAGTCTTCAGCATCGGCGTACCGGGCGGCAACGTACCGAGTCACGTCTACACCGCCGGATACCTCGAACCCGATGAAGCAGAAGCACTTCGACGCGACGGAGTGGTCGGCGACATCGCAACCGTCTTCTTCCGGTCGGACGGGAGCTACCGCGGAATCGAACTCAACGAGCGCGCGAGCGGCCCGCGACTGGACCTTTTCGAGAAGGTCGCCAGGCGCGTGTGCATCGTCGCCGGAACAGCAAAACTGCCGGCCCTGGAGGGAGCACTACGGGGCGGGCTGATCACCGATCTGATCATCGACGACGTCAGCGCCACCGCGCTGGTGTCCTGACCGCTGCACCAGCTTCTCGATTCCGTCGAGAAGTAAGCCGAGCGAGAAACTGAAATCGAAGGCATCGTCGCCGGCGGCCTCACCCTCCGGGCTGCCGTCCTCGAAGCCGCCTTCCTCGATTGCTGCACTCAGGTAGGGGAATCCCTCCCGATTGATGACACGAGCAATGAGAGCGCCGTATGCGACGTCGTCGTCTGCCGACTGCGCTGAACGAGAAGCCAGGTCAGCCGAGAATCGAGCGCGGCCGATGACGAACAACGACACGTTGGTCACCACCTGGAACTTCGACGCGGCGCTCAGGGCGACCCCGTCGAGGGCGCTCAGACCCGCGTCGAGCCACGCCATGTTGTTGGGCCCGGTCGGTGGAGCCGTGATGGGCAGCTTGAGCCACCACGGTCGACTCAGCATCGTGGCATACTCCTGATTCGCCCACGCCTCGAGCTTGACGCGCCAGGTCACGCCGTCGGGAATCACCGGCGGCGGCCCGATCACCCGATCCGAAATCAGTTCGATCAGTTCGTCTTTGCTTGCCACGTAGCGGTAGAGCGACATGGTCGTGAACCCGAGCGCTTTGGCCACGCGGCCCATCGACAGAGCGGTGACGCCTTCTGCGTCGGCCAATTCGATCGCGGTGTCGAGAATTTGCTCGAGACTGAGCCCCTTCTTCGGACCCCGCGTTCCCGGCTGGTCCAGTCCCCAGGCCAGTTCAACTGCTCTCGGTAGCGCTCCGCGATCCATAAGCTCCCACTCTTCACTCTTGCCATCATCCTAGAACTGTGTACGCTATAAACACGAGTTTATGACATACACAGTTCTTACTTGGAGGTCTCGATGTCAGGAACGATCCCCGCAATCTCGGTCCGCGGACTCCGTAAGCGCTACGGCGATCAACAGGTACTGGCTGGACTCGACCTGTCGGTCCCGGCCGGATCGGTGTACGCCCTCCTCGGCGCGAACGGCGCCGGAAAGACCACGGCCGTAAGAATTCTCACCACCCTCATCCCCTTCGACGGAGGCGAGGTCATGGTCGCGGGGCATTCACTGCCCGGAGATCCACAGAACGTTCGGCGGCGCATCAGCGTGACCGGGCAGTACGCAGCCGTCGACACCTTGCTGACCGGATTCGAGAACCTCACCCTACTGGGCGAACTGAATCACCTGGGCCGGAAGAACTCCCGTCGCCGTGCCGAGGAATTGCTCGACCAGTTCGTTTTGACGGACTTCGGCGACAAACGCGCCGGCGACTACTCGGGCGGCATGCTCAGACGACTCGACATCGCAATGAGCCTCGTCGCCCGACCGGACGTCGTCTTTCTCGACGAACCCACCACCGGCCTGGACCCGCGAAGCCGCCACGACATGTGGTCGATCGTTCGAGGACTCACAGCGTCAGGCGTCACCATCTTCCTCACCACCCAATACCTCGACGAGGCAGACGAATTGGCCGATACGGTCGGCGTGCTGAGCGGCGGCCGCATCGTCGCCGAGGGAACACCGGACGAACTCAAACGCCTTGTTCCCGGCGGCCACGTCGCACTGCAATTCGAGAACCTGGCCCAACTCGAACTCGCCGCGGCATCACTGCCGCAGGCGCATTCGAATGCCGAGACCTTGACCCTGCACATCCCTTCCGACGGGGCAGTTCCGTCGATCAAAGCGATCCTCGACTCGATCGACGATCCGTCGATCACCGTCGAGAAGTTCTCCGTTCACACTCCGGATCTGGACGACGTGTTCTTCGCGCTCACCGGATCAGGCCAACCCGAGATTGCGAGCGTTCGATGACCTCCACCATTGCAATCGATTCCGCGGTGATGCTCCGCCGGAATCTCAAACACGTTCTGCGCAGTCCGGATTCGATGATCACCGCGATAGCCCTTCCGGTCATGCTCATGCTGCTGTTCGTCTACGTCTTCGGCGGCGCCATCAACACCGGTAGCGAGTACATCGACTACGTCGTGCCAGGAATCATCCTTCTGTGCGCCGGTTTCGGCGCCTCGACCACTGCGGTCAGCGTCTCGAGCGACATGAAGGACGGGATCATCGACCGTTTCCGGACCTTGGCGATCTCTCCGCCGTCGGTCCTGACCGGTCATGTACTGGCCAGCGTCGTCCGCAACGTCCTGACTACGGCGATCGTGGTCGTGGTTGCGCTGATCATGGGATTTCGCCCGACCAGCGATCCGTTGCGCTGGCTCGGCGTCGCCGCTGTGATCGTCGCCTTCGTCTTTGCCATGTCGTACCTCTCGACAGCTTTGGGACTCTTGGCCAAGAACGCGGAGGCTGCAAGCGGATTCACCTTCGCCATCATGTTCCTGCCCTACGTCAGCACTGCTTTCGTACCGGCTGAGACCATGCCGTCCTGGCTGCAGGGGTTTGCCCGGCACCAACCCGTGACTCCGATCATCGAGACTGTGCGCGGACTCCTGATGGGCACGCCGATCGGGAACAGCGCGGCCATCGCCCTCGCGTGGTGCCTGGGCATCGCCGCCGTGGGATTCGTGTGGTCGAACTGGCTCTACCGACGAAAGACCGCGAGCTGACCACACAAGAAAGCCCCACACCTGACGGTGCGGGGCTGCTTGTGCTGTGCGCCTTTATTAACCGCGGGGGGTTAATAAAGGCGCACAGTGGATTACTTGGCGTCCAGCAGATCGATCACGAAGACCAAGGTCTTGCCGGAAAGCTGGTGCCCTGCACCGGCGGGGCCGTATGCCAGCTCCGGCGGAATGGTGAGCTGACGGCGTCCGCCGACCTTCATGCCCGGGATGCCGTCCTGCCAGCCCTTGATCAGGCCACGAAGCGGGAACTGAATGGACTCGCCACGGCTCCAGGAAGAGTCGAACTCTTCGCCGGACTCGAACTCGACACCGACGTAGTGAACGTCGACGGTGCCACCGGGAACGGCTTCGGCGCCTTCTCCGACAACCAGATCCTTGATGACCAGATCGGTCGGCGCGGGGCCTTCCTGGAACTCGATTACGGGCTTGCTACTCATGGGTCCTCCTCGTTGAGGCGAAATGTTGGGTACAGAAGACTAGCGGGTGGTGATATCGCTAGGTCACGCGTCAGCGGGACGTGATGTCTCTGTAGTCACGCTCGGTGTAGCCGGTGTAGATCTGGCGCGGGCGGCCGATCTTCGTAGCCGGATCCTCGTGCATTTCACGCCAGTGCGCAATCCAGCCGGGCAGACGGCCCATGGCGAACAGCACCGTGAACATGCGCGGCGGGAAGCCCATCGCGCGGTAGATGAGGCCGGTGTAGAAGTCGACGTTCGGGTAGAGCTTGCGCTCGATGAAGTAGTCGTCCGTGAGGGCGGCCTCTTCGAGTTGCATTGCGATGTTGAGCAGTTCGTCGTCGCCGCCGAGCTTGGCGAGGATGGTGTGCGCGGTTTCGCGGACCAGCGCAGCGCGCGGATCGTAGTTGCGGTAGACGCGGTGCCCGAAGCCCATGAGCTTCACGCCGTCTTCCTTGTTCTTGACCTTGCGGACGAACTCGGCTGCGGTGCTGCCGCTGGCCTTGATCTCGTCGAGCATCTCGAGCACTGCCTGGTTGGCGCCGCCGTGCAGCGGGCCCCACAGTGCGTTGATGCCGGCAGAGACGGAGGTGAACAGGTTGGCGTCCGACGAGCCGACCATACGCACGGTCGACGTGGAGCAGTTCTGCTCGTGGTCGGCGTGCAGGATCAGCAGCATGTCGAGTGCCTTGGCGACCTCGGGATCACCCTGGTACGGCTCGGCGGGGAAGCCGAACGTCATACGCATGAAGTTCTCGACCAGGTTCAACGAGTTGTCCGGGTACAGGAACGGCTGTCCGACGGACTTCTTGTACGCGTACGCAGCGATGGTCGGCAGCTTCGCGAGAAGACGGATGGTGGACAGTTCCACCTGCTCCGGATCCTCGGGATCGAGCGAATCCTGGTAGTACGCCGACAATGCGTTCACTGCGGACGAGAGAACCGGCATCGGGTGAGCGTTGCGCGGGAATCCGTCGAAGAACCGCTTGAGGTCCTCGTGAAGCAGGGTGTGTCGACGGATGCGGTCCGTGAAGGACTCGAGCTGGGCGTCGGTCGGCAGTTCGCCGTAGATCAGCAGGTAGCTGACCTCGATGAACGTCGACTTACCTGCCAACTGCTCGATGGGATATCCGCGGTAACGCAGGATTCCCTTCTCACCGTCGATGTAGGTGATTGCAGAACTGGTGGATGCAGTGTTCACAAAACCGGGGTCAAGGGTGGTGTACCCCGTTGTGGCCAGCAGCTTTCCCAGCTCGATGCCGTCATTGCCCTCTGTTGCCCTGGCAATGGACATCGTGTACTCACCACCGGGGTAAGTAAGCGTGGGCTTTGTGTCATTGTCAGCGGGCACGAAGGATCCCTCTCAAGCTCGAACCAACGAGTAACTACATGCGATCAACTAGAAACTAGTCGCACGGGAGAGATCGTGCCGAAGGAGGGTCGCTCCACGGCTATTTTTCGGGTACTCACGAACCCGACATACCCACCGAAACTGAAACATGTTCCAGTCTGGGCTTTCCCACTCGCGTGACCGGTACTCCAGTCTACGGAATCGCGCATTTACCCACACTGATCTGCAAATCTCGGCTGCAATTCGCAAATGGGAGCAACGTCGGACCTTCCGGACCACTGACACGGGGTACCGAAAACCGATTGTTATCGGCTGATGCCTACTTGGTGTTACACGATCCCACGGTATGAGAGCCGGATCACAGCGCCTTGATGCCCCAGCTACCCGTCCACGTCTGACCCGGATGAAGCACCAGGAGATCGATGCCCGAGTTGAAGGCGTCAGGCGGGCAGGTCATCGGCTCCAAAGCCAATGCGCGGCCGCGATCGGGATACCCCTTGTCGTTGGCGGGATCTGCGACGAATGCCTGAATCCACGGGAACTCGCGGTTGGTCCACAGGGCAGTGCCCGTTCCATCCGGAGCCAGCAGCTCGTGTTGCGTGCGACCACTGCCGTCGACGACGTCCAATGCGCTGTACGGAGTGTCCAACTGCACCCCGGCAAGCAGTCTCGGTGTCCGGAAGTCGTAGTCCGTACCGGCGACTGCCTGCGAATACGCGTTCGGCAGCATCCTTGCCGGATCGATCGGCAACCGCGTGCCTGCTGCCAGATGCAGAGCACATTCGTCGAGCGGAAAGTCGCCGGCGCGAATGAAGGTGTGCATTCCGAGCCCGAACGGCGACGAGGTCGCACCCTTGTTCGTGGCCGTGTGCGTGACGGTCAGTCCGTCGGCACCGACCTCGTAGGCGACCGTCAGCTGCAACGGATAGGGCCAACCCTTGTGAAGTCCCACGTCGACCGACAGTTCGACGCGCTCGTACGTGTGGTCCACGAGGCTCCAATTGCGACGCCGGACGAACCCGTGGCTCGCGTTCCCCAGCGCAGGTTCGGTGATCTCGAGTTGATGCTCGATCCCGTCGAACATGAAGTGCCCGTCGCGAATTCGGTTGGGCCACGGCGCGAGAACCAATCCGGCCGACAGCGGTGGCTTCGATCCGAGTGCCCAGGTCTCGGTCAGCGCGCGCTGACCGTTCGGTCCTTCGTGATCGAGTAGCCGCAACCCGGCACCGGCCGCGGCGATCTCGGCTCGATAGCCTCCACCACGGATCTCGAACCCTCCCCTACCCGTGCTGTGCGGCGCAGTCATACGTACCAGTTTCCACCACGAGCGACCGGTTAACCAGGACGTCAGACGGCGCGTCCCACCTTGTAGCGAACGAATGCCGGAAATGCGAGGGCAGAAAGGACAACACCGACAATCACCAGGAAGCCGCCGCCCGCTGCCGCGACACCGGTCCCGAACAGGAAGGCTGCACCGCCGTGCAGCACGTCACCGATACGCGGACCACCCGCCACGACCACGATGAACACGCCCTGCAGTCGTCCGCGCATGTCGTCGGTTGCCACTTGCTGGAGCATCGTGCTGCGGAAAGCCGCCGAGACCATGTCGACGGCTCCGCCGAATGCCAGGAATGCGACCGCCACCCAGAGCAGAATCACACTGGAACCGGGACTCGCGAAGTACACGGCAACGCCGAAGCCGACCATGGACAGCCCCCACAGCGCGATGCAGACCAGAACGGCTCGCCCCTGGTACTGAACCCGTGGCAACCAACCCGAGAAGACTCCGCCCAGAACGGCTCCCACCGACATCGCCGCGAACAGCAGTCCCAGCGCAAAACCGCCGCTGGCGGGGTCACCGAAGGATTCGTGAGCGATCTCCGGGAACAGTGCTCGCGACATCCCGAACACCATCGCGATGATGTCCACCACGAACGACGCGAGCAGAACCTTCTGCGTCGCGAGATACGTGAAACCGCCGAGGACCTCGCTCAATCCGGCTCGCCGAGACGTTCCGGTCGGCGGAATCGCCGGGAGCTTCCATACCGCCCACAGAGTGGCGAGAAGAAAGATCGAGTCGAGCAGGTACAGCAGTTGCAGACCGGCCGACGGTATGAGGACACCCGCCAGTAGCGGGCCGGCTATCGCACCGAACTGCACGACAGTCATGTTCAGCGAGTTCGCGGCCGGTAACTGCCTGCCCGGAATCAACCGAGGGATGATCGCCGCTCGCGTCGGCTGGTTCACCGCGAAGAACGCCTGTTGAACCGAGAACAATCCGAGCACCAACCACACGTTGTTCACGTTCAGGGCAGCCTGGATCCAGAACAGCACCGACGTGACGCCGAGTCCGATCGAGGTGATCATCAACAGCCGTCGTCTATCCATGACGTCGGCCAGTGCGCCGCCCCACAGACCGAAAACGACCAGCGGGACCAGACCGAAGATTCCCGTCAGACCGACGTAGGCCGAGCTTCGGGTGATCTCGTACACCTGTTGCGGTACGGCGACCACGCTGAGCTGAGCGCCGATGACGGTGACGATGCCGGCCGTCCACAGCCGTCGATAGTCGCGATTCTCGAGCGGAGTCGTGTCCGCGAGTAGCCGGCTCACGGCTGGAGACGGACGGCGGACCACTGTCCGTCGACGAGGCTCGTGCGAACTCGATTGTGCATGCGGTTCGCGCGTCCTTGCCAGAACTCGACAGACTCGGGCCGAATCAGAATCCCGCCCCAGTTCGGTGGCACCGGAATCTCACCGTCCACGCCGAATCGAGCAGCGACCTCACGCAGTTGCTCGTCGAGATCGGCACGCGAGTCGATCGGACGAGACTGCGACGACGCCCACGCGCCGAGCTGTGAACCTCGAGGCCTGGTTCGCCAATACTCCTGCGTCAGTTGAGCACTCACCCGCTCGGTGGTGCCGCGGACGATCACCTGCCTGGCAAGAGTCAGCCACGTGAAGTTCGCCGACGCGTACGGGTGGGCGTCGAGGTGACGAGCCTTGTCGGATCCGTAGTTGGTGAAGAAGAGGACGCCGTCCTCGCTGAGCCCTTTGCAGAGCACGGTGCGCGACGCCGGACGGCCACCGTCGTCCACCGTCGACAGAGTCATGGCGTTGGGCTCCGGCGCGTCAGCTTCGACGGCGTCCACGAGCCATTGGCGCATGAGGGGCAGCCAACCGGTTTCGACAACCGAAGTATCCAATTCCGCACTCATGCGGTCCTCGACGGACTCCGATTCGCTGCCTGCTTGCGGATAGCCCACACGCATGGCCGCGAGTTCGTTGTCCACCGCCTGCGGGTCCTGACGTTCATTCGACACAGCCGAGAACGCTACTCCCGGGTACTCACTGGCCAACGGCTACGCGGCACGCGCTAAAGTTTGCCGTGGCTAGACCCGACCCGGACCGCGAGCCGCACCAGCGACAGCGCCGAATCGGGACGAGACGATTGCGCAGTACAAAACACGGTGCGTGCTCATCCCTGCGAGCACCGAGGCGCAGTCACTGAAGCTGAGGCAGTGCGACTGTAGACCTGGCGCACTCGAACGAGGAGAGTCCACGAGAATGGCAGCGAGCGCAGCAATACCGGACGATTTTGTGAGCGGACTCGAAGGCGTCGTCGCCTTCACCAGCGATATCGCAGAACCCGACAAGGACGGCGGCGCACTGCGCTACCGCGGAGTCGACATCGAAGACCTGGTCGGCCAGAGGGTCACCTTCGGCAACGTATGGGCCCTTCTCGTCGACGGCCGCTTCGGCCCCGGCCTCCCGCCGGCCGAGCCGTTCCCCCTCCCCATTCACACCGGCGACGTCCGTGTCGACGTTCAGGCCGGACTGGCGATGCTGGCTCCCATCTGGGGCTACCAGCCGCTCCTCGACATCGATGACGAGACCGCCCGCGACCAGCTCGCCCGCGCATCCGTCATGGCGCTGTCGTACGTCGCGCAGTCCGCTCGCGGCATCTACCAGCCGGCAGTCCCGCAGAGCCGCATCGACGAGGCCAAGACCGTCACCGAACGCTTCATGGTTCGCTGGAAGGGTGAGCCCGATCCGGCACACGTCGAGGCAATCGACGCGTACTGGGTCTCGGCAGCCGAGCACGGCATGAACGCCTCCACCTTCACGGCCCGCGTCATCGCCTCCACGGGCGCCGACGTCGCGGCTTCGCTTTCCGGCGCCATCGGCGCGATGTCCGGCCCGCTGCACGGCGGCGCACCGGCCCGAGTTCTTCCGATGATCGAAGAGACCGAGAAGACCGGCGACGCCCGCGCACTGGTCAAGGGAATCCTCGACCGCAAGGAAAAGCTCATGGGCTTCGGACACCGCGTCTACCGCGCCGAAGATCCCCGTGCACGCGTGCTCCGCGCCACGGCCAAGCGCCTCAACGCTCCCCGCTACGAGGCTGCCGCAGCTCTCGAGCAGGCTGCACTGGCAGAACTGCGTGAGCGTCGTCCCGATCGCGCGATCGAGACCAACGTCGAGTTCTGGGCCGCCGTCATCCTCGACTTCGCCGAGGTTCCCGCGCACATGATGCCTGCCATGTTCACCTGTGGCCGCACCGCCGGCTGGTGTGCACACATCCTCGAGCAGAAGCGTCTCGGTAAACTGGTACGCCCGGCCGCCATCTACACCGGCCCGGCGCCCCGTACTCCGGAGTCGGTCGAGGGCTGGGACCAGATCAGCCACGCGTAGTACCCCGCTCGAATTCGCCAATCACGGTAGTACAGAACACAAGTGAAGGAACAGAAAGAAGCGATGACCTCCACACCGATCATCCCCGCCGACCTCAAGCCCGCCGACGGACGCTTCGGCTGCGGTCCTTCCAAGGTTCGCCCCGAGCAGCTGCAGTCCCTGGTCGAGGTGGGCGCTTCGGTGTTCGGCACCAGCCATCGCCAGAAGCCGGTCAAGAACGTTGTGGCCAGCATTCGTTCCGGCCTCGCCGATCTGTTCTCACTGCCCGAGGGCTACGAGGTCGTCCTCGGCAACGGCGGAACCACTGCGTTCTGGGATGCGGCCGCATTCGGCCTCATCCGCGAGAAGTCGCTGCACCTGACCAACGGCGAATTCAGCTCCAAGTTCGCTTCGGTCGCCAAGGCCAACCCGTTCATCGGTGACCCGATCGTCGTTTCCGCCGATCCGGGCAGCGCACCGGTGCCGGTCTCCGACCCGTCCGTCGATCTCATCGGCTGGGCGCACAACGAGACCTCCACCGGTGTGTCGATCCCCGTCTCGCGTCCCGCGGGTTCGGAGAACGCACTGATCGCCATCGACGCCACCTCGGGCGCCGGCGGACTTCCGGTCAATGTCGCCGATTCCGACGTCTACTACTTCGCTCCGCAGAAGTGCTTCGCTGCAGACGGCGGACTGTGGATCGCGCTGATGAGCCCGGCCGCCCTCGAACGCGTCGCGGAGATCAAGGATTCGGGACGCTGGACGCCTGACTTCCTCTCGCTGCCCATCGCCGTGGACAACAGCTCCAAGGATCAGACGTACAACACCCCGGCCCTGGCCACCCTCTTGCTCTTCGCCAACCAGATCGAGTGGATGAACAGCAACGGCGGCCTCGACTGGACTACCGCTCGCACCGCGGATTCGTCCTCGCGCCTGTACAACTGGGCCGAGGCCAGTGAGTTCGCAACGCCGTTCGTCGCTGATCCGGCACACCGCTCGCAGGTTGTCGGCACCATCGACTTCAACGACGACGTCGACGCTGCCGAGGTGGCAAAGATCCTGCGCGCCAACGGAATCGTCGATACCGAGCCGTACCGCAAGCTCGGCCGCAACCAGCTGCGCGTCGGCATGTTCCCGGCCATCGACCCCGATGACGTCACCGCTCTCACCAAGAGCATCGACTGGGTCGTTTCTCAGCTCGGCTGATTTTCACATTTGCTTCACCGCTCGGCCCCCGGCATGACGTCGGGGGCCGAGCGTCGTTTGCGCCAGGCCTTGTGAGCTACCACACCGGTGGGCGGATCCGAGGTCATCTCGCCCTGCGTGTCCTGCCGAGTCCATGGTCACGAATGAATTACAGTTGAGCGCGGCGCAAAGTCGCGAGCCGGCGCGATAAGGAGGTCAATGTGCGAGAGCTTCGAGTGATCGGACTTGAACCCGATGGATCGCATGTGGTGTGCGCAGATGCTGAAACCGGCCAGAAATTCCGGCTTCCCGCCGATGACAAACTTCGTGCAGCTTCCCGCGGAGACGTGGCTCGACTCGGCCAGATTGAGATCGAAATGGAAAGCCAACTCCGTCCCCGCGAAATTCAGGCGCGCATTCGTTCCGGTGCCTCCGTAGAGCAGGTCGCCGAAGAAGCGAAGATCCCCATCAGCAAGGTCGAGCGCTTTGCGTACCCCGTTCTGCTCGAGCGCTCCCGCGCCGCGGAAATGGCGCAGGGCGGACACCCGGTGCGCGACAACGGTCCGACAGTTCCCACCCTCTCCGAAATCGTGACCCACGCATTCCGCGCCCGCGGCCACAGTATCGACGAGGCCACCTGGGATGCCTGGCGCGACGAGGACAATCAGTGGGTCGCCCAGCTGCAGTGGCAGGCCGGCCGCACCACCAACGCCGCGCACTGGCGCTACCAGCCCGACGCGCACGGCGGAACGATCGTCGCACTCGACGACGCGGCATTCGACTTGATCGATCCTGACTTCGGTCGCCCACTCCGCGGCCTGGTACCGGTGGTCTCGAACGAGCCGCAGCAGCTCGAACTGTCCCGATTCGACGTCGAGCCGGTGGCGGAGATCGAGCCCGAGCCCGCAGCAGTTTCCGAGCGGACAGCAGTTTCCGAGCGCACAGTAGTCCCCGAGCGGACGGTGGTGGCGGAACGGATCGTGGCGCCCGAACCGATTGCTGTCGAGCCGGAAACCGTCGTCACCGAAGAGGTTCCCGAACCCGCACCGGATGTGACCCCGAAAACCGCTCCGCAGCAGACGCAGACCAAGGACAAGCGCGGACGGCCTGCTCTTCCCTCGTGGGACGACGTACTCCTCGGGGTCCGCAGCAGCGGTCGCTGACCCGAAGGAAAGTATTCTTCTTTCGAGCGAGGCTGAGGAGAGAGGGCTGCCGGTGGCTGCACGGGTATCGACGATCTGGTTTCTGGGCGGCGCAGACGCTCGCACCGAATTGAGCAGGTACCCACAGCCGGATCAGACCGAGGCCCTGAAAATCGCCATGTCGCTGTACCCGGACAAGGAGTTCGAGTCGCTCGGGCCTCAGCCGCTGTCGATGGCCGCGACGGTGAGCCCCGGCTACGTCTTCGTCGGCGCGTACGGCCGAGTGAGTGTCGTCTGCAGCTCCGAACTCAGCACCTTCGTCCCCTCGAAACTGCCTGATTCCTGGCACCTTTCGGCAGAGGGTGGCTCGACGCTGTTGATCAGCTCCGTCCCCGAAACCGCGCAGGGTTCGTTTGCACTGTGGGAGGACGGCGAGCTACGACGCTCGTTCAGTGCCATCCCGATCGACATCGTCGAAAATCTGGGGATCCCCCAGACCTGGGAACTGGAATTCTGGGCCGGCAACCATCCCCTGCGTTACCCGCCCGGGATCCTGCCTGATCCGCAGTCACTTCCGTTCCACCCGCAACAGTTCGCGGAGTCCGCCAACCTCGAGTGGCTGGGATTTCGATACACCGGCGCGCCGCGAGAACACGAACTCGACACAACGCAGATTCTCCTGTGGGGCTTCAAGATTCACCGACCCGGCGAGGCACCCAAACCTGCACCACCAGCCCCCGCGCCGATGCCCGAGCAGGCGCCGACAGAGGTACCCATGCCCGAAAACATGCCGCCGATCCACGACGCACCGGTGGCCAAGCCGCGCGGCCGCCTCGCTCGGTACTTCGGCTTCAAGTAGCGCCGAGCAGCCTCACAGGTTCACGCGGCTATCGCTGCGATCCACCCGAGCGGTACGCCGGCTACCGCGCCGTAGACCACCCATCGCCAGACGGGGACGGCTCGCCAGCGCCAGACGGTCGGCGCAAGTCCGCCTACCGCAATGACATTGACGACAACCGCCAGGAGCACGTTCACGTTGCCCAGCGCGACACAGAACGCCGCGACGGCACTGGTCGAGAGCATGGCTGCGAACACCGACACCGCGATTCCGGTGAACCAGGGCGTGCGGTCCTGAGTCACCGGCCGGTCCTGACACGTTCGTAGAAGGCCATCGCCGCTGCGGTCGCGACGTTGAGCGAGTCGGTGCCGGGCGCCATCGGTATCTTGGCACGAATGTCGGTGGCCCGCATCGCATGTTCGGTCAAACCTGGCCCCTCGGCGCCCAGCAGTAGCGCTACCTTCTCCCCGGTCATCGCTTCGGCCAAAGTGACCGCTTCCGGATTCGGAGTCAAGGAAATGAGCTGAAAACCGTTGCCACGCAGCTCATCCAAGTCGTGTGGCCACTTTGCCACATGCGCGAAGGGCACTCGCAGCACGTGCCCCATCGACACACGGACCGACCGCCGGTACAGCGGGTCGGCACAACCCTTCCCGAACAGAACTGCATCGACACCGAGCCCCGCCGCGTTGCGGAACATCGAGCCGAGATTCTCGTGATCGTTGACGCCTTCGAGAACCACGACGGTCTTCGCGTCCTTCAACACGTCCGAGACCGCGAGCGGTGCCGGGCGTGCTGCTGCAGCGAGGACGCCGCGGTTGAGGTGAAATCCGACGACCTCGGCCATCACTTCGGCGCTCGTACGGTAGAACGGCACGTCCACACCGTCGAGATCGTCAGCGAGCTCCAGGAGCCGTCGTTCGACGCCGAGGAGACTGATCGGCTCGAACCGCGAAGTCAGCAGTCGCTGAGTGACGAACACTCCCTCGGCGATGACCAGTCCCTTGCCCTCCGGGAGGTCGGGGCGCCGATCCGAAGAGTTGAGATCGCGAAAGTCATCCAGCCGGGGGTCGGCGGGATCTGAGATGTCGATGACGTGAACCACGGGTCTATCGTGCCGTACGCACCGCGAGCCCCCACCACTACTCCCGACCTAACGCAACAGCGTGACAAAATGCGCGTCGAGCACCTGGCTGATCACCTCTGGATTGGTTCGCTCGGGATTGTCGACGCCGTGCGACGCGAGCCCGTCGGCGAGCGCATGCAATCTCATCGCCTCGATGTCGACCGAGGCACCCGGCCGTAGAAAACCCGCTCGATGCGCCGCTTCCACGAACGAACGAAAGTGCTCGAACAAGGTCCGGTCTGTCTCGTCACGCACGGCCGTCAACGCCGAATCGGCTTGGGCGGCAGCAGCAAAGGCCTCCCAAACCTGCATTTCTTCACGCCGATCTTGGTCGAGGGGAACGAACTGATCGGTGAACTGACGTATCGCGCGGCGGATGTCGGGATCGAAGTCGATGCCGGCAATCCTTTCCTCCACCCGGACGGTCACGAGCGTCATCGCGAACAGCAAGAGTTCGGACTGCGTCGCGAAGAAGTGCCGTAGCGACCCCGTCGACATCTTCGCCTCGTCCGCGACCGCCCGGACGCTGGCGCTCGCCACACCGTCTCGACGGATCACACGCCACACGGCCTCGGCGATCTCTTCACGCCGCTCATCCGGACTGCTACGTTTCACCACTTCACAAAACTAACACAGCTGTGCTAGTTTTCGATCACTAACACAGTCGTACTAGAAATGAGCTGATGTCATGATCGTCCACTTGATCATCGCGTGCGAAATCATGTTCTGGGTGTTCATCGCCGCAGGTCTCGCGGCCCGCTATCTACTGCGCCGCAAAACGCTGGGCGCCGCACTGCTCATCTGCGCGCCCCTGGTGGATGTCGTACTGCTCGTCGCCACAGCCCTCGATCTTCGTGGCGGTGGCGAGGCGAACTTCACCCATGGGCTTGCCGCGGCCTACATCGGATTCTCCGTCGCGTTCGGACACAGCCTCATCTCCTGGGCCGACGCCAGGTTCGCCTACCGATTCGCCGGCGGCCCGGCTCCCGTCGCACCACCCAAGTACGGGAGTGCGCGAGCACTGCGCGAATGGCGCGAGTTCGGCAAAGCCGCGATCGCCTGGGCCGTCGCGTGCGGACTTCTCGGCGCGGCCATCTTCCTCGTCGACGACCCCACCCGCACTGGAGCCCTCGACGGATGGATCAGCAAGCTGACAGTGGTACTCGCAATCTGGGGAGCAATCGCCCTGAGCTACACGGTGTTTCCCAAGCGTGAGAAGGTCACGGCGCGCGGCTAGCCTCGACTGCCTGTTCGGTCGCGTCGCATACGATCACCGGACGCAGGACGAAAACCGGTAGCCTGCCACCGTCTTCCGGTCGCGCAAGACGAAGTTTCAGCCCTTCGCTGCGTAGCAGGTACACCCCGGCCACAGTGCCCGAGACGAGCGAGATCACTCCGCCCACGATCAAGGGCGCACGTGGGTCCACGGAGTCGGCGAGCCAACCCAGCAACGGGCTTCCCAGCGGTGTGCCACCGAGGAAACTGAGCATGTAGATACCCATCACCCGCCCGCGCATCTCGGAAGGCACCGACATCTGCAGGATGTTCATCGCGGACGTCGTGAACGTCAACGTCAGTGCGCCCGTGGGGATCAACATCAGCGCCACCAACGCGTAGGTGGGCATCAATCCCACCGCGACCTCGAACACACCGAAAGCCACGGCGGCACCGAGGAACGTCCGCAACCGCGGCGCTTCCTTCCGTCTTGCGGCGTACGCAGCGCCGGCAAGGGTGCCCACGGCGAGCGTCGTGGACAGCAATCCGTAACCGTCGGCCTCGAGGCCGAACGTGTTGCGCGCCATCACCGCCAGGCTGATCGCGAAGTTCAGGCCGAAGGTCGAGACCATGAAGACCGACACCATGATCACGCGAAGGTCCTTGCGGCCCCATACATATCGGAACCCGTCGCGCACCTGCCCCTTGGTGCGCGGGGCCGGTTCCGACGGGATCAACTCCTTCTTGTTCATCAGGTAGAGCGCGATGAGCACCCCACCGAATGTCGCGACGTTGAGCAGGAACACCCACCCTGTTCCGATCAGGTTGATCAGCACACCCGAGATGGCCGGACCGACGATGCGGGCCGTGTTGAACGTCATGGAGTTGAGCGCGATGGCGTTGGACAGGTGTTCCTTGCCCACCATTTCGATGGTGAACGATTGACGCACGGGTGCGTCGAGCGCCGAGACACAGCCGAGGGCAAAGGCAATCAGGAAGACATGCCACAACGCGACGAGCCCACCGACGTCCAGCAGACCCAACACCAGCGCGCATACCGCACTCGCCCACTGCGTGAAGATCAGGATCCGACGCTTGTCGTACCGATCGGCAAGCACCCCACCCCACACCGACAAGAACAGCGTCGGGCCGAACTGCAAGGCCATGACGATGCCCACCGCCAGCGCATTGCCGTCCGAGAGCGTCAGTACCAGCCAGTCCTGGGCGATGCGTTGCATCCACGTGCCGACCAGAGAAACGATCTGTCCGGAAGCCCAAAGGCGGTAGTTGCGGTTGTGGAGCGCGGCAAACATGCCGGAATCGGGGTCTCGGGGCACCCCACTATCTTGCCCCTCGAGTAATTCGTTTGGGCAACGACCTCTAGGTAGCGGAGCTACGCGACCTCTAACTCACGGAGCTACTCCGTCTTGTTGACCATCTCGGTGATGATCTCGACGGCACCGCGCAGCGTCGCGAGTTCTTCGCCACCCAGCCCGGCCAGCTGCTCGTTCATCCACGCCTCACGCGCATGGGTTTCGTCCGCGAGCAACGCCTGCCCGGCGTCGGACAGATTCACGATGATCTGACGACCGTCCGTGGGATGCGGCGAGCGCTCGACCAGACCGAGCTCGGCGAGAGAAGCAACAACGCGCGTCATCGACGGCGGCTGCACTTTCTCACGTGCTGCGAGTACGCCAGGAGTCATCGGGCCGTACTGATCCAGGCTCGCCAAGGCGGACAGTTGCGTCAGCGATACCTGAGCGTCGACTCTGCGGCCGCGCAGATGCCTGGTGAGACGCACTACAGCCAGGGAAAGATCGCTGGCCAGCGCACGAGTTTCGGTGGTCACGCGTCAGACAATACGTCAAGAGCTGGCCGGTAGCTCACGTAATCGAATACCGGTCAACCCTGATTTCACGTAAGGGCGTCGGTAATGGGTCCGACAGTGAAGTAGGCCACAAAAAGTGCCGCCACGATCCAGAGCAACGGGTGGATCTTCTTGATACCACCGCTGGCAGCGTGCAGGACCACCCATGAAATGAAGCCGACGCCGATGCCGTTGGCGATCGAGTAGGTGAACGGCATGACGATCATGGTCAGGAACGCCGGGAGAGCAACCGAGAACTTGGTGAAATCGATGTCTCGGACCTGCCCGATCATCAGCGCACCGACGACGACGAGGGCAGGCGCAGCTGCCTCGATCGGCACGACGGAGTAGAGCGGCGTCAGGAACATCGCGACGAGGAAGAGCAGTCCGGTCACGACGTTTGCCAGGCCCGTGCGGGCGCCTTCGGCAATACCCGACGCGGATTCCACGAACACGGTGTTCGACGACGCCGAAGCGCCACCGCCGACGATCGCGCCCGCGCCTTCGACGACAAGCGCGCGACCGACGTTGGGGAGGTTTCCGTCCTTGTCGGTCAGGCCGGCTTCCTTACCGAGACCCGTCATCGTGCCCATGGCGTCGAAGAAATTCGCGAGCACGAGGGTGAAGACAAGCAGGCTGGCGGCCAGAACACCGATGCGGGTGAATGCGCCGAAGATGCTGACGTCGCCGACCAGGCTCAGATCAGGCATACCACCGAGCATCTCCGGGATCGCGGGGATGCTGAGGTTCCAGCCCTTGGGGTTGGTTCCGAGCGAGGGTCCGACGTCGGCAACTGCCTCGATGATCGCGGCGAGGATCGTCGTGACGACTATGCCGATCAGCAGTCCACCACGAACCTTGCGCACTACCAGAACACCCATGAGCAGCACACCGAAGATGAACACCACGGTCGGCCACGAAGCGATGGAGCCGTTGATTCCGAGTCCGACGGGAACCGTCGTACCGGCGGCATCGGGGATACGGCGGACGAATCCGGCGTCGACCAGTCCGATGAAGGCGATGAACATGCCGATACCGGCCGCGATCGCGGACTTCAATGCCGAGGGAATCGCATTGAACACCGCAGTTCGGAAGCCGGTGAGTGCCAACAGAACGATGATCACACCGTCGATGACCACCAGGCCCATCGCCTCGGGCCAGGTGACCTGAGGTGCGATTGTGACGGCGAGCAGGCTGTTGATGCCGAGACCCGCGGCGATGGCAAACGGATAGTTGGCAACGACACCGAAGACGATGCTCATCAGGCCGGCAACCAGAGCGGTGACCGCAGCCACCTGGTTGACCGGAAGGATGTTGCCGAGAACGTCGGTCTTCGCTGCAGCGTCGTCAGCCGAGAAACTGCCGAGGATCAGGGGGTTGAGGACCACGATGTAGGCCATCGCCACGAAGGTGACGACACCGCCGCGAATCTCGGTCGAGATCGTCGACCCTCGTTCGCTGATCTTGAAATAGGTGTCGAGGATCTTGCCGGGTGCCGCCATGTTTGTTCTTTCCCCATCGCTGTAGGTCGCCGTGTGCCGGCGCACATGAAGCCGGTCGCACTAGGGAGAGTAGGCCACCGGGGTACGGGTAGCGTTAATTTTGTGACGGAGACTCGCAACACAACAGGCCTGATCGGCAAATTGTCCGCACCCGCGCCGGCACTGATCATCGGCACCGCGTTGTGGGTGATCGCCACGATCGTGGTCGCGGTGAGCGGCGATCGTTGGTCGGATGCACTCCCGATCTGTTACGCGGGTATCGGAGTCGGCTTCCTCGGCTTCGCTCTGTTCTCCATTCAACGACGCGCAGCTGTGCGCGGTGACAAGGGCGCACAGCAGGGCGCCGGTCTGGTCGACTGAGCAGGTCGATTCACCCTTTCAGTATGGTAAGCCTACCCTGCACTCCAGTGTCGGTCTTAGCTTGTCAATGCTGAAAGGAACCACGTAGCCGTGAAGATCTCCCACCGAAATCGTTGGAAAAGCCGAGGACGTTGGACGAGACTGACATCCGTTGCTGTGGTCGCCCTGGTCGGCACAGCACTCGTCTCCTGCAGTTCGAACGACGACGCAGCAAGTAGTCCGTCGAGTTCCGGTGGTGGCGCCTTCCCCGTCACGATCGATCACGCTTTCGGCAGCACCACGATCGATTCCGAACCACAACGGATCGTCACCGTCGGTTACAACGACGAGCAGGCTCTGTTGGCTCTGGGCATCAAGCCCGTCGGAATGGTCAACCAGTACCCGGGCGAACCGGACGTCAACCGCACGTGGCCATGGGTCACCGGCCCTTGGGGCGGAACCGAACCGACCGTCGTCGGCAGCAATCCCGAAACCACGATCAGCGTCGAAAAGATCGCTGCGCTCGAGCCCGACCTGATCCTCGCGCTCTACTCGAGCATCGACAAAGACCTGTACAGCACACTTTCCGCGATCGCCCCGACCGTCGCGAAGGATCCGGCCTACGGCGACTACGCAACTCCGTGGCAGATCACGACGAAGACCGCAGCGAAGGCAGTGGGTCGCGAAGCCGACGGCGAGAAGTTGGTCGCCGATATCGACAAGCAGTTCGCCGACGCCAGAAGCGCTCACCCGGAATTTGCAGACCAGACCGCGGTGATCATCAGCGTCGACGCGACCCCGGAGTTCTACGCCTTCTCCTCCGAGGACGCCCGCGGACGGGTTCTCGGCAGTCTCGGATTCAAACCTGCTCCCGCGGTCGAGGCCTTGATGAACGGTGAGTTCTACGCGCCGATCTCCACCGAACGACTGGATCTTCTCGACGTGGACCGTCTCGTTGTCATCGGCAATCCCGATGCCGCACAGGCGGTCCGAAACAACCCTGGCTTCCAGCAACTCGACGTGGTCAAGGACAATCGCGTCGTCTACGTCAACGACGATCAGGCTCCGCAGGTCGGTGCGGCCTTGACCGCAAGCTCGGCACTGAGCTTGCCGTGGGCCACGAGCCAACTACTCGCCGAGCTCACGAAGTAACCAGCGCCCGGCGCTTTCTGATCTGCGCGGTTCCCCAGATCCACACCCCGGCCCACATCATCCCGAACGCCCAACCTGCTAGTACATCGGTCATCCAATGGGCAGCCAGGTAGACGCGGGAGAATCCGACGGCGATCGTGTACAGGCCGA
This sequence comes from Rhodococcus sp. MT28, assembly GCF_058792695.1. Classification (NCBI taxonomy): domain Bacteria; kingdom Bacillati; phylum Actinomycetota; class Actinomycetes; order Mycobacteriales; family Nocardiaceae; genus Rhodococcus; species Rhodococcus sp. MT28. The sequence goes on from NZ_JBXAFD010000001.1 coordinate 598,745, forward strand.
GGCTCGCGAGCATTGCCGTCTTCGCGAGCCTCGGCAAGGCAAGACGAAGGATCACGGCGGCAACCGAAGTCGCCAGGATCGCGCTCATCATCGCGTGGCCCGACGGGAACGAATACGAATCGATTTCGATCAACCGCTCCGGCAGGGGTGGACGGGTTCGCGTGAAGATGCGCTTCAATCCGCTCATCACGAGCAGACCGGTCAACATCGATCCGGCGATCAGCAGAGCTTCGGTACGCAGTCCCCGAACCAGAAGCACGATAGTGAGCAGCGTCGCGATCAGCCACGACGCGAGGGTTCCGCCGCTGTCGGTGATGACGTCGACGACGTCCACGAGCCACGCCGTCCGCTGACTCACTGCGCTGTCGAGTACCCACTGATCAAAAGACATCTGCCCTCACATTCCTTGCGGCAGAGTCCACGTACGCATCACGTGATGAACGCCGTCCGAGTCCACCCACCACGGCACGATCACCGTCGTCTCGACCGTCCCCGTCAGTTCCACCGACAGTTCGTGATGGATCACTACCTCGCCGCCGGGAACCTCACGGCCGAGGGCTGCGAAGCCGAGAACTGCCTGCGGTTCGTTCGCCCACGTCGTCACGACGCCGGTGCTGCTCACTCGTCCGTGAACGGATGCAGACGCCGTCGCGACGTCGAGCAGATCTGCCAGTGCGTCGGCCGTCTCGAAGCTGCCGAGCACGACTCGTTGTGCAGGCAGTGCCGCTCCCAGCCACGGTCGGTCGAGAACAAGGGCGTCGCCGGGATCGACCAGATCGCCGGAAAGGCCTCGCACGAACGGCGGCAAGTGCAGTTCCTCCAGGTCGAGAACCCGTCGCTGCGCTGCCTCCCCCAGTAGCCGGTGCGTCCGCGCGACGACGGCGGAGGCCGGCATCCGTAGTGGGTCGGCAAGCCGATCGAGCAGCAGCTGAGCCAGTTCCGGATCGTCGACGGTATCCGATGCCAGCAATCCGGAGAAGAATCCGGCGTCGGGGTGTTCGGCAGCATCGAGCAATCCCTCGAAGGTGCGATCGCCCGGAGCGCGCAGCAAGCCCAGCACCTCACCGCCGAGTTCGGCATTCGAACGCAACCACCACGCCGTGTATCCACGACGGTCGGTGAGCAGCGCCCGCGTCGCCGGCGACTCGACCAGCAGCGACAACGCCTGCGGCCAGCGGTCTTCGTCCACGAGGTCGAGATCGCGCACGGCTTCGATGTATTCGGGGTCCTCGTCGAGGGTGTCCCACCATGCGTCTTCGGCGTCGAGATCGTGATCGGGGCCGGAAGGCAATTCCTCACGGACCACCGTGAAACCCCACCCGACACCGACTACCCGTAGCGCCTGCTCCCCCACCCGCTGAACAAAATCAGCGTCGACGATGCCGAAGGGAGAATCCTCGACCAGGACGCTTGCAAGGGGAGCTCCCGGAAGCAGAAGTTGGTCGGCGGACCGCAATTCGCCTTCCGAATCAGGAAGCAGCACTTCACCGATCCACGACGGCAGCGCCCCTGGCGCCACGTGGGCCGCCAATCCGAGCACCACTTGCGCCAACTCCGTCGCTACCGAATCATCTTGGTCCGCAGCATCTTCGATCAATGCGCGCAGCGCCGGATCGGACAGCAGGTCGGTGGCACTCGCGGTCTGCGCTCCCAATCGAGAGAGCAACGGGTGAACCGCGACGGGATGAACCAACCTCGTCCACTGCACCGACGGCGCGTCTTCGCCCAGTTCGACGCCGACGACGACGGTCCGCGGCCCGGTCACCGTCCGTCCGTCGGAGAGCGGAACCGGCAGTGTTCCAAGCTCTTCCACCGCAAGAGTGTCGATCACCAAGGGCTCGAGAGCCGAATAGAGGCGATTCCACCACTTCGGTTCACGTTCCGAACCGCTGAGCAGTTCCGCGATGCGCGCGAGCCCGATGCGGTGCGTCGACACTGCCGCGAGTGCTCGCTCGTGCTTGGGGCCGGAGAGCTCGGGGACAACCAGGCCGCCGATGATGTCGGTGAGCAACTCGGCAAGGTCATCACCGAGCCCGGGCACCACGGATGCTCGCTGCGGCGCGCGGTCGGGTTCACCGACCACCGGAAGCCACTCGTTTTCCTGCAGCTCCTTCAGAAGCGCTTCGCGCAGAAGCGAATCGGTTTCGCTGCGGGCAAAGGCAGGGATCGGGACGAGTGCCGTTCGCTGCCGAGGAGGTAGTGCAGCAAGGAACTTCGCGTACCCCTCGGCAAGCGGAGCGATCGGTGCAGCGGGCATGAGGCGTCGCCGATCGGGTTGCATTGCAATGTCGGCAATGATGATCGCGGGGATCGACAGTTCCTCGTCGGATCGCGTCGGCGCCCGCAGGACGTCGTCTGCGACCGGCTCGACGACTCCGTCGCGGACGGGCACCAACCATCGTGCGTTCGGCGCGGTGTACTGCCACCACGTGCGATCACCGATCGCGATCTCGACGAGGCCGGAATCCAGCACCCGTTCCGATCGCCGAAAAGTCTTCTCACCCAGACGAATTGATCCGAGAGCTGGGAGTTCGAGGAGCAGGTCGACAGCCTCACGTGCCATCTGCGAAAGCAGCGCTGCGGCATCGACGTCCGGCCGAAGCGTCAGCACCACTTCCGAATCAGCACCATCGCTCGGCAATTCGCCAGACGGCCACACCAAACGAAGTACGGGGACACCGGTTTCCGGCACCGGGAGTTCGCGAGACTCGATCTCGCGCAGAGTGTGCGAGGCAGAGAATCGAATCGATCCCGTCGACGAGCGCAGTTCCACCTCGTCACTGACCGAGAGAACTGCCGAGAATCCGACGCCGAACCGTCCCGTCACACCTTCGTCGGCGTCGACCTTGTTCGACGCGCGCAGCGCGGTCAGCGCATGTACACCGGATTCGTCCAGTGGACGGCCCGTGTTCGCCACCGTCAGCGTCCGACCGTCCACATCCACCCACAAAGAGCCCTGGACGCCCTCGCGTGCAGCTGCATCGGCAGCGTTCTGCGCCAGTTCGGTGAGCAGACGGTCGCGGTACCCGGCCTTTGCGAGGTCGGATTCCGCAGCCGCGTCTTCACGCAATCGCGTCGGAGATTCCGACCACGCGCGCAGCGTCGCCTCGCGGAGTGCGTCCGTACCGAACGGATCTTCTACTCGGTGGATACCGAATCCTCAACTGCAACAGCGCTCGACGGGCGAGCGGGCACCGCAATCAGCTCGACGGCCCCGTCGTCGAATGCGTCGAACTGCGGCGAGCCCGCACCGAGCGGCAGGCTGGTGTCCGAGTGCGCGCCACAACCGTAGGACACGCTGACCACACGGCCGTCTGCGGAGAGTTCGTTTCCGCACACACCGAACGCTGCGTGCAGCGAACCGGCGAGTGGAAGGAAGAATCCACACAGTCCACACGTCGACGGCGCGGCCTTCGCCATCTCCGACTCCGGGCCGAAGTCACCGTCGAACCAACGCTGCGCGGCATCGAGTCGGCCCTCGCGGCTCATGACCTGTTTGCGGCCGAGCCCGATTTCGAGAGCTACCTCGTCGACTTCCGGGTCACCGGTGGCGACGTAGCCGGGAACGAGGCGAGGATCCTCGGCCGGCGGGGCGAGTAGGTCACCGACGGACAGATCGCCGGGACGAATCCGCTGATCCCATGGCAGCCATTCCGGCGCAACCAACGCGTCGGGACCCGGCAACAGCGCCAACTCACTGATCGTGGCGTGGGTGTCCTCCGGTCCGGCAGCGACGACAACCGCCCACTGCCAACCGCGGTATCCCGGAATGTCTGCTGCAAATCGATGGGTGGCGGCAAATTCGTCCTCCGACGTCACGCCGAGGTATGCCCCCACACCGCCTTCATGCAGGTCGACGACTGCCTTTCGGGCAAGCTCGACCGCATCGGCCAGTACTGGGCGCGGCACTGCACGCTCTGGAGAAGTAGCAACACTCACTCCTCCAGTTTGCCGCACCACCGCAAGTCCGCAACGCACTGGGCTGCCATGCTGGGCAGATGAGTAGGTCACACGCCAATTCCGTGCGCACTTTTGCAGTGGTCGCCGTGATCGCCTCGGCCTTGGCGGGGTGCTCCGATTCCCCCGGCGCTCCCGACAACCTCACGTCCGAAACCGGCTCCGTCGAGATCGTTCGAGTGTCCGCGCACGATCCCGACGCGTTCACGCAGGGCCTCGAGATCGACGGAAACCGGTTGTACGAAAGCACCGGACGCGTCGGGCAGTCCTGGGTGCGCTCGAGCGAGATCTCCGACGAGCAGTCCCCCGCTTCGGGACCGGAAGTTGCGCGTGCCGATCTCGACCCGCCGTTGTTCGGTGAGGGCATCACGGTTGCCGGAGACACACTGTGGCAACTCACCTGGAAAGACGGCGTTGCCATCGCCCGTGACAAGGACACCTTGACCGAACGAGGGCGGTTCCCACTCGACACCGAGGGATGGGGAATCTGTTCGCTCGGGGATCGGCTGGTCTCGAGCGACGGTTCGGCCACGTTGACCTTTCGCGATCCCGAAACCTTCGCGTCGATCTCGACCGTCGACGTCACCAGATCTTCGGAGTCCGTCGGCAAGCTGAACGAATTGGAATGCGCCGAAGACGGCTCCGTCTACGCCAATGTCTGGACCACGGACACCGTCGTCCGAATCGACCCGTCGGACGGCAGCGTCACGAACGTGTACGACGCATCGGCGCTACGCGAAGAACTCGTCACGGATGGATCGACCAGCACCGTCGACGTTCTCAACGGCATCGCGCAGATTCCCGGTACCGATCGATTCCTGCTCACCGGCAAGTATTGGCCGCAGATGTTCGAAGTCCGTTTTGTTAACTGAGTCCGACATGACACAGGACTCGCAGGGGTGTGCGTGGTAGCCGCGCCGACACTAGGACAGAATTGAGTGGTGACCGGACCGCGCGAACCCTACGACCCCGAAACTCGGCGAATCCACGACGAGCCGGAGGGGCAACAGGTGCACCCCGGTTACGACAATTACCCACCCGCGGCCCGCCCGGACAATTACCCACCTTCGGCCCGTCCCGCTGCCCGTCGCACGCCTTTGCCACCGCTGCATCCGATTCCCGAATCGCGGGGAGACTCCGAATCCGCGGCCGGTTCGAAGACGCCGGGGGCGGACGCTCCCAAGGCTCCACCGATGCCTCGCAAGCTCACCGTCACTCGCGTCGCAGCGATGCGCAGCCGCGAACTGACGAACAAGGGCATCGCGACCTTCCAGCGCGCGGCGAAGGCCGACGGCGCGGACAAGTCCGGTCTGACCGCTCTCACCTACGCGGTGATGACGAACAACGCGACCGACGCGGCGATCTCCGTCGCTCTGGCCAACACCCTGTTCTTCTCGGCGGCGACGGGCGAGGACAAGACCAAGGTCGCGCTCTATCTCCTGATCACGATCGCACCGTTCGCGGTCATCGCACCGCTCATCGGCCCCATGCTCGACCGGTTGCAGCGCGGACGCCGCATCGCACTCGCGTCGTCGTTCGGAATCCGGACGCTCCTCGCGGTGATCCTGGTCTTCAACTTCGACAGTTGGATCCTCTATCCGGCCGCGCTCGGCATGATGGTGCTCAGTAAATCGTTCTCGGTGCTCAAGAGCGCAGTGACACCACGCGTCCTACCACCGGAAATAGACCTGGTGCGCGTGAATTCGCGTCTGACGGTCTTCGGGCTGATCGGTGGAACGATCGGGGCCGGAGCTGTCGCAGGTGCGCTCGCGCTCGCTTTCGGTTCCACCGGCGCCTTGTGGTTCGCGGTCGCCGTCACCGTGTTCGGCGCATATCTGAGCATGCGAATCCCGTCGTGGGTCGAGGTCACCGAGGGTGAGGTTCCCGCGACCATCACCTACCACCCGGACGAAGCGCATCACGCCGGCAGCGCCCCACCGCAGCCGGACGCCAAACCTGCCAAGGTCCGTCAGCCTCTCGGACGCGCCGTGATCATCGGACTCTGGGGCAACGGCACCATTCGCGTGCTCACCGGCTTCCTGACGCTCTACATCGCGTTCGTCGCCAAATCACGCACCGATCACGAGCCGCTCCAGCAGGCCATGATGCTCGGCCTGGTCGGCGCAGCAGCCGGTCTGGGTAACTTCGCCGGAAATGCCACGGGTGCGCGCCTCAAGCTCGGCCGGCCTGCCTTGATCGTGCTCCGGTGTACTGCGTCGGTGTGGATCATCGCGGTGATCGCAGCGCTGACGGACAACCTCATGACGGCCGCGCTTGCCACGCTCATCGCATCGGCCGCCAGCGCGCTCGCCAAGGTCTCACTCGACGCGTCACTCCAGCACGACCTGCCCGAGGAATCGATCGCGTCCGGATTCGGTAGATCCGAGACGGTTCTGCAGCTGAGCTGGGTACTCGGCGGCGCATTGGGGGTTCTGCTTCCGACCGAATACTGGATCGGGTTCACTGTTGTATCGGTGTTCCTGACGATCGGGCTTCTGCAGACCTTCCTGAGCTACCGAGGAAGCAGCCTCCTGCCCGGCCTCGGCGGGAAGCGACCCGATCTGGCCGAACAAGAAGTGACCGAAGTGATTTACACCGGTAAATCCAACCGAGGACAAGGAAGTACTCCGCAGTGATGATGCGCTCGAGAACAAAGAAGATCGTGGCAGCGATCAGTGTCCTGATGGTGGTGGCACTGGTTGCTTACGTCTCCGTTCTTTTCGTGATCATCAAGAACATCAACGACGACCCCGAAAAGCTACCGGTCATCACTGCATACGCACACGGCAAGACGATCGAAACGAACCCTGCCGGTTTCTGCACCATCGACCTGTCCCAGTGCGCCCAGGTGGGCGACATCTACGCACTCGACGTTCCAGCGGGCTACCCGCTGCAGCTGTCGTTGTCGACGGACGTCTCGGATGCGCAGTGGGCACTGCTCGCCGTCTACGAGGATGCCGACGGCAACCAGACCGGTGAGCCCCGAGTCTTCGAGCCCGGCGAGGCCCTGGCAGTGACGGTCGAGTCTTCGAGCGATCCCGTCAAGCAACTGGTCGGCGTCGAAATCCACCTCGCCGTCGGTGAAGGAAGCGAACAGGGACTGCTGATCTGGTCGATCAAGACCGCTTGATCCCCGGAACGTCGAAAATGCCCTGCACACCGATTGGTGTGCAGGGCATTTTGTTTCGAAGCCGTGTACGGCAGCTCGTATCGAGCGATCAGGTGTCGAGCTCGCGAGCGACGGCCCGGACGACCTCGGAGATCCGCTGAGCGGTCTTGCGGTCCGGGTACTTGCCGTTGCGCAGATCCGGCTGGACCTTCGCCTCGAGCAACGTGATCATGTCCTCGACCATGCCGTGCAACTGATCAGGGGTGTGCTTACGCTCGACGGGCTCACGACGCGTCGCCGTCGCGCCGCGCAACGACGGCGCCGGCTCGAGTACCTTCAGGCTCAGTGCCTGCGGACCGCGGCGGCCCGCAGCCATTCCGAACTCGACGCGCTGGCCGGCCTTCAAGCCTTCGACGCCCTCGGGGAGAGCGGAAGCACGGACGTAGACGTCCTCGCCCTCTTCCTGCGACAGAAAGCCGAAACCCTTTTCGACGTCGTACCACTTCACCTTGCCGGTCGGCACCGCGTTCACCTGCTCATCACTCGACTGGGGCGTCTGCCCCAATGTGCTCGGGAGGCTCTCGGAAGAGCCTCATGGCCTTGCTCGCATCGCTTCCGGTGGAAGAATGCAAAAGAACGCGCCCCACACTTGCTTCAGCGGGGCGCGCAGTCTGTTAACAGTCTACCTGTGACGAACCCGGGTCGGCACCCAGGTTTACAGGCACTATCCTCGTAGGTGTGGACCCTCAACCGAACCCGCGCACTTCCGGCACCGGAAACGGTCTGTTCCGTACGGCGATGGCACTGTTCATCGTCGGATTCCTGGCGATCGTGGCCATCTTCGCAGTCCATATCTTCAGCGACACCCCACCCGGCCTGGCGTTGTACCTGGTAGCACTCGCGTGCCCGATCGGCTTCCTTCTGGCCATCGTCTACACGCTCAGATCCGGTCGACGCGTGCGCTGATCACTCCCGCCTCCAACCGAAAGGTCACTGACCATGAGAATCCTCCTGAACGTGATCTGGCTGGTCTTCGGCGGCTTCTGGCTGGCGTTGGGTTACTTCGCCGCAGGCATCATCTGCTGCATCCTCATCATCACGATTCCCTTCGGAATCGCGGCATTCCGCATCGGCATCTACGCACTGTGGCCGTTCGGTAAGACCGTCGTCGACAAGCCGACCGCTGGTGTCGGTTCGATGATCGGCAATGTCATCTGGGTGATCATCGCCGGTATCTGGTTGGCGATCGGACACATCGTCACCGCCGTCGCGATGGCGATCACGATCATCGGAATTCCGCTCGCGGTCGCGAACCTGAAGATGATTCCGATCTCGCTGATGCCGCTCGGCAAGGAGATCGTCGACGTGAACCGGGTGAATTACGCATAAGTCGTCGATCGCGTTACGCGAAAAGCGGCCTCGCAGACCGAAGAACCCGACCACAGCAGTTGCTGTGGTCGGGTTCTCTCGTATCAGGTCGGATCAGCGCCCGAGGCTACCGAGTCCGGGGAGGTTACCGAGCGAACCGGTACCAGTTCCCGGGTTGCCCGGATCGACGGGGCCGACCGGCCCCTCGGAGACCACGATGGTCACGCTCGAAGCACGCGAAAGCACGCTCTTCGCAGTGATCTCGACGGTGACGCTGCCGACAGCGGTGGGGGTACCCGAGATGGTGCCGTCCTGTGCGAGGGACAGTCCGCCGGGCAGAGTGCCACTGGTGAGTGCAAACGTTGCGCGCGCATCGGCGGCAGTGAGCTTCTGCGAATACGCCTTACCTACCTGAGCGGCAGGCAATTCGACGGTGGCGGGTAGCGGGTACGCAGCAACGACTGTCACCTTGCCCCCGTTGGTCGTCGACGCGATGGCGCCGGTCGAGGTGTCGAGCGCGAGGTTTTTGACCTTCTCCAGTGCCGGAACCTTGGTATCGGTCAGAGCGGTGGTGGCGCGGGTCGTCAGATCGACCGACCACAGGTGTCCGTTCATGACGTCCGCGACATATGCAATGCCTGCCGCAGCGTCGACGACCACGCCGTTGGGAATCGCGGTCGGAGACAGCGTGGTCTTCGACAGAACCGCGCCGGCCGGGGTGATCGCCCACAGGTTGGTTGCCCGGGTGTCGGTCATGTAGATGTTGCCGGTGTTCGTGTCGACATCGACGTCGACCGGGTAGAGGTTGTCGGCACGCACGATCGACTTGAGTGCTCCGCCCTTGCGTACGTCCGCCTGCCACAGCGTGCGGCCGTAATTCTCGTCGAAGAAGTTGGTGTCCGCGATGTAGAGGAAGCCGCGGACACTGTCGAAGGCGAGCTTGGTCGGCGTTGCCGACTTGTGGACCAGAATGCTCGACACGGCGTCGGCGGCGTTGGGGTCGACGACTCGGATGTTGCCGGACTTGTAGTCCGAGAAGTACGCGCGGTGTGTTGTGGGATCGACGACGACATCGTTGATCTGCGGACGCGAGCCGTCGGGGTTCTTCTCGCTCAGCGTGACCGTCTTTTCGACCTTCCCGGTCTTCGTGTCGACAATCGAGATCGCGCCGCCGTAGGAGGAGGACACGTATGCGCGTCCGAGGCCCGAGTCGACGGCAAGTGCCGACGGGTAACCGACGACGCCGTCGATGGCGCCGACGGACTTGCCGGTGTTCGTGTCGACGACGGACAACGAGCTGGTCGGTCCGCCGTACTGCGTGATGTATCCGCGGTGGGTTGCCGCGTCGACGACGATGTCGCCGGGCTGGGTTGCGGAATAGCTTCCGACAACACCGTGTGTCGGATCCTCGGGTGAGGCGTGTGCAGCGGGAGCAGTGACGGCCAGGCCGACAGCAGCAGCGGCAACGGCGAGTGACGCGGTGACCGCACGCCGACGGTATTGCAGTTTCATGAGGGGTGCCCTACTTCTTTGGAAGACTCTGCGAAACCTGCCCAAGCGAGGCAAGTCAGGCAAACCTAACCTAAGTTCCAAAGTCGATGTTGAGACACGGGCCACAACCTTGGGTCCGGATCGACGCACCTCTCAATCGCCCGAAATTCTATTTCCGCATAACGTGTGACCTTGCTCACATTACGGATGGATAACGGAACGGACACAACCGGACATTCACTCGGGCACCCCCACCTACCTGGGAAGAGTCTCCTGCGCTTTGTGTGACGCGTTGTACGTCTTTCGCCACGCCGCGTTATCAAATGGTGACACGAGCGACTCGAGCCGTTACCGTCGTTTTCGGCCGGGAAACTCGGCCACCTCCGGCCCGCCGCGCCAAGCCTTGTCCCGCGGGTACCGGACTTCCGACAGAGCATTCCAGGGACGAGGACGGGGGACCCAAAGTCCTCTGTGAGAACAGAAAAGTTCTCCAGTGGACACCGGTTCGATCGCAAGACCGAATCTTGGGGTGAAGCCAGACCCTTTCCAGCCAGGAAAGGCGAGGCCGGGCGACCTCTCAGCCCGAACCCGACAGCTGACCTCGCAGGCGCGTGTGGAGAGGATTTCGACCATCATGAGCGGACGCCATCGCAAGCCCACCACCACCGGCCGCACTGTCGCCAAGGTCGCCGTCACCGGCGCCATCATGGGCGTAGCAGGAATTGCAGCCACCGGAACCGCAAACGCTGCCCCCGACTCCGACTGGGATCGTCTCGCCCAGTGTGAGGCCGGCGGAAACTGGGCCATCAACACAGGCAACGGTTACCAGGGCGGACTGCAGTTCTCCCCCAGCACGTGGAACGCACACGGCGGCGGACAGTACGCAGCCACCGCAAACCAGGCCACTCGCGAGCAGCAGATCGTTGTTGCCGAGCGTGTTCTCGCAAACCAGGGTTGGGGCGCATGGCCGTCCTGCTCCTCCAGCCTCGGGCTGAGCAGCGGCGCCACCGAGCGTTCCGCTCCGGCCACGACGGCTCCTCAGGCAGCTCCGGCTCCGGCGCAGCAGGTCGCACAGACCGTTGCACACCCGGTCGCCGACGCCATCGATCAGGCAATCGCATTCGCCGAGGCCAACGGCATCCCGGTCGACCCGCAGATCCTCGCAGTCGCCGACACCGCGAAGTCGTTCCTCAAGTAACACCGGCAAGACTGTCCGCTCGGACGCTCGAACATCAAGAAGGCCCGCACCGATTCGGTGCGGGCCTTCTTCGTGTCGAGTTGTTATCGGTTGATGACGGTGTGCGGGTGTACGTAAGGAAGTGACTCCACCGGAACCGGAAAGGTGGTGTCCTCGCCGAAGGGTGAAAGTCCACCTGCGCGGGTCGATGACAATTCGGTCACTGCGTGATCTCCGTCTGCAGTTTCCGGCCATCCTGGATCTACATAGTGTTGCTTCGAATTGTTGGCCACGAAGTCATTTTGACAGGACGCCGTTACGCCGTACAGACCAGGTCTCTAATCTGATACCTGATGACCGAAACACGTGGCACCCCGGCGGGCAGTTCCGCAGCCGAAAGTCTGACCGATTGGCTCTCGGCGCGCAGTGACGCCGAGTTGACGGAGTTGTTGCGTCTGCGCCCCGATCTGGCCGTACCGCCGCCGAGCACGATGGTGGTTCTCAGCGGTCGGGCACAGCAACGCGCGTCGGTCAGCCGAGCCGCGGACGAACTCGACACCCTCGATTTCGGTCTTCTCGAATTGTTGGCACTGGCTGGCGCCGAGGAAACTCCGATGACGCGGGCGGAGCTCAACAGTGCGATCGCCGAACGAGCGCTGACCGGCAAGGGCAAGGTCACCAAGAAGGCCGTCGACAAGTCTCTGTCGAAGATGCGCGCGTCCGCCCTCATCTGGGGTGTCGATCCCATCAGCGTCGTCCCGGCAGTCATCGGGATGATTCCGTGGCGTGTGGGGCGCGCCCTCGAACCTGCCGAGGCGATGACCGAGACCGAGATCTCGGCTGCGCTCAACGCTCTGGACACCCGCGAGCGGGATCTCCTCGAGACACTCGCCAACTCCAGCCCGATCGGTCGCACCCGCGACGCTGCCCCCGGAACGCCGCCTGAGCGCCCGGTTCAACGACTGCTGGCGGCCGGCCTGCTGCGGTGGCTCGACGAGCAGACCGTCGAGCTTCCGGCGACGGTTCGTCAGGTCATCCGCGGCGAGCCGGTTTTCGATCCGACGACGCTGACCGCACCCGTCATCGGGGGCGACAAACTCAAGCCGGCGGACGTGAACGCCGCAGCAGCCGGCGAGGCGCTCGAGTTGGTACGCCAATGCGAGAACGTGATCGCTGTTCTGGGCGCAGCGCCGGCCCCCGCACTGCGAGCCGGTGGGCTCGGTGTTCGAGAACTACGACGCGTGGCCAAGACGGCCGATCTCGACGAAGCGCGCGTGAGCCTACTTGTCGAGTTGCTCTCGGCAGCCGGACTCATCGCCAGTGGAACACCAGATCCGGCGCCGGTCTCGGACAACGCGGACGAATACTGGACGCCCACGCTTGCGGTCGACGGCTGGCTGAACGCATCCACAGCGCGACGGTGGGAGGTCCTGGCGTCCGCCTGGGTCGACGTACCTCGAGTCCCGTGGATGATCGGGCTGCGCGATTCCACCGACAAGCCGATCGCGGCGTTGTCCGAGGAGGGCCGCGCTCCGGCGGCTCCGCGAGATCGTCAGGCCATTCTGGGGCTGCTCTCCGAACTCGACAGCGGCCAGACCGCGTCGACCGTCGAGGTAAGTCGGCTGCTGGCGTGGCGACGCCCGCGATGGAGCGGGCGCCTGCGGACGTTCGCGATCGAGCGGACTCTGGACGAGGCCGCTGCTCTCGGGCTGGTGGCCCGCGGCGCGTTGTCGTCACCTGGACGAGCCTTGCTGCACGGCGGGGACGCCGAAGCCGAAATGCAGTCCGCGCTACCCGAGCCCATCGACTACATCCTGGTCCAGGCGGATCTGACTCTGGTTGCGCCCGGCCCGCTGGTACCGGACCTGCTCGAGCAGGTGAGCCTGGTCGCAGACATCGAGTCGGCCGGATCGGCGTCCATGTACCGCATCAGCGAGGACAGCGTGCGTCGTGCGCTCGACGCCGGTCTGACGGCCACCGAACTGCATGCGATGTTCGCTTCGAAATCGAAGACTCCTGTCCCCCAATCACTTTCGTATTTGATCGACGATGTCGCCCGTCGACACGGACGACTGCGTGCCGGAGTGGCGGCGTCGTTCATTCGATGTGAGGACGCGTCACTGCTGGCGGAGGTCCTCGCATCCGCAGTGGCCGAGCCGTTGGCACTGCGCGCCTTGGCTCCCACCGTCGCGATTTCGCAGGCCCCTCTCCGCGAAGTCCTGACCGAGCTGCGAGCCGCCGGATTCGCGCCGGCAGGTGAGGACTCCTCGGGCACGTTGGTCGATCTCCGCCCACGTGGGGCACGTGTACCCAACCGTCGCAGCCGACCGGCGTCGAGGATGCCGGCGAGCCCGTCGGCGGATCAGCTGGCGTCGTTGGTCCGCACGATGCGGGCCGGAGACCGTGCTTCCGCCCCCGGCCGCGGCGGAGTGCGAACGGACGGTTCACGGGAGAACAACGCCGCCACCATCGCCTTGCTGGCCACGGCGGCCCGAGACAATTCGAGCGTCAACATCGGCTACGTCGACGCCCAGGGGGTCGCGACGCATCGCATCGTCGACCCCGTCAGCGTGGGCGGCGGACAGCTGGACGCCTTCGACCCCGCGAGCGGCGCGGTTCGCCGTTTCACGTTGCACCGAATTACTTCCGTCAGCCCCGTCGACTCCGGAAAAAAGTAGCAAAAAAGAAGCAACTGGCTTTTTTCTGTAAATGAAGTATGGTCGAGGTCAGTTTGTGATTGCCACTTCGAAAAATGAGGAGCGACAATGGCTGACAAGGCGCCGGGTAAGAACATGAAGAAACCCGCCCAGTCGATCAAGGAACGCCGCGCGGAGAAGCGGGCGAAAACTGCGGAGTCTTCCGAGTTCATCCGTAAGCGGAAGCGGAGCTGACAGCAAAGTCCAGAGAAGACGAGCTGATTGCGAAGCTGACCAATGCCTGCCTCCACCGACACCCTCGTGCACCTGCACGAAACGTTCAACCTGTTCAAGTCACGTAATCGAGGAACTGACGCACGCTCGCGCGGGTACGCAGCGGGCATGACCCTCGCTTCACTCTGCGTCCTCGACGAACACGCTCGGCAATCCGGAATACTTCTATCGGATTTACCGCAGAAAGAGAATCAACCATCGTGAAAAGAACAATCCATACCCTGGACCGCATTCAAACGAGACTCGAATCGGAGCTTGATTCCACTCCGGGTGATTCCGAAAAGAATATCGGTTACCGGTCCGGAATTTCCGAAGCTATTACTCATGTAATGGAAATGCGGAAGTCAGTGGTCGCGCAGAAATAGGAGACGCATCGATTAGGCGCTCACCCCAATAACTGCCGCACACCACCCACCAGAAAGACGACCTGGTCCTCGTAGAAGTCGGCAAGCCGCTCCGGCGCGAGCGGCTTGCCACTTCCGCTCCAATCGTCCGCCCGGCTCAACGCCTGGAGGAAGCCCATCAAGGCAATCGCCCAGCGAGTCTCGAGCCGTTCGGGATCGGTAGCAGGAAAAGTACGACGGACCTGGTCGAGAAGATGTTCACGCAGGTGCAGCTCGGTCGCCTCGAGGGCTGGATGGCCCGGTCGTGACATCTGCGGCTGCGAGATCTGCGTGACGATTCTGATCCATCGGATTCCCCGCGTGCGATGGCGAAGGAGCAATGCCTTGTAGGGCGCAGTGACGGCCCGTACCAGCGCCTCCACCGTCGGCGGCGTCTTGTCGGCGGAGAGGGCGTCGACGTTCGCGCTGATCTGATCTCGCACCGACGTTCCCATGTCCAACAGCACCGCTGCGACCAGATCGTCCTTGGTTCCGAAATGGTAGTGGACCGATGACGGCCCGAGACCGGCCGCGGCGTTGACCGAGCGCAGCGAAACTGCATCCAATCCCTCTGTCGCGAAAAGCCTTTCAGCAGTTTTGAGCAAACGCAGACGCGTCGCGTCGCCTTGACGGTTCTGCCGGGAGTCGGTCATACGAACGAGCTTCGCACGGGCTCGACAAACGTCTCAACCGTGGCGAACGCGGAGTCAGAGTGATTCACGGTGTGCTCGCACCCTGTTGTCGCGATCCACCCAGCCGTGGGCGCGTGCGTAGACCACCATCGCGGAGAACTTCTGTCTCCACTCGGTGTTTCCGATCCGGGCAGCGACGGCTTGCTCCAAGTGGCCGATGTCGAGCCAGACGTGATCCCCCTCGAGTTCCCCCCACGGTTCCAGTACCCGACTCAGAGTCTCGGATCGATCGTCGCCGCCAACGACGACCGAGAGACTGGTGAAGTCGTCGACACTGTTCAGTTCGACGGTCGAGGAGTCGGGGGTAATTGTGACGTCCAGTTGCATACCTCTTCAATACTCCTTCGGAAAGTACTTGGTTCAGTCGATCGACTCGCAACAACGATATCCGACGTCATTGCACCAGATAACGTTGAACTACAGGTGATTACAAATCTCCCACTGTGCGGGAGGCTCAACTTATTGGATCAGTTGATCCATGTTAGACATCTCGATCAGAGCGAGTGATCCAAATCACTCCCCTGTCGACAGGAGTTGTCATCGTGTGGTCCGCATCGTCCATCCGCTTCGGAGCCTTCCTCGCCCCGTACCATCCGCTCGACGCCGATCCCGCCCTGCAACTCAGACGCGATATCGACCTCATGACACACCTGGACCACCTCGGATTCGAAGAAGCGTGGATGGGTGAGCATCATTCGACCGGCGCCGAGATCGTGCCTGCCCCGGACATGTTCATCGCGGCCGCCGCAGAGCGAACCGAGCGCATCCAGTTCGGCACAGGCGTGACGTCTCTGCCCTATCACCACCCGTTGATCACGGCCGACCGCATCACTCAGCTCGATCTGCAGACGCGCGGACGACTCATCTTCGGCACCGGCCCGGGCAAGATCCCCCTCGATGCGCACATGATGGGCATCAACCCGTCGGACCAGCGTCGTCGCCAGGGCGAAGCGCTCGAGGCCATTCTCGCGTTGCTTCGCGGCGAGGTCGTCAACATGGAAACCGACTGGTTCACGTTGCGTGACGCACGCGCACAGCTGCCCACCTACCGCGCGGACGGCATCGAGACAGTGACAGCGTCCACGATTTCCCCCAACGGTTCGGTGCTCGCAGGCAAGAACGGCCTCTCCCTGCTCTCATTGGCCGCGAGTTCACCCAGCGGCTTCGACGCACTGGATCGCAACTGGGATGTGTACGAGAAGGTCTCGGCCGAACACGGCCACCGCGCCGACCGAGCGACGTGGCGTGTGGTCAATCCGATGTTCATCGCCGAGACCCGAGCGGAGGCCGAGCGCGCCGTGAGCCGACGGATCGGATCGATGGCTTCCTACGTGAATCGACAGACCGGCCAGAACCCGGCCTGGGCAGATACACCGGCCGGAGTCATCGATCAGTGGCGCAACGACACGCTCGGCGAGTTCGGTCAGGCGATCATCGGTACCCCCGAAGATGCGATCGCACAGATCGAGCGTCTGATCGAGAAGACGGGAGGGTTCGGCACGTTCTTGATCCTTCACGTCGACATGGCGAGCTGGGAGGACACCAAACGCAGCTACGAATTGTTCGCCTCCGAGGTGGTCCCGCACTTCCGGAAGCGAAATGTGGGGCGTCAGGCGAGCATGCAGTTCGCCGAGGACAATCGCGAGTACCTGATCGGCGGGCTGGTCGGAGCGATCACCAAAGCCCATACCGACTACTACGGCCGGCCGGCCGAGACGGGAGCCGTGCGCGCATGAGGGCCGTCCGTTTCCAGCAGGGAGAATTCGCGGTCACCGAGATCGCCGACCCGCCGCCGTTGGCACCCCATCAGATCCGCATCGACGTCGTCGCCTGCGGGATCTGCGGCAGTGACCTGAGCATGTCGAAGGACCCGTGCCGCTTCGTTCAGGTCGCGCACGACGGGGGCTACCCGCTCGCCACCTTCGATCCGGACGCGCCAGTGGTGCTGGGGCACGAATACGCGGGTATCGTCTCCGAGACCGGTTCTGCAGTAGACGATTTCGCGATCGGCGATCGGGTGGCCGGCATCGGCTTGGCCACCGACACCGCTACCGGGATCCCGACGATCATCGGCTACTCGAACGAGTACCACGGCGCGTTCGGCGATCACATAGTCGTCGACGCGTTCTGGGTCCGCAAAGTTCCCGACCACCTGTCACTCGAGCACGCCACACTTGCCGAACCTCTCCACGTCGGCGAGATGCACCTCCAACAGTCCGGCCTCACCTCGGCCGATTCGGCGCTCGTCATCGGTTGCGGAACGATCGGACTGGGCGCCATCGTCGCCGCGAAAGCGCGCGGAGCGCAGATCGTCATCGCGTCGGAGCCCTCCCCCAAACGACGCGAGCTCGCCGCGAAGATGGGCGCGGACATCGTCGTCGATCCGGCCGAGCAGGATCCGATCGAACTGTGGAATCGAATGATCGCCGAAGGCAACCAGCTTGTCGGTCAGGCCGCGAACGGAGTTCTGATCGCCTACGAATGCAGCGGCCGGGCGGGAGTCATCGGAGAACTGATGCACACTCTGCCGTTCAACTCGAAGATTCAGGTTCTGGCTGCGCCGTTCGGCGACGAGACGATCATTCCCGTCGTCGGGCAGTTCCGGAGGATCTCGATCAACTTCGGTCACGGTCCTTACGAGAATGCCTACGACATCACCCTGCAGAGGCTCGCCGACGGCGAGATCGACGCCGAAGCGATCATCACCGGCAGGGTCGGTCTGGATGGAGTCTCGGACGCTTTCGCAGCTCTGCGCGCACCCGACGAACACGTGAAGATCCTCGTACTACCCGCGGGCCTCCCGGAATAGCGGTCGATCCTGCCCTGTTGACGTAGGGGTGCTCGCACTCGGGCACCTCTACTTCGGGCTGTGCGAGCGTCGCCTGTTGGCGTCTGCGCCCCGATACCAGGACAATGGCAGGGTTGGCGTCAGCCGACAACGCGGCGCAACGCTCTGTGGCTGCCGCGTTAGCTTCACTAGGAGGATTCCGTGACCGACGGACCGTTGATCGTCCAATCCGACAAGACGCTGCTGTTGGAGGTCGACCACGAGCGCGCCGGCGATGCCAGGCAGGCAATCGCCCCCTTCGCGGAACTCGAACGGGCCCCCGAACACGTCCACACCTATCGCATCACTCCCCTGGCCTTGTGGAATGCCCGCGCCGCCGGACACGACGCCGAGCAGGTTGTCGACGCGCTCGTGTCGTACTCACGATTCGCGGTTCCACAACCGCTGCTGGTCGACATCGTCGACACGATGGCCAGGTACGGACGCTTACAGCTGGTCAAGAGCCCGGTGCACGGCCTCATCCTGGTCAGCCTCGACCGCGCAGTCCTCACCGAGGTGATGCGACACAAGAAGATCTCGCCGATGCTCGGTGAGAAGGTCGACGACGACACCGTGATCGTCCACCCGAGCGAACGCGGCCGCCTCAAGCAGATGCTGCTCAAGGTGGGCTGGCCGGCCGAGGACCTCGCCGGCTACGTGGACGGCGAAGCGCACCCGATCGATCTCGCTTTCGAAGAGGGCCACTGGGAACTGCGCGACTACCAGCAGATGGCAGCGGATTCGTTCTGGGCCGGCGGCTCGGGCGTCGTCGTGCTGCCGTGTGGCGCCGGCAAGACGATGGTGGGCGCCGCAGCGATGGCAAAGGCCAAGGCCACCACCCTCATCCTCGTCACCAATACCGTTGCCGGTCGTCAGTGGAAGCGTGAGTTGATCGCGCGTACATCGTTGACCGAGGAAGAAATCGGCGAATACTCCGGCGAGCGCAAGGAGATTCGGCCGGTCACGATCGCGACCTACCAGGTGATCACACGTCGCACGAAGGGCGAGTACAAGCACCTCGAACTTTTCGACTCCCGCGACTGGGGACTGGTGATCTACGACGAGGTCCACTTGCTGCCCGCGCCTGTCTTCCGGATGACGGCAGATCTGCAGTCGCGCCGCCGTCTCGGCCTGACCGCAACGCTGGTTCGTGAGGACGGCCGCGAAGGCGACGTCTTCTCGCTCATCGGCCCCAAGCGCTACGACGCTCCGTGGAAGGACATCGAAGCGCAGGGCTGGATCGCGCCGGCCGACTGCGTCGAGGTGCGAGTGACGATGACGGACGCCGAGCGCATGTCCTATGCCGTCGCCGAACCGGAGGAGCGCTACAAACTGTGCTCGACGGCTCACACGAAAATTGCGGTCGTGAAGTCGATCCTGGCCAAGCACCCCGATTCTCCGACTTTGGTGATCGGTGCGTATCTCGATCAGCTCGACGAACTCGGCGAAGCCCTGAACGCCCCGGTGATCAAGGGATCCACCAAGAACAAGGAACGCGAGATCCTCTTCGATCAGTTCCGTAACGGTGAGATCCAGACGCTGGTGGTGAGTAAGGTCGCGAACTTCTCGATCGACCTTCCGGAGGCGTCTGTCGCCGTGCAGGTTTCGGGAACCTTCGGGTCGAGACAGGAAGAAGCGCAGCGACTCGGACGCCTACTGCGACCCAAGCACGACGGCGGTCAGGCTCACTTCTATTCGGTGGTCTCGCGCGACACTCTCGATGCGGAGTACGCGGCACATCGTCAGCGATTCCTCGCCGAACAGGGCTACGCCTATCGGATCACCGACGCCGATGACCTGCTCGGACCTGCCATCGGCTGAGCATTTCTGCAACACGTTGCAGAATCAAATGGACATACGTCCAGTTATCTGTAGAGTGTCCCCTGTCACAGTCGTGTCCATCGGCCGGGGGTCACCAGCACCATGCGCTCAGTTCCACGTCTACGGGGTCGGCTCGCCGGAACCATCTCGCTGCTGACTGCCGCCGTCGTCGTCGCCACGACCGGCGTCAGCGCCGCGGCACCGAGTCCTGCTCCTACTGCGCAGAACTCGGTGTACGCACTTGCGAACGGTTGCTTCGCGCTGCGCACCGAGTCTGGTGATTTCGTCCGTCGTGACGGATCGGCGTACCTCACCGACGTAACGAAAGCCGCAGACGCCGAACCGTTCCGGCTACATGCGGCCCAGTTGGGTCGTTTCATGCTGTACGGCCCGGACGGGTCGATGCTCTCGCACGACGGCGCAGACTCGGTGCTCGCCACTTCCGAAGCAACTCCGTCCACCGACTGGACCGTGATGTCCACTGGCGAGTCCTTCGTTCTGACAGCGACCTCGAACGGCCGACAACTGATCTCGCGAGATTTGATGCTCACGATGTCCGATCCCGGTGACGTTCCCGACTCTGCGTTCACGCTGATCCCGCGCGACGGCTGCGCCGACTTCCCCGAAGCGGAGGTGGGCGCAAACGGCGTTCCGGGAGAAATCGGACCGAACGGTGAAGTCACCGGATTCATCGACACACACGTGCACATGAATGCTTCCGAGTTCATGGGCGGAAACCTGCACTGCGGCCGACCTTTCGATCCTCAGGGCGTCACCGCAGCGCTCGTCGACTGCCCGGACCATCAACCCGACGGGATACCGGCGCTCCTCGAAAACGTTCTGTCGTACGGCAATCCCTTCGAAACTCACGACACCACCGGCTGGCCGAGTTTCACCGACTGGCCGGCGCACGATTCACTGACACACGAGCAGACGTACTACAAGTGGGTCGAGCGGGCCTGGCGTGGCGGTCTGCGAATCTTCACCAACCTCTTTGTCGCCAACCGTGTCCTGTGCGAGCTGTATCCGAGTAAACGAAATCCCTGTGACGAGATGGAGACCGTCCGGATCCAGGCGCAGCAGACACGCGAACTCCAGGACTACATCGACGCCCAGTACGGCGGTCCCGGCCGGGGTTGGTTCCGCATCGTGAGCTCCCCTGAACAGGCCAGGCAGGTGGCCGCCGACGGAAAGCTGGCCGTCACCCTCGGGGTGGAGGTGTCCGAACCCTTCGGTTGCTCTGTGCGCAACGGTATTCCGCAGTGCACCGAGGACGACATCGACCGCGGCCTGGACGAGTTGTACGACCTCGGTGTCCGGCAGATGATCGTCACGCACAAGTTCGACAACGCCCTCGGCGGTGCCCGTTTCGACGGCGGCGTCACCGGAGTGGCCGTCAACATCGGCAACTACCTGGGCACCGGGGAGTTCTGGCAGTCGGAACCATGCACCGGCGTTGCCGAGGACAATGTGCTGCCCACCAAGGTCGACGGCGCACAGAATCTTCTCGCGGTACTCCCACCCGGAGTGACGCTTCCGGTGTACCCCTCTGGTCCGCAATGCAATTCGCACGGCCTGACCGACCTCGGCGCGTACACGATCCGAGGTTTGATGGACCGAGGGATGATCGTGGACATCGATCACATGAGCGTCAAGACCGCCGAAGCGGCTCTCGATATTCTCGAAGCTGCGAACTACTCCGGCGTCGTTTCCAGTCACAGCTGGAGCGACCCGAGCCTGTACAAGCGGATCTACGCACTCGGCGGATTTGTCGCCCTGTACGCCGGACAACTCGACGCATCGGACGAAAAGCCCGAAGAGCGTGGGTTCATCGACCAGTGGCGGGACGCACGGGCGATGCGAAGCGAGAACTACTACTTCGGTTTCGGCTACGGCGCCGACACCAACGGCTTCGGGCCGCAGGCCGCACCGCGCGGCGACGCCGCAGAAAATCCGCTGCAATATCCGTACACCGCCTTCGACGGCACGGTCATGGACCAGCAGCGCGCCGGCACCCGGGTTTTCGACGTGAACACCGACGGCGTGGCGCAGTACGGGATGATTCCCGACTGGATCGCGGACATGCGCATCGCTGCGGGAGCCGACGGCGACACCATCATCGAGGACATGAGCCGCGGCGCCGAGGCTTACCTGCAGATGTGGGAGCGCGCGCGAAACTAGCTACGCTGGTGGACGGCTCCCGGGCGATCGGGGGCCGGTCCTAGATCGTCCGGCACCACCCGAAGGAATTTTTCGTGGCTGACTTCCAGTTCACCGTCGACAAGGCTCATGCCAAGTCGGTCAACGACACACTGGCCGATGTACGCCGCCTGCAGATTTCTGCGGTGATCTTCGCGATCGTCCTCGCCGCGGTCGGGGCCTGGTTGATCAGCATGGGTGAGGTGTGGTCCATCATCATCGGCGCAGTCCTCGCCATCGGTGCGGCCAGTTCCCTGTGGGTTGCCGTGTGGGCACCTCGCAAGGTGGGAAGCGTCGAATCTCTGTATGCGGACAACCCACTGGTTCCCGCGATCGTCACCGAGGTTCACCCTCGAGCGGCGACCTTGACGGCGTTGATCGACATCGCGAAGCCTGCGGCCGGAGCACCGCAGTACGCGCTCGTCAGCCGCAACGTTCGACTCAATCCGAAGTGGCGAGTCGGCGACCGCATTCCGTCGGTCGCACTGCGTTCGGATCGTTCCACCCGCAGCAAGGCTGACACGTGGCAGATGGTCAGTCCCATGCCGATCGAGTGGGGGACCAAGGACTCGGCAGTGCTGGCACGCGCGATCGCTGCTGTCAGTGCGAGCGAGTGGAACTTCCTGCAGAGCCGGATTCCCGATTCCGAAGAAGTTCGCACCCACCCCGATCGCCGGGTTCTGATCAACCCGGCCGATCTTCCTGACTCGCTGCGCTAGCCCCAACGGTTACGCGAGCGCGGGCAGCACTTCCTTCTCGAACATCTCGATTCCCGACGTGTCGTACGCGGCCTCGGGGAAGTAGAAGATTCCGTACTCGAGTCCCTGCGCCTCGAGCGCCGACAGGTTCTCGATGATCTGCTCGGGCGTACCCACGGCGGGCATTCCGCGGAACGCATCGAGCGACGCATCGGCGGCAGCTTCGCCGACCAACGGCGTCAGTCGGGCCTTCAGTGTCTCCAACCGCTGAGCCACCTCGGATTCCGTCGCGCCGATGGCCACGTTGTAGTTGGCCGAACGGACGATGGCGTCGAAATCGGTACCGACGGTGTCGCAGTGCTTCTTCAGGATCTCGGACTTGTGCGCGAAGCCGGCCGGGGTGCCGTCGAAGTTCGTGTACTGCGCGTACTTGGCCGCGATCTTGAGTGTGACCTTCTCGCCGCCACCGGCAACCCAGATGGGAATTCCGCCCTCTTGCAACGGAAGTGGACGGCACAGCGCTCCGTCGACCTGGTAGTACTTGCCGTCGAGCGTCGAACTGCCGGTCGACCACGCCTGCTGCATGATCTGGATTCCTTCGTCGAGGCGGCCCAGACGCTCACCGGCAGAGGGGAAACCGTAGCCGTATGCGCGCCACTCCTGCTCGTACCAACCGCCGCCGATGCCCATCTCGACGCGTCCACCCGTGATGAGATCGGTGGTCGCGGCGACCTTGGCGAGGTACGCCGGGTTTCGGTAACTCATGGCGGTACACATCTGGCCCAGTCGGATACGCGAGGTCGACGCACCGAGTGCGGCCATCAACGTCCACGCCTCGTGAGTCGCTTCTTCCGTCGGCTGGGGAACGGTGTGGAAGTGGTCGTAGACCCACACCGACTCCCACGGCCCTGCCTCCGCGCGCAGCGTGAAGTCTCGCATCACCTCCCACTGCTTCGCGGGGTCGATGCCGACCAGGTCCAGACGCCAGCCTTGAGGTACGAACAGTCCGAATCGCATGTAGCGAGCCTACCTACAGTTTCCCGACGCGCGACCGGGGTGACACCCGCGGAGAGTAGACCGGAATGAAGCGGAACATCATCGCCGCGCCGGCGAACGACGTCGCGCCCAGAGCGGCGAATGCCCACCCGAGTGGGAGCACCGCGGCGAGTAGACCGATCGCGAGCGGCCCACCGAACATGCCGGTGTCGTGAGTCAATCGCCATGCAGCGAGGAACTCGGCGCGTTCTTCGGGCGGGGCGATATCGGCACCGAGGGTCATGATCACGCCGTTGCCCAGCCCGTTGCCGATCCCCATCACGACAGCGACCACGGTCAATCCCACTGCACCCGTCGAGAACGGCAACAGTAGGTACGACACACCGATCACCGTCAGCGAAGGCACCGCGACCAGCCTGCGGCCGTATCGGTCCATGATGTGTCCGGCCGGGTACGAGCACAGCAGGTCCACGGCCGCACCGATACCGAAGATCACACTCACCTGGGCTGCATCCAATCCGAGGTGCAATGCCCACAATGGAAGAACGGCCTCACGCGAAGCGCGGGCGGCGCCCATCAGAAGGGAGCCTGTCCCGAGCGTCGACAGAGCGGCACGATGACGGCGAAGGATCTCCGGGAGCGTAACGTGTCCGTGATCGCTGTTGCCTGCCTGCACCTTTCGTGGCGGGTCGGGAACGCGGGCCATCAGCGCCCCGGCGAGCACGACGCCCACCAACTGGACAAGGAATCCTCCGCGCGCTCCCACCAGGAGAATCACGCCGGCCCCGATAAGCGGTCCCAGGAAGAAACCCAACCGCCACATCGCAGCGAACGACGACATTGCTCGGGCCCGTAGACCGAGTGGCACGGTCTCGGCGAGGTAGCTCTGCCGCGCAAGGCCCCACACCGCATTCGCCAATCCGGTCAACAGTGCGCCGATACCGAGCATCCACGGAGTCTGTGCAAGGAGACAGATCACCACTCCTGTTGCACCCAAGGAACTTCCGCCGATGATCGACCTGCGCTCACCGAAACGCGACACGATCCTGCCGGCGGGGAGGTCACCGAGTACGGCGCCCAAACCACCGAGTGCAACGATCAGGCCGGCGACGGCAACCGAGGCACCCAGGTCGCGCGCGGTGACGGCCATGATGGGGGCAGCCGCACCCTGACCGATCCCGAAGATGGCCGCCGGTACGAAAACCGTTGTGACCAGTGGCTTGAGACCGGCAATCGCCGGCTGTTCCTTGGGCAGTGTTTCCGTCACGCGCTCACTTCTGCCGCGTCAGCGGCCCGCGAGAACCGATTCGCCGGACGATCGAGGCCGTAGTGACCCCGCAGGGTGGATTCCGTGTATTCGGTCCGGAAGAGCCCACGCGCCTGCAGAATCGGCACGACCCGGTCGACGAACACCTCGAGCCCTCCGGGCAGATAGGGCGGCATGATGTTGAAGCCGTCCGCGGCGCCCTTGTCGAACCATTCGGTCAACTCGTCCGCGACCTGCTCCGGTGTCCCGGCAAATGTCCGATGCCCACGGCCACCGCCGAGTTTGCCGATCAGTTCACGGACGGTGAGGTTTTCGCTCTCCGCAAGGTCTTTGACGAGCTGGTATCGACTCTTGTTTCCTTGGATGCGATCGATGTCCGGCAACGGGGGCAACGGGGCATCCAGCGAATGCTCGGTGAGGTCGACGCCCACCATGTTCGAGAGTTGGCGCAGCGAGTACTCAGGTGAGATGAGATCCGTGAACGACTGCTCCAGTGCCTTGGCTTCTTCTTCCGTATCCGCGATGAAGGGAACGATGCCTGGCAGCACCTTGATCTCGTCGGGACTACGCCCGTACTTGATCAGCCGCGCTTTGAGGTCGGTGTAGAAATCCTGCCCCTGCTCGAGTGTTCGTTGAGCGGTGAACACGGCCTCGGCATACTTCGCCGCGAAGTCCTTACCGCTCTCGGAGGAACCGGCTTGCACGAGCAACGGACGTCCCTGTGGAGACCTCGGCGAATTGAGCGGGCCAGCCACCGTGAATCGTTGACCGTCATGGTCGATGCGATGGACACGATCAGGATCGGCGAAGATTCCGGTCTCTTCGTCCAGGACAACTGCCCCCTCTTCCCAGCTGTCCCAGAGTCCGAGCGTCACGTCGAGAAACTCCTCGGCGCGCTCGTAACGACCGCTGTGCGTCGGTACCGCATCGAGGCCGAAGTTCGCGGCCTCGTCGGCGCCGGCCGACGTCACGATGTTCCACCCGCCTCGTCCACCACTGATGTGATCGAGGGAAGCGAACTTCCTTGCGAGAGTGTACGGATCGCTGTAACTGGTCGACGCGGTTGCAATCAGTCCCACCTTGTCGGTGGCCGCAGCGATCGCCGACAGCAAGGTGACGGGTTCGAAGATCGCCTGGGTGTTGTACTTGACCCGCGGGCCGACTGCTAGACCGTCGGCGAAGAACACCGAGTCCAGCTTTCCACGCTCGGCGATTCTCCCCAATTCCTGGAAGTGCTTGACGTCCAGGAGGTTGGCCGCGTTTGTGCGTGGGTGGCGCCACGCCGCCTCATGATGGCCGACGCCCATCAGGAAGGCGTTCAGATGAAATTGTCGTTCGGACATGAGTTCGCAGAATCTTTCCGTGAATGTGTGGTCAGGTGGTGACGCGCCAGCGCGAGAGCCGACGTTCGATCAGGACCAGAATCGCGTTGATTGTCAGACCCAACAACGAGATCGCGACGATGCCCGCGTACATGTTCGGGATCTGGAAGTTGAGTTGTGAAGCGGTGATCAGATACCCGAGACCGGCTTTGGCCCCGACCATTTCGGCGGCGATCAGCACGAGAATCGACGACGCGGCTGCCATGCGGATACCCGTGAAGATCGTGGGAACGGCGGCGGGCAGAACCACCTTCTGAAACAGCCGAATCGAGGAGAACCCCAGCGAGGCAGCGGACTTGATCAGCAGCGGATCGACCGTGCGCACACCCGAAATGGTGTTGAGCAGGATCGGGAAGGTGCAGGCGTAGATCACCAGGGCGATCTTCGATTCCTCACCGATTCCGAGAATCAGCACGAAGACGGGAAGCAGCGCCAAGGCTGCTGTGTTGCGGAACAATTCGAGAATCGGGTTGAGGAAGTCGGAGACCGGGCGGTACCAGGCGATCGCGATTCCCAACGGAATCGCGATCGCGATGGCCACGAAGAAGCCGGTCAGCGCACGCGTCAGACTGGCCGAAACATGCTCTTGCAATTGTCCGTTCTCGGCGAGAGTGAAGAATGCGGACACAACTTCGGTGAAGGGTGGGAGGAAGACCTTGTCCACCAGCCCGAGCCGAGGTGCCGCTTCCCAGATCCCGAGGAAGATCGCGATCGCAATCGACGGCTTGGCAATCCGCCAGGCTGTGGAACGAATGTAGCGCGCCGCCTTGCCGCCGGCCTGGCTCCGCTGCGCAATGTCAGGTGTTTTGTCGGCCAACGGTTTCGGGGTGGCGACCACCTCCGGCGTCGCCAATGCGCTAGACATGTGCAACCTCCTTGGCAGGATCGAGTTCGCCGGCCCGAGCGCGCTCGACTTCACCGTGCAGCAGCGTCCAGATCCGGTGCCGGAACACTCGGAACTCCTCACCTGATCGCACGTCGTCGCCGGACCGGTCGATGTCGATGTCGACGATCGTCTTGACGCGCCCCGGCCGCGAAGTCAGTACTGCAACACGTTGCCCGAGGTAGATGGCCTCGTCGATTCCGTGGGTGATGAACAAGATGGTCTTGCCGGTGGCCTTCCAGATGCGCAGAAGCTCGTCCTGCAGCGACTCTCGCGTCTGTGCGTCCAGCGCAGCAAATGGTTCGTCCATCAGCAACACTTCGGGGTCGAATGCCAGGCTGCGGGCGATCGCGACTCGCTGCTTCATTCCACCGGACAACTCGTGCGGATAGCGATCCGCGAAACCTTGCAGACCGACCAGTTCGAGGTAATGCTCGGCGAGCTCGCGTCGCTCGCTCTTCTTCACGCCCTTCGCTTCGAGTCCGAACTCGATGTTGTGACGTGCAGTTCGCCATGGAAGTAGCGCGTATTGCTGGAAGACGATTCCCCGATCCAAGCCTGGGCCCGTGATCTGCTTGCCGTCCAGAAGGATTCGACCGGAAGTGGGCGAACTGAGTCCTCCGAGGAGGTCCAGCAGAGTCGACTTGCCGCAACCACTCGGCCCGACGAGGACCAGGAACTCCCCCGGCGCCACGTCGATGTTGATGTCCTCGACCGCGGTGAAAACTTCGTCGGTCCCACGAATGTCGAACTGTTTGGTGACGTGCTCGAGCCGTAGTTTCGGTTCTGTGCTCATTTTGCTGCCTCCAGTGCCTGTCCGTCAGCGCCGCTGTCGGGTGAATACGTTCCGTTGGCGTACGGGTTGAATTCGTTGGTGTAGATGTCCGACGGCTTCAACTTTCCTTCTTCGAGTTCGCCGTTACGGGTGAGCCAGTCGATCCACGTGCTGATCTCGGTATCGGTGATCGTTCCGCCGGGGCCGGCGACTCCTGGGCTCTTCCAGTAGCTGATGAGCTTGGTGTCCTCGTTGCGTCCGCGGCTGTTGATGATCGACGTCAGCTTCGCGACCACTTCTTCTCGTGGGTGTGTCTGCGTCCAGCGGATGGCCCTCGCTGTTCCCTGCACGAAATCGGCGACCGCCTCCTTGTTCTGCGCGATGTAGTCGTCACGGAACACCAACGTGCCGTAGGTGAACGAGCCGAACAACGATTCGTCCGTGAACAGCTCGCGAAGGCCACCACGTTCGAGCGCGGAGTCACGGAAGACCGAGCCGAGGGTGGCGACGTCGATCTGTCCCTGCCGCAACGCTTGTTCCGTGTTGACCGGCGGAACCACGATCAGTTCCACCTGCTTGATCTCGTCCGGTGTAAGCCCCTCCCGCGCAAGCCATTCACGCACGACGAACTCGTGGTGCGCACCGAGGGTGTTCATCCCGACCTTCTTGCCGATCAGGTCCTTCGCCGATTTGATCGGACTGTCGTCGAGAACGTAGTACCCGTTGAAGCTCTCCTTGTCGGAGCCGTAGTACCCGATGACCGAGGTGATCGGTGAACCCGCGGAAGCCAACTTCACCACCGCCCCGTTGAAC
The DNA here is from genome assembly GCF_058792695.1 of Rhodococcus sp. MT28. Classification (NCBI taxonomy): domain Bacteria; kingdom Bacillati; phylum Actinomycetota; class Actinomycetes; order Mycobacteriales; family Nocardiaceae; genus Rhodococcus; species Rhodococcus sp. MT28. The sequence continues at coordinate 627,513 of NZ_JBXAFD010000001.1, forward strand.
GCTCCGCCGAACTCGGTTTGACCGGTCGCTGCGTTCTGAATGCTCTGAGGGCCGCTGGTCGTATCGCCGATCCAGTTGAGCTCCACGTCGTTGAAGTAGCCGAGGTCAGCGGCCAGTTCGGGGTAGATGACCTGTCCGGTGCTGCCCTCGTACCGCAGGACGGTCTTGCCGTCGGCGGTCTTGACCACTTCGTCGGAGGAGCCCGAGCAGGCAACGGCAAAACTGGACACAGTGACAAGAGCGACGACCGCGGCTACCGAGCGCGCGAAACGAGGGCGAATCATGAAGTTGCTTCCTGTAGAAGATGATTGGTTCAGTTCTCGGCTACACCTGTCCGGAGCGCCGTGTGCGGCGCTCGGCACAGGCAGGTGTGGGGAATGTCAGTTCAACGACAACAGTTGAGCGACATGAGCGGGAAAGACCGAAACACGTGAGACTCCAATGAATGTGCAGACAGGATCGAGCCGTGAGCAGTGCCGAAACCATACGTCGGCACCCACTACCTGGGTCAACGGTTACATTCATGCCGGATTTAATGTGTGAGGTCCGTATCATGAGGGCATGCTTTCGCCGACGACTGCGCAGGACTTCGAGCAACACCGTGGCCACCTGACGTCGGTGGCCTACCGTCTCACCGGAAGTTTCAGCGACGCTCAGGATGCGGTGCAGGAGGCATGGATACGCTTGCAAGTCGCACAATCGAGACAAGGAAGCGACCTCGAGATCCGCGAGCTGCGCGGATGGCTCACCACTGTTGTCGGTCGGATCTGCCTCGATCATCTCAAATCGGCCGCGGTCAGAAGAGAAAGCTATGTCGGACAGTGGCTTCCGGAGCCGATCGTCACGCCCGTCGACGCCACCTCGGGCACACCCTCAGCGACACCCGATCCGCTGGAGTACGTCGTGACGCAGGAACAGAATCGTTTTGCTGCCCTCGTCGTCCTGGACACCCTTACTCCCGCTCAACGCGTTGCCTTCGTCCTGCATGACGGCTTCGACGTGCCCTTCGCCGAGGTTGCGCGCATCCTCGACATCGAAGTAGCCACTGCCCGTCAGTTGGCCTCGCGGGCCCGTAAAGCCGCAGCGTCGGCGCCGGTCCCGGTCAGTAGCGAGGAGCATGCTGCTGCCGTCGAGCGATTGGTGACGGCTATCGCGAGTGGAGATCTGAACGCCGTGATAGGTGCACTCGATCCCGATGCCGTCCTGATCGGTGACGCAGGCGGAACTACCCGCACGGCTGTCAACATTGTGCGCGGCAGCGATCGTGTCGCGCGGTTCTATCTGGGATTGGCCCGCAAGTACGGACCGGCAGCGGTGTTCTCGATGTCACCGGTTCTCGTCAACGGACAGCTCGGCGGTGTATTCGCCGGCTCACCGGGGGACGACCAGTACCCGCAGTTCGCCGCTCGCGTTGCCGGCTTCACTGTCCGCGACGGAGTTGTGTGCGCAGCCTACGACATTGCGAATCCAGCCAAGTTCAGCGCTGTGCCGATGCTCGATCACACCGAACCCGAACGCAAGTAGCGAGACTCCCATTCCTCGAGGTGTGATCTGGACACCTGCGTGCCGAACCACAGTCGGTGCAGTACATCCGATCCCAGATGATGCAATTCGGTGTGCGTCCTCCACTGCTGCGACGCCCACTCGGGTTCGTTGTGGGCGGCGTCGATCCCGGCCATCGCGCTACCTCGCAGTTCGAAGTCCAGGTCCCGACGAAGCTCCGAAAGCTCCGACCAATTCGCCTGTGGTGCATAGTGCCTCGCGCGAATTTCGGTCAGCAGCTTGAACAGGACGCTACCCGCCCGCTCGTCGACCCAGATCAGAGTGCGTCGATGCGCACCGCGCCCCACCGTCCACAGGACCACCAACGCCACGACGACGCCGATTGCCGTCTCGAGCATGCGGCTGAGGATCAGATGTCGGACGGTCCCGTGCGCACCACCGGCCGCGCCGAGGAGAATCGCGAGGGCGGTGATGAAGATGACGGCTATCCCGTAATTCCGCACCAGGAACAGCTCGATCCCCGCCATCAGGACTGCAAGTACCGCCACCAACCACAGACCGGTCGGACTCCAGGAGTAGATGGCACCCAACAGAATCAACCCGAGGACGGTCCCACCGATGCGGTGGATTCCGCGATAGGTGCCCAGTATTCGGTCCGGTCCTTGATGAAGGACCATCGCCGCGGCGATCACCGCCCAGTCCGGGCGATCGATGCCGAGCAGGACGGTGAGGGTTCCCGCCGCCATACAGGCAATGGACAGCCGAAGTGCCGTCACCGACGCTCGGCTGGACCGATTGCAGGCGCGGAGGAACCGATATCGGATCGTCGGGTCGGGCAGAGGCGGGTGAGCACCGACGTCGTCGACGTCGAACGCGGGGTCGGCCATGAGTTCCGGATCGTGGTCGTCGGAGATCGCCCTGGCCATCGAGATCTGCGCTCGTTCGAGTTCACGGGTCAACGGGTGGTCTTTCCCGACGATTGCGCCGCGGTAGAGGCACTGCCACGCGTCGTGCAGCCGAAGTGCTGCAGCGTGGCGTTTGTCTCGCGTGAGTTCGGGTGGGGCGTACGTCGCCTGAGCGTCCGTGTACTCCGCAACGGCCGAGACGGCTGCCTGTACAGCGCTGCGTTCGACAGCTCTCGGTGCCCACAGGATTCCCGTCATCGAGACGACCACCGCGCTGATCCCACCGATTGCCGTCCACATCGCGACCTCGACCGGCGGCTGACCGGGAGTGGCGATCACGGAACTGATCTCGGTGGTGAGCAACAGAAAGAACGCGCCCGGTGGACCCAATCGAAGCGCGTCGACGGTGAAGGCGCAGGTCGACACCACGACGGCCATGATCAGCACGACAAAGACCAGCAGCACCGTCGGCGCTCCCTCGGCGATGGCTCGGTGGACGGGCTCACCCACCGATGCCCCGACGAAGGACAGGATCGTCAGCGCCGTCGCAGCGATACCGACTGCCTTCCACCTGCTCCGGTACGGACGACCCTCACCGTAGATCGATGCAAATGCACCGAGGCCGACCAGGAGCGAAGCAGACCCGAATCCGAGCAGTGTGGCGATGGCCGCCGGAATCGCCAGGGCGAGGGCGACGCGCACCGCTCCGGGGTACCGGTTTCCCACCGGCGGCAATCCGAACAGGACGCTGCGCGCCGGCCGCGGAGCCGGGAGGTTGGACTCGTGACCCGCTGATGTTTCTTCGGGGTCCACTGCCCATCCTTCGCGCCGGCCTGTTCGTGTCTGTGTCGTCCCATTCTTGCGGGCGGCCGACGTGGAATTCGAGGCGGGTCCGGAGGTCGATTCGACCACCCCTTTATTGACACTATGTCAACAGTGTGGATGATAGGTGGAGTCGGATCCGCTCGCGGGTCGCACTTCATCGATCGGGAGAATCACGATGACGCAAGGATCTACCGCAACCCGGACCGCAGAACGACGGTCCCCGTGGATGGACGACGAATTGGAGGCCGTGGCCGACCTGGCAAGGAACTTCTTCGCCAAACACGTCACACCGCATCAGAAACGCTTCGCGTCCCAAGGTTTTCCCGACAAATCCGCATATCGAGAACTCGGGGCGCTCGGGCTCGCCGGCATGTCGATCCCCACCGAGTACGGCGGCGGAGGAGGAACTTTCGCGCACGACGCCGTGCTGTTCCACGAGCAGGTCATGGCGGGTGATCATTCACTCCAACTCGGCGTGCACTCGGGAATCGTGCCGCACTACCTCAATGCCTACGCCGATCACGAGCACAAACTGCGCTGGCTACCGAAGCTGGTGAGTGGCGAGTGGGTGGGCGCAATCGCCATGACCGAGCCCGGCACCGGATCCGACTTGCAGAACATCACCACCCGAGCCGTCCGCGACGGTGACGACTATCTGATCAGCGGCGCAAAGACCTTCATCTCCAACGGTCGCAACTGTGATCTGGTGATTATTGCCGCCAAGACCGATCCCAGCCTCGGAGCGCGTGGAGTGTCGCTCATCGTGGCCGAGGTCGATGACAACACACCGGGTTTCGAGCGCGGGCGAATACTCGAGAAGGTCGGACAGAAGGGCCAGGACACCACCGAGCTGTTGTTCGACCGGTTGCGGGTGCCTGCAACAAACCTGCTCGGGGACCGCGAAGGCACAGGGTTTGCCCAGCTGATGCAGCAGCTACTGCCCGAACGATTGATCTGCGGAGTTGCAGCCACTGCGGCAATGGAGCGTGCAGTCGCCCTCACCATCGAGTACACCAAATCCCGAAACATGTTCGGGCAAAAGCTCTTCGATCTGCAGAACACGCGCTTCGAACTTGCCGAGTGCGCGTCCATCGCTCGTATCTCACGAACGTTCATCGACGACTGCATCGTCAAATACCTTGCCGGGCAGCTCGATGCGACTACCGCCGCGATGGCCAAGTACTGGCTCACCGATCAGCAGTGCGCCGTGATCGACCGCTGCGTGCAACTACACGGCGGGTACGGCTACATACTCGAATATCCCATCGCTCAGATGTATGCCGACGCTCGTATTCAGCGAATCTACGCCGGATCGAACGAAGTCATGAAGGACCTCGTGGCGAGATCACTCTGAGCAATCAGGAATCCGCCTCGCACGCCGGCAGAACGTCACGCACGATGGCGAGCAAACTGCGTACCAGCAGAAGGTGCACCTGTTCGCGGTCGAGCGCTCCCGTCACCAACCACTGCTTACTGGCAGCCTTAGCCAAGCCTCCGTACGCCACGATCATCGAATGAACAGCAGCCGCGCTGCCTTCACTCGGTCGAATCTCGAGCGCATCCATCATGCGTCGCGCAGCAACGTCGTCAGCATCCTGCAGGATCCGATCCATCTCGGGATCACGGCGGAGGTCGTCGGACATGACTGTCGAGATCCACATGTCGCGATGACGCCAGGCGACGTCGAGCCACCGATCGATCACGGCGCCGATCCGCTTCTCCTGGCTCGCCGATCGCGGAATGCGGTCCACCGCCACTTCGGGAATGAAGACGAACCGCCGCACGACGTCGAGATACAACTCCCGCTTGGAGCCGAAGTAATGATTGAGCAGCGGACGACCGACCCCGGCCGCCTTGGCCAACTCGGTCATCGAGACGTCGGCAAAAGACTTCTCCTCGAAAACCTTTGCCGCGCTGACAATGATCTGCTCACGCCGGTCTTCGGGACCGAGACGCCTTCCGCCTGTGGCCGACGCGGACGTCATTCTTTTCTCGCGGGCGTGCTGTTGACCGTCGCCTGCGCCTCGACCATGAGCGAAATGTGCTCCACCAAACGCTTTCGAGAGATCTTGGAGGACGGGGTGTGCGCCTGATAGATGAACGCGAGGGCACCGAACAGCCCCACCGAATTGAGTTCGGAGTTCGCGGAGTCGGTTGCCTCGCCGCCGTACATCAGCTCGAGCGACGCGGAAATCGGATTCGTGAACTCCGCCATCAATTCTCGCCCTCGATCCCACAGCGCAGGTTCCGCCTGGGATTCGACGAACATGATGCGTCCACGTCGAGGATCTTTGAATACGTAGTTGGTGAAGGCCTTCACCACGTGGCGGATCAGGGCCGACGGTTCGGAAGGCGCCGCCTCGAGAGCGTCCAGAATAGTGTCACGCGCACCGAGAACGACCTCGTCGAGCACGGCGACCAGCAGTTCGTCACGGTTGGCGAAGCTCTCGTAGAAGTACCGTTCGGTCAGCGCGGCCTCGCGGCAGGTCGCACGCATGGTCGCGGCGGCCGCTCCCTCGGTGCCCATGATCTGCAACCCGGCTTCGATCAGCTGTGTCCGGCGCGCGGCGCGGCGATCTTCCGGTTCCTGCCCACGCCACCTGCGCGGGCCGGTGCGCCGAGCCTCGGTATCCGTCATGTCCCCATGTTCTCACTGACCGGCAGCGCTCTCGACCTCAGGTTATCGCGGCGACCTCCGCAAGCGAACTGACATCGCCCGATGTCAATCAGTTGAATTCTGACATCAACCGCTGTTGACATCACTTGATGTCAGACTTACTCTTCGTTCAGTTGTTCACGCACCAATCAGGAGGCGTCACACATGGTCGACATCGACCCAACCTCGGGGCCATCGGCCGGTGGCGAGGAAACTCGAACTCGCCGAACACGAGTCGTCGTCATCGGAGCCGGTTTCGGCGGCATCGGAACGGCTGTCCGCTTGAAGCAGTCCGGGATCGACGACTTCGTCGTTCTGGAACGTGCCGCGGAGCCCGGGGGGACCTGGCAGGTCAATACCTACCCCGGTGCACAGTGCGACATCCCGTCGATTCTGTACTCGTTCTCGTTTGCGCCCAATCCGAACTGGACGCGGCTGTATCCGCTACAGCCCGAGATCTACGACTATCTCCGGGATTGCGTCCATCGCTTCGGACTGGCCGGTCATTTCCACTGCAACCAGGACGTGACAGAAGCTTCGTGGGACGAGCAAGCCCAGATCTGGCGGGTACACACTGCGGAAACCGTGTGGGAGACACAGTTCCTGGTCGCGGCCACCGGCCCGTTCAGTGCCCCCGCCACACCCGACCTTCCCGGGCTCGAATCGTTTCGTGGTCAGATGTTCCACACCGCGGACTGGAACCACGACCACGACCTTCGCGGTGAGCGGATAGCCGTGGTCGGCACCGGTGCCTCTGCGGTGCAGATCATCCCCAGACTGCAACCGCTCGCGGACACGTTGACCGTGTTCCAGCGGACACCGACGTGGATCCTGCCGCACCCGGATCAGCCGATGACCGGCTGGCCGAGCGCTCTCTTCGAGCGGGTGCCGCTCACCCAACGACTGGCACGCAAGGGACTCGACCTGCTCCAAGAAGCCCTGGTACCCGGATTCGTGTACAAGCCGTCACTGCTCAAAGGGCTGGCCGCACTCGGCCGAGCACACCTTCGCCGGCAGGTGCGGGACCCGGAGCTTCGCGCAAAGCTGCTCCCCCACTACGCATTCGGATGCAAGCGTCCGACGTTCTCGAACACCTACTATCCCGCGCTGGCGTCACCCAATGTGGAGGTGGTGACGGACGGAATCGTCGAGGTGCAGGAGCGCGGAGTCCTCACCGCGGACGGCGCCTTCCGGGAAGTCGACACCATAGTCATGGGAACCGGCTTTCGTATGGGAGACAACCCGTCGTTCGACATCATCCGGGGCAAGGACGGCCGCAGCCTCGCGCAGACGTGGAACGGCAGTGCCGAGGCCTTCCTCGGCACCACCATCAGCGGGTTTCCGAACTTCTTCATGATCCTCGGCCCCAATTCCGTGGTCTACACCTCGCAGGTCGTCACGATCGAAGCGCAGGTCGAGTACATCGTGAGCTGCATTCTTCAAATGGACGAGCGCGGCATCGGCAGTATCGACGTCCGGGCAGACGTGCAGAGAGAGTTCGTGCGCGCGACCGACCGCCGACTCGCCACCAGCGTATGGAACGCCGGCGGGTGCAGTAGTTACTACCTCGTCGACGGCGGCCGCAATTACACCTTCTATCCCGGATTCAACCGATCCTTCCGCACCAGGACCAAACGAGCCGACCTCGCTCACTACGCGCAAGTACAACCCGTCTCGTCCGAATCACTCACCACTGCCCGAGAAACCGTGAGGAGCCGATAATGCTCGGCATCAACGCCTTCCGAGGCACACCCGTCGTCGCACCGTCCGGCGCGCGCCGCTACACCGACGAAGCACATGCGATCGCCGCCCGTGACGTCGAATTCGACTGGGACGGCGTACCACTGCATTACGTGCCGAACGAACCGATGGTCACCCACGTCATCAACTTCATGCATCTCGTGTTGCCCGAGGGAGAGCGGGCCATGTCCGCAACGCTCGCCGAAGCGCTCCCGCTCATCGAGGACCCCCGCCTGCACGAAGAGGTGGTGGGATTCGTCGGCCAGGAAGCAACACACGCGTCGTCGCACAAAGGTGCACGCGAGCATCTTGCGGACCTCGGCATGGACATGAAACCGATGTCACGCCGGATGGACTGGCTCGTGGACAAGATATTGGGCGACAAAGGATTGACCGGAAAAGCCAAGCACGCCTGGCTCTGTGAACGTCTCGGCTTGTTTGCCGCGATGGAGCACTACACGGCGGTGGTCGGGGAATGGCTGCTCACCGATCCCGCCCTCGAAGATGCCGGCATGCACCCGACGATGCTCGACATGGTCAAGTGGCACGGCGCCGAGGAAGTCGAGCACCGCAACGTGGCCTTCGACGCCTACATGTACGTGGACGGTAGCTACGCCCGCCGCGTTCGCACGGCGCTACTCGCCAGCTTCACGTTGTTCGTGTTGTTCATCGCCTCGATGAACTACCTCTTCCGGCAGGACCCGTCGAAGGCGAAGGGCCGCCTGTGGCCTCTGCAACTGATCAGCGCCACTCGCCGCGGACTGGTCCCGAACATGAAATTCCTGATCACCGAGATTCCTCCGTATCTGCGGCCAAGCTTCCATCCGTCCCAGATCGGGGACATGGACGTAGCCATGCGCTACCTCGCTCGCTCACCTGCCGCCAATCGTTCTTCCGAAAAGAGTGAAGGATGAACAAGACGACTGCCGACCGTCCTCACGACGCACAAGACTTCACACCGACCCGGTCGTTGAGGATTGCCGCACAGGCGACGAGCGCATACCGTCGAATCTTTGCGTCAAGTCCTGCAGCGCAGATACTTTCGCGTCCCAACCCGGTCCGCTACAGCGGATTCGACATGACGCTGGACGTGAAGTCCGTCCGGTTCGAGTGCGCAGACGTCCTGAGTGTCACCTTGACCCCGAGGGAAGGAATCACCCTGCCGTCGTGGATTCCCGGCGCCCACCTAGACGTCATTCTCCCCTCGGGAAGGCAACGACAGTATTCGTTGTGCGGAGACCCCGACGACTTGACCTCGTATCGGATCGCCGTCCGGCGGATCGACGAAGGCGGGGGCGGCTCCCGCGAGATACACGAGTCGCTGAAACCCGGAATGGTTGTCGACGTACGAGGGCCGCGGAATGCATTTCCTTTTGTCACTGCTCCGTCGTACCTCTTTGTTGCGGGCGGAATCGGGATCACTCCGATACTTCCCATGGTGCAACGCTGTCACCGCCGCGGAGTCCCGTGGCGATTGGACTATCTCGGACGAACTCGGGCAGCTATGCCATTCCTGAACGAGATCGAGGAGTATTCCAGCGGCCGGGTAACCATCCGACCCGACGACGAGCTGGGTCCGACGGATATCGGAACACTCGTCGCTGCTGCGGATCCAGGTGCCGCGGTGTACACGTGCGGACCGGTTCCGCTGATGAACACGGTGCGTGCGGCAACTTTCGCCGCCAACCCGACCGGATCGGTGCACAGCGAGAGGTTCTCCCCACTCCCGGTAGTCGACGGCAAGGAGTTCACGGTGCATCTGGCGCGCACCGGTCTCACCGTCGATGTGGGCGAGTCCGAAAGTGCATTGGCTGCAATACGACGCGTACTTCCCGGAGTAGCGTATTCATGCCAACAGGGCTTCTGCGGTACATGCAAGGTCCGGGTGCTCTCCGGGACCGTCGAGCATCGAGACACCCTCCTCACCGAATCCGAACGTACTGGTTCGATGTTGACCTGTCGATCACGTTCCACCGGTGGGTCTTTGGTGGTGGACCTGTGAAGGGAAAATTCTCTCTTTCTGCGGCCGACGCAGCCTTCATCCGCTCCGCTCCGCTGGTGATCACTCACCGGATCGAATCCGAAGCGACGTGTGAAAGCTTGTGGCAGACGTTGACCTCGGACGGAGCGCTCACGTCGTGGGCGCACGGGATCACCGGAGCCGACTGGACCTCGGACAGACCATTCGGCGTCGGGACTACGCGAACCGTGCGAGCCGGCGCTTTTGCTGCACTGAACGAGCGATTCTTCCGCTGGGACGAGGGGCGCCGGATGTCGTTCTACGTGGAGTCGGCGTCACTTCCGGGGTTCAAACGCTTCGCTGAAGATCTGGTGTTGGAACCGACTTCGACTGGCAGCCGCCTCACCTGGACGTTCGCTGTGCAAGCGCAGCCGTGGTTCGCCCCCATTCTGACTCTGTCCCGACCGATCCTCCAACGCGTCACCCGCGGCTGGGCCGACGGCGCCGTCCACCACACACTTCAAGGAACTCCACGATGACGGCGACCGAGATCGACACGACCACACAGGCGTCCGACGACACAGTGACACAGGCAGTGCGCGACGCCCGTACTGCTTCCGAATGGTGGGCAGAACTGACATTCGAGCAACGCGCTCGTCGACTGGATCGGTGGCGAGGAATCATCGCTCGTCGCGCATCCGAACTCGCCGACGTCGTGCACCGGGACATGGGCAAGCCGCACCCTGACGCGATGCTCGAAATCGCCATGGCACTAGAACATCTCGCGTGGGCGTCGAAGAATGCCCGAAAGGTATTGGGCAGGCGCAGCGTCCGCTCCAGTTTGTTGACGGTCAATCAGGCCGCCTCGGTGGAGTATCGACCTCTCGGGGTGATCGGTGTGATCGGTCCGTGGAACTATCCGGTCTTCACCCCACTCGGTTCGCTCTCGTTCTCGCTGGCTGCAGGCAACGCCGTGGTCTACAAGCCGAGTGAGTTCGCACCGGCAGTCGGGCAATGGTTGGGCCGCGCCTTCGCCGAGGTCGTCCCTGAACATCCTGTGCTGCAGGTCGTCACGGGCGATGGTTCGGTCGGCGCGGCACTGTGCCTGGCCGGTGTCGACAAGATCGGGTTCACCGGATCGACCGCGACGGGCAAGAAAGTCATGGCAGCGTGCGCCGAGACCCTCACACCGGTGTTGATGGAATGTGGTGGTAAGGACGCGCTCATCCTTGATGCCGACGGAAATGTCGGTGCCGCCGCGGATGCTGCGGTGTGGGGAGCATTGTCCAACTCCGGTCAAACCTGTCTGGGCGTCGAGCGTGTATACGTGCACGAACATGTCTACGGCGAGTTTATCGACAAGACAATCACTTTGGCTGCCCGAGTTCATGCGGGTCCGGGTGCCGAAGACAAGATCGGTCCGATCACCATGCCCTCGCAAGTGGCTGTAATCCGGCGCCACATCGACGACGCGATGTCGCGGGGTGGACGTGTCGTTCTCGGAGGGCTCGGCTCGATCTCCGGCCAGTACGTGCAACCGACCATCATGGTCGACGTCCCCGAAGACAGCCTCGCCGTCACGGAGGAAACTTTCGGCCCGACGATGACGATCACCAAGGTCGCCTCGATGGACGAGGCGGTGGAGTTGGTCAATGCGTCGCCATACGCATTGGGAGCAAGCGTGTTCGGCAAGGACGGAGCGGCTGTTGCCGATCGGCTCCGATCCGGAGGAGCGTCGGTGAACTCTTACGTGATGTATGCCGCGGTTCCCAACCTGCCACTGGGTGGGGTCGGAGCATCTGGTTTCGGACGCGTTCACGGCCCAGATGGTCTGAAGGAGTTCACCTACGCTCGTTCGACGACTCGGCAACGATTCCGTTCGCCCCTACCACTGACGACGTTTCGAAGGACCGCCCGAATCGACTGGCTGGTCAAGGTTCTCATCCGCGCGCTACACGGAAGGCACTGAAGCAATGACGGGACGCTTGTCCGCAATTGCGGGAACAGTCCGCGATCTGGGCATTCCACTGCCCGGACGCCGACTCGACTACGACGTCGCCGGGAAGGTCGTACTGATCACCGGTGGAGGCGACGGTATCGGTGCAGCGCTGGCGCGCACTCTCCACCGGCGTGGGGCCACCGTGGCACTGGTCGACGTCAACGAGAGTTCATTGGCAACGGCCGAGCGCTCATTCGAGTCACAGCGAGTCGTGACGGTGACGGCCGATGTCCGAGATCGGAACGGCATGACCGCAGCCGTGCAAACGATCATCGAGCAGCTGGGCAGAATCGACGTCGTGGTGGCCAACGCCGGAATCACCCCTCCCCCGGCAACATTGCGCCAGATCGATCCCGACGCCTTCGATCGTGTGCTCGACGTCAATCTCACCGGCGTCTTCAACACCGTGCATCCGACCATCGACGAGGTGATCCGCAACAGTGGGCACATCGTCGTCGTGTCATCGGCGGCGTCGTTCGCCCCCGGTTTGGGCGGCGCTTCGTACATGATCAGCAAGGCTGGGGTCGAAGCGCTCGGCCGGGCGCTGCGTCTCGAGGTTGCCGGCTACGGCGCTACTGCCGGCATCGCGTACTTCGGGATGGTGGATACACAACTTGCACGCGCCACACTCGACGACGACGAGATCGGGCGCAAACTCGACGCTCGACTACCCGGTCCCCTCCGTCATCGAATCTCCCCGGACCGTGCCGCCACCGTGATCGCCGACGCGATCGCGCGCCGCGCCGCCCGGACCCTTGCCCCCGCTGCCTGGGAACCCTGGGCGTGGGGACGCGGATTCATCAATGTCCTTGCCGACGGTTACCTGGCAAAAGACAAACAGGCACACGACCTGATCCGCGAACTCGAAGACAGAACCACCGCTGCGGCCCCGACGAATGCGTCAGCCCTGACAAAGGCATCCAGGAGAACATCATGACTACGTTGTGTGCAGCCTTCCAGCGAGTGTCGGCGGTAGCGCCCGACGCGGTGGCCCTGCGAGACATCGGCGATGCGCGAACACTGACGTGGCGCGCGTACGGCGAACAGGTTCGCGATGTTGCCGCGGGATTGGCCGGAATCGGCGTGGGACATGGCGATACGGTTGCATTGATGATGAGTAACCGCATCGAGTTCTACCCGATCGACGTCGGCGCCCAACACCTCGGCGCGACATCCTTCTCCATCTACAACACGTCGGCACCCGAAGCCATCCAGTACATCCTCGCCAATTCCGGTGCGCGAGTCCTCGTCTGCGAGGCCCAGTACGTGGATACCGTTCGCCGATCCGGTGCCACACTCGACACGATCGTGGTCGTCGACGCGCAACCGTCTGCCCAGCAGTCCGGCACCCTGACGCTGGAGCAGATGAAGTCCTCAGCTGCCGCCGATTTCGATTTCGAGAGCACCTGGCGTGCGGTGAAACCGAACGACGTCGCCACGTTGATCTACACCTCCGGCACGACCGGCAACCCCAAGGGCGTCGAGACGACTCATGCCTGTCTGTTGTTCGAAACCACCGCCGTCAGTGCTGTACTCCCCGTCGAGTTCGGTGACCGCATCACCTCGTACATGCCGTCGGCGCACATCGCCGATCGGCTCACCTGCCTGTACATGCAAATGGTGTTCGGCACCCAGATCACTGTCGTGCCGCATCCGAGCCAGGTAGCGGCTGCGCTTCCGGACTGTCGCCCCACGATCTGGGGCAGCGTCCCCCGTGTGTGGGAAAAGCTGAAGGTTGCAGTCGAATCGGCCGTCGCCAACGAACCGGACGACGCGCGGCGAGCGGCATTGCAGTGGGCACTCGACGTCGGTCGCACTCGGCTCGCACACTTGCGAGCCGGTGAAACAGTCCCCGCCGAACTGGAAGCGGACTACGCCCGAGCCGATGCAATGGTCCTCTCCGCTCTGCGTGCGAAACTCGGTTTTGCCGAACTGAAGTGGGCCATCTCTGGCGCCGCACCGATTCCGCCGGACACCTTGGCATTCTTTGCAGCCCTGGGAGTTCCGATCTCGGAGATCTGGGGAATGTCCGAGCTGACATGCATTGCGAGCACCGCACCGGCCGAGCCGACCAAGCTGGGAACGGTCGGAAAGTTGCTTCCAGGCATGGAAATGCGCATCGAGGCGGACGGCGAGCTACTGGTTCGAGGACCGTTGGTCATGAAGGGGTACCGCGGCGAACCGGCAAAAACAGCCGAAGCGATCAGTGCAGACGGTTGGCTTTCGACCGGAGACATCGTCACGGCCGACGCAGACGGATACCTCACGGTGATCGATCGCAAGAAGGAGCTGATCATCAATGCGTCGGGAAAGAACATGTCCCCCGCTGCCATCGAGACCGCAGTGAAGACGTCGTCGTCGTTGATCGGTGAGGTCGTGGCGATCGGAGACGGCCGAAAGTTCAACACAGCGTTGATCACTCTCAGCGCCGACGCCGCGGTCGGAGCGGCACGCTCACTGGGACTTGCGGCCGAGGCCGCGGTACTCGCCAAGGACGCTCGGATCGTCGACATCGTTGCAACTGCTGTCGCCGAGGGAAACTCGCGTCTGTCGAGGGCCGAGCAGATCAAGCGGTTTCACGTACTCACCACGTTCTGGGAGCCAGGCGGCGACGAGCTGACACCGACGATGAAGCTCAGGCGCAAGCCGATAGCCGAGAAGTACGCGTCCGAAATTGCAGCCCTCTATGCGAATTCGGTCGTAGAGGACGTCTACGAGCCTGCGCCCTGCGCATAGATCAGCGTCTCGGTGGCCTTGACCACAAACGTAGCGGCCGATCCCGGAACCAGATCGAGCTCGGCCGCTGCGCTCGCCGTGATGTCGGCAGACAAGCCCGGCTGGCCGGCTTCGTCCTCGGCTCGGACTCGGACGACATCGCCTCGATTTTCGATCTCCGCGATCGTGACCGCAAACGCGTTTCGTGGGCTCCCGTGAGGCGGATCCAGGTAGACCGACACTGCTCGCGGCTCGAAGACTGCCACGGCGGCACTGCCGGCCGGTAAGTCGGTCTCCGTCTGGCCCGCGATATCCACCCCGACCGGACTTCTGAGCATTCCGTCTCCGGCCATCGTGCCGCTGCGCAAGTTGATCCCTGCGATGCGTGCTGCAAATGCACTACGCGGGCGAGTCAGAACTGTTCGTACGTCACCACGTTCGACGACCCGGCCGCCGTCCAGCACGACAACGGTGTCGGCAAGGGCCAGCGCATCCAGAGCGTCGTGCGTGACGAGCACGGCCGTGCGATCTCCTGTTCGGAGCACTCTACGCAGCAACGACCGCAATGCCGGGGCGGAGGCGACGTCGAGCGCAGACATCGGTTCGTCGAGCAGGAGTAGTTCGGGTTCAGCAGCCAATGCCCTCGCCACTGCGACTCGTTGCGCTTGACCGCCGGAGAGCTGTGACGGCTTGCGGTCAGCCAATTCGGCGGCGTCGACTGCGTCGAGCCAGTGGCGCGCGGAATCGGCGGAATCGCGACGCGACCGCCCTGCACTGCGCGGCGCGAACGCCACGTTCGCGGCCGCACTGAGGTGGGGAAAGAGAAGTGCCTCTTGCGCGAGTAGAGCAGTGCCGCGCCGATGCGGCGCCAACGCGACTCCCCTACCGGTATCGGTGAGAACGCGAGAATTCAGTTCGATCAACCCACGCCGCGGGTGATGTAGTCCGGCAACCGCCGCCAGTACCGTCGACTTGCCTGCGCCGTTCGGTCCGAGGACAGCGGTCACCTCACCGGCCGCGACGTCGAACGTCGCAACGACATCGCGCTCCGGAATCTCGATGTCGACGTGGAGGCCACTCACAACGAACCCGCCGATCCGCGTCCACGCACCGCAACCACGATGACCACCGCGACTACGACCAACACCAGCGAAAGCGCTACCGCTGCATCCGGATCGGTCTCACGCTGGAGATAGATTTCCAACGGCAGGGTACGCGTGACCCCTTGCAGACTTCCCGCGAACGTCAGCGTTGCACCGAACTCCCCCAGTGCGCGAGCGAAAGCCAGCACTGCCCCTGACACCAGACCGGGAAGCACCAGCGGCAAAGTCACCCGGCGAAGCACGGTGGTCGGGCGGGCTCCGAGCGTCGAGGCTACGGCCTCGTATCGTGTGCCCGCAGTGCGTAGCGCACCTTCGAGGCTGACGACGAGGAACGGTAGCGCGACAAACGTCTGCGCCAGGACCACCGCGGTTGTCGAGAATGCTATCTGGATGCCGAGCACTTCCAACTGCTCACCGATCAACCCTTTGCGCCCGAACGTGTACAGCAACGCGATACCGCCCACCACTGGCGGCAGAACCAGCGGGAGCAGAATCAAGGATCGAAGAACGGACAGTCCCCGAAAATGACTGCGCGCCAACACCGCGGCCATCGGTACCCCGAACAGGATGCACAGCAGCGTGCTCATTGCCGCTGTCTTCAAACTCAGTTTCAACGCGGCAACCGACGATTCGGAAGTCACGAGTTCCCAGAACTGCGACCACTGCACGGTGGCCAGCATCGCCGCCAAGGGCGCGATGACAAACGCTCCGCCGATCAGCGCCGGAAGGTAAATCCATACCGGCAACCCGAGCGGAGCCCGGACCGCCGGTCTTAGGTGTGTCACGGGGCAGCGAATCCCGCGTCACTCAGAACTGCCAGGCCCTTGGGCCCCTTCACGAGATCGACGAATTTGGTTGCCGTTCCCGAATTCTTCGAATCCTTCAGCACCGCAATCTGGTACAGGTTGACCACCGTGGTGGCTTCCGGGAACGCGACGGTCTGAACCTTGTCACCAGCGGACTTCGCGTCGGTGACGTAAACGATGCCGGCATCGGCCTGCCCGGACGTCACCTTGTTGAGAACGTCGGTCACCGACGATTCTTCGCTGACGGGCGAGAGGGTCTCGCCTGTGGCCGTCTCGACCTTCTTCGTAGCCGCGCCACAAGGGACCTGCGGAGCGCAGATCACCAGTTGCGTCCCCTCCTTTGCCAGATCGGCGAACGACGCGATTCCCTTCGGATTGCCCGGCGGCACAACAATCGTCAAGGTGTTGCTCGCGAGGTCCGAGGGCGACCCCGCGACGACGCCGGCGTCGGTGGCCTTGGTCATGTTGGCGGCGTCAGCCGAGGCGAACACGTCAGCCGGTGCGCCCTGAGTGATCTGAGCGACGAGGTCCGAGGACCCGGCAAAGCTGAAAGTGACCGATGAACCGGGGTTCTCGGACTCGAATTCCTTGCCGAGTTCGGTGAAGCTGTTCTTGAGTGACGCCGCCGCGAAGACGGTGATACTTCCCGTGGCACTCTCACTCGAAGTGGTTGTGGTCGGAGCGGCCGACGACGTCTCCGACGAAGAATTGTCGGAGGAACTACAACCGGTCACCAGGGCAAGCGAAAAGGCACCTGCTGCAACAAGTCCGACTACACGCTTCACGAATTTCCTCCAGTATGTTCAAAAACTACGGCGTTTCCACGATGACCGTGGTGGCCTTCACGATTGCGACTCCGATACTCCCGACCTCGAGTCCGAGCTCCCGAACCGCGTCGGTACTCATCAACGAGACGACAGTGAAGGGCCCACACTGCATTTCGACCTGAGCCATCACCTTGTCGGTGACGACCTTGGTGACGAGGCCGGCGAACCGGTTGCGGGCCGAACTCGCACCCGTGAGCGGATCGGCCGGTGCGGGTCCGGCGTTGGACCGGGCGAAGCCCGCCAACTCGGCACCGTCGATGACCTTGCGGCCGGAGTCGTCCGTCGTCGCGGTGAGAAGCCCACCGTCGACCCACCGCCGGACGGTGTCGTCACTGACACCGAGCAGGCCGGCAGCTTCGCGGATTCGAATGTTGGGCACCAGGTGATCGTAGGTCGCAAGTGCGGACCTAACAAGCCGAAATGCTCCGCAGATGCGTGAACTAGTCAATCATGATCACGTATCTGCGGAGCATTGTCGATAGTTGCCGTAGACGAATCAGCGCATCATTCTTCTGCCCAGGGCACACGGCAGGAGTCGGTGCTGAACCCCTGCTCGGTAATCCCCAACGCCGAATACATCCGGGCGCGCATGTTTTCGAGCCCGATCTGATAGGTCAGTTCCACGACGCCCGCTCGCCCGAACCTGCGCTCGAGATCCGCGACCTGTTCGTCCGTCACCCCGTTCTCCCCATGGGGGTCACCGGTCATGGCGTCGGCGTAGGCGATCGCGGCCCGCTCGTCTTCGCTGTACTTCGATGAATCCCGGTAGTTCGCGATCTCTTTCAACTTGTCGATGTCCAAACCGTCCAAGCGCGAGAGCATCGTCCCGAAGTCGACACACCACGAGCAGCCGACAGTCCAGGCGACGCGATAGACGGCCAGTTCACGAATGTTCGACGGCAGCACCTTCGACGCCTTCTGCACAGCCATTTCGTGGCGGGCAGCCGCTACGAACAATTTCCGATGGTTGGCCAGGACGGCAAAGGGCTCGGGGACTTCGTCGTACTGCCTGGCGGCGAATTTGTATGCCACTTTGATCAACGGACTGGCTTCTGACGGTGTCACTGCGGGAATGCGAGTCATGGCAAGCCTCCGTATGTTCTGGGGCACCGGATTCGATGCTCTCTACAGAGTTGGACGATGGCGGCGATTCAAACGTGACAAGCACCGCGTCCGAGCGGATGTGAGGATGCGGTGTCAGCCGACTAAGCTGCAAAGATGCCTTCGACGCCCCGCAACCGCACCGTCTCGCGTCTGCAGCCGTTCGCATCCACGATCTTCGCCGAGATGACAGCGTTGGCCACACTTCACGACGCGGTCAACCTCGGTCAGGGCTTTCCGGATACCGACGGCCCTGCTGCCATGCTCGAGGTAGCGCGCCGAGCCATCGCCGAGGGCGTCAATCAATACCCGCCCGGTCCGGGCATGCCCGTCTTGCGTCAGGCCATCGCGGAGGATCGGCGCATCCGCTACGGACTCGACAGTGATCCCGACTCCGAAGTTCTGGTCACCGTCGGCGCCACCGAGGCGATCAGTGCTGCGATTCTCGGACTGGTCGAGCCCGGCGAAGAAGTAGTGCTGATCGAGCCGTACTACGACTCCTACGCTGCATCCGTCGCGTTGGCAGGCGCTGTACGTCGCACAGTTCCGTTGGTAACCGCGGGAGACGGATTTGCGGTCGATCTCGATGCATTGCGCGGCGCGATCACCGCCAAGACGAAGATGCTGATCGTCAACAGTCCTCACAACCCCACCGGCACCGTATTCACCGATCACGAACTTCGAGCGATCGCCGAACTCGCGTGCGAACGCGACCTGATCGTGTTGAGCGACGAGGTCTACGAGCACTTGGTCTTCGACGGCCTCACCCACACACCGATGGCGTCGCTCCCGGGCATGCGTGAGCGCACCGTCACGGTGTCCAGTGCCGCAAAGACTTTCAATGTCACCGGCTGGAAAACCGGCTGGGCGATCGGCCCGCGCGAACTCATCGACGGAGTCCGTGCCGCCAAGCAGTTCATGTCATTTGTTGCCGGTGCACCGTTCCAACCGGCCGTTGCCTACGCGCTCACCAACGAACAGCCGTGGGTCGTCGAACTTCGACAGAGCTTGCAAGGCAAACGCGACGTGCTCGGTAAAGCTCTGACCGAGGCCGGTTTCACGGTGCATTCCGGTGGCGGCACGTACTTCCTCCTTGCCGACATCAGACCGTTGGGCGAAACCGATGCGGGAGATTTCTGCCGCGCACTGCCCGAGCGGATCGGCGTCGCGGCCGTTCCGGTCGACGTGTTCGCGGACAACCGCGACGATTGGAAGCACCTGGTGCGCTTCGCCTTCTGCAAGCAGGACCACATTCTGTCCGAAGCTGCACGCCGTCTCCACCTGCTCCAAGGAGCAGCGCACCCATGACAGCGCGGACCATCCCGACCGCATTCGTCCACCGCTATCTCGCGTTCTCGCCGGACAACGACGTCGATTTGTCGGGTGCACTGCGCGCTGCCGGGATCGACCTCGAGACACTGTCCGACCCGCGCGCCCGGCTGACCCCGACTCAGGTCACCACGTTCATCCAATCCACGTGGCAGATCACCGACGACGAATTGTTCGGCCTCGGATCCGCCCCGGTCCCCCGTGGCACTTTCCGATTGATCTGCCTGACGTTGATCCATTGCCCTGATCTCGGATCGGCCTTCGCTCGAATGTCCGACGTGATCCGTGCGCTACCGGCTCTGGCCCCACTGTCGATCGAAAAGGGCGAGGAAAGCACTCGGGTGAGTTTCGCTGTCCGAGCTCGCGAAGGCGTCGCCGAACCTGATGTCGCAGAACGTGTCACAACCGATTTCGTCCTGATCTTGCTGCACCGATTTTCCGCATGGTTGATCGGAAAGCGCGTCCGACTTCGGGCGGTCGAATTTCCGTACTCGGCACCGGATGCACGGTTGGCGCAGGACTACGACTACATCTTCGGAGCGCCGGTCACCTTCGGCGCGAAGCGCGCGGCACTGGAATTCGACAACTCGGCCATGCGTGCACCGATCATCCAAACCGAGGAGACGTTGGAGGAGTACCTCCGAGAATCTCCGATTCAGCTCATGTCCGAACGCGATTACGACAGCACTGCGTCGGCGCAGGTGCGACGGGTCCTGGAACTCGGGGTGAAGGGGCGAACCTCCACGGCCGAGGAGATCGCGGAGATGCTCTCGATCAGCGTTCCCCATCTGCGTCGACTGCTGCGGCGTGACGGAACATCACTGAATCAACTGCGAGAGGAAGTGCTCCGCGACGTAGCCATCGCTGGTTTGCGGCGCGGAGAATCCGTCGAAGTACTCTCGGCGCGATTGGGGTTCTCCGAGCCCAGCGCCTTCCGTCGGGCCTTCAAACGATGGACCGGCGACACTCCGAGTTCGTACCGCTAGCTGACGCAGAACTCGTTTCCTTCGGGATCGGTCATCGTGATCCACACGCTCGGCCCCTGCGCTCCCCGGTGCAGGATCGTCGCCCCCACCGTCTCGAGGTGCGCTGCGACATCCTCGCGCTTGTCGCCCACTCGTATGTCGAAATGGAGCCGGTTCTTCACCGTCTTCGATTCCGGAACCAGTTGGAACAGAACGCGGGGACGTTCGGGATGCTCCGGATCGCTGATGGCCGCACCTTCGCGCCAGACGAGGACTCCCTCGAATGTCGTGGTGTCGGATTCCTTGGCGTGACCAGCGGCGACGAGGCCCCTGATGAAGTCTTCGTCGCTGGGCTCCGCTGCCCACCCGAGTGCTGCGGCCCACCACTTCGCCTGTTCGTGCGGATGTGCCGAATCTACTGTGACTTGAAATTCGTATCCCATGTTCCGACGTTAACGCCGACCACCGACACCTAGTGAAGGTTCAGCCGAGCCCGGGCATCAGTCGACACTCTTGATGGTCTTCATGGTGATCAGCGATGTCACCCGCGAGACAGCCGGAAGCCCGCTGAGCTTGGTGACCATGAAGTTCTCGTACGTCGCGAGATCTTTCACCGCGACCCGAATGAAGTAGTCGGGAATTCCGAACAACCGCCGACATTCGATCACTTCGTCGAAGGCGGCGACCTGGGATTCGAAGTCCTCGATGGTGGCCTGGTCGTTGACTCCGATCTCGGCGGTGACGATCACCTGAAATCCTCGACCGAGCGCTTCCTGACTGACGATCGCCCGGTACCCGGTAATGATTCCGTCGGCTTCGAGCTTCTTCACCCGACGCAGGCAAGGGGACGGTGTCAGACCCACCAGATCCGCCAACTCGGTATTGGTCAAACTCGAGTCCTGGCGTAGGTGAAACAAAATTGCGTCATCCATGGCATCCATCGCACTATTATTGCGCACTGTTCAATATGTGGGCATTCTGAGCAATCGATCACCTCGATCTTTGTTATAGATTTGCGTCGTGATCGAACCAGCATCGTCGACGGCCGCACCAGCCGTCGAACTCCCACCGCGAACCCCGGCGTGGCGGCACGCCTTCCAGCTGTCGCTACCGGTTGGATTCGGCCTGCTCCCACTCGGGATCGCACTTGGTGTTCTTGTGGTCCAACAAGGGCTCAGCCCTTGGTGGGCAGTCGCTTTCACCTCGCTGATCTACGCAGGATCGCTGGAGTTTCTCGCGGTCGGAATGGTCGCGGCCATGACACCGCTGCCGTACGTCGCTCTGACCGCACTGCTGGTCAACTTTCGACATGTGTTCTACGCCTTGAGTTTTCCGCTGGAAAAGATTCGCAACCCCTTCGCCCGCTTCTACAGCATGTTCGCGCTGACCGACGAGGCCTATGCGATGTCGGTAACTGCCGATCCCAAGGCACTCACCGGACGCGTCATCGTCTACTCCCAGCTGTACCTGCACGGCTACTGGATCGGTGGCGCGATTCTGGGCGCGACAGCAGGACAGTGGATTCCGGACTCGATCGTCGGCCTCGACTTCGCCCTGACGGCGTTGTTCGTCGTCCTCTCGATCGAAGCGATTCGCGCACAAAACGGATTCGCGGTGCCGGTCGCCGCGGTCACCTGCGCTCTGGTCGCCCGGCTCGCAGCGCCGGACCACATGCTGCCAATTGCGATGGGCGCCTTCGTGCTCTTCCTGATCGGGCGCTTTGTCTACGACTCACGAAAGGCGAAGATCGATGCCTGACACCTCGTACATCTTTGCGGCGGTCGCAGTCATGGCCGTGGTCACCTTCGCGCTGCGCGCAATCCCCTTCGCCGCGCTCATGCCGCTGCGCTCCTCCGCCCTGGTCGGCTACCTCGGCATCTACATGCCGGCAGGCGTCATGTTGATTCTCGTCATGTATTCACTCAAAGGGGTGTCGATCACCGCCCCTTCTCATGGCCTACCCGAACTGATTGCAGTGTGCGCCACGATCGCCGCGCACCTCTGGCGAAAGAATGCCGTCCTGAGCATCGTCGTCGGAACGACGATCTACGTCGCGCTGGTCAATACCGTGTTCGCCTGAGCATTTCCCATCGACGAGCAAAATATCTTTACTCCCGAATGGGCAATTTGTAACCTCCAGGCGCTTATCTGAACAGTTGAACACTTATACGATTTCAGTAGCGTGGCCGCAGGCCGCGACTGAAGGATCGGTGAGGTTCGATGTCCACGACAATGACCACGACAGGCACTCGAATCGCCGGTGCTTGGCACAGTCTGGATCGAGGCCAGCGTCGAAGCATCATCGGGATGACCGTCACCGTCGTAGCGCTCAACGTCGTCGGGTGGGCAGTTCTTCTCGGCCTGGTTGTCCCCGGCCACTACACGATCGAAGGCAGTGTCTTCGGCGTCGGACTCGGCGTAACGGCGTACACGCTCGGCATGCGCCATGCTTTCGACGCCGATCACATCGCCGCTATCGACAACACCACTCGGAAGTTGGTAGCGGACGGCAAGAAACCGATGTCCGTCGGGTTCTGGTTTTCGCTCGGACACTCGACCATCGTCTTCGTACTCGTCGCCCTCTTGGCTTTGGGTGTGCGGCAACTGGCCACCAGCCTTTCCGACGACAACTCCGATCTGGAGAAGTGGACCGGCTTGTTCGGCACCACCATTTCCGGCACGTTCCTGATTTTGATCGGAATCTTGAACCTTGTCTCTCTCATCGGGATTCATCGGGTGTACACGAAGTACAAGGCCGGAACCTTCGACGAGGAACAACTCGAGAAGGAACTCGACAGCCGCGGCGCCTTGAACAAGATTCTGGGCCCGGTGATGAAGATGGTTCGCAAGCCCTGGCACATGTACCCGGTCGGCCTACTGTTCGGATTGGGATTCGACACCGTCACCGAAGTCGGGCTGTTGGTGATCGCCGGCGGCGCGGCGGCGACAGGGCTCCCGTGGTATTCGATCCTCGTTCTGCCGATCCTCTTCTGCGCCGGGATGTCGCTTTTCGACTCGATCGACGGATCGTTCATGAACTTCGCCTACGGTTGGGCATTTGCTCAGCCGGTCCGAAAGATCTACTACAACATGGTGATCACCGGACTCTCGGTGGCAGTGGCACTGCTGATCGGGACCCAGGAAATCATCTCGATTTTCACCGACAAACTCGACATTCACGACGGGTTTATCGGCGCCATCGGGAACTTGGATCTCGGCGCGATGGGCTTCATCATCGTCGGACTCTTTGTCGCCACCTGGCTGATTGCTCTACTCGTGTGGCGGTACGGCCGCATCGAAGAACGGTGGCAGGCTCAGTCCGGTGCAGCAGTAGCGCGACGAGCGACAGCAGACGAAGCGATGTGAGTTCGACTCGGTCTACGCAGAATCATGGGCCACCCGAAAGCGAATAGCTGATGTACGTCTCGCCCCATTTCAGGTACGCGCTCGACGTCGCCTGGCCGCGGATCTGGTCGTTCTGCCACTGGTAGACAGCGCGCCACGGAAATACGGAACTCACTTGTTCCAAGGTGTACTGCTCACGATGGCCCTGCGTGAATCGCTGTTCGAGATCTTCACGAGTGCGCGGCGGGAAATTGCTGATCAGGTAGGTCCGGCCGAGAGACTCGATGCGCCCTGGCGGCGCAAAGACATCAGCGCTGCGATAAGTGAAGGCCAGATACAGGTAGGCCGCCACCACAATCGTTGCCAGCGCTACCGCGCCGATCTTGAATGCACGTCGAAGCAGGGTCGGCATGGCTCACAGTACAATCCAATTCTCCTGTCGAGCACATTCAGTGCGTTTCCCACATTTATCGAAAGACGCATCCCGCGGAGTTGGCGAGATGCAATAGTGGAGTTCGAACGGGGTGAGCCCCGGCTAGGAGAAAACGGTGCGGATACGTCATGCGGTAGTGGGTGTGGCAATCACGGGACTTGTTCTTGCAGTGGCAGGCTGCGGTAGCGGCGACGGCGAAGCTGCCGAAGGACCAGGCATTGCCGTGGCGGCGGAAACCAAGCAAGTTCCCGACCGGGTGACCGTGCATCGACCTGGCCTCATCGACACCAGCATTTCCCCGTTCGACGTGCCTGCATGGCCAGGGCCGCACCCCTCCGAATTCCTCGAGCCCAACCCGCCGTCGGGTGAGAGCGGTGAGATCGCCGGCGACCAAGCTGCGGCAACGTACGCGGCCTCGCTCGACAACCCCGATGCACTATGGAATGTCGGTGGCACGGTGCAGTGGCTGGTTGTCGAGCCGATTCCCTGAAGGTCTTCCATCTAGGTCTCCGCTCTGACCGACTCCAGACGATCTTTGCGAGTTCAGTCCCGCGACAACGCTGCACAGAATTCACCGGGTTGATCGACATGCAACCGCAACCCACCGATCATGGTGGAGCTAGATCCCTTCGACAGCCGTTTCGGGAGCGTGACCGAGACGGGTCGGTCGAAGCCGACATCCACGACAGTGCCGTCGGGCCCCGGTAGAACCAGGCAGTCGCCGACAATCGAGTTTGCGGTCTCACCGAATCTTCGGACCATGCTCACCCGCGAAATCCGTGATCGGTCCACCTCGACACGAACGCCCGTGCCGGAACGAAACACCACCGTTCGAGCGGACACGAGATGCGGGTGCACGACGCGTCCGGCAAGCCAACCGCCAATCGCAATCAGCGACAACACCGTTGCAACGAGCAGCACGACGCGAAGCCACTGCCACGGCACCAGGAAGTGAATCGCCACGGCCTCGATCACACTCGCCGCGACAAATGCCACCGGTATCGACATGGTCCCCTTCGCGTATCCGAAAGTCGCTGTATCACTGGAACCTCCGTCTCTCCTGCCCGTCGAGAGCAACCACAGTGATCGGATCACGCCGTACCGCCTGACATGAGACGTGTTGCGACGCGCGCAACCACTTCACGTTGCGCTGGATCAGGCACCAGATCCGCGATCGCGACCGAAAGGCCGACACCTGCAGAGTCTCCGTCTGAGCACACGTCGCCGAGCACCCCGGCCAGTGATTCCTCCAACTCGCAGGACAGACACGCGATCTCGTCTGCAACGTCGACTACCTCACGCCCAGCCAATGCAGCGAAACGACGGTACAGATCGACAATTCGATTCCGGTCGCCCTCGTCGGACAGCAATCGTGTAGCCGTGGAGAACAGTTCGTGCGGCGCTGCGCCCGAGATCGCCACCAATTCCCACATGTCGCGTTCGCGCTCGAACAAGCGTCGCACCGAACCCGTGGGGGACGACGCGATCAACTCGTCGAACGCCGACAGCAGCTCCATCGGAAGCGGCGAGACCACCCTCCCAGCACCTCGCGCCGACAGCATTTCCTCGAGGCGCACTCGCTGGTCTGCGAGGACGCGCTGCTTCCGGTCTATCTCCGCGATCAGGGAGGAAAGATCTTCGGCGAAGTCGTCCGGTTCTCGTACATCGATCGGCGTCGGTTCGATCATCGCGGCAATGGATCCGAGTGGAATGCCGGCGGCGGAGAGCCATCGAATGCGCATCAGCCTGACCAGATCGGGAAGTTCGTAAGTTCTGTAACCGTTGGACAGTCGTCTCGGCTCGGCCAGCAACCCCAGTCGGTGATAGTGCCGAACGGTCCGCGGAGTGGTGCCTGCCGCACTGGCCACGTCGCTGATTCGCATACGAACAGCATTAACTATGACGCTACGTCATAGTCAAGGCCCGGCATGTCGGGCCTTGAGACATAAGGCCCTGTTCTTCCGTGAGGAGTTTCGCAGACGAATTTCGCGGGTATTGATCACTTGCGGCGGCGATTTCCAGAGCGAGGGGTCAGCCGCGCAAGGTCTGCCCCCGGCTGTCACTCGCCGGGCGGCGGGCCGCCAAAACCAGCGGGCCGCCAGAAACTATCTGTGCCAGGCGATGATTTCGATGCAAACGACACGACTCGACACCATCCTGATTCTGATCGTCGGGACGGCAATCGGACTGAGCGTCTGGCTGGCTACGCAGGAACCATTCGCGTCGATCGGACTCGGAATCGCAACGGTAGTGATCTGCTGGATCTCTTGCTCGATGATCCATGGCTTCCCACACCGATCGACGAAGGACATGCGTCCGCGCGAGAACCAGGATCGCGAGTCACCGAAACGGCGCTGACGCCGCGTAGGGATGAGGCCAACCGTGGAGGCCCGGACACAGCGAAGTGAGTGGTTCACCTACCGCAGGTGAACCACTCACTTCGGTCAGAGGATCACACCTCGTCAGGTCGCCAGGTCGCGACGGCCCAGATCACAGCGACGTCGAGGGCGATGATCACGATCGACCACAGCGGGTAGTACGGCATCCACAGGAAATTCGCCACGATCGAAAGTGCCGCGATGACGAATGCCATCCCGCGGGCCCACGCCATGCCGACGAACAATCCCAGCGACACCGCGATGCCGATGATTCCGAGCACGATGTGGATCCAACCCCATGTCGTGACATCGAATTCGAAGGTGTAATTGACTCCGACGATCAGCAAATCGTTGTCCGCGAGAGCCGCGATGCCCTGCAGCAACGCGACGATTCCCGCGACGAAGAGCAGGCATGCTGCCGCCACCGTGGTCCCGATGGCAAAGCCTTGTCGGACAGGGTGGTTCGCATGAGATCGGTGCGGAGCAGTCATGACATCCCCTTCTTCGGCGAAATAGCGTGAGAACAGTATTCAAAGGTTCACGCCGCCGGACATCACCCAGCAAGGATGAACAGCCGTCCAGCACTGCAATCAAATTTCATGGGAACATATGTTCGATTTCGGTGTACGGTGGAGTCTATGACCGCCACGATGCAACCGTCTCTGTTCGACAACGGTGACCTGGGCGTCTCTTTGGGCGATCTCGAGGGCACGGTGCAGAGACGTATCCTCACAGCCGGCGCATGGGTCGACCATCGCCCGGCCTGGCTGACCGGATCGGAGGCCGTGTTCGACAATCTGGAAGCTACGGTGCCGTGGCGTTCCGAACGGCGTCAGATGTACGACCGCGTTGTCGACGTCCCTCGTCTGGTGTGTTTCTACGCAGAGAATCAACCACTGCCGGACGCACTTCTCACCGAAGCCAAAGACGCGCTGAGCAGTCACTACTTCGACGAACTCGGCGAACCATTCGCCACGTCGGGTCTCTGTTTCTATCGCGACGGTTCCGACAGCGTTGCCTGGCACGGGGACGATACGGGACGAAGTCGCACCGAGGACACGATGGTGGCCATCCTGTCTCTCGGTGCGGCTCGCCCGCTCCTATTGCGCCCTCGTGGGGGCGGCGAATCCATCCGCTTCAATCTCGGACACGGAGATCTACTCGTCATGGGCGGATCCTGCCAACGCACGTGGGAACACTGTGTCCCGAAGAGTGCGCGGGCCCTCGGGCCGAGAATCAGCGTTCAATTCCGCACTCGCGGAGTTAGATAGCGTCGCGGAGTTCGTCTCGCAGCGCCTTCCGATTGAGCTTGCCGACGGCCGTCTTCGGTATGGATTCTGCGAAAACAACCCGACGCGGCTTCTTGTACGACGCCAGTCGCTCGCCGACGTGCGCGACCAATGATGCTTGCAGTACGTCGTTTTCGACGGTCCCGTCCTCGAGCACCACCACAGCCGTGACCGCCTCCACCCACTTGGCGTCGGCGGTACCCACCACGGCGACCTCACGGACAGACGGATGCGTCAGGAGTGCATCCTCGACTTCACGGGGGTAGACGTTGTATCCGCCGCTGATGATCATGTCCGAAGCTCGGTCCTTCAAGAACAAGAATCCTTCGGCGTCGAACTGACCGATGTCACGGGTGTGAACCCAGCCGTCTTCGGTGAAGGTGTCCGCATTCAGTTCCGGTGCATTGAAGTATCCGGCGATCGCCGATGGCGAGCGGATCACGATTTCACCCGGTTCTCCCTGGGGCACTTCGTTTCCCTCGCCGTCGAGCAGCCTGATCTCGACGTCGATGGCCGGCTGACCACAGGACAGCAGGCGATCTTCCGTGTGATCTTCGGGCCGTAAGACTGCAATACACAGCGGTGCCTCGGTCTGCCCGTAGTACTGGAGAAAACGGTGTTGCCCCCACGCCTGCATCGCCCGTTCGATGGTGGCCAGCGGCATCGGCGACGCACCGTAGATCACGGATTTCAGACTCGAGATGTCTGCGCTCGCAAAATCAGGGCGTTCGAGGAGCATCTGAATCATCGTCGGCACCAGATTGATTGCCGTAGCCCGATGCTCGGTTATCGAGTCCAAGAAGGTCGACGGGTCGAAACCGGGGAGGATGACGGTCTTACCGCCACGGAGCCAGAATGGAAGCACGAAGACACCGCTGGCGTGAATCAGTGATGCTGCGTGCAACATCGTGTCGTCCTGAGTCGCCGGAAGCAGATTGAGCAGAACATTGCGGCAGATTCCGGCGTAGCTGCGCTGAGTGTGCTGCGCGGCCTTCAGCGTTCCCGTGGTCCCGGAAGTGAACAGCGTCAGGATCACGTCGTCGGGATCTACCTCGACGTCCGGAGTGGCCGAAGACATGCCCTGTGCTCGATCCAACAGCGAAAGCTGCCCCTCCGCACCTGTTTCCAGCCCGACGAACGTCCGATCCGGGAACCTGGCGGACAGTTCAGCAGCTCGGCCGGCAAGGTCAGTACCGAAAACGACGTGCGAAGTGTCGGTGTCCTCGAGCATTCGTGCGTGCTCGTCGAGCGAGAGTCGCGAGTTGAGCGGAACCCTGTTGATGCCGGCTTTGACACACGCAAAATCGACAGGCACGCTGGCAAGAGAGTTGTTGACCAGCAACGCAACCCGTGCGCCACGCCCGATACCGAGCGCGATGAATGTATGCGCCAATCGGCTGCTGAGTTCGTCCACTTCCGTGAACGTCATCGATCGATCGCCGAAGACGACGGCTGTTCGCGGTCCGTGCTGTCGCGCACCACGGGCGATCAGATCTCGGGTCATGGGCATCATGGTTCAGTTTCCTCGTTCGAATTCGGGTTGTTCTCGAATCGGCCGTGCCGGCCGGCGCCCGCGGCGAACGCAGCAGCGCCGCGCACACCTTCGGCGATGACAATGGGATTTCCTGCGACACCCTCGGCGCGCAGTGCTTCGGCAAGTGGTAGATCAAAAGATCGGTAGGCCGATGCGCGATCCGCGAGCATGCAGAGTTGTGGGAAAGCGGACAACTGGTGCGCAAGCTCCTTGGCTACCTGGAGTGACTGCCCCACTGGAACAACACGATTGGCCAGTCCGAAGGCCAACGCCTCCGAAGCGTCGACCGGGCGACCGGTCAAGATCATGTCGAGCGCTCGCCCCTGCCCGACGATTCGCGGCAGTCGCACGGTCCCACCATCGATGAGAGGAACTCCCCAGCGCCGGCAGAAGACTCCGAACACGGAATCCTCCTCGCAGATCCTCAGGTCCGCGAGCAATGAAAGCTCGAGCCCTCCTGCAACCGCGTATCCGCTGATGGCGGCGATCAATGGCTTGGACAACACCAACCGACTCGGCCCCATCGGGCCGGTGCCGCCGCCTTCCGGATGCAACTCATGCACGCGGGCGGGGTCGGAGACTGCGGTCAAATCCGCACCGGCACAAAATGTGCCGCCCGCGCCCCACAGAATCGCCACCTTCTGACTCTCGTCCGATTCGAACTCCAGGAAGGCATCACGCAACTGCGCCGCCATCGGCCCGTCCACCGCATTCTTGCGATCAGGGCGATTCATCACGATGACGGTGACGCCACCGTCACGCTCCACATAGACATCGCCACCTGGTCGATCGGAGTCGGTCACGATATTTCCTCACTGCTCGCGGATAAGGTTTCCCGGTACCCACCATGCCACTTGTAACAGAATTTGTCAGGAGTTGTTCAAAAGTTGTTACAAACTGATCGAGGAATGTCCGCAACCCGAGTTGTGCTGGACCTCGCAACAGCGAGCCCGGACACCGAGTTCAGCACCGCTGTGCTGACCCGGGCCGGCGAGATCGTCGGCGTCAGCGCATCGAGCATTCGCGTGGCAGCGGGCCGCCTGTGCCGAGAGAACAAACTGCGTCGTACCGCTCGTGGAACGTACGTCCTCAACCCGGACGGTATCCCCACCTACAGCGAAGTGGAGGGGTGGCGAACTCGTACCGATCGCATACGCCCCTGGGACGGCACCTGGATCGCCGTCGAGCACTCGGGGCTCAAACGAAGCGACCGCACTGCCGCCCGCCGGCACGATCAAGCGCTGCGACTGGCGGGTTTCGAGGAGTGGAAGCCCACACTCGCAGTCCGACCGAACAATCTGCTCGGCGGCACGGACAGCGCCCGCCGCACTCTCCACCGACTCGGCGCCGCCCCCGAATCGGCCGTCATGGAAATCGCTCACCTTGCCCCCGAGGATGATTCGACAATCCGCACACTCTGGAACTCCGAAGCGCTGTTGGCCGACATCGCGGAGGCCCGTGAAGCACTCACACAGGCGCAAACACGCCTGGCGACAATCAGTCGCGAGGAGGCGGCCCGCGAATCACTTGCTCTGGGCAGCGCGGTGATCGCGGTCATCGTGCGCAATCCGCTCCTTCCGGAAGAACTCGAACCGACGCAGCCACTGCGTGAACTGATCTCGCACATGCTCGAGTACCAGGACGCATCTCGCGAACTGTGGCAGTCACTGCTCCAGTTCTGATCGATTTCTCCCAGAAGGTAATTCAGTATGTTGCGCGGCCGCCGCTGGCGTCGTACACGGCGCCGGTCGAGTAACTCACCGCCGACGACGACAGCCAGGAGATCAGTTCGGCGATTTCGTCCGCCTTCCCCATCCGTGCCATCGGCGTCAAAGACTGCGAACGGGCGAGGATGGCCGGATCGGTGCCGGCATTCATAGGACTTTCCACGGCCGCCGGAGCTATCGCGTTGACCAGCACACCGGTGGTGGCGACCTCTTTGCCGAGTGATTTCGTCAGCGCGACGACGGCCGCTTTGGACGCGGAATATGCACTCTGATTCGGGTTTCCGTCCTTGGCCGCAATACTTGCGAGGTTGACAACCCTCCCCCACCCCGACGCAACCATCCCCGGCACGAACGCCCGGCACATCAGGAATGTCCCTTCGACGTTGATGCGGAACGTACGCTGCCAAGCCGCGAGGTCGACGTCGACGAGTGGCGCTGATGGTCCTACGATTCCCGCACTGTTGATCAAGATGTCGACTCTGCCGAGCCTGGTTCGAAGCGCATCGACTGCTGTCGGATCACTCACGTCGAGTTGTTCGTCCGCGCCTTCGGCAAGATCTGCCGTTACCACCCGAACTCCCTTCTCCGTCAGCAGCTTTGCACTTGCGGCGCCGATTCCGCTCGCACCGCCCGTAACGAGCGCGGTGACACCCTCTGGGTAACCCTGCATCGCATTCACTCCTGAGTTTCTGTGCGCTTCGCACTCAATTTATGTTGCAAACAGGCATAATTGCCGTCACACTGTGTAGAAATTCTGAATATATGGCGTTTGTTGTCAACGTCAAATACCTGGAGGCCTTGCCGATGGAAACCCGCTGGTTGCACGCGTTTGTCGCGGTTGCGGAAGAACTTCACTTCGGGCGGGCCGCATCACGGCTCCAGATGGCCCAGTCGCCGCTCAGCCAGATGATCCGAAAGCTCGAAAAGGACATCGGCGTCAAGTTGTTCGAACGAAGCACTCGCAGCGTCGCACTCACATCCGGCGGACATGCCTTTCTCCCCCACGCCTATCGCGTCATCGAGAACATGGAGACGGCACGACACGCTACGCGCGCGTCGTCGGGAGGCGTCTACGGACGAGTCACAATCGGGTTCACCGGAGTGCTCAACTATCAAGCACTTCCGCCACTGACACGCGCGTTGCGTCAGCGTTATCCGGAAGTCGAACTGACACTCCTCGGCCGGATCATGACGCGCGACGCGGTCATCCAACTCGAGAGCGGCGCCCTCGATCTCGCCTTCGTCGGACTACCCGTGGAATCCGCATCACTGTCTACCCGGCTGATCCGACGGGAGGCATTCGGCGCTGTGCTTCCGATCGACCATCCCCTCGCAGAGAGAGACGCGATCGACCTCCGCGAATTGGCCGACGACGGATTCGTGACCACCCCGCTCTCGGCCGGCTCGGCCCTCCAGGAAACCGCGATGCGCGCCTGCATGAACGCAGACTTCAGGCCTCGCGTGGTTCAGGAGATCACCGATCCGTACATGATCCTGATGCTCGTTGCCGCCGGCGTCGGTGTAGCGCTGATGACGTCCGGCATGGCTGCTATCACCCCACCTGGCAGTGTGTTCGTCCCACTCACCGGCGAGCCGACGTTCATGAATCACGGAATTGCCTGGTCACCGCGGCACATGACCGATGCGCTCGCCGTCGCATTGGAGACATCCGAGGAAATTCTGCCGACGCCGGAGATTGAGACCAAAAACGTCATTATCTGAGACTCATTTAGTGTTGGACGCGCCATAGTCCTTCGTGGCACTGTCGTCTCAGCCGCCGAAAGGTGAGGGACGTCACCGATGCGTGGTGCATCTCCAAACGTGCCGCCACGGCCGGCCCATCGGGACGAAAGGACTTCACATGGCACCTCCGATCACCTCCACCGGATCCACGAACTCGACCGAGGAACATCCGAATGCGAACGCGCGCCGCGCCGCCGTTTCGGGCTTCCTCGGCAGCACCCTCGAGTACTACGACTTCTTCATCTACGGCTCCGCGGCCGCACTGGTGTTCCCCAAGATCTTCTTCCCCGGCGGCGGATCAACGGCAACCCTGCTCTCGATCAGCACCTTAGGTGTCGCCTACGTCGCCCGCCCGCTCGGCGCGGTGCTTTGGGGTCACCTCGGCGATCGGTACGGACGCAAGAACGCGCTTCTCGCCTGCCTGCTCCTCATGGGTGTTGCGACGGTCATCGTCGGTTGCCTGCCGACCTACGACCAGATCGGTATCGCCGCGCCGATCATTCTCGTCTTGCTTCGCCTACTTCAAGGGCTCTCTGCCGGCGGTGAATCACCCGGCTCTTCCGCACTGACGCTCGAACACGCGCCGGATCACCGTCGTTCGTTCTTCACCTCGTTCACCATGAGCGGGATCATGTTCGGCATCGTCGTCTCCAGCCTGGTATTCATCCCAGTGGCGAGCCTGCCCGACGAAGATCTCTACTCGTGGGGTTGGCGAGTTCCCTTCTGGCTCAGCATCATCGTGACCGTCGTTGCCCTGTGGCTACGTCGCGCCCTGGATGAACCCGAGGTATTCGAAGAACTCAAGGAACAGGACGAGACGGCCGGGATTCCCGTCGTCGAGATGTTCCGCTCGCACTGGCGCACCGTGATCCGTATCAGCATGAGCTCGACCTTCGCGATGATCAACACCATCGTCAACGTCTTCGCTCTGGCGTACGCCGTCGAATCCGGCTTCGAACGCTCCACGATGCTGTGGGCTATCGCGACCGCCAATTTTGTTGCCGTACTGACTCAGCCGCTGTTCGGCATCCTCTCGGATCGCTACGGACGCAAGCCCATCTTCGTCGTCGGCGCGATCGGAGCCGGCCTGATGATCTTCGTCTTCTTCCATTCGATCGGAACCCAAAGCGTCCCCATGGTCTTCGCTTCGGGAATCGTCATGATCGGAATCTTCTACGCGATGCCCAACGGCACGTACCCGGCGTACTTCCCGGAGCAGTTCCCCGCGAAGGTCCGATACACCGGAATGGCCGTCAGCCTCATGCTCGGACTCCTTGTTGCCGGCTTCACACCGGCTATCGCTCAGGCGATTTCAGCCGGAGACAAGAGCAACTGGACACCGGTTGCCTGGATGTGCCTGGGCTTCGCCGTCGTCTCCGCCATCGCGGCAATGACCGGACCGGAAACGTACCGCACGCCCACAGCTGAACTGGGCCAACCGAAGCCGAGCCTGCCAACCAAGCAGGACTCGGAGCTCACCAGCAACAACGCTTGACCGGACCGGCCCCTCGCGCTGAATTGCCGCGAGGGGCCGTCCCCACTTATGCAGGAGAATGTCATGACTACCGAATACACACGTCACCGTATCGGCCTTGTCGGGTCGGGTATCGCCACCTCACTCTCGCCCGCGTTGCACGCACACGAAGCAGCAGCACTCGGACTCGACGATTACAGCTACGAACTGATCGATCTCGAGAACCTGAACATCTCGGTCGAGAATACCGGTGAGGTGGTGCGTGGCGCCGTCGCGGGCGATTTCACCGGACTGAACATCACCCACCCGTGCAAGCAGGTTGTCGTGGACGCGCTCGACGAGCTGTCCGGCAACGCGCGGTTGCTCGGTGCCGTCAACACGGTTGTGGTCGACCACGGCAGTTTGATCGGCCACAACACAGACCACAGCGGATTCCTCACAGCACTGCAGCGCGGTTTGCCCGACGCCGCCTTGGACCGAGTGGTACTCGCAGGCGCTGGCGGGGCGGGTTCCGCCGTGGCGTACGCACTCGCCGCCGCCGGTACCACGGATCTTCGCATCGCAGATATTGATCCCGATCGCGCTGCCGATGTGTGTTCTCGCGTCGCCTCGGCCTTTCCTGCCACGCGCACAACGGCTTTGGCGATCAGTGAGATCGCTGTCAACCTGACTACGTGCGACGGCGTCGTCAACGCATCTCCGATCGGGATGGTCGGCCATCCCGGAACTCCGTTCGACCCCGCGGCGCTCCACGCGGGCTTGTGGGTCGCGGACATCGTCTATCGGCCGATGCGCACCGAATTACTCGACGCTGCAATTACTCTCGGATGTCGAGTCCTCGACGGTGGCCAGATGCTGGTGGCTCAAGCCTCTGACACCTTCACACTCCTGACGGGTGTCGAAGCCGATACGGATCGCATGCGCAGCCATCTGAGCGAGCTGCTCTCCGAGACGGCACGCGCATGAGCACAACCGAACACCTACTTTCTCGCGAAGTACCAGGAGCACTGATGAACGTGACTGCGCCGTTCGCCGAACCTCTCGACATGGGCAGCGTCCGCCTCCGGAACCGGTTCGTGTCCGCCCCGATGGAACGCAACTACTGCGAAGTCGACGGCACCATGACGGACGAGTACATCGCGTACCTCGCCCGCCGCGCCGAAGGTGGTGCTGCACTGATCTTCACCGAAGCGAGCTACGTGCGTGCCGACGGCAAGGGACGCATCCGGCAGATGGGCGTCGACGTCGACGAACGGATTCCCGGCATCAAGAAGATGGCCGACGCGATCCACGCTCACGGCGCCCTCGTCGGAGTCGAACTCAACCACGGTGGACGTACGGCGCAAGGTTCTGTCAGCGGGTTTGTTCCCGTTGCCCCGACACCGATTCCGTGTTTGGTTGTCGGCGGCGAGATGCCAGAACAACTCGACGGCGACGACATCGAGCACATCATCGAATGTTTCGGTGAAGCCGCGGCACGCTGCCAGCAGGCCGGCGTCGACGTCATCTCCCTGCACGGTGGCCACGGGTATCTGATCCACCAGTTCCTCTCCCCTGCTTACAATCACCGCGACGACGAGTGGGCCGACCCCACCTTGTTCGTCAACAAGGTCATCGCCTCCGTCCACGAGCACGCACCGGGAATCACTCTGGGACTCCGATTCTCAGCCTTCGAAGGCATCGACGGCGGACTCGACGCCGAGATGACTCGCGCTCGCATCGGCGCCATCGACACCGACCGACTCGATTTCCTCGACGTCTCGGCCGGCAACTACGAAGCGGGACAGTGGATCATCCAGCCCGGTGAATGGTCGCGCGGTCTCCTCGCGCCGTACTCCGAGCAGTACCAGCGCGACTTCGACATCCCGGTGGGAGTGGCCGGACGCATCACGTCGCCGGAGATCGCTGCGCGGATCATCGAATCCGGGCAGGCGAACTTCGTCAGCATGGCTCGTACGCTGCACGCAGATCCGGACTTCCCGAATCGTGCCATCGACGGTGGCCGGTACCGCCCTTGCATTGCCTGCAACTACTGCATCGACAGCCTGGCCGCCGGCCCCATTCCCTGCTCCGTCAACCCGTGGGTCGGCCGCGAATTGGATCAGCCTACAAAGCCGGCTGATGCCACCGTGCGGGTCGCCGTCATCGGTGCCGGGCCGTCGGGAATGGCCGCTGCCCGCGACCTCGCACTTGCCGGTCACCGCGTCGACCTGTACGACGAGCGACCCAGCCTCGGTGGCGACTTCGCTCTGGCATCGAAGCTTCACGAGTATCCCGAATATGGACGGATCGTGGACTGGTACGCCGCGGAACTGGCTGAACTCGGGGTCCACTGCCACACCTCGACCCGGGTAGATGCTGCTTTGCTCTCCGGTGTCGATTTCGACGCCATAGTTCTTGCCGCCGGCGGCGTCGGCCCCGTGGTCGATCTCCCCGGAGCAGCAACCCGTACCGTTCGCGACGTCCGCGAATTCCTCGTCTCCGGCGATCCAGCTCCTGCCGCTGTCACCATCTTCGGCGCCGACCGTGAGGCTGCGGCCGTCGCCGACGATCTCCTTCAGAAGGGCACCCAGGTCGTGATGATCGGCCCGCAGGAAACCATCGCGCACGACGTCGGACGCCGCGGAAAGATCGTGCTGCTGCCGCGCCTGGCTGCAAGTGAGAACCTCACGACCTACCTCAGCTCGATCGTCACCACAGTCGCCGCTGACCGCGTCACGATTTCGACGGCCGGTGTGCTGAGCGAGGTCGATGCTCCGGGCGAACTGCTGATCTCGCAAGGCGTCGAGCCGCGTTCGGAACTTCTTGCCGAACTCCGTTCACTGGCACCACGACTCGGAGTACATACCGTCGGCGACGCGAGCGGTGACGGCGGGTCCATCCATGCCGCACTCGTGACCGCAGCCGACGTTGCCGTCGCGATCACCGCCGCCGCTGCGGCACGTCAGGAGGTTCACGCATGACCACACAGGCAGCCACACCCGTGGCAACTGCATTGCCGCCCATTGGACTCGGAACCTGGCCCCTGGTCGGTACCGACGCCACGAACTCGGTTCTCTCCGGCATCGAGGCCGGGTACCGCCTCATCGACACCGCCGCGATCTACGGCAACGAGGGCGCCGTCGGTGTGGCGCTGGCGGAATCAGGTGTGCCGCGAGAAGAACTGTTCGTCACCACCAAACTTCGTGGCAACGACCAGGTTTCCGGCGACATTCGGGGCGCCCTCGAGCAGAGTCTGGAACTACTGGGACTCGACCAGCTGGATCTGTTCCTGATCCACTGGCCACTCCCGCGAATCGATCGCTATGTCGCGTCGTTCGAGTCGATGCTGGCCTGCCGCGACGCCGGACTGGTTCGGTACGTGGGTGTGTCGAACTTCCTGGAGCTCCACCTGCGCCGCGTCGTCGCCGAAACCGGCGAGGCACCGGCAGTCAACCAGATTCAGATGGACCCGTCGCTCGCTCGGATCCCGGTTCGCCGCGCAAACGACGAACTTGGCATCTTCACTCAGTCGTGGAGTCCGCTCGGCCGGGGTGACGTGCTCGACAACGCCGTTGTGAGCGAGATCGCCGGTCGAATCGGTTGCACACCAGCTCAAGTGGTCCTCGCTTGGCACGTCGCGCAGGGTGTGGTTCCGGTCGCGCGATCAGCGAACCCGACGCGTCAGGCCGAGAACCTGGCAGCACTCGACGTCACCCTCACCAGCGAGGACATCGAAGCACTGAACAGTCTCGACCGCGGCGAATCTGCGGCGCGGGACGTCGAAGCAGAGGAACATTTCTGATGACGTTGAAAGTCGGAATCGTCGGCTGCGGCAAGATCGCCGGCAACCATGCCCGCGCGCTGCAACAAGTCCCCGGTGTCGAGGTGATCGGCTGCTGCGATCCCGATCTCGGACGCGCCCAGGAGTTCGCGGCAGCGCACGGCATTCCCGCAGCCGTGAGTTCAGTGGAGCAACTTCTCGCCCTCGGACTCGACGCCTGCACCGTTTGCACGCCGCACCCGGTACATGAAGAGGTAGTCGTGGCCGCTGCCGAAGCGGGTGTACATGTTTTGTGCGAGAAGCCCATCGCAGTCGATGTTGCTGCCGCCGACCGCATGATCGAGGCCGCCGACCGCGCCGGTATCACGTTCGGGGTGCTCTTCCAACGCCGATTCTGGCCGGCAGCACGTCGGATCCGCGACGCCATCGACGACGGGCGGATCGGACTACCCATGCTCGGTGAGGCGTCGGTGATCCTGCACCGCCCGTCTAGTTACTACTCGGCCGATGCGTGGCGCGGACGCTGGGACACCGACGGCGGTGGCGTGCTCATGACACAGGCCGTGCACCAGATCGACATGCTGGCCTGGTTCATGGGCGAGGCCGTCTCGGTCAGCGGCTTCATCCGCACCCACACCCACGGTGAGCACATCGAGACCGAAGACAGCGCGTCAGCTGTGATCTCCTTTGCCTCGGGCGGCACCGCCACCGTCACCGCGACTACCGGTGCCAATCACAATCTGGGTAACCGCGTGACGGTGATCGGGCGCACCGGCGCCATTGCCAGCGTCCTCGAATTTCCTGAAGGGCACGAGGGTGTCAACGAAATCTGGACGGTGCCGGGCGAAGTGGAGTTCCAGTCGCCGTACTCCGCCGACATCGACGCCAATCTCAATGTGGGAGCGGTCAATGCGGCACTGACCGATTTCCACACCCTGCAGGTTCAGGACTTCGCCGACGCGGTCCTGACCGGGCGCGAACCCGCCGTCACCGGCCGGGACGCCCGCGCGTCACTTGCCATCATCGCCGCAATCTACGAATCGTCACGAACGGGCAAGGTTGTCGAGCTGACATCGACACCGACCCTCGCAACAACTGCCAAGGAGCAGAAATGAGTAGCAGTACCCCCCTCACCTACGACGTGGTTGTCGTGGGCTCCGGCGCAGGCGGGCTTTCCACAGCAATTGCCGCAGCACATGGCGGCGCGTCCGTCCTCGTCGTCGAGAAGGCCGACACCTGCGGCGGCGCAACGGCCTGGTCGGGCGGGTGGATGTGGACCCCACGCAACATGTTTGCCATCGCCGACGGGGTTGTCGAGGAT
Source organism: Rhodococcus sp. MT28 (assembly GCF_058792695.1). Taxonomy (NCBI): domain Bacteria; kingdom Bacillati; phylum Actinomycetota; class Actinomycetes; order Mycobacteriales; family Nocardiaceae; genus Rhodococcus; species Rhodococcus sp. MT28. The sequence continues at coordinate 666,954 of NZ_JBXAFD010000001.1, forward strand.
CGCTCGGCACCGCGGACATATCTGGAAAACCGACTCGGCGACAACTTCGACGCCGCCAAAGTTGATGCTCTTCTCGACGGTGCACCGGAGATGGTCGAGTTCTTCGAACGCAAGACAGCGCTGAAGTTTGTTCCCGGAGCGAAGATCGCCGACATTCACGGTGATACACCGGGAGCCGGCACGGGTCATCGTTCCGTCGGACCGAAACCGGTGAGCTTGCGAAAGCTCGGACCCGACGTCGCGGCGCTGCTACGTCGACAGTTGTACGAGACGTCATTCCTCGGCATGGGCATCATGGCCGGGCCCGACCTGCAGGCATTCCTGCACTCGACTCGATCGCCGAAAGCATTTGTGCACTGTGGTGTTCGGGTGACAAAGCACATGTTCGATCTCGCCACCAAGCGTCGTGGCCAGCAACTCGTCAACGGCACCGCGCTTGTCGGCATGATGCTGCGCTCGGCACTCGATCTGAGCGTCGAGTTTCGGGTGAAGACGTCCGCGACCGCGTTGCAGACCGATGACGACGGCCGCGTTGTCGGCGTCCGCCTCGAAAGTCCGGACGGCGCGTACTCGGTAACTGCCCGACGTGGTGTCGTACTCGCCACCGGCGGCTTCGCCCAGGACATCGACCGACGACGCGAACTGTTCCCGCGCACCCCCACCGGCAACGAGCACTGGTCGCTCACCCCGAAGACAACCACCGGCGACGGCATCACCCTCGGCGAATCCGTGGGCGGCCGACTCGACCGCACCCTCGCCTCCCCCGTCGCGTACTGCCCCGTCTCCATCGTTCGCTACCGCAACGGCAAGGAAGGTGTGTTCCCGCACATCCTCGATCGCGGAAAGCCCGGTGTCATCGGAGTTCTCGCGAACGGCAAGCGGTTTGTCAACGAAGCACTCGGCTATCACGACTACACACTCGCGATGGTCGAGCAGGTTCCCGAGGGCGAAGAGGTGTGCTCGTGGTTGATTGCCGATCAACAGTATGTGCGATACCTCCCGCTGGGCATGGCGAAGCCCTTGCCGATCCCGATCCAGCCGTACCTGCGCTCGGGGTACCTCACGCGTGGGCGCACTCTTCGGGACTTGGCCGAGAAGATCGGCGTCGACCCCGTGCAGTTGGAGAAAACCGTCGCAGCTTTCAATATCGGGGCCGTGGCCGGTGAAGACCCCGAGTTCGGTCGCGGTACAACACCGTTCAACCGAGGTTCCGGAGATGCTTCCAATCCGTGGCCGAACCCGTCGCTCGCGCCCTTGCAGAAGGGTCCGTACTACGCGGTGAAAGTCGTGCCAGGGAGTTTCGGCACCTTCGCCGGACTGGTCACGGACTCGTCGTCGCATGTGCTCGACGACAACGACCGCCCCATCGAGGGGTTGCTCGCCGTCGGCGTCGATCAGGCGAGCGTGATGGGCGGGCACTACCCGTCCGGGGGCATCAACCTCGGACCGGCCATGACATTCGGTTACCTGGCCGGCCGGGAACTGGCCGGAGCCGAGACAGTTGGAGCGCACGCATGACACTCTCACTTGGACTGGCAGCCCTCACAGTGCTCGACACCGCACCGATGCAGCACGTCGCCTTGGCTGAAAAGCACGGCTTCGACACCATCGGTATCCGTCTGATGCCAGCGGCACCAGGTACGACGGCCTACCCTCTGCACGAGGACAAGCAGTCGTTGGACGAGCTGGTGCGTCGACTGGGCGATTCACCGGTCGAGGTATTCGACCTCGAAATCATCCGTCTTGCAGCCGACTTCGACCCCACCGACTACGTTCCGTTGCTCGAAGCGGGCGCACAGCTCGGAGCCAAAGCCGTTCTGGTGGGCGGCGACGACCGCGACCGCGCTCGGCTCACGGACTCCTATGCACGCCTCGCGGAACTGTGCGCGAACTACGGCATCGTCGCTTCCCTCGAGTTCATGCCGTGGACTGCGGTGCCCGATGCACGTGCGGCCATCGAGATCGTCTCGGCGGCAGACGGTCCGGCTCGTAGTGTCCTGGTCGACGCATTGCACACCGACCGCTCGGCGACAACGCTCGAGGATCTTGCGTCCATCCCTCGCGAGTGGTTGCACTACGCCCAGATGTGCGACGGTTCGACCCCCGCTCCCACTGGGGACGCAGAGCTGATCCGTCAGGCCCGCGAGGAGCGTCTGGTGCCCGGCACCGGCGGCATCGCCCTGGCCGACATCTGGTCGACTTTGCCTGCCGGACTGCCGGTCAGCATCGAATTGCCCAACGAGCCGCTGCGTCAGGCCGTCGGCACCGACGCCTGGCTGGAGCGCCTGGTCGAGGCCACGCGAGAAGTGTTGGCCTAGCGGCCCTGTGCGCCTTTTTTGTAGTTGGCGCTACCAAAAAGGCGCACAGGGGC